>NZ_DASXNL010000037.1:0-2103 GCF_036495085.1 Phenylobacterium sp. | reverse complement strand
TATGACGCCATCAAGGCGAACCTGGCGGGCCGGATCGCCATTGCGCTCTCGCGAACGGGCCGGATGCGCCAGGCTATCGAGATCGTCGAGGAATGCCTTCGCAAGGGATTGCACCTGCGCACCGGTCAGATGGAGCGGTATTTCCTGCTGGCCGGCTACGCCGAAGCTCTGGTCACCAGCGGCGACGCCGAGGGGGGCCTGGCGCAGCTGGAAGAGGCGTTCCTGATCGCCAGGCGCATCAACAACCCGTGCTGGATGGTCGATGGTCTGGGTCTTCGTGCGCGGCTGATGACGCGCGCGAAACCCGGCGATTCACGCATCGAGGGCGACCTCGCTGAGCGGAGCGAGCTCTGCCGGCGCTATGGCATCGCGCCGTGGGCGATGGAGCCCGCGACCGGGACACCGATCGCGCAGACCGCGTGAGCCGGGCTGTGGTCAGTGTGCGCGATCGAACGCGACCCAAAGCTGATCCGGGATCAGGTTTTGCCGGCGTAGCCTGCCTCGGGACCCTGTCGCGCGGCGCAGACCATCGCGCTTCAGAAGGGGCTGCAGCATCAGGGGGACCAGGGCGCGGTTGAAGGCCATGGCGAAGCAGGTGTGCAGCCCGTCGCCAAAATGCAGGTACGTGCGCCATGGACGGGTCGGATCGAATACGTCCGGCTCAAGAATCCGGCGAGGGTCGCGCATGGCCGATTGCACGGCGACCCAAACCTTTGCGTCCTTACTGATCGTCGTTTGACGCGGCGTCCCGGCGGCGATCATGTGGTCGGAGCGGGCGCGCCTTTGAATGACCGGCGCCAGCGGATCGAAACGCAGCGCCTCGAAGGTGTAACCTGCCAGCGCCTCGTTATCGCCGCTTCGAGCCAGCGCCTGGGCGCGACCCAACTCGGCGGGGCGTTGCAGGAGCTGCTCCATGGCGAGCGCGGCGATCAGTTGCAGTTGCGGCATGGCGACCAGGAGGCCGAGCAGGGCGGTGCGTATCTGAACGTCGCTGAACCCGTCCCGGCCCTTCGCCTGCAAGGCCAGGCAGCGCCCGAGCGCGTCGTCGACGGCCGGTTGAGCCTTTCGCGAGGCGATCAGGGCGTCGAGGTGATCGCGCATGACCGCCGAGAGTTGGACGACCTCGGCATGGAGATCGGCGTCGCCGAAGGGGTCGGCGAACTGGAATTCGAACAGGCGCTGGCCAACCTCCTGCAGGTCGCGGCCCGCTGGCGCGGTCACGCCGAGGTAGTCTGAGAACACGTCGAAGGCGATCTGGCGCGCGAAGCCGACCACTTCGACGGGTCCGTCCGCGGCGGCGAGCAGGGCTTGCGCACGCGCTGTGGTGGCCTTGGCGAGCGCCGGGATGTCGGCGGGGCGCACGGCCATGTGCAGCGCATTGACCTCATGGTCGTGGGCCGCCTCGGCGTCCTGGACCAGGAAGAACGGCTCGTTGGCCATGATCACCTGCAGCTTCTCGCCGTAGGTTACGGAAAAGTGGCGGTTCTCCAGGAAGAGTTCACGCACGTCGTCACTGCGGGAGACTATCGCCAATTTGCCGACGTTGATGATCGGCAGGACGCGCCGCTGAACCCTGAAAATCAGGTCCGCGTGCTGAAGCAAGAAGGACGCGACCGCCCCATTCAGGCCGCCCCGCGGTTTGGACCTGCCGAAGGCCGGCGCCTGGGCGCTCATCAAAGCCCGCCCAGGTAAGCGAGCGCCGGCAGGCTCGGAAGGAAGAAGTAGTCCCCGCCCACCAGGCGCACGTAGGTCTCGACCTCAACGCGGGTTCTGAGCGGCTTGCCCGGCAGCGTAAAGAAACCTTTCGGTCCCATCAGGGGATCGGTCTCGTCGAAGAGGGTGGCGAAGCTCTCGTTGAGCATCCAGGTCTGTTGGACGAACTCGAATTGCCGCGCGATGTCGGTATTGATGGCCATGAACAGGAGGCCGCGGTCGGCCGTCGGATTTTCGCTGAAGGGCGGCCCGTACTTGCGCCCCCGGCGCAGGAAGCGGTGGCTGTTGCTGGCCTCCAGGAAGCCCTGCATGTCACCCTTCGTCGGCGCCAGGCCATCGCGGGGGTTGGCGCGGCGCATGTGCGATCCCAGGGGACAGCCGAGCCCCTCC
>NZ_DASXNL010000036.1:0-24165 GCF_036495085.1 Phenylobacterium sp. | reverse complement strand
GCCGTGAACTTGTGGTCCGGCGTGTAGGTGACGGGGATCTGCATGTCCCCGATGATCAGGATGATGCCGTGGGTGGTCACTTCCTCGAGCGTTCCGGCGAAGGCGGGCGTGGCCATCGCCAGGAGCCCGATGGCGGCTATCAGTCTAGGCATGGTCTCTCCCCCCTCGGGGTTTTCTGGTTCGCCCATCGATCCCGGTCTGAGCCGCGCGGTCAAGGCGGCGGCCAACGTTGACGCTTGCGACAGCAGCGCCGAGGCTCGCGCGCCGGCAACCGAGAAAGGGCAGGCTGATGTTCAAGGAATTTCGGGAGTTCATCGCTCGCGGCAATGTGGTCGATCTCGCCGTCGGCGTGATTATCGGTGCGGCGTTCGGGGCCGTCGTGAAAAGTCTGGTTGAGCAGGTCGTCATGCCGCCCATTGGCCTGGCCACCGGCGGGATCGATTTTTCTCAAATGAAGTACGTGCTGAAGCCCGCGGACCTGGCGGCCAAGACGGCCGAGGTGTCGGTCGCCTACGGCGCGTTTATCAACACGATCATAAACTTCCTGATCGTTGCGTTCGTGATCTTCCTGCTGGTCAAGGCGGTGAATAGTCTGAAGCGGCAAGAGGCGGCGGCTCCGCCCCCGGCGCCCACGCCGACCGAGGCGCTGCTGACGGAAATCCGCGACCTCCTCAAGAGCCGCTAGGTCACTCGACCCTATTCGGGTTGGCTGACGGAAATCCGCCCTTTGCGCGCGGCCTCGACGAGTGCGGCGTGGTCGAGTTCGGTCTGCTCCATATAGGCCATGGCGAATTTGGCGATGGCCTCGTCCAGCGCCGAACTCTTTCCGCAGTAGCCGGCGATCATTGCCGGGTCGCCGGACTTCGCGTGCGCCAGCGCGAGCGCCCATCCGCAGAGGCCGCAATATTCCGGAAGGCCGGCCAGGGCAGAGCGATCGCCGTCGGTGAACTTCACGCCGCCCTTCATGTCGGCAAGCTGGCGCACGTAGAAGTCGGTCCCGTCGACGTTACCCCAGCCAAGGAAGATATCGGGCGAACCCTGGGTCAGACGCTGGCCGACCACCACCCGCTGCCCTTGGTTCTTGAAGTGAAGGGGTGTCGGGGTGAAGGGGGCGAGGACGGATTGGGTCGCCTGTTTGGCCTGGAGGAACAGCGGGTCTTCCGAATCGAGCCCTTGAAGAAGGATGACCCAGCATCCGGTTCCGACGCTTCCAACGCCGACCGTCTTTCGCGCGGCGTCGACGATCCGGTAGCGGGAGAACAGACGCCTGCGGTCCTCGGGCAGCGAGGCGACGTAGGTTCGCAACATCACCTCCAGCGCTTCCTTTAATGGGACGCCTGACTCCAGGTGCTCTTCTCGGACGATGAGGGGGATGTCTTCAATGATCCTGTGCTCGCCGCCCACTTCTTCGGTCAGCCTGTCGAGGGACTGGAGGCGACCTTTGGCCCTGGCTTTGTCCATGTTCTCTTCAGCCCCGCGCCTCAGCGCCGGAGGAAGGACTGCGAGGACGGAACGCTCGTCGATGCAGTCGTACCAGGTTTCCAGGTAGGCCATCTGGGCATACCGCGCGATGCGTTGGCGGTAGATTTCCACGGCTCGGCGGACCGACGTCTCGGCATCCCGACGGTTGCCGCCAAGCGACGTCGCCACCAAGGCGATACTGGCGGCGAGGCGCTTCAAATCCCATTCCCACGGCCCGGGATGGACCTCGTCGAAGTCGTTGATCGCGAAGACAAGGTTCCTTTCAGCTGAGCCGAAGAGCCCAAAATTGGAGACGTGCATGTCTCCGCAAGCCGCGACCAGGAGTCCGGTAGACGGGGTGTGCCAGAGGTCTCGCGCCATGATCGCAGCGGCCCCCCTCAAGAAGGAGAAGGGCGAGACCAGCATCCTCGCGTTCCTGATCGGGACAAGGGCTTGAATCCGGGTCTTGTTCTGCTCGATCAGGACTGCGACCGGGTCTGGCCGTTGCGGGTCCGGCGCATAAGCAGAATGGGCCGAACGCGGGACCGACTTGCGCAGGGTCCTGCCCGCCTCCAGGCGCTCGGCGAGGCTGGGCCGATCCTTGGTGAATTCGTCGAAGAACCGCTGCTCGCCTAGTAGGGCGTCCGAGCCGTCAACCGCGACCTGGGCGTGGGCGCGGCGGCGTACGCTCTGGACCCTTTCGGCGTCCGACATTGTTCCAGCAGCCATGTCTCTCTGCCCCTGTCAGCGGCCATCCCAGATGTCCGCCTGCGGAGCATACCCCTGGAGGAAATCGGCCACGATCAGGCGTTTACCTGAGCGCTCAGGGACCTGCGGGCGGCTCGCAGATCGCGGGGTGAGGCGTCCGCAGGTCGCTCGCAAACGGCGTGGTTGGCGAGCGTCCATAGCCAGATGCGATTTTGCCGACGTTGGGCAAACGATCTCGATCGCCTCGGTCTGAAGACGCGAGGTCGCCAGGCGTGCGAAGCGATCCGAACGGCGCCCATGATGCGCTGAGCCGCTTAGCCGGCTCCCCGATTTTGCCTGGCCAACGCGACCATCGCCCAGGCCAGCCCGTGAACAAGAAGGTCGGCGCCGAGCGCAAGGCTGATCCAGCGCGCGCCAGACCCAGGCCAGGCGAAGAGGATGCTCAAGCCTGCTGCGAGACCAACCAGGCCCGATGGGAGAAGCCATCGCGCGCCCGGCGCGCGTCCGGCGCCAAGTGCGACCCGGATGCCACCCGAGACGATCAGCAGCAGGCCGAGGGCGTCGGTGAGCACCAGTGTCCTGACCTCTTCATGACGCAAGAGTCCCAGGCCAAAAGCTAAGTAGATGACGCCGAGCACGCACCGCGGCGCGGCGCGGGTCCAGGGTCTTTGCGAAATCCCGTGCAGGAGCTCGAAACCGCCGACGATAATCGCGGCGCCTCCGACGAGCGCGGCGCTGAAGCGCGCGACCATCGCGGCGTCAGCCAACACAAAGATGCCGACGACAATCAGCGCGATCGCAAGGATCGCCGGCGATACTGTGGAGCGACCCAACACGGGGCCGCGCAGAACGTTCGGCTGGCGTGACATTGGCATGTCCCCCGTAGCTGTTCTTGCCGACAGATCCAAATTCCCCCAAACGCCCCGCGTCGGGCATCGGGCCATACCCCGAGCCCCTTGCGCGCAGGCCCTCAATCCCGGCGCGGTCCCGGCTCCTCTGCGAGCGCCCCCGTCCTGGACATCACCGGCTCGGCGCGGGAGCCGTCACGTCACCGTTGACGAATACCTGCCCGGACCTGATCGGCGCCCAAGCCGTGCCGGCCAGAGCGCGCTGTCGTCCCGCTTCGAACGAGGCAGACATCGCTTCGGTGCTGAAGTTCAAGGTGCCGCCGGGCGTCCCCCTCGGGATGACGGAGAGCTCCACATCCATGCCGTTCCTCGCCGCGAAGGCTGCATTGGACGCGATATGCACGCGGTTTGACGCGTTTCCTGCGCTCGAAAGCGTTCGGATCAGGATCCCCCGGAAGCTGCCCGGCGTGATCGAGGTCTCACGTTCCAGCACCCCGTTTATCAGGATGTAGATCGTGCTGCCCGGCGGGGGACTGTGCGGGCTCGTCCAGAGCACGAGATCCTCAGGAACAGCCAGGAAGGGCGCATTCACCCCACCGTCGACGTGCATCTGTTGGACGAGGCGGCCATCGTTTCCCGAAGCGACGATGAAAACCGGCGGGAACACGCCGGGTATGCTCGAAGACGCCAGCAGTATCTTGCAGAAGAGCGCCAGGGCAGGGGCGTCGCCCTGTGTAGCCAACAGCCCCATGTCCCAGATCGTGGTCTCCTGGGTGTCGAGATTGGTGGTCGCCACCAGGAGCCGCCGACCCTTGGCATGCTCGACCGCCACGGCCCGTAAAAGGTCGGGCGTGATGTTTTGGTAGACCAGGTCCTTCAGCTGTCGAGCGCTATAGAGACTTGGAGAGACCAGGAAGGACAGGTGGCGCCAACTCAGCAAGCCCTCCGCCCCGCCCCGGGTGTAGGCGACCTTCAGCCTCTCGTTCCACTCCGGCCCCAGGAAGGCGAAGGGAGCGGCCAACGCACCGGTGCTGACGCCTGTGACGATCGAGAACTCCGGACGCTTGCCAGTCTCCGTCCAGCCGACGATCACCCCGGCTCCGAATGCGCCATTGGCGCCGCCGCCCGAGAGCGAAAGGAGGCTGAAGGGCTCGGTCGCCGTCTGCATCCGGTGCGTGAAGTCCGCCTCCATGGCGTCTGCCTTGAGACGCGGATCCACCATGTGAAGGGCCGAGCCCGGCGCAGCCAGACCGTTCTCCGGGCGTGAAATCGTTGCGCATGCGCTCAGCAGGACGAAGCTCAGGAGGATCGCGAACGAAGGCAAGCCGAACTTCATCGATCAGATCCAGCGCGATACTGCGAGGCTCTCACGAGCTGCGGAACAGGCGCCCGATGGTCCTTTGCAGATCCCCGGTCTCGGCGCTCGGCGCCGGCTGCCCCGCGTGATTTGTGCCCCGCAAATCTGCATTTGCCGTTCCGAACGCCTAATCAACTCAACACGACGGCGGAGGTCCATCTATCGGGTGATCGCCTGAGACAGGTCCTGCGCAGACCTAGAGCCGAGATGTCCCCCCATGGCGTCGTGCGGCTCAGGTGAACGCCTGATTGTCTGAGCTGGGAGCTTGGGACAGCGTTGGAAATCCCGCCGGGCGTCTCCCGGCTTGGCGGAACCTGCGGCGGCGCTTCGGCGCCAAGGCAATGGGCCCGGGCGGATGCTGGCGACAGAGATCGCCCGGGCCTCCTTTGCGCGGCGCGGGTAGCAGACCGATGCCCAGGAGGCTTGTGAGCCCTGACCTTTCCGTCCCCACCGTGAGCCGTTCGCCTTCGACCTGGCGCTATGCGCGCTTGCCCGGGTGCCGCAAGGCGTCGGGCTCGGCGCGCAGGCAAAAACGGGGGCCAGCTTGAGTGATACCTCGCGTTCGGACGACACCGTGGCCTGGGCCCTCATCGGGACGGCGGCCGCCGTCTTGTTGCTGCATGTCTTCAGAGCGATCCTGTGGCCCTTCGCCTTCGCCTTGGTGATCACCGTTCTGATCCAGGCGTTCCTGCGCGCCGTCGTGTCCGTCTGGCCCAGGGCGAACAAGCGCGCGGTCGCGTTGATCGCAGGTGTGGCCGCGCTGGGGCTGCTTTTCGCGGCCGGCGGCGTGGTGCTTCCAGGCGTGGCCGGACTGCGCGATGAACTGCCGTTGCTGCTTGAACGCCTCAACGGGTTGCTCACCGCCGTCAGTCACCGGGTCGGCCTCGAAGAACCGTTGACGGTCGATGTGCTGTTCGGAAACCTGAATGCGCGTGAAGTCGCGTCATGGATGCTGGGCGGCCTCAGCAGCGCCTTCTCCGGCCTGGTGCTCACGGCGCTCTTCGTAATCTTCCAGCTCGTGTCGTGGGAGTTGATCGGACGCCGGCTCCGCCTTGCCTTGGGCGGCCGCGAGGGCCAATCAACCCTGGTTCTGGAGCGGTCGGTCCGGGGCGTCGAGACCTACCTCTGGATCCAGACCGTCACCGGGCTGATGAACGCCGGGGCATCGGGCCTCATCATGTTCTCGGTGGGGCTGGACCACTGGGTTCTCTGGGCGATCGCGTTTTTCATGCTGTCCTTCATCCCATTCCTCGGGGTGGCGATCGGCAGCATCGGACCGGCTCTGTTCGCTTTGCTCCAGTTTTCGTCGCCATGGCCGAGCGCGATTATCTTCGTCGGTATTCAGGCCGTCGCGTTCGTCGTGGGCAACCTGGTTTTGCCGAAACTGCAGGCCTCGACCCAGAACATCGATCCTTGCGCCAGCCTCATGGCGGTCGGCGCTTGGAGCATTGTCTGGGGCCTGCCCGGAGCCTTCCTGGCCGTGCCGCTCACCCTCGCGCTGATCTATCAGCTGGCGGGGACCAGGCGGTTGCGATGGGTCGCTATCCTCCTTTCGAACGATGGGGAGCCGCTTCCGGAGACCCCCTAAAGGTTCGTTTTTCTGCGCTATTCACGGCCAAGGTCGCTCTCGGGTTTTGGCCTGATTGGCAGCGGGGAGCCGGTCCCCGACGCCTGAATCGCAAAACGGGGGTCTGAGGTGGCGCGCGTGTTCTACGCGGTCACGCGCCTGAAAGCCGGGCCGGGAATGCAGACCGTGCAGAAGATGTCGCTGCCGACACTCACCGCCATGGTGGTCGGTTCGATGGTGGGGGCAGGCATCTTTTCGCTTCCTCGGACTTTCGGGAATGCGACGGGTCCGGTCGGTGGAAGGAACAACGCCGCCGGCGCACCCGCCGCCGCCCTTTGGCTGAGCAACATCGTCATCCAGCTCTTCCTGATCATCGAGTCCCTCGCGAGTAACCCCGTCCTTCCGGGCGGGGAGGTAAGCGAGCGCGGCCGGCGGCCGCTTCTCCGGGGTTGAACAGCACGGTGACGCCTGTAGATTCGAGGCGATGATGCACGTGGAGGGTGGCCGTCAGGCGCCCGATGAAGCGCGAACTCCTCAGTGGATTTCCTCCCTGGGAAATCCCCCGGCTTCAGCCGGGGGAAGATGTTAAATCCTGGTTCTCAGAGTACGCCTTCGTCATGGCCCTGAAGATGACCAGCGCCATGATCCTGATTTCTGATGGTCGCAGGCTACGGAATGCTGTCGGCTCTGCTCTACCTCCCCGCCACCGTCTTCTTCGTGCAGACCATGCGCGAGCAGAAGAAGCCGGTGTTCACGACGGTCGAACTGGTCGTGCTGGGCGTACTGGCCCTGGGCGCCGCATTCGGCGTCTATGGACCGGCAAGCGGCGCGATCCAGATCTGATCCCGCCCGCTCGGGCGCTCAGTGGGCGACGCGCGCGTTGTCTGCGTTGCCGATCAAACGCACCCGATCGCCGATCCGGAAATCCCTCATGTCGCCGGGCTGAATGATGGCGACCGTGCGATTATCGCCTTCCAGTCTCAGCGTCACCTCGATGCCCCGCGTGACCCGCGACCCCTGGATCGCACTCCCCAGCGCACCGCCCGCGACCGCGCCGGCGACGCCGCCGGCGACGTTGGACGCCGTGCCGCCGCCGATCTGGCTGCCCGCGATACCGCCCAGGACCGCGCCTGTGGCCATGCCGAGCCGGGTCTGGCCCGGGCGGATGTCAACGGACCGCACGTTGATCACTTGCCCAAAGCTGACGGGCTGCGCCCTCATAGATTCCGAAGAGGAGAAGGACGAGGACGTCTGCGTCGGCGCACAGGCCGAGACGCCGATCAGGCAGATCGAGATTGCCGCGGCTCCAACCAGGGACTTCATTGGGCGTCCTCCTAAGGCCCCGCGCGACGTAACGATGGACAGTCGCGCGAGTAAATCGGGTCAACACCCCAAAAGCCCCCATTCCCGCCCGGCTCCACAGCGGGGGCGGCCACGGTCTCGCTTTTGACGTCTTAAGGACCAACAACCGCTTGCTTCGAGCGGCAATCGAGCCCTTCCCGAATGGTCTGCGCCAAACTGGCGGCCAAGCTCGAGGGTCGCATGGGCGCCGCCAACCTTCGTCAGAATTCCCGAGCAGCGGGCCGCGTCCGACGTGCATTGCCCGCCGTCGTCGCAGTCTGCGCGATCGCGGCGGTGTGCGTGGCCTGGATGGCTTGGAGCCTGCCGCTCGACCAGCCTTCGGCTGGGTCATCCAGACCCGCAATGGTCTTTCTTGCCGCCGATGGGACCCCCTTTTCTCGCCGCGGCGCCTACAAGGGAGCCCCGGTGGACGCAGCCGCACTCCCCCCGTTCGTGAGCGCAGCCTTTGTCGCCGTGGAGGATCGCCACTTCTACACGCACTTCGGCATGGACCCGGTGGGCACGGGCCGAGCGGCCCTGGTGAACCTCTCGCGCGGGCGGGTGATGCAAGGTGGCAGCACCATCACCCAGCAGCTCGCGAAGACCTACGTCGGAGATGAGCGGAGTTATGGACGAAAGCTTCGCGAAGGCCTGGTGGCCCTGGCGCTTGAGTTGCGGCTAACGAAGAACGAGATCCTTTCGCGCTACCTCAGCACCGCCTATTTCGGCAATGGAGCCTATGGGCTTCGCGCGGCCGCGAGGACTTATTTTGACAAGGCCCCCGAAGACCTTTCGTTGAGTGAGGCCGCGATGCTTGCGGGCCTTGTGAAGGCCCCGTCAGCGCTCGCCCCCAGCCATGATCTGGCCGCGGCCCAGGCGCGCGAGCGACTTGTCCTGGCGGCCATGGCCGATAGCGGCGCCATCGATGCGTCACAGGCAAGGAACGCTCCACCTGCGCAGCTTGTGTTCGACCGGCAGGTGACGCCCGGCGGCGAGTTCTTCCGCGACTGGGTCGCCGGGCAAGCTGAAGTTGGTGAGGTCTCGGGCCATGGCGAGATCGCAGTCCGGACCACCCTGGATCTGAAGCTTCAGGCCGATGCGGAGCAGGCGGTCGCGGGCGTGTTGCAGGCGAGCGGCCGGCGCGGGAATGCGAGCCAGGCCGCGCTCGTCGCCATGCGACCCGACGGGACGGTCGTGGCCATGGTTGGAGGCCGCGACTACTCGGCCAGCCAGTTCAATCGTGCCGTTCAGTCCCATCGCCAACCCGGCTCATCGTTCAAGCTGTTCGTCTATCTGGCCGCGCTCAGGCAAGGCGCCACGCCCGAGACTCTTGTCGCCGATGAGCCGGTGGCCGTGGGAAACTGGCGACCGGAAAACGCCGGCGGCCGCTACCAGGGCGTGATCACGTTTCGGGACGCCTTTGCCCATTCAAGCAATGTCGCCGCAGTGAGGATCTCGGAACTCGTCGGGCGCGACGAGGTGGTGCGAGCAGCCCACGACCTTGGCGTTTCCGGCAACCTGAAGACCGTGCCGAGCCTGGCGCTGGGGTCGAACGAGGTCACGCTCCTCGACATGACAGCGGCCTACGCGGCCGTGGCGGCCGGCGCCTATCCGATTAATCCGACCGGGCTTCAGAATGGGCGTCCCCCGGCCGAGGAAAGGCGCCCGCTTCGCGAACAGCGCCACCTTCTTGCTCTCCTCAACGCGGCGGCTGAGCAGGGGGCCGGTCTGGGAGGGGCTCTGCCCTATCCGGTATTCGGCAAGACCGGGACCACCCAGAACAACCGGGATGCATGGTTTATCGGATTCGCCGGGGATCTGGTGGTCGGGGTCTGGGTAGGAAACGACGATGCCGCGCCGATGGTCGGGGTCGGCGGCGGCGGGCTGCCGGCGCAGATCTGGCGTGGCTTTATGGAGCGAGCGGTCCAGAGCGACCTCGCGGAAGGCCGCTCGACGCCGTTGGCGGGGCTGCCGGCGTGGCCGCAGGACGAGCCCGGATTTGGGGCCACGGATTGATCCTGCGGCTCGCCGCGTAGGGACCGTCGCCGACGAAAACCAAGGCCGCAGGGCTTGGCCCGGGCCCGCCAATCAGGTGAGGAGACGCACCTCCGTACTCCACCCGATATGCATCCAGCGCTTAGTCGGCTTCGCTCCTCCGGCAATCGTGAGAGCGATAATGGCAGCGATTTCAAGCAGGATCGCTCTGGGTGCGGCCACTGCGGGGTGCGTCGCGTTTGGTCTCTTGCTCCTGACGGGGTGCGGACCCAATGAGCAGGCGGCCGTTCCACCAGCGCCGCCTGTCCAGGTCATCACGGTTGTCGCGCGCCCCGTGCCGAATGCGGTCGAGTTGCCGGGCCGTATCGAGGCGGTGCGATCGGCCGAGGTCCGGGCGCGGATCGACGGGATCGTGGAACGCCGCCTCTATGTCGAAGGCGCTGACGTCAAGGCCGGCGCGCCACTGTTCCAGATCGACCCGGCCGACGTGCGCGCCCAGCTGCAGCAGGCGCAGGCGAACCTGATACGCGCCCAGGCGGCCAGGACGAACGCAGCCGAGGTCATGAAGCGCTTCTCGATGCTGGTCGGCCGCAAGGCGATCAGTGACCTGGAGTTCGAGTCCGCCCAATCGAACCTGCGCCAAGCCGACGCTGCGATCCTGGATGCCCAAGGCGCCGTCGACCGGGCGAAACTGCGGGTCGGCTACGCGACCGTCCGCGCACCCATCGCAGGCCGGGTTGGCCGCGCGCAGGTGAGCGAGGGCGCGTTGGTGAGCGGCGCGGGTGCGACGCTGATGGCCCAGGTCGACCAGCTTTCGCCAATCTATGCGGTCTTCACCAAGTCGAGCAGCGATCTGCTGGACCTGACGCAACAGGTCCGCCGTGGAGAGGTCCAGCTTCCCAATCTGCGGAACATTGAGGTGCGATTGGTCAAGGAGAATGGCCAGGACTTCGGCCTCGTCGGACACCTGAACTTCGCCGACCTGGCCGTCCAGCCATCTACCGGCAGCCAAGTGCTGCGAGCGGAGTTTTCCAACCCTAAACGCGAACTTCTCCCCGGCCAGTTTGTCCGCGGCACGGTCTTGGCTGGCGTCGTTGCCAACGGCGTCGCGATCCCCGAACGCGCCATCGCGATCGGCGCCGACGAGGCGAGTGTGATGATCGTCACCCCAGACGATCTCGCAGCTCGGCGGATCGTCACGCTTGGTGGCCGCCACGACGGTGAATGGGTGGTGCGCTCCGGTCTGAAGCCTGGAGACAAGCTCATCGTTGACGGCTGGCAGAGGGTTCAGCCCGGCCAGAGGGTCACGCCTCGCCCCGTCCCGCCGGGGTCACTCCCTGGGGCTTCCTCGGATACGACGGGATGAACCGCTTCTTCGTCTATCACCCGGTCTTCGCCTGGGTGGTCGCGCTGTTCGCCCTGCTTTTCGGGGGGATCGCGCTTCGAAACCTGCCCGTCGAAACCTATCCCAACATCGCGCCCCCTTCCGTGAATGTCGCCGCGACGTTCCCCGGCGCCGACGCGGCCACACTCGACCGCACGGTGACCTCGATCATCGAGCGCGAGATGAACGGGGTCGACAACTTCCTCTACATGTCAGCGGTCAGCCGCGCGAACGGCACTGCGCAGATCACTGTAACGTTCCGGCCCGGCACCGACCTCGAGGTCGCCCGCTCGCAGGTGCAGGACAGGTTGGGCCGGGCTGAGCCGCGGCTGCCCCAGGAGGTGCGGCAACTCGGCGTACGCGTGACCGCCTCGTCGGCCGGCTTCCTGATGGTGATCGCGCTGAAGTCGAAGACCGGCTCCTCCTCTGCGCTCGATATGGACAATTTCGCCTCCAACAATCTCGTTGACGAACTGCGCCGGGTGCGGGGGGTCGGCGATGTCCTGCTGTTCGGCTCGCCATACGCCATGCGCATCTGGCTGGATCGCGACCGGCTTGCCGGATTCGGCCTGTCGCCCGCCGAGGTGTTGGCCGCGATTCGCGAACAGAACAGCCAGACCGCCGGCGGCAGTCTTGGCGCGCAGCCGATCGCGCCCGGCTCGGAGTTCAACGCCCAGATCATCACTCAGAGCCGGTTCTCCAGCGCCCAGCAGTTTCGCGACATCATCGTCGCCTCCAGGCCCGACGGCTCGACGGTGCGGCTCGGCGACGTGGCGCGGGTCGAGCTCGGGCAGGACAGCTACGGCTTTCGCGGCACGCTGAATGGCGCAGAGACAGCCGTCCTCGGGGTCCAGCTGGCCACAGGGGCCAGCGCTCTTTCCACCGCGCAGGCGGTGGTTGCGCGGATGAAGGAGCTGCAGTCGGGCTTTCCCCCGGACATAACGTGGACGATTCCGTTCGACACCACGCCCTTCATCACCGCCTCGGTGAGGAATGTGCTCGAAACCATGGTCGAGACGATGGTGCTGGTCTCGATCGTGGTGTTCCTGTTCCTGCAACGCTGGCGCACCACCGTTGTGCCGACACTGATCGTGCCGATCGCCTTGCTCGGCGCGTGCCTCGGCCTGTTTCTCTTCGGGCTCTCGATCAACCTGCTGTCGCTGTTTGCGATGGTCGTGGCGATCGGGATCCTAAACGACGACGCCATCGTCATTGTCGAGAACGTCGAGCGGATCATGCGTGACGAGGGGCTGTCGCCACGCGAGGCCACGGTAAAGGCGATGGGCCAGATCACCGTGGCGATCGTCGCCACGACGCTGGTGCTGATGGCGGTCTTCGCGCCGATGGCCTTCTTTCCCGGCTCAAGCGGCGGGATCTATCGGCAATTCTCGATCACCCTGACGGTGGCGATCGTCGTCTCGACGATCCTGTCGTTGACGCTGGCTCCGGCCTTGTGCGGCAGCCTCTTGCGCGCTCCGTCCGCGGCAGATGCCACGCGCCGGCCGAACCTGCTGGGCAGGTTCTTCGGCGGCTTCAACACCTTCATGGAGCGCAGCACCGCGCGCTACCTGAGAGGCGTCGACGCCATGTTGGCCGCGCCCTTGCTCTGGCTGGGTGGCTTCGCCGCGTTCTGCGTCGTCGTCGTGCTGTTGTTCATGCGCCTGCCGGGCGGTTTCCTGCCGAACGAGGACCAAGGCTATTTCTTCGTGGCCTATAACGCCGCTCCCGGTGCGTCGATGCAGCGGACCGAAGCGGCGGTCGCCCAGGCTGAGGCCTTTCTGCGCAAGCAGCCACAGGTTCGCAACGTGGTCACCGTGGTCGGCTTCAGCTTCTTCGGCCAGGGCCAGTCGGTTGCGATGTCGTTCGTCGACCTCTATCCGTGGGCCAAGCGCCTGGGTCGCGACGATTCCGCCAGCGCCCTGGTCCAACGCGCCAACCGGGCGTTCTTTACGATACCGCAGGCGACCGTATTCGCGCTGGAGCCGCCGCCGATCCAGTCGCTCGGCAACGCCACCGGCTTTTCGATGATGGTGCAGGACCGGGCAGGCGAGGGATCAGGACTGGTCCAGGCCGGCCAGGCGATGTTGGTGCAAGCCGCGAAGAGTCCGAACCTTGCCGGCGTGCGGCTGGAGAGCTTGCCGCCGACGCCGCAGCTCTATGTCGAAGTCGACCGCATCAAGGCTCGCGCCCTCGGCTTGCAGATCGGCCAGGTGAACCAGGCGCTAAGCATTGTCTTCGGCTCGGCCTACGCCAACGACTTCGTGCACGAAGGCAATGTGCTGAGGGTATTCGTACAGGGCGACGCATCGCAGCGCATGCGGGCGGAGGACGTCGCTTCGCTTCGAACACGCAACGACCGAGGCGAGATGGTGCCGTTCAGCGCGTTCACGACGATGCACTGGACCGCCGGCCCGCAGCAGCTGGAGCGCTACAACGGCTTCCCGTCGGTCACCCTGTCCGGCCAGGCGGCCCCAGGCCGTTCCAGCGGCGATGCGCTGCACGAGATGGAGCGGATCGCCCACCAGGTCTTACCGACAGGCTACGGCTTCGAGTGGACGGGCACCGCATTCGAAGAGAGGCAGGCGGGGGGGCAGATCGGCGCGCTGCTCGGACTGTCGGTGATCGTCACCTTTCTGCTGCTGGCGGCGCTCTATGAGAGCTGGGCCCTGCCGCTGGCCATATTGATGGTCGTGCCGCTGGGCGTGATCGGCGCCGTTGTGCTGACCATGGTTCGCGGGATGTCGGCGGACATCTATTTCAACGTCGGCCTTGTGACGATCATCGGTCTGGCGGCGAAGAATGCGATCCTGATCGTCCAGTTCGCGATCGACGAGGAGGCGCAGGGCACGCCCACCCTGGTGGCCACGCGGCAGGCCGCCGAGCAGCGGCTGCGGCCGATCCTGATGACCAGCCTCACCTTCGTGATCGGCATGCTGCCGCTGGTTTTCGCCTCGGGCGCAGGGGCGGCCAGCCGACAGGCGGTCGGCACAGGGGTGATGGGCAGCATGCTCAGCGCGACCTTCTTCGGCATCTTCTTCACGCCGTTGTTCTTCGTGGCTGCCCGCCGGTGGCTGGGTGGAATGCGTGGCGAGGGGGGGCTGGAGGCGCCGCAGCCTGTCGGCGGAGGGCCGGTGGGCGAGGCGGAAGGGGGTTAGCATGCGCGGCTGGCCGCTTCTGATCACCTTGCTGCTCGGCGGTTGCAACCTCGCTCCGACCTACGAGCGGCCGGCCGCCCCGATCTATAGCGCCTATTCCGAGCCCCAGGCCGCAGGTGGTCGCCTGGCTACCGATGTCTCCTGGCGTAACTTCTTCGGCGATCCGCAGCTCAAGGCCGACATCGCTGCAGCTCTGCAGAACAACCGCGACCTGGCGCAGGCGACGGCGCGCATCGAACAGGCTCGCGCCCAGTACCGGATCCAGAACGCTCAACGGCTGCCGCAGGTGGACATCTCGGCTTCGGCGGCCCAGGCGCGCACGCCGACCCCGGCCGGCGCGGTCACCTCCGATCTCTACACCGCCCAGATCGGGGTCACTGCGTTTGAGCTGGATTTCTGGGGCCGGCTGGCGAACCTCAGCGAGGCGGCCCGCCGGCAATACCTGGCGACGGTGGAGGCGCAGCGAGCATTTGAGCTGGCGCTGATCGCCAACGTGGCCAGCGTCTACTACGCGATCCGGTCGGGCGAGGAGGGGATTGATCTCTCCGAGCGCACGGTAGTGATCCGTCGCCATGCGCAGGAAATCGCGAGGCAGCGGCTTGACGCGGGCGTCACGTCAACGGTCGACTTCGATCAGGCTTCGGTCCTGGTCACCCAGGCCGAGACGCAACTGGCCGACCTGCAGCGCACCACCGAGCAGCAGCGAAATCTCCTGTTGGTGCTGGTCGGCGGCCCCATGGCCGGGCCGCCGCCGCCCGGCCGTGGCATTGCCGACTCCGGCCAGTTCGCGGCCCTGGTTCCCGGTCTGCCGTCGTCGCTGCTGGTGAACCGGCCTGACGTGTTGGCCGCTGAGGAGCAGCTGCGCGGGGCCAACGCCAACATCGGCGCCGCGCGCGCGACCTACCTCCCATTTATCGCGCTCACCGGTTCGGCCGGCTACATCTCTCCGGAGCTCAGCAGTCTCTTCGTTGGATCGTCGCATGCCTGGTCATACGCCGCTGCCGCCGCGCTGCCGTTATTCGATTTCGGCCGCCGCCGCGCGCTGGTCGCCCAGACGCGGGCGCGCCGCGACGAACTGGTCGCCAACTATCAGCGCACCGTCCAGGAGGCGTTCCGCGAAGTCTCCGACGGGCTGGTCGGGCGCCGTCGCCTGCAGGAGCAGATCGAGGCCCAGGAGCGCGCCGTCGCCGTGCAGCGCGATCTCGCCGATACCGCCGAGCTCCGTTACGCAAGCGGCATTTCGGTTTATCTCGAGGTCCTGGATGCAGAGCGCAACCTGTTCACGGCTGAGCAGCAGCTGATCCTGCTGCGCGCTGCGGCGCTTCAGAACGGAGTGGCGCTCTACATCGCCCTGGGCGGCGGAGCCGCCTGACCATGGCCATCCGCTACCGGTGCTCAGCGCAATTGAAAACGACTCGCGAGTGGGGTGTTCACTCTAGGGAATGCTCAGGCTCGATCCGCTAAACTGAACGGCACGGCGTTGGAACAATACGGAGTGAGGCGATGGATCGTCGAAGCTTTATCGCAGCCGGGTTGGTGTCCTGGGCCGTCGCGCCGCCCCTTGCCACCGCGCAAGCCGGGTGGGTCCTGATGGGCACGCGCAACATCAGTTGGACGTCCAGTCGGGACAGCATCATGGTCACGCGCACGTGGGGCCCCATCAATGCGCTGAGTTTCCGCACCCGCGGCGGCGAACTCTTCCTGACGAACATCGAAGTTTCGTTCACCCGGGGCGGGCGTGAGCGCATCCCGATGAATACGCGGGTACGCCCGAACATGCGTTCCAACACGATCAGGCTGCGCAACCGCAACGGCGACGTCCGGCGCGTCGACTTCACCTATCGGCGCGTCAACAGCGGCGGCAGCATGCGAACGACGCTTGAGCTTTTCGGCCGGCGTTAGCGCCCTGGCGCGTTGCTGAGGATCCGCCATGACCTCGCCGGGAAGACGAGACCACAGGGGCTCAGTCGGCCTGGGCCCCGCAATCTGGCGAGCGGCTTGGTTCCTCGGTCTCTGGCTCGTGCTTGCCGGCGCCGATGTCGCCGACCTTCCAGCCGCCGTCGTCGCGGTCGTCGCGGCGACCTGGGCCAGCCTTCGCCTCCTGCCGCCAAGTGGTTATCGGGCTTCTGTTCTGGGCCTCGCCTGCCTCGCCGGGCGCTTCCTCGGAGAATCCGTCGTTGCGGGCCTGGACGTCGCAAGGCGCGCGCTCGACCCGCGGCTGCCGATGCGGCCCGGCTTTGTGGCCTATCGCGTCGGTCTTCAGCCAGGTGCGGCGCGTAACACTTTCACGACCCTCACCAGCTTGCTGCCGGGCACGGTTCCGGCTGCCGATGAGGGAGGCCAGCTTCTGTACCACTGCCTCGACGTCGACCAGCCGGTCGTATCGCAACTCGCCGGCGAGGAAGCGGCGCTGTCGCGCGCGCTCAATATCGCCGGGGCGCCAAGATGACCGACTTCCTGAGCGCCTCCCTTGGCTTGATCCTTGCGCTGCTGGCGCTCGGCCTGGTCCGTATCCTGCGCGGCCCCAGAGACGCCGACCGCATGATGGCGGCGCAACTGGTCGGCACCGCGGGCATCGCCTCGATCCTGCTGCTTGGGGCGATAGCGAGGGTGGCCGCGACGATCGATGTGGCGTTGACGCTCGCACTCCTGGCCACCTTCGCTTCCATAGCTTTCGTGAAGAAGGGCTTGTCCCGCCTGGAATCCGATGACGCTGGATCGACGGAGGAATGAGCCGCCTGCTTGATATCGTGACGATCGTCTCCGTCTCGGGCGGCGCGTTCTTCTTTCTGGCCGGGTCCGTCGGTCTGCTTCGCTTCCCCGACACACTGACGCGACTGCACGCGCTCACCAAGGCGGACAATCTGGGGTTGGGCCTCGTGGTGATCGGGTTGCTGCCGCAGGCCGGAAGTCTGCGCGCCGGGCTTGAATTGATCTGCATCTGGCTGCTTGTGCTGCTGTCCGGGGCGACGATCTCGCAGCTCATCGCCCACACGGTGCGCGCGACCGACCGGCGCGAAAGCTCCGCGGCGCACATGCCAGGACCACCCTTGTGAGCTTCCAGACTGCGCTTGAGCTGGTGCTCGCCGCCGTGGTTCTGGGCGTGGCGATATGGGCGATCGCAGCGCCCGAGACCTCGGCGGCGGTCGTCAGCTATGTCGCCTACGGGCTGTTGCTGGCGTTGATCTGGGTGGCTCTCGACGCCGTCGACGTGGCGCTGGCCGAGGCCGCAATCGGAGGCCTGGGCGGCGTGCTGCTGCTGGGCGCGGCCGCACGGCTCAGGGCCACAGAGGCGCAGGCCAAGGCGGAACGCCCGGGGCCAGCGGTTTGCGTGGCCGCCGCGATGCTCTCGGCGTTGGTCGCCGCGGCGATCGCCGCCGCCGTACTGCTCCTCCCCGTTCCCGCCCCTACGCTTGCGCCGGCTGCGGCTGCAAACGCAGCGGCGACCGGCATGGCCAATCCCGTCACCAATGTGCTGATGGCCTTCCGCGCGATGGACACCGTGCTGGAAAAGGTCGTTCTCCTGCTGGCGCTGGTCGGCATCTGGTCGCTGGCGCCCGACAACCGCTGGGGCGGGAATCCGGGGCTGCGCCACCAGGCCGACCCGCGCGGCGTGCTGGCTTTTCTGGCCCGGCTCCTGGCGCCGGTCGGCATCGTCGTGGGCGTCTACATGCTTTGGAATGGAGCCGACCATCCGGGCGGGGCCTTCCAGGGCGGCACGATACTTGCGGCGATGTGGCTGCTGGTCACGATGGCGGGTCTCATGGACACCCCACGCATCAGCAGCCGCCGGCTTCGGCTCGTGCTGGTCGCCGGTCCGGCGATATTCCTGACTGTCGGTCTGGGGGGGCTCTGGTTCGGCGCGGCGTTCCTTGCCTATCCGCAGGCCTACGCCAAGCCGCTGATCCTGGGGATCGAGGTCGCGATGACGCTGACGATCGCGGTGACGCTGGGCCTTCTGCTGGCAGGGGCGCCTGAACGGAGCGCCGAGCCATGAGCTCGGCAACGGTGTTTGGGGTATGCGGGGCCGTTGTCATAGGACTGGGCCTCTATGGCCTGATCACCAGCCCCCAACCGCTTCGCAAAATCGTCGCCTTCAATCTCGTCGGAAGCGGGACTTTCCTGATCTTCGGCGTCGTGGCGCGAAGGGGCGCGGTGGCGGGATTGGGCTCCGACCCGGCGCCGCAGGCGCTGGTCATCACCGGCATCGTCGTGGCGTTTTCCGCCACGGCCCTGGCGGTCGCGTTGCTGTTGCGGTTCTTCCAGGCCACCGGCTCGGCCACGCTGCGGGCAAGCGCGCCACCGAGCACAGCCAGCGACACGAGCCCAGGCTGATGCCGTTCGCAGCGGTGAACCTGGACGGCGTGACGACGATGTCCGGGTTCCTGCTCGTTCTGTCGATTATGACGCCCGTGGTCGGGGCCCTGGTGGCTTTCGCGGCCGGCGGACGCAACGTCCGACGCGTGGCCTTCGCGACCCTGCCGCTGGGGTTTGCCGTTGCGGCCGCGATTGCGCTCGCCCTGCGACAGGGCGGGCCGCTCGTCTATCTGCTCGGCGGCTGGTCGCCGCCGCTCGGCGTGGCGTTGCGCGCGGACGGCTTGTCGGCGGTCATGATGTTGACGACGGCCGTGGTGGTCTGCGCCGTCGCCTTGTTTGCAGGCACGGACTTCCAGGTTCCGGCAGCCGAGGTCGAGACCCGCGCGCCGTTCGCCTTCTGGATTCTTCTGCTGGCGGTCTGGGCCGCCCTCAACACGGTCTTCGTCGCGGGCGATCTTTTCACCCTTTATGTCGCGCTCGAGCTACTGACCTTCGCCGCGATGCCGCTGGTCTGCCTCGACGGGCGAGGGGAGACTTTCCAGGCTGCGCTACGCTACCTGGTCTTCGCGCTGCTCGGCTCGATCCTCTATTTGGTGGGCACGGGGCTCATCTACGGCGTCTACGGCACACTCGATATCTCGCTCCTGTCGCAGCGGATGCAAGCCGAGCCGGCGACGCTGATCGCAGCGGCGCTGATGACAGTTGGCCTGCTCGCCAAGACCGCGCTCTTCCCGTTGCACCTGTGGCTGCCGCCGGCGCACGCCGGCGCGCCGGCCGCCGGAAGCGCAGTCCTCTCCGCGCTGGTGGTAAAGGGGTCCTTCTTCATCGTCATCCGGATCTGGTTCGACGTGATGCCGGCGCTGCCGGGTGTCGCCGCCGCTCAACTGCTCGGCGGCCTGGGCGCGGCCGCCATCGTGGTCGGAAGCATCGTTGCCCTGCGCCAGGAGCGATTGAAGCTCTTGATCGCCTACTCGACGCTGGCGCAGATCGGCTACCTCTTCCTCATGTTTCCTCTGGCCTTCAGGCCCGATACCGGGCGGATCGAGCGGGGCGGGGCTTTGGCCGGCGGCCTGCTGCAGGCGATTTCCCATGCCACCGCGAAGGCCGCCATGTTCATGGCGGCAGGTTTGATCTACGCGGCCCTAGGCCGTGATCGCATTGCGGGGTTGGGCGGAATTGCGCGGGCGGCGCCCATGAGCGTGATCGCCTTCGCCATTGCCGGGCTGGCGCTGATCGGCGTGCCCCCGAGCGGCGCCAATCTTGCGAAAGAGCTGCTGCTCCAGGCAGCTTCGGAGACCGGGCAATGGTGGTGGGGGCTCGTGATCCAGGCCGGCGGGTTCTTTACGAGCGCCTACCTCTGGCTGGTGCTCATCCATGCGTTCGCGCCTGCGGACGAGCCGGTCGAACTACGCGCCACGGCTGCCTCCGGGCGGGAAGCCGCGACGCTCGTGCTCGCCCTCTGCTCGCTGTTACTCGGGCTTTTTCCTTGGGGGCCGTATCTCCCGCTCCCGCCAGAGGCCAGTGCGAGCTCGCTCTCCCTCGAGGCTCTACCTAAGGCCCTACTCCCAATCGCAGGCGGCGCCGTGCTGGCGATCCTGCTGGGCCGCTGGAGTGACCGGCTCGTCTCCCTATCGTACGGCAAGACTACCGCGGCGCTCGTAGGTCCCGTTCGACAAGCGGCCCTTGCCTTGGGGGGACTGGTCGAGCGGATCGACGGCGGGCTTCGGCAATGGCCGGCCGCTGGCCTATCTCTCCTGACGCTGGCGCTGCTCTTCGGAGCAGCCATGCTCGCGGCCGCGTGACGCTGCGGCGTTGGCCGGGTTCCGGATCATCCGGGGTGTTGATCAGGTTCACGGGCGCTGCGGCACCGTCGCCCGGGCTTCGAATTCCGCCACGCGCTGCTTGTGGAACGGGCTCGACACGTCACTCCTCGGGGTGACCTGGACGACGTGGTCTATCTCGGCCAGCAGGTCGCTCCAGGCCCGCTCGAACCCTGGCGACCAGTCCGACCCCAGGATCTCCTTCACCGCGTCACGGACAACACCGAAGAAGGTGGCGAAGACTTCCCGAGGGATGTCGTAGCCCTCGTGCGTCACCATCTCCGTCCCGATCATGTGATCGGCGTAGCGACGCGCGCCGATGAAATCGAGGATGGCGTCGAAGGTCCGCGACAGCATCTCGCCCTTCACCGCACCGCTGGTGTCCCGCCAGAAGTGGACCTCCATCCGCGGGTGCTCGGCGAACAGGCGCGCGTAGACCTGGGGTGTCGGGTCGTCGCAGCGTTTGGCCACAAGCTCCAGAGACGCTTCGATATCGGCAGCGAGACGGAAAGCCGAGCCGCTCATTGTGATTTCCCTTCCGCGCTCGTCAGAGCGCGCGCCCTTCGCTGCGTCGCGCGGTTCGCCCCATCTCGTCCAAACCAAGAACCGGGGCGGCCCTGCCCCCACCTTGCCTGCCTTCACTTGCGGCCTGCACGCAGCTCAGCATCCATGACATCGGCAATCAAGTCGAGGTCGCGCGCCAGCAGTGTGTGCCCGCCATCATGAGTCACAACCGCCAGATCCTTGCCGGCCAGTTCGCCGATGGCCGGACGCTGCGCCGGAACCCCCTTGCGACCCAGCAGCCTGTAAACCGGCGTCGCCGCCTGGGCCGCAAGCCACTCCCCGGTGGGGTCGGACCACGTGTCGCTCGAGCCGTTCACCAGTAGCAGCGGACGCGGCGCGACCAGGGCCAGCAGCATGTGCGAATCGAGCGGCAACGTTCGTGGGTCGGCGGCGAAGTCCTTGTATCGGGGGGCGAACCAGTAGGCGTAGCGACCGGGGGCGACGAGGTCGCCGATCGTCTCGCCGAAGTCCCGGCGGCTGAGCGCGGCGCCGCCCTCACCCGAGATCACGGGGATTACCATGGCAAAGCGTTCATCCTGCGCGCCGGCCCATAGTGCGGCCTTGCCCAGCCGTGAAGCGCCAAGGATCGCCGTGCGACGCCCGTCGACCTCCGGATCGGTCAGCAGGTAGTCGAGGACGCGTGATGCACCCCACGCCCAGGCGCCGATGGCTCCCCAGTCGTGCGGTCCGCGCGGCGCGGCCGCTGCCAGAAGTGGTCGCACTCCGAAGGCCACGCCGCCGTCGAAGTCGGGCTCGATGTCGCCATAGTAGATCGAAGCGACCGCATAGCCCCTGCGGACCAGGGCGGCGATGTCCACGTGACCGATGGGCGTGGCCTTCGAGCCGACGACTTTCTGGTGGGTCCGCAGGTCCCATCCGGTGGCCTCCTCCACGCCGGGCTCGCCCAAGGTCATGATGTTGGGCTCAAAGCTAAGGCTGAGGACCACGGGCGGGGGCCGACTGGCGTGCGCGGGCACGTGCAGCAGGACGTGGAGGACGGGCGCGCCGGGGTCGTCGGAAAACCGGATCCGTATCTGGCTGCGCCGGGACTGGCCGCCCAGACCCGCGGCGTCGCGCTCCCAAACCTCGAACCGAGTGCGAAACGCCGTTGTCGGCGTTCGCCCGAACTGATTGTCCTGTGCTAGCGCCAAGATCTCGCGTCGCCGCGATGGCCACTGCCGTGCGGTTCTGACCGGGGCGCCTCGCGCTGAGATCAGCGGATCAGGAAGAACATAGGTCCCGACCTTCGCCTCATCGGTGTTGGTCACGTGCGGACTTGGCCATTCTTGGCTGAGGGCGGGCATCGGGGTCGCGGCGGCCGCGCCGAGCAGCATGGCGGCAAGGACCGTAGGCAGGCTGGAATGCATCGGGTCACGATGTCGCCTTTGGGTGCTGTGGCCAAGTTTCCTTACGACGAGCCGCCACCTCGTCAGCGCGCAAAATCCCGCTGCTTACCCCGGGGCCGGACATTGGCGAGGTCTCTTGGTGCGTGAGGCGAGGCGTTTGCCTGACCCGTCAAATAGTTCGCCGATGGGGCCGCTACTGACCGACTCATTGGGGCCTGAGGGGGCTGTTTCGAGGTTGCCGAGGCTCGGCCCAGTCGTCATCGATGGGGCCAAGGAAATGTATGAACACCAGAAGCCGAGGCCTGACTATGGTGGGCGGTATGCAGACCCCATCCGAATTCACGAGCGTCAGGCTCTTCGTCCCGGTGGGCCAGCTCGGCGGCGGCGTGCGGTCCGATGAGCTCGCCGCGGCGTTGAAGCGCGGCGCGGAGGTCATGGCCATGGACGCGGGCTCCACTGACAGCGGAGCCGCGTATCTCGCCACCGGCACGTCGAAGAACAGCAGGGACGCGGTCAAGACGGACCTTCGCCTCCTGATGACGGCGCAGCACGAGGCGGGGATTCCGCTGATCATCGGGACGGCGGGGCAGGCCGGCGGTGACATGAATGTCGACTGGACCGTGGAGATCGTCCTGGAGGTCGCCCGCGAAATTGGCTACCGCCCCCGGATCGCCGCGCTCTATTCCGAGCTGTCGTGCGAGGTCGTCCGTGCCCGGAATGCACAGGGCCGGGTCAAGCCGTTGCCGCCGCTCGGCGACCTGGCGGACGAAACGATCGACAGCTGCCGTCACATCGTCGCCCTCATGGGCCCCGAGCCCTACATAGCCGCGCTCGAGGCCGGCGCGGACATCATCGTCGGCGGCCGGAGCACCGACACGGCCGTCTTGGCGGCGTTCCCATTATGGAAGGGCGCGCCGATCGGTCCTTCCTGGCATGCCGGCAAGACCGGCGAATGCGGCAGCCAGTGCACAGCCAGGTCGACCCACGGAAGCGGCGTCTTCCTGACGATCGACAGGGATGGATTCGAAGTCGAGCCGCTGATGGAGGGGAACGCCTGCACGGTGCACAGCGTCTCGGCGCACATGCTCTATGAGAACAGCAATCCGTTCCGCCTGACCGAACCCGGGGGCATCCTCGACGTGACGGCGGCGCAGTACGCCCAGGTTACCGATACCAAGGTGCGGGTGAGGGGGTCGGTCTGGGAGCCGCAGCCCTACACGATGAAGCTGGAGGGCGCCTCGGTCGGACAATTCCAGACGCTGATGATGATCGGCATCACCGACCCGGCGGTGCTGAGCAACCTCGATCTCTTCCACGACAAGATGCGCCACACGCTGGTCCGCCGGGTCGAGCGGACCATGGGCGAGAAGGCCGGCAGTTTCGACATCTCCTTGCGGATCTATGGTTGGAACGCCGTGTCGGGCCGTCCCGTACCAAAGGACGCGCCGCCGCCCCGTGAGGTCGGCGTCTTGTGCGTAATCACCGCCGACACTCAGGATCTCGCCAACCAGATGGCCAAGGCCTGCAATCCGTACTTCTTCCACATGCCCCTGTTCGAGGGGGTAGAGCTGCCGAGCTACGGCTTCGCATTCACGCCGGCCGACATTCCGCGGGGCCAAGTCTTCGAATTCAGGCTCAACCATGTCGTTGAGGTGGACGACCCTCTTGAGTTGGTCCGGACGCGATGGTTCGGCGACTTCGCTGATCCGGCGCGGGAGAGCGCGAATGCCTAAGCTACGTGAGGTCTGCCGGCACGTTCGGTCCAAGGTGGCCGGACCCTTCTGGGTCACAATCGACTTGTTCTTCGACGGCGAGGAGAACTTCCGGAAGTACCACGACAATCCCGCTATCAGGCCGCAGGCCTTGGCGGAGATCTACCAGACCGAGCCAGCCCTTGTGTCCATCTACCCGGTGGCGGCGCTGAACATGATCAAGATCTCCTATCCTCGCGACCGGCCTCAGGGCGGCATGATCGAGCGGGATCTTCACTCGGGCCAGCAGTATGTCTATCTGCTCGACGTCGAAATGGCCTAGTACCGCTGCACAGTGATGTTGACCGGTTGAGGGGCCCGCAGGACGGGGAGCGTCTCCGGGGGCACGAGCAACTGGATGCTTCTTGCGGAGCCGGGCGTCCTGCGGATCAGGCCTGAGCGTTCGAGGGTGATCACCATCTGGTGGACGCTAGGGGCGGTGACCTCGAAGTGACGTTGCATGTCGGCCTCGGCCGGCGGACGTCGATGGATCTGAGCATAGGCCCAGATGAAGGCGAGGTACTGGCCCTGCTTCTCGGTGAAGCGGAGCC
>NZ_DASXNL010000035.1:0-2249 GCF_036495085.1 Phenylobacterium sp. | reverse complement strand
GGCTGGGACGCTTGCGGCGCCCGCGAGCTCGCGGCCTCGGCCATACGGCGCGGCACGGGGAAGCCGTCGGCGGCAAGGTGCTCGGCATCGCTGAAGAGGTTCGCCCAGGCGAGCTTCCCGTGGTCGTGCTGGGCCATGTAGAGCATCGCAATGGCCCCAGGTACGCCGGCCGATCGGCCAGTGACGATCGCCTGGCCCTTGGGCAGGGGTTTCCCGTTCGGGCCGTAGAACATGTCGGGCGTTGCGCCGGCCGGCGCGGTCTCCCGGCCGTTGTAGGCGCTGACCTTGTGGGTCTTGGCGTCGTAGTAGGTCATGAAAGCGCCACCGCCGAGGCCCGAGCTCTGCGGCTCCACCAGACCAAGCACCGCCTGGACGGCGACGGCTGCGTCAACTGCCGAACCGCCAGCCTTCAGGACCTTCAGGCCCGCATCGACAGCCATCGGATTGGCCGCAGCAACCATGGAGGAGGGTCCGGTCGCGGGCTTCCCCGTGGCCGGGAGGGCACAGGCGGCGGCGAGGGCGATAAGGCCAAGGGGCAGGAGACGCTTGACGAAGGTCACGTGTACGAAGCTCCGGACGAACGGGTGGATCGGCGCAACACTTAAGGCAGCGCGCGTGGACAACTAACCTCCCGGCATGCGAGGTCGCATGTCCATGGAGACTCAGCCTTCGCACGCTCGCCCGGGCGTTCGCAACCTGATCACTGATATCCTGGGTCTGAAGGTTGGCCAGGCGCACGATGTCGCGGCGCGCAGCGGGGTCACCGTGATCCTGCCCGACGCACGCGCGGTCTGCGCCTACGACGTTCGCGGCGGCGCCCCCGGCACCCGGGAGACCGACGTGCTGGCGCCGGAGAACTTAGTCGAGGCGGTGGACGCCGTGGTGCTGGCCGGTGGTTCGGTCTACGGCCTTGCGGCGGCCGATGGGGTCGCAGCCTGGCTGGGCGCGCGTGGGCGTGGCTACGGGCTTTCGCAGATCTCCGGCGTGCCGGTCTCTCCGGTCGTCCCCGCCGCGATCCTTTTCGACCTCGCCAACGGCGGCGACAAGGCCTGGGGAGAGACACCACCCTACCGCGCGTTGGGCCTGACGGCGGTGGCTACGGCTTCCGAACGCGTCGAACTGGGGACTGCCGGCGCGGGCTATGGCGCCATGGCGGGGTCGCTGAAGGGCGGGATCGGTTCGGCCTCGATGAGGGCCTCCGACGGGATGCTGGTCGGCGCGCTGGTTGCGGTCAACTGCTGGGGTTCGGTGACCGCGCCGGGTGGCCGCACCTTCTGGGCCGCGCCTTATGAGATCGAAGGTGAATTTGGTGGCTTGGGCTCAGGCGGTCTTGTCGCCGCGCCCGAGGACTGGGGTCTGTCAAAATCGCCGGGCGAGGCCCGAAACACGACCATCGCCTGCATCGCCACCGACGTGACACTGACGCCGGCCCAAGCCAAGCGGGTCGCGATCATGGCCCAGGACGGCCTCGCTCGCGCCATACGACCTATCCATTCGCCCTTTGACGGCGATGTGGTGTTCGCTCTCTCCACCTCCCAGCGTCCGATGCCGGAGGCCGCAGACTACACGGTGGCGCGCCTGGGGGCTCTCGCCGCCGACGCGCTGGCCCGCGCCGTGGCGCGTGCAGTCTTCGAGGCTCGGCCTTGGCCAGGCGCCGACGTGCCTTGCTGGCATCGTCCGCCAGGCGCCGCCTGAACCCCCCTTCGCCCAAAGCCCCGGAGGATATCCACAAGGTCTGAGGCAGCCCGAAGCTCAGGCAAGTCCGCGAAGCATACCGGCTTCCAAGCGTCATAAGCCCAAAGAGCGAGGGTGTGACGTCGCTCCCGCGGGGCGCGCCCTTGTCAGTGAACAGGTTCGTGGGCTCGGGCCGGGGCGTCCATCGGGCGCAGGCCCGCTCGGTGGGCATCGTGCGTTTAGGGTTGAACCGCAAGGGGCGGACGGCTAGATAGCCGCCTCGCCGTTAGGCGGTGCGCGCCCGTAGCTCAGCTGGATAGAGCATCAGACTACGAATCTGAGGGTCGGACGTTCGAATCGTTCCGGGCGCGCCATTCTTTCAAAGACTTAGCGGTTTCCGGGTGTCTCCCGTTTCCCTTCGGGGACACGGCTGGGGACACAACATCTAGCGCGTCCGCGATTGAGCGGCCGAAAATGCGCTTTCCGGGCGCGCTGTGGTTTTGGAGTTACAGAGCTATCGAGCTACCCTCCACCTAGGGCATGGGGGAAGGACTGATGGGAGAGACACGGGATCG
>NZ_DASXNL010000034.1:0-11964 GCF_036495085.1 Phenylobacterium sp. | reverse complement strand
ACCCGGCCATAGAGATCGAACGTCGGCCCACCGGAGTTACCCCGATTGATCGGCGCGTCGATCTGCATGAAGTCGACGTAGCTGGAGCCGGAGACGTTGTGGCGCCCGAGCGCCGAGATGATGCCGGCCGTCGCCGTGCCGCCGAGGTTGAAGGGATTTCCCACCGCCACGACCCAGTCTCCGACCCGAGGTTTGGCGCGGTCTTCGAAGCTGACGAAGGGCGCCCCCGTCGTCTCCACCTTGATCACGGCGATGTCGGTCGCCTGGTCCCGACCGACAAGGCGGGCCTTCAGCGTGCGGTCGTCGGACATGTGGATCGTAATCTTGTCGGCGTTCTCGACCACGTGGTTGTTGGTGACGATGTAACCGTCCGGCGAGATGAAGAAGCCCGACCCGGCGCCACGCATCGGGACAGACTGCTGAGCTTGCGGCGCCTGTTGCTGGAAGAAGCGGCGCAGCTCCGGCGGCAAGCCGTCGCCGCCGTCCTCGTCTGCGCCGGGCCCCGACTGCGACACCCGCTGCGGACCGGCCTTGCCCTCGACCTCGATCGACACCACGGCAGGTGCGACATGCTGGATGATGTCGGCAAAGGAGGCTGGTGCGCCCGCGGAAGGCGCCGAGAAGGGCCGCGCGTTCACCGCGCCGTCCGCCCCCACGCCGGCTCGCGCCACATAGCCGCCGGCGCCGGCGAGACCGAGTGCGGCGACCGCAGCGCCGGCCTTCATGAAATATCTGTAATCTCTCATCTTTCGGTGACCCTTCAGGAGGCTATGATAGCCGCCAGTCCGCTGCCAGATTGCGCTGTCCGATGGCGATCAGTGGGCAGACCGATGGCGGATTTCGACGAGTTTACGGCGTAACCGCGGCCTGAGGCGGTTTGCCGTGGGGGCTGGTGGCTAGGCCTTCAGGGCCGCCAGTTCCGCCCGGTCGGGATCGTCCAGCACCTTGCAGACGGCGTCAAACAGCATGTTGGGCGTCGTTGTCGTGCTGACCGCAGGCCAGTGCGGCAGACCCTGGTGGTTGGGGTCGCCGGTGCGGGCGAAGGCGATCCAGGCGTCGGCCATGCGGGCCGACAAGGCGCGGGCCTCTGGGGTTCCACCTGTCGCGTTCAGGCAGCGATCTACATTGTCGAAGGCATAGGCCATTTCGGCGCAGTGGAAGGCGCGCACCCGGCCGTCCAGCACGGTCTTCGGATTGTAATCGAAGCGATAGAGGTAGGCCCCGCCCCCGCCTTGCCTGGCCTTGGCCTGCGCCTGCACCACAGCCGGCGCCCGGAACATGGCCGAGACGACGCGAGACAGGATTTCCACCGGCTTGGCCTTCGGATCCGCTTGACGGAACGCTGCCCAGGCGGCGGTCGGCGCTCCGCCCATCGCTGTGGCCGAAATCCCCTTCGCCTTTTCCTCCGTTATATCCTCAAGCGCGGCGTTGCCGAGGCTGGGCGAATATTCGTTGAGGTTGGTGCCGATGATCATCGGCACGCCGAGTGAAAGCGCGGGCGCGCCTGCGGCCCAGGTCGGGCCTGGAATGGCGTGGCCCTCGGCCACCGGCGCCCAGCCCAGGTTGATCGTCCCCGGTGGTGGCTTGGGCATGGCGTTCTTCGCCTTGTCGCCAGCTGCGACCAGGGCCATAGGCGGCACCGCCCCCAGCTTGTCGAGGTCGCCCGGCGCGATCTCGAGATTCTTCAGGACGGCCTCGGCCAGGCGCCTGGTGTAACCGGTGTCCCCGACATTCAGCAGCGAGCCGCTCTCGACGATGGCCTTGTGAAAAAGGCCCTTGGCCGAGGGCATGGCCATCAGGGTGGACACCTTCGCACCCCCGCCCGACTGCCCGAAAATGGTCACGTTTCCAGGGTCGCCGCCAAACGCTGCGACGTTGTCGCGCACCCACTCCAACGCCGTCACGAGGTCGAGTTGGCCCGCGTTGCCGGACATTGCGTATCGCGCGGCGCCGAATTGCGACAGGTCCAGAAAGCCGAACGGGCCCAGGCGGTGGTTGACGGACACGAACACCACGTCGCCGCGCCGTGCCAGCCGCTCACCGTCATAGGCTGGCAATTCCTGCGACGAGCCGGCCTCGTAGCCGCCGCCGTGGATCCAGAACATCACCGGCCTGGGTTTGCCGGTGACACCGGCCGACCAGATGTTGAGCCGCAGGCAATCCTCGCCTGGGTAGCCGTCGTCCCAGTCGTAGATGAAGGCGGTTTCGTCGCTTTTCCAGCCGGCGCGCACCGCCTGCGGGCAACAGGGGCCGTAGCTCAGGGCCGTCCGCACGCCCTTCCAGGGCGCCACCGGCTGCGCCGGTAAGAAGCGCGCCGCGCCGGCGGTGTCCTTCCCATAGGGGATACCCTTGAAGACGAAGACGCCATCGCGGACCACGCCTCGGAGTTTGCCCGACTGGCTCTCGACGACCGCTTCAGGCGGTGTGGAAAGCCGCGCCGCCCCGCCGCTGCCGCCTGGCTTGGCCAAGGCCCCGCCGACCGGCGCCGCCGCCAGCAGCCCGCCCACCGCGCCGGCCGTCAGCAAACCCCGTCGGCCCACCCCGTTGCTCGTTTTCCCCACCCGCCCCTCCGCCTTCTCGTTGGCGGGCATCCGATCACCCTGCGGCGCGACTCGCAACGTTGAGCTTGAAACCCTTGACGCCATTGACGGTTTTCTCGTCACAACCCGAGGAGATACTCCCATGCCTGCCAAATCCCAGGCCCAGCAGAAAGCCGCCGGCGCCGCCCTCTCGGCAAAGCGCGGCGACACGCCGAGGTCGAAGCTCAAAGGCGCTTCGAAATCGATGCTGTCGATGAGCGAGGCGGAACTGGAGAAGATGGCTCACACCAAGCGGAGGGGAAAGCCGGAACACGTCGCGCACAAGTAGGACCGCTCCCCGGTCATGGCGAGGCCTGGTCGTCCCGACCTAGCCGGAACTCACCGGCCGGGCCTCGCCAGATAAAGCCGGAAGCGCGGCCCGAGGCGCCGAGCTGGAACGTCATGTCGCCCACATCGCCGCCGCCGTTCGGCGCCGAGAAATCGTTCCCGCCATGAGATGCGATGGGGAGCGGCGGTCCAGCCATCCCCCTGGCTTCGACCAACAACGTCATATGGTCTGCGTTATAGCCGATGGTCATGAAGATGCTGCGGCTCAGGCGGTAGCGGCCGAGGTAGGGCTTCGCGGCCGCCGCGGTGATCGGCAGGTCGGCGCGGGCCGAGCGGGCCGCCGGCGGCGGGGGTGCAGGCGGCAGGGGGCGGATCGGCACGCCGGCGATCACGTAGAGGCCGATGTCGTCGGCGCCGTTAGCCCCCTCGGCATTGGAAAGCACGATCACGCCCTCGCGCATCTTCGGGTTGAAAGCGGTGAACGCGCGATGACCGAAGGTGCCGCCCGAGTGGGTGACCAGGCGGCCGCTCGGCATCTCCAGGATCATCCAGCCCAGCGCCTGGCGAAAGCCGCCCTGCATGCCGGCCCGTTCGGTTGCCAGCATGGCGTCCATCGCCGGCCTGAGCGGCGTCTTGGTGTAGTCCATTTCCGCGGCCAACAGCTTCAGCATGTCGTTGGCGGAGGAGCGGATCTGCCCTGCGGCGGCCTCCGCGGGGCCGATGTCCAGCGGCGGCTCGGGGCGCAGGAAGGCGTCGTGACCGGTGGCAAGACGAGATTTGAGCTCGGGCGTGACGGTCATCACCGTCGAGGTCATGCCCAGGGGACCCGTCACACGCTGACGGATCAGCGTCTCCAAATCCACGCCGGCGCGATGGCTGAGCGCGATCCCCAGCAGGCCAACGCCCAGGTTGGAGTATTCCCACTCCGTCCCGGGGTCGCGTGGCAGCTGATAGGAGGCCAGGAACTTGTAGAGGTCGGCCTCACTGGTCCCCGCCAGCATCTCATCTTGCCGCTTGGCCGCCAGGTTCGGCAGGTCGTGCGGCAAGGCGGCGGTATGCATGGCCAACTCGCGCAGGGTGATCACCTTGCCTCCACGGCTCGGAACCTTCACCCCGGCCGGCAGGTACTTTGACACCGGGTCGTCGAGCCCCACCTCCCCACGCAGCGCCATGTCCTGCAGGACGAGCGCGGTGAAGGTTTTGCTGATCGAGCCGATCTCGAAAAGCGTGTCTGCGTCGACGCTTCGCCGGTCGCCGATGTCGGACGAACCGTAAGCCACGACGCGCCGCCCCTTCGGCGAAATTACGCCGACCACGATGCCGACGCCGCGGCGCTCGGTGTCGATGCGGCGCACAAGCACCTGCCTGATCGCCGCATCGTCGGGGATCGACCAGGTCTTGGGCGGAGGACTGGGCGCAGGCGCCGAGACTTGGCCCAGAGGAGCATCGCTTGTGCGTTTCAGGATGATGGGCGCCAGGGTTGGTCCCTGGGTGAACTCGCCCTGGACGGCGCTCCCGTCATCCCAAAGCTCGCCGACGAAACGGGCCTGCAGTGCGCGCATGTCGATATCGATATCGCGACCGGTTCGACGCACGCCCGTGACGGGCGCCCCCATCACGCCCTGGTCCGGGCTGTCGACGGTCACCTGAGTGCCATCCGACCCTGTCCGGATATGGAAGACCAGGCGCAGGAGACCTGCGGCGCCCGCGTTGATCGCGCCCTGCCAGTCTCCGTCGAGGCCCTCAACCCTTGGCGCAGGGGCCGGCAGGCCTCGCGCCAGCCGCAGCGGGAGGCCCGTCGTGGTCCCCGAGGTCCAGGTCCCCGCCCATTGGCCCGCGGCCGGGTCCCACGTTGCGTCATATCGCGCGCGAGCGGCCGGAATATCAAAAGTCAGATGGTCGCCGGAGGCCTCAACCCCCGTCAGCACCATGCCCCGGACGCCCAGCTCGATATCGTCCAGCGTGCCTTCGTAGCCTGCGGCGGCCCTGTGCAGATGGAGCGCCATGGTGAGATCGCCGAACTGCCTGGTCTTGAGCGTCCCCAGCCAGTCTCCTGCGGCCTCCTCGGCGCGCGTGGACGCGGCAAAGCCGAGGGCCACGACAACGGCGGCCGCCAGACGCAGGTTCGACCCTCGGCTCATTGGAAAAATCCCCGGCGCGTCAGCCGCTATGCATCCATAGATGCAATCGACTGGCGCGCGCTTGTGTCAAGCAGGGCCTCCCCAGATCTAAGCCGCCAGTCCCTGCAGCCTGGCGGCGAACTCGCGCACCCGCTCGGGTCCGCCGAGGAGCTGACGGTTCGCGCCAATCCGTTTGAACCAGAAATGCAGGCCCAGGAGGTCAGTGATGCCCATGCCGCCATGCACCTCCGTCGATGTGCGCGCGACGAAGCGGCCAACCTCGGAGGTGAGCGCTTTGGCGTGCGCCGCCATCAGGGAAGTCTCTCCCGGGACCGCGTCGAACGCGTAGGCCGCGTACCACACCAGCGACCGGCAAGGCTCCAGCTCGGCGGCCATCTCGGCGCAGAGGTGCTTGACGGCCTGGAACGAGCCGATGACGCGCCCGAACTGGCGCCGCTCCTGGGCGTAGGCGACGGCCTTGTCGAGCATCGCCTCGGCCGCACCCAGGGTGTCGGCCGCAACCAGCACCCAGCCGGCATCGCGCAGGGCCGCGAGCAACTCCGGCCCGCCGCTCAGCGGCTCGGCGGCGACACCATCGAAGGTGAGTTCTGCAAGACGCCGTGTCTCGTCGATCCCCGGCATCAGGGCCCGCGTCAGCCCGGCGGCGTCGCCGCGCACCAGGTGCAGGCCACCGGAGCGGTCGGCGACGACGAGGAGTCCCGCCGCCATGCCGCCCGGAACGAACAGCGCCTTGCCAGTAAGCTTTCCCCCTGACGCGGTGACGCCGGCTCCGTCCCTGGCGCCGGCGATCGGCTCGGAGATCGCCGCCGCGGCTATGACCTTGCCGGACGCAAGTTTCGCCAGCCACTCCTGCTGTTGCGCTTCCGAGCCGCCGCGCGTCAGGGCGAGTGGCGCAAGCACGACACCCATGAACGGCACAGGCGCAACCGCCCGGCCGAGCGCCTCGGAGGCCAGGGCGGCGTCGAGCAGGCCCAGGCCCAAGCCTCCGAACGCCTCCGGAACAACGATCCCGGCAAGACCGAAGTCGGCCAGCGCCCGCCAGACGTCCGCCCCCTTGTCGCCGAGGTCGCCGGCAAACCTGCGCACGCGGTCAAGCGAACTTGCCTCGGCCAGGGTCCGCGTCAGGCTCTCCTGCATCAGCCGCTGGTCGGAGGTGATCGAAAAATCCATCGTCGCTTAGGCCCCCGCCGGCTTCGGTTCGCGCGGCAGGCCCAGGCCTCGCTCGGAGATGATGTTCTTTTGGATCTGGGCGGTGCCGCCGCCGATGATCAGGCCGAGATCGAACATGTAGCTGCGCTGCCAGGAGCCCTTGGCCCTGAGGTGCGGACCGTCGTGATAGAGGATGCCGAGCTCGCCCAGCGCATCGATCGCCAGCGCCGCCAGCTGATGGTTCAGCTCACACCCCTGGAGCTTGACGACCAGGCCGGCCAGCCCGGAAGGTTCCTGCGTGAGCTGTGAGGTGATGAGGCGCAAGCCATTGAATTTCATAGCCAGCACTCGGCCCTGAAGCTGCATCAGACGGTCGCGGAAAATCGGGTTATCGATCAACCGATGGCCATCCACCTCCTCGGTTTTCATCAATGTGATCAAGGCGTTCAGCCGAGCTTCTGTAGCGTTGGGATCACCCAGCATCCCGCGCTCGTGTTTCAGCGTCGTGTTGGCGACGAACCAGCCCCGCCCACGCCCGCCGACCACCTGGTCCTTGGGCACCCGCACGTCGGTGAAGAACACCTCGTTGAACTCGGCCGACCCGGTCATGGTCTTCAAGGGCCGCACCTCGATGCCCGGCGTCGACATAGGGATCAGGAGGTATGAGATGCCTTCGTGCTTGGCGGCGTCAGGCTCAGTCCGCACGAGGCAGAACATCATCTGCGCCTGCGCCGCCGTACTCGTCCAGATCTTGGATCCGGAGATCAGGAAGTCATCGCCGTCTTCAACCGCCTTGGTCTGAAGGCTCGCGAGATCAGAGCCCGCGCCGGGTTCGGAGTAGCCCTGACACCAGATGATTTCGCCGCGCAGGGTCGGGCCGATCCAGCGGCGCTTCTGTTCCTCCGACCCCACCTCCAGCAAAGTGGGGACCAGCATCGAGATGCCCTGCCCGGCCATTCCGCGAGGCGCGCCCGCGGCGATGAACTCCTCGGCGATGATCCGGCCCTTGAGGATATCGGGCTCGGCGCCGAAACCACCGTACTCTCGCGGAATGGTGCGCGCGGCATAGCCATGCTCGATGAGCAGTCGCTGCCAAGCCGACGGATCCTTGGCGGCTCCGCCCGCGTAGCTGTCGCGGTGGGTGTCGAGGAAGCCTCGCACCTCGCCGCGGAACGCCGCCATCTCCGGCGTTTCGTTCAAATCCATGGTCGTTGCTCCCTACCTTCAGGTGAGCCCCTTTCCGCCCCGCGCGCAACGGCGCCGCGACGTCAGCGGGTCGTGACGCATGCAACGCTTGCGGCGAAGCTTGGTTATAAGACCGATAGGGAGACCCGGATGACACGACACGCCCTCTTCGCCGCCAGCCTCGCTGCCCTTGCGCTCGCCGCCTGCACCATGCCGAAGGGTTCGTCCAACCCGTGGGCAGGATATGGCCCCAATCCGCCATTGCCCGCGCCCGTAAAGACTGCGATCCCCACCGTCGGTATTCCCAAGGTCGTGGGTTGGGCGCCGGGCGCCGCACCCAAGGCACCGCCCGGCTTCACTGTCACCCGCTACGCCGAAGGGCTCGACCACCCGCGCTGGCTCTATGTCCTGCCGAACGGCGACGTGCTGGTCGCGGAGTCCGCTTCGGAGCCCTCTGCCGCGGACAAGTCAAACCAGGGGATCAAGGGCTTTTTCCAGAAGCTCCTGATGAAGAAGGTCGGCTCAACACAGGCCAGCCCTAACCGGATCTTCTTGCTGCGCGACAGCGACGGCGACGGGGTGGCTGAGAGCCGAATGCTGTTCGCCCAGGGCCTTACCCGGCCATTCGGCATGACGTTGGTCGGCTCCACCCTCTACGTCGCCAACGACAATGGCGTCGTGAGCTTCCCCTATGCGGCGGGCCAGACGACCGTCACAGGAACCGGCGCTAAGGTCTTCGACCTGCCGGGCGGACCGATCAACCACCATTGGACCAAGAATGTGGTGGCCAGCCGCGACGGGACGAAGCTTTACGCCACCGTGGGCTCCAACTCGAACGTCGGCGATAACGGCCTGGAGAACGAGGCCGGCCGCGCAGCGATCTGGGAATACGACATCGCCACCGCCAAGCCGCGGATCTTCGCCTCCGGCATCCGCAATCCCAACGGCATCGACTTCGAGCCGACGACGGGCGTGATGTGGACCGTCTCCAACGAGCGCGACGAGATCGGCAACGACCTGCCTCCGGATTTCCTGACCAGCGTCAAGGACGGTGCGTTCTATGGCTGGCCCTGGAGCTACTGGGGCCACAATGTCGACGTGCGCGCCAAGCCTGCGAATCCGGAGATGGTCGCCAAGGCCGTCGCGCCGGACTTCGGCCTCGGGGCGCACACCGCAGCACTGGGCTTGGTGTTTTATACCGGGGCCTCCTTTCCGGCTTCATACCGGGGCGGCGCCTTCATCGGACAGCACGGCTCCTGGAACCGTCAGCCGTTGAATGGCTACCAGGTGGTGTTCATCCCGTTCTCGGGCGGACGCCCGCAGAACGCGCCCCAGGCCTTCCTGACCGGCTTCCTGGACAAACACGACAGGATCCAGGGTCGGCCGGTCGGCGTGGTGATGGACAAGACCGGCGCTCTGCTCGTCGCCGACGACGTAGGCGGCATCGTCTGGCGAGTGAGCTCGACGCCGGCCGGCTCCCGGCCGGCGAACTGAGCCTACTTGCCGGGGTAGAAGACGCAGAGCTTGTTGCCGTCGAGGTCGCGGAAATAGGCCCCGTAGAAGCCGTCCATCCGCTGACCGGGCGCCCCTTCATCCGAGCCGCCGGCGGCAAGGGCGGCGGCATGGGCCGCGTCGGCTGCCCCGCGGCTGGCGGCAGGCAGGCCGAACATCGAGCCGTTTCCGGCGGTCGCCGGCTTCTCGTCATAGGGCTTGCAGATCGCCAGCATCGACTGGCCGACGCCGCCGTAGAACTGCATGCGCTCGAAAGCCATGGTGCGTTTGCCGCCGAGCGGCGCCATCACCGCGTCGTAGAAGCCGCGGGCGCGATCCAGGTCATTGGTTCCGATAGTGGCGTAGGCGATCATGGCGTTCCCCTTTTTCTGATGCGCGCACTCTAAGGTCTGACCCACAGGGAACCGCAAGCCTGCGTGGACGAAGCGACCGATCTGTCGTCAACTCTTCAGGAGGCAGCGGGGGGGAGATCTCATGGGAACGCTCGGAGCGGCGGCGGTGTCGGCTATTGCAGCGGCTTGCATCGCCACCGCTGCAGCGGCGCAGGATGCGCCCACCTCGAGCGCGGTGAAGCGCGAGGCCAGGACCGTGGCGGGGTTGGCCGCGCCGGCGCAGATCGTGGTCGATCATTGGGGCGTACCGCACATCTTCGCCGGCTCCGCGCGCGACGCCTTCTTCCTGCAGGGTTACAACGCCGCGCGCGATCGCCTCTGGCAGATCGACCTCTGGCGCAAGCGCGGCCTTGGACGGCTCTCCGCGAGCTTCGGGCCGACCTACGTCGCTCAGGACAGGGCGGCGAGGCTGTTCCTCTACCGCGGCGGCATGGCGGCGGAATGGGCGTCCTATGACCCGCAGGCCCGGACCGCGGTCGAGGCCTTCGCGGCCGGGGTGAACGCCTATGTGACCGAAGTGAAGGCCGGCAAGCGGCCGCTGCCGGTGGAGTTCAGACTGAGCGCCAGCCAGCCGGAGGCCTGGGCGCCTGAGGACATACTGCGCATCCGCAGCCATGCTCTGGTCTCCAACGTCGCCTCGGAGGTCGCCCGCGCTCAGGTCGCCTGCGCGGCAGGGCTGCCGGCCGACCGCCTGCGCCGTAAGCTGGAGCCCCCGCACGCGACCGTGGTTCCAGCCGGCCTCGACCCCTGCGTGGTGCCCGCCGACGTGTTGAAGGACTACCTCCTGGCCACCGGCCCCGTCAGTTTCGAGGCCCTGGCGAGCGGCGGCCGCAAGGCCGAGGCGCCGGCCCAGGTGCAACTCGCCCAGGCGTTGGACGCCGCCCAGAACGAAGGCTCCAACAACTGGGTGATCGCGCCCTCGCGCACCGCTACGGGCCGGCCGATCCTGGCTAACGATCCGCACCGGCCAGTGGGCGTTCCCTCCTTGCGCTACATCGTCCATCTGAACGCGCCCGACCTAGACATCATCGGCGCCGGTGAGCCCGCCCTGCCCGGCGTCTCCTTCGGGCACAACCGCCAGATGGCCTGGGGCCTGACCATCTTCTACATCGATCAGGAGGACCTCTACGTCTACGACACCAAAGCCGACGCCTATCGATACAAGGGTGGCTTCGAGCCGATGAAGGTGGTCCACGAGACCATCGAGGTGAAAGGCGAAGCGCCGCGGGACGTGACGCTGAAATTCACCCGCCACGGCCCGGTGATCGCCGAGACGGCCGGACACGCCTTCGCAATGCGAACCGTCTGGAACCTGCCAGGCGCCTCGGGCTATTTCGGCTCGTCGCGGATGTGGCGCGCGAAGTCCTGGGCTGACTTCAAGAGCGGCCAGGAGGCGTGGGGCACGCCGCCGCTGAACCTGATCTTCGCCGACACCTCAGGCGAAATCGGCTGGTCTGCCGCGGGACTGACGCCGGCCAGGTCCAACTGGGACGGACTCATGCCGGTGCCGGGCGACGGACGCTACGAGTGGGCGGGCCTGATGCCCGGGGCGCAACTGCCCGCGGCGCACAATCCGCCCGAGGGATTTTTCGCCACAGCCAACGAAATGAACCTGCCCGCCGGCTATCCCGACGAGAGCCGCCACGTGGGCTTTGAGTGGGGCGACCGCTCGCGGATCAACCGCATCAAGGAGGTGCTGGCGACCACGCCAAAGGCGACTTTGGCCGACTCCATGGCCCTACAGACCGATAGCCATGACGACCTCTCACGCCGGACGATCGCGTTGCTGGCGCACGTCTCCTCCGCCGATCCGGAGGTCGCCAGGGCGATCGAACTCCTGAGGTCCTGGGACAATGACGAGACGACCGCAAGTGCGGCGGCCGCCATCTACCAGGTCTGGGCGACCAATCATCTGGGGCACACCGTCGTAGCGTCTGCGACGCCGCAGGCCGCGCGCGTCCTGGTTGGCTCCGGCCAGCTCGATGCGGTGATTTCCTACCTGGAGACGCCCGAGGCGGCGCCCACCCGCGACGCGATCCTGCTGGGTAGCCTCGGGGCGGCCGTGACCGAGCTCAAGAACCGGCTGGGGCCGGATATGGCGACCTGGTCCTGGGGGCGGCTGCATCACGCTCGCTTTGAGCCGGCCGCAGCGGTCTTGGCCGATAGCCAGCTCGCCGAACAGATGGCGACGGGAACCCTGCAAATTCCGGGCTCGGCCTCGAGCCCGCGCGCCGCCACCTATCGCCCGTCGGACTTCCGACAGACCGCGGGCGCCTCGGTGCGGCTGGTGATGGACGTCGGCGCCTGGGACAACTCCGTGGCTGTCAATACGCCCGGCCAGTCGGGCGACCCCTTCAGCCCTCACTACCGCGATCTCTTCCCGCTCTGGGCGACGGGCGCCTATATCCCGCTCGACTTCAGCCGTGCCGCTGTGAACCGGGACGCGGAAACCGTGATCAGCCTGGAGCCCGCCAAGTAAGGCTGACCGCGCGTTCCTGACAGCATGCTGTCAGCAGATCAGGTCCACATAGATGCTGCGCAACGGAGCATCGCGATGGCCCAGAAGATCACTCGGCGGAGCTGCCTTGGTGCGGTCGCGCTCTCGGCCGCGGCGACAACCGTCGAGGCCGAACCGCAGACCGCCATGACCAACCGGGCCCACTTTCTCGCGCAGCCGGAATACCGCGACGCCCTCGTGCGCTGCTTTTCCGAGGTGCT
>NZ_DASXNL010000033.1:0-49439 GCF_036495085.1 Phenylobacterium sp. | reverse complement strand
ACCAGGAGCGCGGTCATCTCCAGCCCGTGGCGCGCCTGGGCCGCATGGCCCGGCGCCGCCATCAGGAGATGATGGCTTTGGTCCACTGCGCGCCCCAGCAAGCGCGGCAGCGCCAGGGTCGCCATGGCGGCGAATAGCGAGGTCGCGATCGCCAGCGCCATACGCCACGGATAGCGCATCGCCAGCCCGGCGATCCGGGCCAGCACCTGCGGCATGGCCGAGACATCAACGGTCGGCGCATCAAACGACGCCGCGCCCCGTTTGGTGGGGAGCGAATCGCTCATTCCGTATTTTCCATCAGCTGCCCCGCCATTGTGGGGCGCCGCCCTGCCATTCGCCAGCCGCTTTGTGACAAGCGGCGGCAGGCGAGTGAGCTATGCGGGCTGCTGACAATATGCTGTCAGCTGGTCCGCGGTAACGTCGAGCCTCGTCATCGAGCGAGGCTGCCCATGCTTTCCCCTCACAACCGGATGCTGGCCGTGGTCGCGGCGGCCGTTCTCCTGGTCGTCCCGGCGCGGCACGCGCGGGCCCAGGCCGGCGCCGCGCCGCCGGCCCTTGCCCAGCATGACGGCGCCCATGACTTCGACTTCCTGCTGGGGGAATGGAAAGCCCGCCTCAAACGCTTGCCGGACCGGCTGGTCGGTTCGACCAAATGGATCGAATACGAAGGCATTTCGCGCACCCATCCCGTCCTCGGCTCGAGCGCCAACCTCGAGGAGTTCGAAGTCGACAGCCCGGCCACCAAGCAACACATCCGGGCGCAGACCCTCAGGCTCTACAATCCGACCTCACGCCAGTGGAGCATCTATTTGCTCGACGTCGACAAGGGGACCCTTGGTTTGCCCGCCACAGTGGGCCAGTTCACCGATGGACGCGGGGAACTCTTCGACTACGAGGACTGGAAGGGCCGAATGGTCCTGGTCCGCTTTGTCTGGACCCACTCCGGCCGCAGCACTGCGCACATGGAACAGGCCTTCTCGGCCGACGGCGGCAAGACGTGGGAGGTCAATTGGATCTGTGACCTGACGCGCCCGGGCGCTTAAGCGGCGCCGCCTCCCAATTGTCGCCCGGTTTTCCTCGTGTGATGGTGCCCGCGAAGTCTCCGGCTTGCCCGGGATGCGGATCATTTCGTCCCGTCCCCCGGAGTCTCCAATTGTATCAAGCGCGCCGGTCACAGTGCGGCGCCGGGAGGATTTCGAATGGAAGACCTTAAGGAACGCGTGGACCTCGAAGACCGGCTGAACGCCGCAGCAGCGAGCGGCATGACCATGGCGGTGTGGGCCGATCTCAAGGCTGACGCCGCCTTCATCCACGACCCTGACGGCAAGGTCACAACCTTTGGCGAACTCAACACTGCGGCCAACCGCATCGTGCGCCTGCTGCGCCGGCGCGGGCTGAAGGCGGGGGACGCCGTAGCGCTGGTTTGTTCGAACCGCTCGGAGTTCGTGGAAGTGCTCGCCGCATGCTTGCGTGGCGGCTGGCGCATCACGCCGGTCAACTGGCACCTCACGGCAGACGAGATCGCCTACATCGTCAACGATTGCGAGGCCAAGGCGGTATTCTGCGAGCAGCGCGTGACAGCCTCCGCCGCAGCCGTGGCCCAGTGCCCGGACGTGATGGTCAAAGTGGCCATCGGCGGCCCGATCGAAGGCTTCTTGGACTACGCTGCCGCGCTCGCCCCGCTCGATGGCTCAGACATCGCTGACCCGGTGCTCGGAAGCCAGATGATGTACACCTCCGGCACGACCGGGCGGCCCAAGGGCGTCTACCGCGCCCAGTCGGTGGTCACTCCGCAGGCGATGTACACGATGCGCGGCTACGATCACGCCAGCTCTGTGCAGCTTTGCGCAGGCCCGGCCTACCATGCGGCGCCGCTGGCCTTCGACGTACGCGGCGCCATGGGCGCGGGCTGCCAACTGGTCTTCATGGACAAATGGGATTCTGAATCCGTCCTGCGGCTGATCGCCGAGAAACGGGTCAGCCACATGCACCTCGTGCCGATCATGTTCCAGCGCCTGCTGGCGCTGCCCGACCAAGTGAAGGCGAAGTACGACCTCTCCAGCGTCATCTACATCGTCCATGGCGCAGCGCCCTGTCCGCCAGAGGTCAAGCTGGCCATGATCGAATGGTTCGGCCCGGTGCTGAACGAGTACTATGCGGGATCGGAGGGCGGCGCGGGCTTCGTAATCTCCTCGGAGGAATGGCTGAAGAAGCCGGGCAGCGTCGGCAAGCGGCCCGCCCTGCTGGGCTCCAAGATCCTCGATGAGGCCGGCAACGAGTGCCCGACCGGGATGCCCGGCGGCATCTACCACCAGCTGCCGCCCGGCGGCGGCTTCACCTACTACAAGGACGAGGCCAAGACCCAGGCCAACCGGGTCGGCGACTACTTCACCATGGGCGATGTCGGCTACTTCGACGAAGACGGCTACCTGTTCCTGACCGGCCGCAACGCCGAGACGATCATCTCCGGTGGGGTGAACATCTACCCTCAGGAGATCGACAACGAGCTGATCAAGCACGACGCCGTCGCCGACTCCTCGACCGTCGGCGTGCCGCACGACGAGTGGGGCGAGCAGGTCAAGGCTGTGATCATGCTGAAGGAGGGCCACGCGGCTTCCGAGGAGCTCGCTCAGGAGATCCTGGCGTTCGCGCGCGCCAACCTTCCCGCCTTCAAGGTCCCGCGCAGCATCGACTTCGTCAGCGAACTGCCGCGTTCCGAGGCCGGAAAGATCCAGCGCAACAAGGTCCGCGCGCCCTACTGGGAAGGTCGGGCCAGGCAGATCTAGGCGCGACTCTCCTGAGGCGAATGATTGAGGGCGGCCTCGCGCACGCGTTGCAGCATCCAGTCCACGCCGGCGTCGGCGGCGCCGGCGCGCCGCACCACCGAGACGGTGATCTCGTTGGGCTCAAAGGGCAGGTCAAGCACCTGAAGGCCCAGCCGCTCGGCATGGCGATCGGCCAGCCTTCGCGGGCAGGTGACGATGCCGTCGGTGGAAGCGGCGAGCACCAGCGCCGTCAGCCATTGGGGAACCGACGCCAGATGGGCGATGGGCTCGCCCGTGCCGGTCTCGGACGTGTCCATGGCCGTCTCGCTGGGCGACCAGGCGTAGATATGGCCGATGCTGCGCCAGCTCTCCACGTCGATAGAGCCCCCGAGTCGCGGATGGTCCTTGCGGGCGGCCACACAGTAGTGGTCCTCGAACAGAGCCTCGACGGTGAAGCCGGGCCTCGCGGCGCCGAAGCGGCCGAGCGCGAACTCAATCTCGCCCTTGCGCAGCCCGCGGTAGGCGTCCTCCTCGTCGGCAAAGAGGATGCCGAATGTCACCTTGGGCGCCACGGCCTTCAGCCGGTTGATCAGATCCGCACCGATCAGGGCGGTTACGAACTCCGGAGCGGCGAAGCGGAAGGCGCGCTCGCTCCTCATGGGATCGAAACCCGTCTCTCGCGATAGCGTCCTACCTGTCAGCTCGATCAGGGCTTCGATCTGAGGACCGAGCTCCAGCGCCCGCCGGGTCGGCTCGAAGCCGTGCGGCCGGCGCACGAACAGCGGGTCGTCGAAGAGGTCGCGCAGCCGCCCGAGCGCGTGGCTTATCGCAGAGGGGCTAAGGCCCAACCGCGCTGCGACGGTGCTCGCCCGCCCCGTCCGCAGCAGCTCGCGGAAGACCAGCAGCAGGCCCCCGTCCAATCTGCGGATTTGATTGAGATCGAATTCACTCATCTCCCGAATTCAATATCACCGAAGTAGTCCGGCGGACTAGACCCTTGGCGATGAAACCCCTCGCCGCACTCGCCGCCGTTCTGCTCGCCATCCCCTCCGCCGCCAACGCCGGCGCGAACGATTGGGGTGGCCTCTTCTCCGCTGTCGTGCTGGCCAGCGACTACCGCTACCAGGGCGTAAGCGAGTCCCGCGGCCGGCCGGTGGTGCAGGGCTACGTCCACTGGTGGCGGCCCGACGGCTTCTATGCGGGCGTCTTCGCCACCCAGGTGGACTTCGGCTACTCCGGAGCCCCGACCTTCGAGATCGACGCCTACGGCGGAAAGAATTTCAGCCTCGACGCCGGCAAGACCGAGGTCAAACTCGAGGCGATGTACTCGGCCTACCCCGACAACCGTACGCCTGGCCCGACATTCAATTTCGTCCAGGCCAAGGTCCAGGCCAAGCACACAGCAGGTCCATGGACCACCATCGGCCTGATCTCCTACGTCCCGGAGGGATCCTACGGCTCCGGCCCGGTCGCCCGCGTGGAGGGCGAGACCGACCTGGCGATCTCAAAGGCTGTGACGGCGAAAGCCGTGCTGGGAACCCAGGGCGGCGGTCGCGGGCACGACCGCACCTACTGGGGCCTGGGCGCCACGGCGGTCTGGAAGACGCTCGCTTTCGAGTTGCGTTACGTCGACACCGACCGCACGCGGCAGAACTGCGGCTTCCAGCCCAAGGCCTGCGATCCGGCCGTTGTCGGCACGCTGACCCTCAGCCTGCCACCGATCCTCTAACGCCGCAGGGTACGCTGCTTCAGCGGCCCAGGTCGGCGAGCGCGCCGCATACCAGCTCGGGTCTGCGCGGCGATGGGCCTACGAAGGGTGCGGGTCCGCACCGGCGTGATTGTCGTCGCCACCATGGCGAGCCCGAGCCGGCCCGCAGCACGCCCGGGCTCACCGAACGACGCCAAGATCTACGTCCCTGCGAAACCTTCGGAAAACAAGCGTGTTTGGCCGCGCCGTGCGGCGTGTGTCATCTAGCCCGGCCGAAAACGCCGGAGCCGCCCATGATCCCGTTCATCGACCTGCAGGCCCAAAGGCAGCGCCTCGGCCAGCCCCTGGAAGACGCAATCCTCAAGGTCGTCCGCTCGGGAGCCTATATCATGGGCCCGGAGATCGCTGAGTTCGAACGCCAGCTGGCCGCCTTCGGCCAGGCGCCATTTGCGCTCTCCTGCGGCTCGGGCACCGAGGCCCTGGTGCTGCCGCTGATGGCCTGGGGGATCGGCCCCGGCGATGCGGTCTTCTGCCCGTCGTTCACTTTCGCCGCGACAGCTGAAGCCATGCCGCTGGTCGGGGCCTCACCCGTGTTCGTGGACATCAATCCGGAGACCTACAACCTCGACCCGCAAAGCCTGCAGGCCGCCATCGAGCAGGTGAAGCGCGACGGCAAGCTGACGCCCAAGGCGATTATCGCTGTCGACCTGTTTGGCGGCCCCGCCGACTATCCGGCGATCTCCCGGATCGCCAGGAAGCACGGACTCAAGCTGATCGCCGACTCCGCCCAGGGCTTCGGCTGCACGCTGGACGGCAAGCACCCGATCCATTGGGCCGATGTCGCGACCACCTCATTCTTCCCGGCCAAGCCATTGGGCTGCTATGGCGATGGCGGGGCGGTGCTGTCGAAGGACGCCGGCTTCCATGACCTCCTGGTCTCCCTGCGGGTGCACGGCCAGGCGGTGAAGTCCGACATCGAGGGCAAGACCTTCGAACATGACCCGAAATACCTGAACGTCCGTATCGGGATGAATTCCCGGATGGACACCATCCAGGCTGCTGTCCTGCTCGAAAAGCTAAAGATCTTCGAAGACGAGATCGTTGCGCGCAACCGTGTCGCCGACCGCTACGCCAAGGGCCTCGGCGATTTGGTGAAAACCCCCTCGGTGCTGGAGGGCGGCGTCAGCGTCTGGGCGCAGTACACCATCGAGCTTCCCGGCCGAGACGACCTCGCGCCGCAACTTCGCGAGCAGGGCGTTCCGACCGCGGTCTACTATCCGATCCCGATCCACAAGCAGGGCGTCTACTCGGTCTATCCCGTCGCGCCCGGCGGCCTGCCAGTCACCGAGGCCAAGGCCGGCCAGGTTATCAGCCTGCCTATGCACCCTTACCTGACCGCAGACGACCAGGACCAGATCATCGCCGCCATCCGCGCGTTCGTGAAGAAGAACGGTTAGTTCCAGAGCTTACGCAGGTCGGCGGCGTAGGCCCGGCCCTGCGCCAACCCGGCTCGGGCTGCGTCAGGGCGGCGGCGGAAGTCCATCAGGTTCGTCCCGAAGGCGTCGACGCTCGCATCGTCCGGAGTGATGACCGCCACCGTGGCGCCGCCGTCCTTGAGCACCTCGACTTCCTCGTTGAACCGCGCCGCGATCCGCTCGCCCAGCAGACCGCCCGCCGTGCCAATCCGCACCGCGACGACCACCACCAGTTCATGGCCGCTCGCCATGTCGGCATTGGTCGATGAGCGCATACCGCCGTCGATGTAGCGCCGCCCGTTCAGCGTCACCGGCGGATAGACGCCCGGCACGCTGCAGCTCGAAGCGACGGCTCGCACGACACCCACGCCTGACGCCCTGGTCCAGAGCTGGAAAGCCCCCGTCGCGGCATCGACCGCCGTGCAGGCGAAATCCCTCTCCGGCCAGGCGTCGACGGGCAGGGTCGAAAACGAACGGCCGAAACTTTCTATGAAAGCCTCCTCGCTCGGCGTCTGGGCGGCCAGCGCAAAGGCGCCGATCTCGGCGCGCACATCAGCCGGGTTGCGGAGCCCTCCTTGCGCCTCGCCCATCAACCGCATCAGGGTCGAGAGGTCCGCCGGCGGCCCCCCGGCGCCGGCGGACCTGCGCTCCTCGCCGGGGATCTGGTCGGCGAGGATCGGGTCGGCCAGCGAACTCGCATCCGCGCCCAACGCCAGCCGTGCGCCCACGAAAGAGCCCGCCGAGGTCCCCATGGTGAAATCGGCTTGGCCGAGGTCGACGCCGCCCTGCGCGAGCCCAGCCACCAGCCCGCTCTCCCAGGCGATCCCGACCGGTCCGCCGCCCCCCAGCACCAGCGCCCGCGACATGGCGTTCTCTCCAACCGTTTTCACGAGCATCGCCGACAGCGGCGCGGGTGTCACCCCGCAAAGCTCCCCTGCATCTTGCGCGTCCAGGTCCGCCGTGGGATGCGTTGAGTCAAACAGATGTTCGGATAGGGAAACGCCACCATGAAGGCTGCGGTCTACTACGAGAACGGCGCTCCGGACGTCTTCCGTTACGAGGAGGTTCCCGACCCCGAATGCCACCGCAAGGGGATTATTGTTCGCGTCGAGGCTGTCTCGATCGAAGGCGGCGACACGCTGAACCGGTTCCGCGGTGCGCTTGTCACCAAGCCGCACATCGTGGGCTACCAGGCGGCCGGAGAGGTTGTGCAAATCGGCGAGGAGGTCGAGGGCATCAAGGTCGGCGACAAGGTCGTGACCACCGGAGCCTTCGGCAGCCATGCGGAGCTGCGTGCGGTGCCCGCCCGCACCGCATGGGTGATCCCAGAAGGCATGGACGTTCGCGAGGCGGCCGCCATCCCGGTGCCCTTCGGCACCGCCCACGACTGCCTCTTCGAATTCGGCCGGATGAAACAAGGGGAGATTGTGCTGGTCCAGGCCGGCGCCTCCGGCGTCGGCGTCGCGGCCATCCAGCTCGCCGCACGGGCCGGAGCCTCGATGGTGTTGGCGACCGCTTCTTCAGATGAGCGCCTCGAACGTCTGAAGCCGCTCGGCCTGACGCACGGCATCAACTACCAGCGCGATGACGTGGCCCTGGAGGTCGCGCGGCTCACCGACAAGCACATGGCCGACGTGATCGTCGACAGCGTCGGCGGGCCCACATTGCAGTCCTCGATCATGTCGCTGGCCTACCGCGGCCGTGTCTCGATGGTCGGCCAGGCCGGGCGCGAGCCGATGAAGGTCGATGTGGGCTCGATGATGGGCGGCAACCGTTCGCTGTCAGGCGTCTTCCTCGGCGCTGAAATCGCGACGGACCGGGTGCACAACAACATCCAGCAGCTGATCCAGGACGTCGCCGACGGCAAGCTGAAGGTGGTCATCGACAAGACCTTTGCGCTCTCCGACGCCGCCGAAGCCCACCGTTACATCGAAAGTCGCCAAGCCGTCGGGCGGGTGTTGTTGATACCCTGAAGCAAAAAGTTGTTCCCCTTTGGGGGAGCTGTCAGCGAAGCTGACTGAGTGGGCCGCCAAGCCCCACCATCGCTTCACGGACTCCCTCCCCGAGGGATGGAATTGGAGACAGAGCATGCCCCGCGCCCGCAACGGAAACGTCGAGATCGAGTACCAGTCATTCGGTGACGGCCACCCTGAGACCGTACTGCTGGTCAACGGCCTGGGGTCGCAGATGACCCGCTGGCCGGAGGCGTTCTGTGAAAAGCTGGTCGCCAAGGGCTATCGCGCCATCCGTTTCGACAACCGTGACACCGGGCTCTCCACCTGGCCGACCGAGCGCTACGTTCTGGCGGACATGGCCAATGACGGCGTGGCGGTGCTCGACGCCGCCGGCGTAAGGAAGGCCCACATCGCCGGTGTCTCCATGGGCGGGATGATCGTCCAGCGCCTGGCGCTCGACCATCGCGACCGCGTGCTTTCGATGACGTCGATCATGTCGACCACGGGCGCCGCCGACGCTTTCAAGTCGACTCCGGAAGCCGCTGCCGTCCTCAACCTGCCGCCGCCGGATCCGAAGGCCGACTTCGAAGCCTTCGTGCTCAACCGGATGGCCAACGCCCGCACCATCGGCAGCCCAGCCCATCCGTGGACGGACGAAGAGAACCGGACCCGCGTCATCGCCGAATATCACCGTGCTTTCAATCCGGTGGGCGTCGGGCGCCAGCGCAAGGCGGTCGAAGCCGATGGCGACCGCACCGAGGCCCTGAAGAGCCTGAGAATTCCCGTCGTCGTCCTGCATGGCGCCGATGATCCTCTCTTGATGAAGGTCGGGGGCGAGGCGACCGCCGCGGCGATCCCGGGCGCAGAACTTCGGATCATCCCAGGCATGGGGCACGACTTGCCCCCTGGCCTCCACGACATATTCGTCGACGCCATCGTCGCTGCGGCGAGCCGCGCAAAAGCCACCGCCTAATCCAAAGGACCGATCATGGGACGTCTTCAGGGCCGCACAGCCGTCATAACCGGAGCCGGCAGCGGCATCGGTCGCGCCGCCTCCCTGCTGTTTGCGAGCGAGGGCGCTCGCCTCGTCTGCGTCGACCGCGCCGGCACCGTCGGTGAAACGGCCGAGATGATCGGCAAGGCGGGCGGTAAGGCCGTAGCGATGACCGGCGACGCCGGCGAGGAGCCTTTCGTAAAGACCTTCGTCGATCGCGCCCTGGCCGAATTCGGCGGCCTCGATGTGGTCTGGGCCAACGCCGGCATCTCCGGCGGCTGGACGCCCCTCGAGGAACAGACCGCCGACTACTGGGCCGAGATCCTGCGCGTGAACCTCATCGGCGCCTTCCTGGCTGTGAAACACGCCTCAAGGCCGATGATCGCGGCCGGCAAGGGCTCGATCATCTGCACGGCGTCGGTGGCCGGTATCCGCTCCGGCGCCGGCGGCCCGGCCTACTCCGCGTCCAAAGCCGGCGTCATCAGCCTCGCACAGACTTCGGCGAACGAGTTCTACGGCACCGGCGTGCGCGTCAACGCCATCGCGCCAGGCTTGATCGAGACTGGCATGACCAAGCCGATTTTCGACGGGGCGCGGGCCCGCGGCAACGAGGACAAGATCGGCCAGCTAAATCCGCTGACCCGCTACGGCGTGCCGGACGAGATCGCCCACGCGGGACTGTTCCTGGCCTCCGACGACTCGTCCTACGTCAACGGCCAAACCATCGCCGTCGACGGCGGCCTGTCGACATCCCACCCGGTGGTGCGCCGTAAACGGTGATCTACCTCGTTCGCCACGGCCAGACAGAGTTCAACCGCGAGCGTCGCATCCAGGGCCACGTCGACAGCCCGCTGACCGAGCTGGGGGTCCGCCAGGCCAAGGCGGTCGGCGGCCTGCTTCGCGACCTGATCCGCGATCCCGCCGGCTGGCGGATCATCTCCAGCCCGCTCGGCAGGGCCGCCTCCACCGCTGAGATTGTGGCCCGCAAGCTTGGCGGCCTGCCGGTCGAGCTTGACGAACGCCTGAAGGAGATGAGCTGGGGCGAGAACGACGGACGCCTGCGCGCGGAACTCGAGGCGCAACACCCGGACACGTTTGGTCGCACCGGATGGGCGTTCGACGCGGCGACGGGCGAGACCTACGAGCAGGTCGCGGCCCGCGTCGGCGATTGGCTCGCCAGCTTGCCCCCGGAGCCTGAACGGAAAATCGTCGCCGTGAGCCACGGCATCTCCGGCCGCGTCCTGCGCGGCCTTTACGCCGACCTTTCTCGGGACCAGAGCGGCCAGCAGGACGTCCCGCAGGACGCCGTCTACCTCCTGCATCTCGGCAGCATCGGCCGCATCGACTGCGAGCCGCTGGAATAGGGCGGCGCTAAATTCGCCTCCGCCGCCGAGACAGCGCGCCGAGCGCTCGCTCGGGCCCTAGCCAGTGGGCGAACGCAAGAACGACCACCGTTGCGACGACACCCACCCCGAAAGCTCCGGCCGCCCATGCCGAGACCCCGGCAGGTCCGACTCGAAGCGGCTTGGGCGCCATCCAGTGGACCAGCTCGCCGTTGGTCGCCGGCCGGCCCAGCTCGTCCGCGTCCTGGATCCCTTGTTCGCTCATGGTCTGCCTCCAGCTCCCGTTTGGGGAACCCGCGTGCATGGCGGGGGTTCCGATCGGCCGGTCTGGAGGCTAGAAGCAGGCCCGACTTCCAACTGACCAATCCAGCGGACCATGGCCGGACATTCCAAGTTCAAAAATATCATGCACCGCAAGGGTCGCGCCGATTCTGCGCGCTCCAAGCTGTTCTCCAAGCTCTCCCGCGAGATCACGGTCGCGGCCAAGTCCGGTCTGCCCGACCCGAACATGAACGCGCGCCTGCGGCTGGCGGTGAACAACGCCAAGAGCGAGTCGCTGCCCAAGGACGTCATCGAGCGCGCCATCAAGAAAGCCTCGGGCGGCGAGGCCGAGGCCTACGAAGAGATCCGTTACGAGGGCTTTGGCCCTGCAGGCGTCGGCGTCATCGTTGAGGTGCTGACCGACAACCGCAACCGCGCGGCCTCCACGGTCCGCTCAACGTTCACCAAGCATGGCGGCAACCTCGGCGAGACCGGCTCCGTCGCGTTCATGTGGGATCGCGTGGGCCAGATCACCTACGGGCCCGAGGCCGGTTCCGAAGACAAGGTCATGGAGGCCGCCATCGAGGCGGGCGCCGACGACGTCGAGACCGACGAAGACGGCCATACGATCTACTCCGCCTTCGAGGCCCTAACTGAGGTAGCCACCGCCCTGGAAGCTGCGCTCGGCCCCGCCAAATCCACCGCCATCGCCTGGCGACCGAAGGCGCGAACGCCGATCAGCGGTGACGCGGCCGCTTCGCTGATGAAGTTGCTCGAAACCCTGGAAGACGACGACGACGTCCAGAACGTCTATTCCAACGAGGACATCGACGCCGCCGAGCTGGAGAAGCTGGCGGGCTAACCTCCGCACCCGACGCCGCTCGTCCCCGCGAAAGCGAGATCGATCCGGATGCTTCCATGTTTTTCGTCGGTCGCCGGATTTCGCCGGTGGGGTGCGCGATGAAACCGATATGTTTTGAACCTCAGATCCAGCTCGGACTTAAGCCCCGGGCCTAACGGGTCTGGGTGGGCGCCTCGCGGTCCTTCTTCCGGCCCCCCGCCAGGATGCCGCTCATCGAATAGTTCCCTTCGTGGCAGGCGACCTCGTACATCGGCGCCGTCGCGCGCCGAAGCGGCATCTCGCCCCTCCAGACCTGGGTGTAGACCGCCGGGTCGTCGACCGCGAATTCGTAGCGAATCTCGTCGGCCGAGACCCGGGTGAACCGCTCCGTGACCCGGGCCGCAGGCGAGATATAGATCGGAGACGAGCCCCGCCATGACCCGATCACGTTGAAATCGCCGGTCTCGACGACCAGGGTATCGCCCTCCCATCGCCCGACCGAGCGGCCCATCCAGGGGCGGATCCGAGACATCGCTGCCGCAGGCAGGGGCGCTGTCGGCGCCAGCGGGATGATGCGCGCGTCGTGGTTCATTTCGACGATGACGACCAGATGGTCCTTCGTCTGAACAAACTGGTAGTTGTTGTTGTACCCGGCGTTCAACATCGGTGGTCCCGCGGTGCTGTTGGAGCCGAGCAGGCAGCGCTCCATAGCCGGGCGGGCCTCCGGCCCGTCGAAGTCGGTATAGAGTGCGTCCATGCTGCGCTGCAGGAGCTTCCGGCCGGCTTCGCTGTAGGGAAGGCGCCCGTCCGGCGGGTCGGTCAGCCACGAGGTCCTGACTTCACCGGCGAGCCGCGCCAGCTTGCCGCCCTGTTCCCAAATTTCCGTTGTGTCCTGACCGACGTCATCGCCGGGGATCTTCGGAGCGCCGTCGTGGCCGGCTTCATAGGCCGTGGCGGCGGCCTCGGTGATAACCAGGGACTGCAGGTCCCGCGGCCGTTCCAGGTGGGTGAGCGAGGCGTTCGTCCACTGGCCCTGCAGGTCGGGCCGCCCCGAGGCCGTGCGCGGGACCTTGTAGCCCTGAGCTTCCGCCGGGCCCCAGAAGAAGGCGAGGGCGAACGCCAGCAGCAGAAACGCGGAGATCCGCATCGTCAAACCCCGAAAGGCCGGCCCCAAATAGCTGCCGGCAAGCCTACTACAGCCTTGGCCTCACGTGCGACCTGTGGTCCAAATCCAACCAACCGAATGGGGGAAAGAAACCAATGAAAATCGCCTTCGCCGCCGCAGCGCCGATCATCGCGGGCTTGGCTCTGGCCGCTGGCGCGGCTCATGCCGCCGACTTCGTGACCGTACCGCTCGAAGCGACGATCAACGCCCCGGCCGATGCCGCCTGGAAGAAAATCAACGGCTACTGCCAGATCGGCGCCTGGTTCAAGACCACCTGCGAGATCACTTCGGGCAAGGACGGCGAAGTGGGCGCGGTCCGCCTGATCGCCGGACGCGTCACCGAGTTGCTGGTCGCCAACACCGCCTGGAGCTACACCTACAGCCAGCCCAAGTCGCCGACCGACTACCACGGCACGGTGGAGATCCGCCCGATCGACAAGGGCCACTCCAGGCTTCTGTACACCCTTGTCTACGACGCCGACGCCCTGCCGAAGCACGAGCCGGAGGACAAGGCGAAGGACAAGGAAAGCCGTACGCGCCAGTTCACCGTGCTGGTGAACGCCATGAAGGCCAGCGCCGAAGCCAAGTAGCCTACTTCGCCACCCCGCCAGCTCTCAGGCATGGCGGAACGTGACGACCGCATAGACAGCCACCAGGATCAGGAGGCCGACGACCATCGCGCGCCCGATAAGTTTGCGGCGCGCGGTTTCGCGTGTTTCCGGATCCTGGCTGGCCATGGCATCTCCTCGTCGCGCGCGATGGAGCCCTTCCGCCGCGCCCCGTCAAGGCTTCCAGTGGGTCCTATCTCCATGCATCGCAATACCCTCGCCATCGCCGCGGCCCTGACGCTGGTCGTAACCGGCTCAGCCGCCGCCCAGCAGCCGGAGCGGATGGGGGCCAACCAGCCCACCGGCGCCGGCGCCGGCCAGGCCAAGGCTCTGGAATTCGCAGGCGGCCGCATCTTCCAGGCCACCGGCTTCGGCAATACCTTCATGGTGACCACCAAGGCCGGCAACGTGATCATCGACACCTCGCTGCCGATGAACGCCGCCCGCCACAAGGCCCTGCTGCGAGCGGTCTCCACCGGGCCGATCAAGGATATCATCCTGACCCACAGCCATGGCGACCATACGGGGGGCGTCTCCTCCTGGAAGGAGCCAGGAACCCATGTCATCGGCCAGGCCAACGAAGTCGAGTTCCGCAACTACCAGACGCGTCTGGAGGGCTTCTTCGTGGCCCGCAACGCCGCGCAATACAACGCGACCGCCGGCATCGGCCGGCCGGGTTCGGCGAACGCCAATCCCGGGAACTACGCCGCCCCACCGCTCGCCGATGTCCTGTTCGACAAAGAGTACAAGTTCAGGTTGGGGGATCTGACCTTCGACTGCCTGTCGATGCCGGGCGAAACGCCGGACATGCTCAATGTCTGGATTCCAGAGCTGAAGGCGCTCTTTATCGGCGACAATTACTATGCGTCGTTCCCCAACATGTACACGCTGCGGGGCACGCTCACCCGGCCGGCGCTTAACTACGTACAGTCGATCGACAAGGTCCTGGCGCTGAAGCCGGAGATCGTGCTTCCCAGCCACGGCGTCCCGATTGTCGGGGCTGAGAATGTCCGCCGGGTCCTCACCCAGTACCGCGACGCCATCCTCTACGTGCATGACGCCACCGTACGCGGCATGAACGAGGGCAAAGACGTCTTCACCTTGATGAAGACCGTCAAGCTGCCACCGGAGCTTGCGGTCGGCGAGGGGTATGGCGCGATAAGCTGGTCGGTGCGCGGCATCTACGAAGGCTACGCCGGCTGGTTCGACGGGGATCCTGCCACCATGTACGCGACCGCCCCGGCCGAAGCCGATGGCGAGCTCGTCCGCATTGCCGGTGGCGCAGGCCCGGTGGCGGCCCGCGCCGAAAGCCTGGTCGCGACCGACCCGGCGCTCGCCCTTCGCCTGACCAGCGCCGCGCTCAAAGCCGATCCCAAGAACCCCGCCGCCCTCGCCGCCCGCAAACACGCCCTTGAGACGCTGCTCACGGCCTCCAAGAACTCGAACGAAAGCGGCTGGCTGCACGCGGGCCTGAACCAGGTCGAGGCGGCCGCGAAGTAGGGATCAACTCGACGGCGTTCCCTCCCGGAACGTTCGCACGTCGGTGGCCGAGCGGTCGGGCGGCGTTGTGGGCGGCCTCGGCGCCAACCCGGCATCGGAAAGCAGGAATACCGGGAGGCTTCTCGCTCCGGCAGACGCCCTCGAGCGCGTCAGCCGAACGCTGAACGGCTTTCGCTCCGACGCCGCAGAAACCCCCTTAAGCGGCGGTCGCTGCGACTTTCTTGACGGCCTTCTTGCGCGTGGCCTTGGGCTTGACCACCGCTTCGACGGCGGCGCCGCGCACATAGGAGGTGTCGCCACGGTCGAGCGTCGATTGAGTGACGCCGCCCTGGTCCACGGCGACGCCTAGGTAGCGCATGCCGTCCGGGCCATAGCTGATGTCCGCCATCGGCACCTTCGGGTCGCGCTTCAGTTCGGAGACATCGCGCAACGTCATGCGCAGGGTCATGGCGTCGCGCGCCACGCCGTCAGTTTCGGCTTGTTCAATGGCCAGGCGCGCCTCTTCAGCAGCAGTGCCACGACGCCGGGCGGGTTTGGGTGCGTGAGAAGTCATGTTTATGCGTCCGCGAAGAAGCCGTGCTCGCCGTTCACCCGCACCTGGCAGGGACGGCCCTGGTCTTGAAGAGCCCTGGCGCGCTTGTTGGCGGCGGCCTTGGCCTCTTCTTTTTCGATCGCATGGTCGTAGAACACGCCGTGATGCTCCACCGCCCAACGACCCTCGTGGCGGGCCACAGTAAGGATTTCGCGATCGGCTGCGCCGCGTATGGCCATGGTGAGATCCTTCTAAGCGCGGCGTATGGGCCACGAGCCCCGGATGATTATCGAAAGATTAAGGGATAAGTTTTCTATAGGTAAAACAGCGGGCCGTCTCCCCTTTTCGCTTAAGCTTGAGTGATTTGCCTTGCGTCTTGCACCCCCAGGTGGCAAGGTGGCTGCATCGAATATCGTTTTGGCTCGCCCGCTCTCCACCCCCGATTTTCCAATCGGGCGCCGGAACTGCCCTCGACCCTCTCCGAAAATTTGATCGCGCCGTCCATCCTGGGCGCGTGAATACTTAAGACCCGGAAGGGGATACTAATATGGCGACTGGTGTCGTGAAGTGGTTCAACGGCCAAAAGGGCTTTGGTTTCATTCAACCGGATGACGGCGGACAAGACGTGTTCGTGCACATCTCGGCGGTGGAACGCGCGAACATGTCCTCGCTGAACGAGGGCCAACGCATCAGCTTCGAGCTGGAAAAGGACCCGCGCAACGGCAAGACGTCGGCCGGCCAGCTGGGCGCAGCCTAAGCACTGACCGCGGCTCGCAACTGAGCCGCGCCAGACCAAAAAGGGCCGGCGCCGCGAGGCGCCGGCCCTTTCGTTTGGGCCTTACGCAACGGGCGTCATCCGCCAAGCCGCGCCGCGGCTGTCCGGCGCCAAGGCGTAAATCCGCGGCGGAGCCGCGCGGGGTGACCGGTCGTAGAGCCCCGGGCCCCTGCGCTCGACGGCCAGGTGCTCGGGTCTCGGCGAGGGGCTGAGGACGTGAGGCAGGGTCGCAACGGCACGAGATTTAAGGCTAGGGTCCCGCATGCGCGTCTCGTCACTTGTCCTCGCAGCTTGCCTTGTCGCCGTGCCCGCCGCTGCGGTTCCGACCAACCCCATTTCCCCCGACCGCCTGTCGGCGCTCGTCAAGGTGCTGGCCGATTCTAAGTTGGCCGGTCGCGCGCCGGGCGGCCCGGGCGAGGCCGGGACCATCGCCTTTCTGACCGACCGGTTCAAAGCGCTGGGCCTCAAACCCGCCGGCGACAACGGCGGCTGGACCCAGGCTGTGCCGCTGATCCGCTTCCAGGTGGAGCCCGGCGCCGAATTCAGCATTACCGCCGGCGGCCACACCCGGGACCTCGCCGAGACCTCGGAGATCATGGCCTGGACCCAGCGGCCGGTTTCCGGTGTCACGATCGAGAACGCCCCGCTGGTCTTCGTGGGCTACGGCGTCACGGCTCCCGAGCGCGGCTGGGATGATTTCAAGGGCGTCGACCTGAAGGGCAAGATCGCAGTTTTCCTGATCAACGACCCCGATTTCGAGGCTGAACCGGGCGAGCCGGTGGCCGGCCGGTTCGGCGGCAAGGCGGCCACCTACTATGGCCGATGGATCTACAAGTTCGAGGAGGCCGCGCGCCAAGGCGCGCTTGGCGCCCTGATCGTCCACGAGACCGCCGGCGCGGCCTATCCCTGGTCGACCGTCGTGGCCTCCAACGGCGATAGTTACGACGTCGTCCGCACCGATCCGGCGGCGATCCACCCCATGCTCCAGGGCTGGATCCAGCGCGACGTGGCAGTCGATCTCTTCAAGGCCTCGGGCCTGGACTTCGAGGCGCTGAAGAAGAGCGCCCGCACGGCCGGTTTTCACCCCATCCCCCTGCCCGGCGCGGCCTTTTCAGCGAACGTGACCATCAAGACCGCCCACCTCCTCAGCCACAATGTGCTGGCCCAGATCCCCGGGTCGACTAGGCCCAAGGAGAGCGTGATGTTCGCCGCCCACTGGGACGCCTTCGGCGAGGGCCCGCCGGACGCCAGCGGCGACACCGTGCGCCACGGGGCGATCGACGACGGCATGGGAGTGGCCGGGGTGTTGGAGATCGCCCGCGCTTTCGCCAGAGGCCCGAGACCTGAACGCACCGTGGCCTTCGGCGTATGGACGGCTGAGGAGCGCGGCCTTCTGGGCAGCGAATACTACGCAACCCACCCGAGCCTGCCGCTGCCGACGACTGCGGCCAACTTCACCATGGACGTGGTGCAGACCGCCGGCCTCAGCCACGACATGGTTCTGGTCGGCGCCGGCCAGAACTCCCTGGAAGCCGACCTCGCGAAAGCCGCCGCCCGGCAGGGCCGCACCATCACCCCCGACCCGCATCCGGAGAAGGCGCTCTTTTACCGCGCCGACCATTTCAGCGTGGCCAAGCGCGGCGTGCCCACCCTGCTGGTCATGGGTATGGCCGCCGGGCCGGACCTGCTCACGGGTGGTCGCGAGGCCGGAGACCGCTGGGTCAACGACTACACCAGCCGCTGCTACCACCAGGTCTGCGACAACTGGAGCCCCGACTGGGACCTGCGCGGCGCGGCCCAGGATATCGAACTGCTCTATGACGTGGGCCGTGACCTGGCCAATTCCGGCCGCTGGCCGGACTGGAACGCGACCTCGGAGTTCAAGCGGATCCGCGCCGAAACTGCGACGGAGCGGAAATAGGGCGTTTTGTGCCGTAAGCTCCGTTCCAATTCGGTCGAAACGAAGATCCTGACGCGGGCTCATTGCGCAGCTTTGTCGGACAACCTATCTGCGGCATCCAGAACAGCGTTCACAAAAGGACGCGTATCCTCGCAAGCCTCGGAAACGCCCATGTTGAAGCCTGCCGTTGCGGCCCTCGCCGCGCTCTCACTTTCCGCCACCGCCGCGCTCGCCCAGCCGACTGCTCCGGCCGCTCCGCCCACGCCCACGGTTGTGCGCGGCACAATTACCGCGCTCAACGAGACGTCCATGACGGTGAAGACCGACAAGGGCCCGCAGACCGTGAGCCTGACGCCAAGTTGGTCCGTCGCCGTGATGAAGCCGGTGGCCATCGACGCCATCCAGCCCGGCAGCTTCATCGGCACCTCCGAGATGCCCAACAAGGACGGGACGAGCGGCAAGTCGCTTGAGGTCCACGTTTTCCCGCCCGGCGTGAAGATGGGCGAAGGCCACTACGGCTGGGATCTGAAGCCAGGTTCGATGATGACCAACGGCACCGTCGGTGAAGTCGTGGCCGGCAAGAAGGGCTCGCGCGAGCTCGACGTCAGCTACTCCTACGGCAAGCGCCACATCACCGTGCCAGCCAATGTGCCTGTGGTTCAGATCGCGCCCGGAAAGCGCGAGCTGGTCAAGGTCGGCACCCCGGTCTTCATGGTCGTCCAGAAGACCCCGAACGGCATGATGGCGGGCTCGGTCTCCGTCGGGGAGAACGGCGCCAAGCCGCCGATGTGATAGACGTCCCGGCGTGAAGGACGTCGCCGGCCCCCCACCACAAGAGCCGCCCGAGGTCGCGGCCCGGGCCGGCCCCGTGGCCAGCCCGTTGGCGGGCCCGGGAATCGTGGTCGTCTGGATCTCGCTCGGTGCTGCGCTCGTGCGGTTTCCCAGGGGCCTTCTGGTCTTCGCCTTTGTGATGGTGGGCTGGATTCTGTCGGTTATGGCCCACGAATTCAGCCATGCCGCCGTCGCCTGGCTGGGCGGCGATCGTACGGTGGCGGAGAAGGGCTACCTGTCCTTCGACCCGCGCCGCTACGGCGACCTGGGTGTGAGCCTGGTGATCCCACTGATCGCGCTGGCCATGGGCGGCATCGGCTTCCCGGGCGGAGCTGTCTATCTGCGCAACGACCTGATGCGCGGGCCGCTCTGGCGGGCCGCGGCCGCCCTGGCAGGACCGGCGGCGACGCTCGTGGTCCTCCTGGTCCTCGCCCGTGGTCTCTCGTCCTGGCAAGCCGGCGGCGTCGTCGGCCAGGGCTCGACAGCCCTGTTCGCCGCCCTGACCATGCTGGCTTTCCTGCAGGCGACTGCGCTTATCCTCAACTTGCTGCCGATCCCCGGACTGGACGGTTTCGGCGCCATTCGGCCCTTCCTGCCGGCCCGCCTCATGCCGCAGCTTCGCAAGGTCGAGGGACTGGCGATGGTGGCGCTGCTCCTGCTGATCTTCTGGGTTCCCGGCGCGAGCGGTCTGCTGCTGCGGACCGCGGCCTCGCTGTCGGCCACGCTGGGCCTGGACCTCGGCGCGCTGCAGGCCGGCTGGGCCGCCTTTCACTTCTGGCGTCCGGCGTGAAGGCCCTCTTCGTGGCGCTGCTGTTCGCCGGCGCCGCGCTCGCCCAGCACGCTCGCCTCACCGAGCCGCAAGTGCGCAGCCTTGTCGCGCGCCAGTCGCGGGCCTGGAACTCCGCCGACCTCGCCGCCTATTTCGCGACCTTCAGCCCGAACGCCCGCTTTACCGATCAGGCGCTCGGCAACGACAACAAAATCGTCCTCTATGGCGTGAGCACCTTGGAGCAGGCCCGCGCTCAGAGCCGGCGTACGCTGGCGGCAGGCCAGATAATCGAGAGCGTCACGATCGAGACGGTCACGATCGCCGCCGATGGCCGTTCCGCCCGTGTCTCGGCCCGCGCGGTCTCCGACATAACCAAGGCCGGTGTCGCACGCAGGGTTTGCGCGCGGCGCATCGCCACTTTCGAGATGACGCCCGCGGGCCTGCGCGCCACCGGCCAGACCGACACCATCGTGCGCTGCCGAGCTGCGGCGCCTTCCATTTCAGGAGGCGGCGGGTAGGCTGACGGCCATGCTCCCGCGCCGCAGTCTCCTCACCCTCGTCTTCGCCCTGGCGCTGGCCGCGCCGGCCGCGGCCCAAACCCAGAACCCTCGGGTCGTGATCAACACCCCCGAGGGATCGATCACCCTTGAGCTCTTCGCCGACAAGGCGCCGATCACCACGGCCAACTTTCTGAAGTACGTCGACCGCAAGCTCTACGACGGGGCGACGTTCTACCGGGCTTCGAAGCCCAAGGGCCAGACAAGTAACGACTACGGCTCGATACAGGGTGGCTTGCAGAACGATCCCAAGAAGGTGCTCCCGCCGATCGCCCATGAGAGCACCGCCAAGACCGGCCTCAGGCACACCGACGGGACCATCTCCATGGGCCGGCACGCGCCCGGCTCGGCCCAAGCCGACTGGTTCATCGTCATCGGCGACATGCCCTACCTCGACGCCTCGGCGGTGGATCCGGGCTTCGCGGCTTTTGGGCGAGTCGTCGACGGCATGCCGGTCGCTAAGACCATCCTCGGCCTGCCGACCGATCCCAACGCCGGGGTCGGCGCCATGAAGGGCGAAATGCTGCAAAAGCCGCTGCGCATCACCTCGATCCGGCGCGCACCGCCCGCGCCTGCGGCTTCATCGCCGCCCGCTCCGGCCCCAGCAGCGAGCACCCCGTGAGCAAACTCACAATCGGCCTCGACGTCCCCTGGGTGGCCAGCTGGTCGACCGAGACGGTCACCGGCGTCGGCCCCTGCCCTTCCGTCGACGGAGTGCTGGCCGTCGGCCAGTCCGAACATCCCGGCCGCGGCGAGCCGCTCTATTCTCGCAACCACCTGTTCCGGCAGAGGAAGTCCGTGCGCGAGATGCGCTGCCCGATGTGCGGCGAACCTACGCGTGAGAACGATCGCTGGACCCAGACCGCCCGCTGGACGACCGCCGGTGAGCTCCGCGCCAAGGGTGCGGGGCCCTGGTTGCCGCCGGACATGGACGACGACAAGCCGCTCCTCGACGCCGGCGCCGTCGCGCCCATGCACCTGACCTGCGCCGAGCGGGCCCGCGCCGAGTGTCCGCACCTGCAGGCCATGGAAGACCATGAGCTGAAGGCCTTCCCCGGCGCCTGGATCGTGGCCGCACTCAGCGTCGAAGCCAGGCCTGGCCACGCGGTCTCAAATGTCCCCCAACGACCGGTCGCAGCCGTGACCTTCCTGCAGCTCATCGGCGTGCCGGACCACATTCCGTCCTAACATTACATCCCGTTTAAGTAATTAAACCTCGGTAATTTTGTTAATTCGAGGTCATTACGGAGACTTCACGGGACTTACATGAACCTGGGAAGTATTCACTCGTCATCGGCGGTTCACATCGCCCCAGGCTTTCAGACGAGGGATATGACCATGAACATTACCGCTCGCATCTCGAACATCGCCATGCTGGCCCTGGCCATCCTGCCGGCCGCCGCCCTGACCACCGCCGCCCACGCCCAGACCGCAGTCCGCGTCGGCGACCTTAACCTGGCCACCGCCTCCGGCAAGGCCGTCTACGAACAGCGCCTCAATACCGCCGCGCGCCAATATTGCTCCGGTGAAGCGCAGATGAGCGTGCGGGCCGCCTGCCAGTCGGCAGTCCGCGCCGAGGTCAACGACAAGCTCGTGTCCGGCATTAAGTTCGCCAGCCGCAGCTAAAACGTCTCTCCGCCGCCGGCCCCGAGAAGACGACCAAGAAAGGTCGCCAGAAAGGATTGGAAGGGCCCCTCCCCAGGCCCATCCCCGTCCGCCCTCCCTCGCTCCCCGGCCTCAAGAGGGGCGGACACAAGAGCCCGCGATCATCCCCGGTCGCGGGCCTCTTGCTGTGAGCCTCGCCGTGCGTCCATGTTGGCCCGGCCATGATCAAGCTCACCTATTGCCTGACCCGTTTGCCGCACCTCAGCCGCGAGGCGTTCCAGGACTATTGGTTCAACACCCATGGGCCGTTGGTGGCCTCCGTCGCCGAGACGTTGCAGATCCGCCGCTATGTCCAACTGCACAGCCTGCCGGCGGACGCCAGCGCCCCCTTGCGCGCGAGCCGCGACACGCCGCCGGAATACGACGGCGTGGCCCAGCTCTGGTACGACAGCCTGGAAAGGCTGCTCGCAAACCGCAGCGCCGCAAGCTCAGAGGCCGCCGCCCTGCTTCTGGAAGACGAACGCCGCTTCATCGATTTTTCGAAGAGCCCGCTCTGGTGGGGCGAAGAAAGGGTGATCCTCGGCTGAGCGCCGCTCGCTGACGGCGCCCTTCGGCCGCTCGTGGCGGCCAGCTCTCAGCGCGCCCTCAGGCGATCGCGGCGCGTCCCTGGGTCACGCGCTCCCAGCTGACCACTTCGGCCTCAGCGGTGGACGCAGCTGGGATGGCCGCGCGGCTGTCGGGGAGAGCTGGGATGAAGTCGCCAACAGGCGCCTGCAGCGCGTCGGCCAAGGCGATCAGCCGCGCTATGGGCATGGCGATCAGTCCGGCTTCGTATTTCTGCACCTGTTGAAAGGTCAGCCCGCAGCGATCCCCGACCTCGCGTTGAGTCATGTCGAGTAGCCGACGCCTCGCGCGCAGACGTCGTCCAATGGCGCGATAGATACCTTGGTCACGCATGAATATGCCCCAACAGAACAGCCCCTCATTAATGCTCCTACGTACGCCGTCACGAAAGGTTCCGATGTTCTTCGAACGCTTTTTTTTCGGCACCGCACGTAAAAGTTACTGCCCGAACGAGGGAGCCCGGGCCGCGCCTGTCACCAGGCCTTTGGATTATTGCCCGTTCTCCAGGCAGTGAGCTGTGACCTCGGCCACTGGCATTGGCAGGTAAACGCGCTTCGAGCGAACAGTGTTCCATAAAAATGGATTCTGTCTGCCGCCCAGCATCGGGAGCGGGAGCGCAGTCAGGTCTTCGGGGCGCAGGCGAGGGCCGGATCGGGGCGGGTCGGCTTTGGCCCGAAGGCCCGGGCGTTGTCGCGTTCGGGCCGTGAAGCGCGGGCGATTTCGCGTTGAACGGCGAGCGCCTTGGCGCCTTGCTCGCGAAATTGCGCGCTGGTGAGGCTAGCCAAGAACGCGACGAGGTCGTCGATTTCAGTCTCTGACAGGCCGAGGGGCCGGATTTTCTCGTCGAGCCAGGGATTGTTCATGCCCCCTTTGTTGTAGTGGTCGACGACATCCCAAAGCGTCCTGGCCGATCCGTCGTGAAAGTAAGGCGCCGTGACCAGGACATTGCGCAGGCTCGGGGTCTTGAAGGTCGCGATGTCCGCTGGCTGCTTGGTGACAAGGAACGAGCCAAGCGCTGACATGTCCGTCTGGATCGCAGCCCGGTCGATGGCGAGGACATTGCGCGTGTTGAAGCGCGCCTGCGCCTCACAAGCCAAGGTCACAACGTTGTGCCGGTCGATGCCGACGCCGATGTTATGGAAGCTCTGATCCGTGAAAAAGGTCCGGTCAGGCGTCGTATCCTCAACGGCATGGCAGCTGTTGCAGCGAGCCTTTGTGCTGAACAGCGCCCAGCCACGTCTCGCGGAGTCGCTGATAGCCCTGGCGTTGCCGTTGGCGGACTCGTCGAATGGCGAGGCGAACGCGATCTCCGAGCGCTCATAGCTTGCTATGGCGCGCGCCAGGTCCGGGCCGTTCAGTGGCCGGCCGAAGACCTTCTGGAATGCGCTCCGGTACTCGCCGTCATTAGCGATCGCAGCCGCCGCTGCGTCCAGATTCGCCTGCCCCATTTCGCTTGGATTCAGGATCGGGAGCACGGCCTGTTCTTCGAGAGTTGTGGCCCGGCCGTCCCAGAACAGGGTCTTGCTGTAGAGCGTGTTCAGGATTGTCGGGGCGTTGCGCTGGCCTACGCGACCCTTGACGCCAACCGAGGCCGTCCGTCCATCGCTGAAGGCGCGCGCCGGATTGTGGCAGCTGCCGCAGGCCACGGTCCCGTCCAGTGAGAGGCGGCGATCGAAGAAAAGCTTTGCGCCGAGCGCGACCTTGTCCGGCGTCTGGGGGTTGTCGGCGGGGATCGCGGCCAGCGTGGCGGCGACCGGCAGCCCGACCTGATGGGCCACAGATATCAGGTTGAAGCCGCCCGTCGGTGGGTCAAGCGTCGATCGGGCGGCCTGATTGGTGGACCCACAACCCACCAGCAGCGCTGCGACGCTCACAACCAGCATGAGGTCGCGGTGTCTTCGAGACCGACTCCACATGACCTGTCTTGTCCGCCGAGAACTTCCCTCGGCCCGAAACTACGCTCGACAGATCCGTTCCGCGAAATCGCAAATACTTGACAGCGGCGGGCGCGATGCGGACGTCGGCCGCTGATCACCCTTCCTCAACTCTTCCCGCGCTCCCATCCCTGCTCCACTCTGGAACAGACAATGAACGCGATTCGCCCCTTACGCATCCTTGGCCTCGATCCGGGCCTTCGCCGCACCGGGTGGGGGGTCGTGGCGGTGGAGGGGGCGCGGCTGACCCACGTCGCCCATGGGGTTATCGCACCGAAGGACAGCCTGCCTTTCGCCGAGCGGCTGCTGATCCTGTTTGAAGACCTCGGCAAGGTCATCGAAGCCTACGCGCCCAGCGAGGCCGCCGTCGAAGAGACCTTCATGAACAACAACGCCGCCTCGGCCCTGAAGCTCGGCCATGCGCGGGCCTGCTGCCTGATCGCCCCGGCGCGGGCCGGCCTCTCCGTGGCCGAATACGCCGCCACCGTGGTCAAGAAAGCCGTGGTCGGCACGGGCGGCGCCGACAAGGCCCAAGTCGGCTACATGATCCGCCGCTTGCTCCCCACCGCGGGCGAGACCACCGCCGACGCCGCCGACGCGCTCGCCGTCGCCATAGCCCACGCCCACGCTCGCCGCGCCCGCGCCTTCCTGGGAGCGGCCTGATCCGCCTGGGAGGCTGAGCAGGTCGTCAGGCTAGGCCACGGCACGTTTGCCCAGAAGCAGCTCCCAACTCAGCCGGCGCGTCGCCCACGCCACGGCGTAGTAGAGCGCGACCGCCGCCGCGCCCAATGCCGCCTCGGTCCAGAGCATGCCTGTCGCGCCGAACTTCGTCTCCGCCCAGCCATCGACAAGGGTGACCACCAGGATAGGGACGTTGGAGATGGAGGAGATCAGGTTGAACTTGGTGGCCGCCGCGCCTTGGCCAATGGCCTCCAGCGTCACCGCCGAATAGGCGCCGTAGCAGAACCCGACCACGAAATTGTAGAGGCAGGCGAAGACCAGAAAGGCCATCGGGCTACGCGGCCCGAAAGCCATCGCCACGGCCACCATCGCCAGCGCCAGGCCGAACAGGTTGTAGGCCTGCTTGCGATCCATGCGATCGGCCAGGTAACCGCCGGCGATGCAGCCTGGGAGCGAGACCAGGCCTGCAAGCAAGCCCCCCACCAGCGCGACTTCGTCGCCGCCGGCCCCCCAGTCCTTGGCGATCGCCGCCCAAAGTTGCTGCAGCCCGCCGGAGCCGATCGGCAGCAGCATGATGAAGCAGGCCATAAGCCCGATCCGTGTACGGGCCAGTGTCAGGACATCGCGCCCCGTCTCGGCGAGGATCGCCGCATAACTGCGCGCGTCCACGGCGCGGCCGGGCTCGCGCAGCCGGAGGAGCGGCAGGGCCGACGCCATGCAGGCGATGGCCAGCACCGCTCCGGAGATCCACGGATGGCCGGAATGTTGCGCCAGCCACAGTCCCGCTCCGCCCCCAAGGCCCGAGCCGCTGAGGTTCCCCGCCTGGCTCCAGCCGCCGGCCCGCCCCTTCTCGTGGTCAGGTGTGTCAATGGCCATGAATCGCTGCACCGCCATTGTCGTGACGCTGGCCATTACGTTCGACGCCAGCACCAGCCAGCCGAACGCCCACAGAAGATCTGTGCGCAACGGCATGAAGGCGATGCCCGCGATGCTGGCCGCGGTGCCGGTGACACCGATCAGGTACCAGGTCTTCGAGCCGAGGGTCGTGTCGACCAAGGGCGCCCAGAGCACTTTCCAGGTATTCGGCAGAAGGCCCATGCCCGCTAGCGCAGCGATCGCCGCAACGCTCGCGCCCGCTTGGCTGAGCAGCCAGGCCAGCGTCACCGTCACATACCCGAAAGCGATGCCGAACGGCAGATAGAGGATCAGATAGAGCCCGGGATGCGGCGCCTTGCGGGCTGTCTCTTCGTTCATCTCAAGCTCCCCTGGGCCCGACGCTAGCATCTTGTTCGACGAACGGAAGCTTGGCCGGAACACATTGAGAAAACAGGAGAGGCGAGCAACGCACCTCTTAGTTGAATGAATTGGTTTACAGCAGAGCTCGGGCTAAGCCGTTTGATCACGAGATGTTCACGATTGATCAAGCGAAGCGGCATGGTTTACGGCATGCTGGAACAGATGCCGAACGTGATTCACCCAAGAGCCTCCAAGAGAGCCCCCGCATGATCGGTCGTCTGTGGGGAGTCGTGGCCGAGGTGGGCGAGGAGGAAGCTCTGATCGACGTGGCCGGCGTCGGCTACGTCGTGCGCTGCGGCTCGCGGACATTGTCGCGCCTGCCTGGGACCGGCGAAACCACGACCCTGCATATCGAGAGCCAGTGGGGCGAGCAGACCGGCATGACCCTCTATGGCTTCCTAGACCGTCATGAGCGGCGAGCGTTCGTGATGCTGAAAACCATTCAGGGCGTAGGCCCCAAGGCCGCCCTGGCCGTGCTCGACGTGCTGCCGCCGGGCGAACTTTCCGCCGCCGCCGCACGCGGCGACCAAGCCGCAGTCGCCCGCGCCCAGGGCGTCGGCCCAAAGCTCGCGCTGCGCATCGTCACCGAGCTGAAGGACAAGCCGCTGGGCGACGGAGTGGTAGCCGCCTTCCACGCCAGCGCCACGCCCGCCGTGGCCGCAAAACCAACGGCATCCGGGGAAGCGGTCTCGGCCCTCATGGGCCTGGGCGTCGCCGAACCCGCCGCTCGCCGCGTGGTGGAGCAGGCCGCCCTGCGCCTGGGCGACGAAACCGAAGCCCCTGCCCTGATCAAGGCCGCCCTGCAGGAGCTGGGGCGGTGAGGGCCAGGGCGATCAGTTCATCCCCGTGGGGGGAAGGGAGGCAAGGCGCTGGGCCTCGGAAGACCAGCTCGGTCGGCTTCGCTGACAGCTGCGCCGGCGGGGGAGAAAATCTTCCATGACCCGCCTCGTCTCCGGCGAGCCGGCGCCCCTCGAAGCGCCGGACCGCGCACTCCGCCCTCAGACGCTCGCCGAGTTCGTGGGCCAGGAGCAGGCCAAGGGAAACCTTCGTGTGTTCATCGAAGGCGCCAAGGCGCGCGGCGAGGCGCTCGACCACGTGCTGCTGTTCGGGCCGCCGGGCCTTGGCAAGACCACACTTGCCCAAATTGTCGCCCGCGAACTCGGCGTAAACTTCCGCGCCACCTCCGGCCCGGTGCTGGCCAAGGCCGGCGACCTCGCGGCCATCCTCACCAACCTTGAACCCAAGGACGTCCTCTTCATCGACGAAATCCATCGGCTCGCCGCCAACGTCGAAGAGATCCTCTATCCGGCCATGGAAGATCATGTCCTCGACCTGATGATCGGTGAAGGACCCTCGGCGCGCTCTATCCGCATCGACCTTGCTCCCTTCACGCTCGTCGCCGCCACGACCCGGGCCGGCCTTCTCGCCACGCCGCTGCGCGACCGCTTCGGCATACCGATCCGGCTTGAGTTCTACACGCCGGCCGAGCTCAAGAAGGTGCTCTCGCAGGCCGCCGGCAAGCTCGGCCTAAACCTGCATCCCGAAGGGGCCGGGGAGATCGCCGCCCGCTCGCGCGGCACGCCCCGCGTCGCCGGGCGCCTGTTGCGCCGGGTCCGCGACTTCGCGGCCAGCGACGGCGTGGAGATGATCGACCGCCGCGCCGCCGCCTCGGCGCTCGCTCGCCTTGACGTCGACGAGATGGGCCTCGATGCACTCGACCGACGCTACCTGCGGGCGCTCATCGAGAATTACGCCGGCGGCCCGGCCGGCGTGGAGACGTTGGCCTACGCCATCGCCGAGGCCCGCGACGCAGTCGAGGACGTCATCGAGCCCTTCCTGCTGCAGCAGGGCTTCATCCAGCGAACGCCCCGCGGCCGGATGGCCTGCGCCAAGGCCTATGCCCACCTTGGCCTGGCGGCTCCGAAGAGCGTGGGCCCGTCCCAGGCCGGGGACCTGTTCGACGAATGACGAACACCGATCCTTCCGCAGGCTGGCTGGTCGGCCGCGAGCACCAGTTGCCGGTCCGCATATACTACGAGGACACCGACTTCACCGGCGTCGTCTACCATGCCAACTATCTGCGCTATTTCGAGCGGGGGCGGAGCGACTTCTTCCGTGTGGTGGGCATCAACCATTCGGCCCTTCTGGACCGCCCGGACCCCGCCGCCTTCACGATCACCCGCATGACTGTGGAGTTCAAACGCGCCGCCCGTATCGACGACGCGCTCTTGGTGCGTACGACCTACGACAGCGTAAAAGGCCCGAGGCTCTTCATCAGCCAACGGATCACCCGCGGCGACGAGCTGATCGCAACCGCCCAGGTCGAGGCCGCCTGCATCGATCTGCAGGGCCGGGCGCGTCGGCCGCCGCCCGGCATGGCCGAGGTGTTGGCGCCGCTGTTTACCCCTTCGCCATAAGATCGCCACCGCACACGATCACCACGGCCTGCCTACTGATTCACTGGAGCTCCCGGACCCCGCATGGACCCCACCGTCGTTTCGCCCGAGAGCTTCAATTTCATCGCCCTCTTCATCAAGGCCGACTGGGTCGTGAAGCTGGTGATGCTGGGCCTGGGCCTAGCCTCCCTGTGGTCCTGGACGGTGATCCTCGACAAGACCTTCCGCTTCTCCGCCCTGAACCGCGAGGCCAACCGTTTCGAGGACGAGGTCGCCTCGGGCAAGAGCCTCGAGGAGGTCGCGACCAGGGCCGGAGACCGGCCGCGCCACGCGCTTCCGCGCATGTTGCAAGGCGCCCTTCGAGAGTGGCGCGAGGTCCGCGCCAAGGGCCCGGCCACCGACTCCCAGACCGCCTTCCTGATTCAGCGCATCGATCGGGTCCTCGACGCCGCCATCGCCCGCGAAAGCGCACGCGTCGAGGACGGCCTGGGCTCGCTCGCCATCGTGGCCACAGCCTCACCGTTCGTGGGGCTGTTCGGGACAGTCTGGGGCATCATGCATGCCTTCCAGTCGATCGCGATCCAGAAGAACACCTCGCTCGCCGTCGTCGCCCCATCCATCGCCGAGGCGCTATTCGCCACCGCCATAGGTCTTATCGCCGCCATTCCGGCCTATATCGCCTTCAACAAGTTTTCGACCGACGCCGCCCGTTTCTCCGGCCGACTGGAGGGGTTCGCCGACGACCTGTCGACCGCCATCCAACGGCGGCTGGCCGAGCGGGCCTAGGCCGTGGCGCTCTCGACCAATGACGCCTTCGCCGCCGCCGGCCGTGCTCGGGGCCGCCGCCGCGGCGGTCGTAGCCGCCGCGGCGCGCTCTCGGAGATCAATGTAACGCCGCTGGTCGACGTGATGCTGGTGTTGCTGATCGTCTTCATGATCTCGGCCCCCCTGCTGACGGTCGGCGTGCCGGTGGATCTGCCGAAGACCGAGGCGGGGTCACTGCAGGACCAGTCGGAACCGCTGACCGTCTCGATCCGCGCCGACGGCTCGATCTTCGTGAAGGAGGACCCTGTTCCCTTCGCCGACCTTTCCCCCCGTCTGCACGAGATGGCCGGGCCTGACACGTCCAAGCCGCTCTACGTCCGTGCCGACGGCAAGGCGGCCTATGCGGTGGTGGCTCAGGTGATGGCGGCGCTGTCGACGTCCGGCTTCACCGCGATCAATCTGATCACCGACACGGGCGGCCCGTCTTCCGGCGCCAAGACCGCTTCGGCTCCCCGGCCGCGCGGCGCGCCCGCGGAGGCCGGCGCGCAATGACCCGCAGGGAGCTGTCGCCAGCGATGATGGGGTCCGTGCTGTTGCACGCCGCCGTCGCCATTTCGCTGTTGATCTCCTGGAACTTCGCCCGCGATCTGAAGGTCGGATCGGCGGTGCCTGTAACCATCGTTTCCAAGGCCCCTGCCACCGAGGTCCACCAGGCCGACCAGGCCCCCGTCGAGCAGACTGCGCAAGCCGACGAGCCGGTCGCCCAGGCGCCGCTGGAATCGACACCCCCCGCCCCGGAACCGAAGCCCGCGCCGCCGCCCAAACCCGAACCTAAACCCAAGCTCGTCAAGCCGATCCCGGCGCCTGCTCCCGCAAAACCTGCGCCACCGGCCAAGCCCGAAAAGAGCCTCGACCTGGACGCGCTCTCCGCCAGCATCTCGAAACTCGCCAAACCCGCGCAGGCCAAGCCTTCGTCGGCGGCGAAGGGCCCTGCGCGCCCGGAAACGGCGACCCAAGCCCGGCCGGCGTTGGGTGCTGGCGTCTCCGCCGCAGCCCTTAGCGGGCTGACGGACGAACTGCAGCGCCGCTGGAATCCCAACTGCGAAGTTGAAGGCGGCCGCGACGTGCAGGTGCGCGTGACATTCACGATTGGCTCCGGCGGTCAGGTCGTCGGTGACGTCGCCCCGCAGATCAAGGGCGCCCAGACGGCCGTCTCGCGGACAGCCGCCGAGCGGGCGGTTAGCGCGGTCTACGCCGCCGCCCCGTTCCGCACCCTCCCTCGGGATTTCTACGGCGAGAAGATTGCCGTCAACTTCAATGCGCGCGAGGCCTGCCCCTGATGACGCCCATCTCCAAACGCTCCGTGCTGATGGCGTTGGCGGCCTTGCCGGCGGCTGTCCTTGCGGCGTCAGCGGCCCGCGCTGAGATCGAGGTCAACGTCAACCGAGGCGACGTCCAGCCGCTACCCATCGCGATTCCCGCCTTCGGGGGCGGTCAGGTGGGCGCCGACATCGCCGGCGTGATCTCAGCCAACCTTCAGCGCTCGGGATTGTTTCGGCCGCTGGATCCGGCAAGCTTCACCGATCACGACCTGAACGCCGCCGTGCAACCCGACTATCCGGCCTGGCAGAAGATCAACGCTCAAGCCCTGCTCTACGGCCAGGCCAGCAACGTCGCCGGTCGCCTTCAGGTCGACTTCCGCCTTTCAGATGTCTTCGCAGCGAAGGAGTTGCTGGGCCAGCGGTTCGCCGCCAGCCCGGAAAACTGGCGGCGCGTCGCGCACAAGATCTCCGACGCCGTCTACGAGCGCCTGACCGGCGAGAAGGGCTATTTCGACACCCGCGTGGTCTTCGTGGCGGAGTCCGGCGCACGGGGGAAGAAAACCAAACGCCTGGCGATCATGGACCAGGACGGTGCGAACCCGAGCTACCTGACCGACGGCTCCTCGATCATCATGACGCCCCGCTTCTCGGCGACCAGCCAGGAGATCACCTACATGGAGCTTCGGCCCGAGGGCTCGAAGATCTTTCTCCTGAACCTTGATACCAACCGGCAGGAAAGTCTCGGCGATTTCAAGGGCATGGTTTTCGCCCCGCGTTTTTCGCCGGACGGCGCGAAGGTCGCCTTCTCCGTGGAGCGTAACGGCAACAGCGACGTCTTCGTGATGGACCTGAAGAGCCGATCGATCGCCAGGCTGACGGCCGATCCTGCGATCGACACCTCGCCCTCCTTCTCGCCGGATGGATCGAAGATCGTATTCAACTCTGATCGCTCCGGCTCGCCGCAACTCTACATCATGGGCGCGGACGGTTCGAACCCGCGGCGGATCACATTCGGCCAGGGCCGCTACACCACGCCTGTCTGGAGCCCGACGGGCGAGTTCATCGCCTTCACCAAACAGGTTGGCGGCCAATTCAGCATCGGCGTCATGAAGCCAGACGGCTCGGACGAACGGATCCTAACCTCCAGCTACCTCGACGAAGGGCCGGCCTGGGCGCCCAATGGACGGGTCCTGCTGTTCAGTCGCGAGGGGGCCGGCGGCGGCTCGAAACTGTGGAGCGTCGATGTCACGGGTCGCATCTCGCAGCCGATGCCCTACCCGGGCGCGGGATCGGATCCAGCCTGGTCGCCGTTGTTGAACTAGGCTTGCACGGTCAAGCCTGACGATAGACTTTGCCCCTGCGCCGCCGGCGCGCTTTCCAAGGAGGACCTCATCAATATGGTCACGACCCGCAACGTCGGGAGCGCCGTGCGCCTCACGATTCTCGCCGCAACGGCCCTATCGATAGCCGCCTGCGCTTCCAAGCCCAAGCCGGCTTACCCGACGACCCCGCCGTCCGCCGCCCAGCCCGCGCCGCCGCCTGCGCCCTATGCGCCGCCGCCGCCCCAGCCGGTCACGCAGGGCGCGCTGCCCGGATCGGAGCGGGACTTCGTGATCAACATCGGCGACCGGGTGTTTTTCGACTTCGACCAATATTCGATCCGCACCGACGCAATGCCTTTGCTTGACGCCCAGGCGGGCTGGTTGAAGCGCTACCCGGCCGTTCAGGTGCGCATCGAGGGCAACTGCGACGAGCGTGGCACGCGGGAATACAACCTCGCCCTGGGCGCCCGACGCGCCAATGCCGTGCGCGAGTACCTGGTCTCGCACGGTATCGAACCGTCCCGAATCTCCACGGTCTCGTTTGGCAAAGAAAAGCCCATCGATCTCGGCTCGGGCGATGAGACCGACCAACGCAACCGTAACGCTCACACCGCCGTCGTCAGCGGCGCCCGGATGCAATGATGCGCCGGGTACGCCTTCGCGTGCTGGGCTTGGCGGCAGGAGCGGTGCTCCTGTCCGCTCCCCCTTTCGCCGGGTTGGCGTTTGCCCAGACCCCGATGGATGATCCGCTGGACGCGCGTGACGCCAAGCGCATGGATCGGATGGAAAAGGTCGTGCGCGAGTTGCGTGACATTGTCTTCCACGCCCAGAAGACGGGCGCTCCAGTGGTCGTCCAGCCGGCGGACACGGACGCGCGCATTGCCGAACAGGCCAGCAAGATAACGGACCTCGAGCAAACCCTGACGAAGCTCAACGGCACGCTGGAAGCCGCGACCCACGAACTCGACCAGGCCCAGCGCGACAACAGCGCCCTGAAAAACCAGTTGAAGGCGTTAAGCGACCGCCTGAGCGCCGACGAGCAGAAGATGGCCGAGGCCGCCGCAGCGGCGCCGCCGCCGGCGCCGCCGCCGCCGCCGGAGGCTTCGCCCCAACCCGCAGATAACAAGGCAGCTGCGGCTGACGCCTTCGCCAAGGCCCGCCAACTCATGCTGAGCGGAGACTACGACGCAGCGGAGGGCGCCTTCAGCAGCTACGTCACAACCTACCCGGACACGACCAAAACGCCTGAAGCGCGCTACTGGTGGGGCAAGACGCTGATGGTGCGGGGCGACAATATTAAGGCGGCCGGCGCCTTCATCGGCGCGATCCGAGGCTGGCCGCAGACCGCCTGGGCTCCCGACGCGGTGGTCGAGCTCTCCCGCGCACTCGTCGGGGTGAAGAAGCCGGCGGACGCGTGTGAAACCCTGGCCGAGCTGAAACGTAGATACCCAAAGGCGCCCGCCGCGGTGACCACACGGGCCGCGGCGGTGCGCGCCCAGGCGAAGTGCGCGTAGGAATCGCCCGAACGAACACAGCGCCCGATCTCCAACAGAGGGTCGGCGAGGTCCTGGACCGCCGATTGCTGCCCGGCAGCAGGCGCCCGATCACCGTCGCCCTTTCCGGTGGAGGCGACTCGATCGCCCTTTTGCTTGCAGCCGCCGAGTGGGCGGCGCAGGCCGAGCGCGAACTCGTGGTCCTCACCGTCGACCACAGGCTTCAGTCGCAGAGCGCAGCCTGGACGAGGGCCTGCGCGGCGACAGCGACGCGACTTGGCCTGGCTTTCCGCAGCCTGGACTGGACCGCCGAAAAGCCTGTCACCGGCCTGCCGGCTGCGGCCCGCGCCGCGCGGCATACCCTGCTCGCCGAGGCGGCGCGAGACATTGGCGCGCGGGTCATTCTGATGGGCCACACGGCCGACGATCTTCTGGAGGCCCAGCTGATGCGAGCGTCGGGCTCCACGACACCCGATCCGCGCGGGTGGTCGCCCTCGCCCGTCTGGCCGCAAGGCCGCGGCCTCTTCCTGCTACGGCCCTTACTGAGCATCCGCCGAAGCGCGATCCGCGATTGGTTGAAGGCGCGGGCCGAGACCTGGATTGATGACCCCGCCAACCTCGATCTGGGCTATGCGCGGCCCAGAGCCCGCCAGGCGCTTGCCCGGCCGCCGAGCCTGTCACCCGCGCGGCCAGAGGAACCGCTCCCCAATGACCTAGCGATCGCCTGCCGGCCGGATGCCGGCGGCGGCCTGGAACTGGACCGCGACTTACTGCGTGGAGCCGCGACGCTCGCAGCGCAACGGTTCGTAGCAGCCGCCTGCCTCTGCGCCGCGGGGGAAGGCCGCCCGCCGGCTTCTGTCCGGGTGCAGAGCCTGACAGACCGCCTGACCGGCGTGGACGACGTCATCGCCACTTTAGCCGGCGCGCGGATCGAAGCAGTCAGAGCGATTGTCCGGGTCGAGCGCGAAGCCGGCGAAGCCTCCCGAGGCGGCCTGGCGCCGCTGCGGCTCGCCGCGGGGCAAACCGGGGTCTGGGACGGACGTTTCGAGATTCGGGCCGAGCAGCCCTGCGAAGTTCGCCGGCTTGCGGGGCAAGCCGGCCGGCTTTCGTCCCGGGAACAGAAGCTCATCAAGACATTTTCGCCGAACGCGCGTCGGGCTCTGCCGGCCGTGGTCGACGCGACGGGATCGCTCGCCTGCCCGACGGTTGGCGAGGTTCGTGGTCTGCGCCTGACACCGCTCGGCTACGACCGCCTCCTGGCGGCCTGCGGCGCCGTGGACCGCGAACCAGCCTAGCGGTGCGTCGTGGCGAGGACATGCTCGACGCCGCGCACGATCGGATCGGCAAAGCGGCGTCCGAGGAGGCTCGCGTGGCCGGCGCGGGCGACGTGTTCGATGTACCCATTGCGCGAGGCGAGAGCGGGAATCATCTGCACCTGCTTCAACGCCGTGCTGGTGGAGGCCCCGGCGGTGACCACGGCGACCGGCATGCTCGGCGGGAAGTCGGCGACGCGGGCCTGATCCGAGGTCGTGCTCCACTGGCCGACTTCTTCCGCCGCCCAGCGCGCGTGCGGCGCTGAACCGTGGATTCGCCGCTTTTCGGCCGCGGCCTCCGGCGTCAGCCCGATACGGTCGCCGGCGAGAGCCGCCACGGGCCGCATCATGCCGAACCGCGCGCCTTGGCTGACCCACCCCAGCATCCGCGAGAAGGCCTGGACGGCCTTTGCGCCGACCGGGGAGGCCATGACTTCCGGCGTGACCGCATCGACGAGCACGACCCCCAACACCTGCCTTGTATGGGTCAGGGTGTAGAGACGGACCATCAACCCCCCCATGGAATGGCCGACCAGGACCAGCGGTCCGTCTTCGTCGATCTCCCGCAGCAGGGCCGCGAGGTCGGAGACGATGGCGTGGCCGTCTCGCGGCTTCGGTCCGGGATCGGAGTGGCCAAGACCCGCGCGATCATAAGCCAGACTCGCCAGCCCCTTGGCGGCCAAGCGCTCCTGCACGACCGCCCAATCCGAGGCGCATCCGAAGGCGCCATGCTCCAGAACGATTGTCGGCCGTTGGGTCACCGGGCCGGCGCGCACGACGCGCAGGTGTCGGCCGCCGACATCGATCATTTCGCCGCGAGGCGGCTTGGGCGGTGGCCGGTGAACGGATCGGGATCTCGTCACGGACATCGGCGGGTGGCCTCAGCTCGCCCTGACGAAGGGTTTCGGCCGCCGCGCACCGCCTTGGCGGGCGAACATCCAGCCGGGATATTCGGGCGGCAATTCGCTGACCTCGTCGAGCTTGGCCATGTCCTCCGGCGTCAGCTTCAGGTCGGCGGCCGCCAAATTGTCGTCCAGCTGTTCCAACGTCTTGGCGCCGATGATGATGCTCATCACCGACGGCTTTTGGAGGATCCAGGCCAACGCCACCCGGGCCACCGAGGCGTCGTGCGCCTCGCCGACCTCGCGCATTACCTCGACGCACCTCCAGGCGCGGTCCTTGTCCACGGGCGGAAAGTCGAAGGTCGTGCGGCGCGAGCCCTCCGGATTGTTGGAACCCGGCCCGAATTTGCCGGAGAGAAGCCCCCCGGCGAGCGGCGACCAGACCATCAGGCCGAGTTGCTCAGAGGTGAGCATTGGGACCAGTTCGCGCTCCAGGTCGCGTCCGGCGATGGAATAGTAGGCCTGCAGCGTCTCGAAACGGGCATAGCCCTTGGCGTCGCTGAGTCCCAGCGCCTTGGCGATCTTCCAGCCGGCCCAGTTGGAGACGCCGACGTAGCGTACCAGGCCCTGGCTCACGAGGTCGTCGAGGGCGCGCAGCGTCTCGTCGATCGGCGTGACCGTATCGTTGCCGTGGATTTGGTAGAGGTCGATGTGGTCGGTCTGGAGGCGATCGAGGCTCCCCTGGACGCTGTCCATGATATGGCCGCGGCTGGCCCCGCGGTCGTTGGGGCGCGGCCCCATTTCGCCAAAAACCTTGGTGGCGATGACAATGTCCTTGCGCTTCGTCTTGAGGTTCTTGAAGGCCAGGCCCAGCAGTTTCTCGGACTCACCGAAAGAGTAGACATCGGCTGTGTCGAAGAAGTTGACCCCCGCCTCCAGCGCCCGGCCGACGATGCCGTCCACCTCCCCTTGCTGCAGCGCCCCGATGGCCTTCCAGATGCCGGCGTTTTCAGCGCCGCCGAAGGTCATGGTGCCAAGGCAGATTTCGGAAACGAACAGGCCCGTGCGGCCGAGCTGGTTGTATTTCATGGGGCGTCTCCGAAAAAACGGGGTGCCCGCTCATATGGTCAGGCCATTGTGACGCGTCGAGGTCAGTCGTGGTCTGACCCCGCAATAAACCGAAAACTGCCGGCAGCCTGCGCCGTCTAGAGCGCCTTGAGGATGCCCTCGACCATCTTCTTGGCGTCCCCGAACAGCATCATGGTGTTGTCGCGGAAGAAGAGTTCGTTCTCGACGCCGGCATAGCCGGCGGCCATGCCGCGCTTCACGAAGAGCACGGTGCGCGCCTTTTCCACGTCGAGAATCGGCATGCCGTAGATGGCGCTGGTTGGATCGGTCTTTGCGGCAGGGTTGGTGACATCGTTGGCGCCGATCACAAAAGCCACGTCGGCGGTGGGGAATTCGGCATTGATGTCCTCAAGTTCGAAGACCTCGTCGTAGGGGACATTGGCCTCGGCCAGCAGCACGTTCATGTGGCCCGGCATCCGGCCGGCGACCGGATGGATGGCGTACTTAACGTCGACGCCCTCCTCCTTGAGCTTGTCGGCCATCTCTCGCAGGGCGTGCTGCGCCTGGCTGACCGCCATGCCGTAACCAGGGACGATGATCACCTTGGACGCGTTCTTCATGATGAAGGCCGCGTCCTCCGCGCTGCCCTGCTTTACAGGCCTCGTCTCGGCCTTTCCGCTTGCGGCCGAAGCAGCGTCGTCGCCGCCGAAGCCGCCCAGGATCACTGAGATGAAGCTGCGGTTCATCCCTTTGCACATGATGTAGCTGAGGATCGCGCCGGAAGAGCCGACCAGCGCGCCGGTGATGATCAGGGTGGTGTTCTCAAGCGTGAAGCCCAGCGCGGCGGCCGCCCAGCCTGAGTAGCTGTTCAGCATCGACACCACGACCGGCATGGCCGCCCCGCCGATCGGGATGATAGGGTCACCCCGATCAGCAGCGCCAGCGCGAAGATCCCCCAGAACGCCCAGAGCGCCGAGCCGCCGCTCATCACCAGCATGACCACCAGGACCACGATGGCCGCGCCGATGGCGATGTTGATCAGGTGGCGGGCAGGCAGCAGGATCGGCGCGCCGCTCATGTTGCCGTTCAGCTTGGCGAAGGCGATCACCGAGCCAGTGAAAGTCACCGCGCCGATGGCCAGGCCGATCGACAGCTCGATCAGCGAATTCAAGTGGACGACCCCGTCGGCCCCGGCGATGCCGTAGGCCTGGGGCGTATGGATCGCGGCCACCGCCACAAGGCAGGCGGCCATGCCGACCAGGCTGTGGAAGGCTGCCACGAGCTGCGGCATGGCGGTCATGGCCACGCGCCGGGCGATCACCGCCCCAACCGTTCCGCCGATAGCCACGCCGCCGGCGACCAGGCCGAGCGTCAGGCCGTCGAGAACGCCTTGGGTCCAGAGCGTGGCCAGGGTCGTGCCGACGGCGATCGCCATGCCGATCATGCCGTTGCGATTGCCCGTCTGGCTGGTGGTCGGCGAGGAGAGGCCCCGGAGGGCCAGGATGAAGAGGACGCCGGAGATCAGGTAGAGGATAGCCGCGAGATTGGCGTTCATTCCGAGTCCACCGGTCATGCGGCTTCCTTCTTCAGGACCGGGTCCTTTTTCTTGTACATCGCCAGCATGCGGCGAACGACGAGGAAGCCGCCGAAGATGTTGACCGAGGCGAAGGTCGCAGCGACCGCGCCGGCGCCTTTGGAGATCATGATGCTCGGGGTCATTTCGCCGCCTGTCGCGTGCGCCGCCACGGCAAGCAGCGCGCCGACGATGATCACCGAGGAGATGGCGTTGGTGACCGCCATCAAGGGCGTGTGCAGGGCCGGCGTCACGCTCCAGACGACGTAGTAGCCCACGAAAATCGCCAGCACGAAGATCGCCAGGCGGAAGACGGTCGGGTCGACGGCTTCCATGAAGCTACCCCTTCAATGACGGATGCACGACGGCGCCGTCGCGGGTGACCAGAGCCGCCTGCAGGATCTCATCTGCGTAGTCCGGGGCGAACTTGCCGTCCTTGTCGAGGAACAGGCCCGCAAAGGCCATCAGGTTTCGGGCGTAGAGCGCCGAGGCGTCGGTGGCGACCCTTCCCGGCAAGTTCGGCAGGCCCAGGATCTTCACGCCGTTCTTGGTGACAGCGGCCTCGCCGAGCTTGGCGCCCACGACGTTGCCCCCCTGCTCGATAGCCAGGTCGACAATCACCGAGCCGGGTTTCATCGAGGCGACCTGGGCGGCCGAGACCAACTTCGGCGCCGGACGACCTGGAATCAACGCGGTCGTGATCACCATGTCCTGCTTGGCGATGTGTCCTGAGACCAGCTCTGCCTGTTTGGCCTGGTACTCAGCGCTCATCTCCTTGGCGTAGCCGCCGGCGGTCTGGGCGTTCTTGAACTCCTCGTCCTCAACAGCGAGGAACTTCGCGCCGAGGCTCTCGACCTGCTCCTTGGTGGCAGGGCGAACATCGGTTGCGGTGACGACCGCCCCCAGCCGCCTGGCGGTCGCGATGGCCTGCAGACCGGCGACGCCCACGCCCATGACGAACACCTTCGCCGCGGCGATGGTGCCCGCGGCGGTCATCATCATCGGCATGGCCCGGCCGTAGGCCTCAGCTCCCTCTATGACCGCCCGATAGCCGGCGAGGTTGGCCTGGGATGACAATACGTCCATCATTTGGGCGCGGGTGATCCGGGGTACGAACTCCATGGCGAAGGCCGTCGCCTTGGCTTTGGCGAGGCCGTCGAGCGCGGCTCGATCCTGATATGGATTTAGGGTGGCCACGACCAGCGTGCCTGGCTTGATCGCGGCGATCTCCTCGGCTTCGGGAGCCCGGACCTTGAAGAGGATATCGGCCTTGGCGAGCGCGTCCTTGGCGGATTTGGCGAGCGTCGCGCCAGCTGCCTGGTAGTCGGCATCGACATAGGAAGCCACCGCCCCCGCGCCGGCCTCGATCACGATCGAAAACCCCGAAGCGACCAGCTTCTTCACCGTCTCGGGAACTGCGGCGACGCGCGTCTCACCGGCGCGGCGCTCCCTGGTGACGGCAATGACGGCCATGATTCGACGGCTCTCCTAAGATTGCGCCGGACCTTAGGGGTGTGCGTCAGATTCTGTCCAGCCGGCTCGAAGGCCCGCGGGCGAAGGCACAGCCTCGGTGTCGTCCAGAAGCCTAGTGCTCGGCGCCGGCGCCGTTGCGCAGGAAGATCACGCCGAGCGTCGCCACGACCGCCGAGGTGAGCGCCGCCGTGAAGAAGCCGACCCCGGTGCAGAACCACAACACCAGCAGCACAAGCATGGAGGTCACCGCCAGGCTGCCCCACTTGGTCATGTGCATGACAAGCTCGAAGGTCGACACTTGCTCTTGGATGTCCATTTCACCGCGTTGGTAGTTGGAAGCCGGACCGGCCATAGGGACTACGCTCTCTTTGACGGGGATTTGTGGGCGGGGTTGCTACACGAGACCGGGGCTGGGCTCAACCCGCGGGCCATGCGGCCAATAGCGCACGAAGCGCCGCGACCAGCGCCAGGGGCTGGTCGATCATGATGTGGTGGTGCGAATCCGGGATCTCGATTTCGACCATCCCGACGGGGAATGGCGAGGGCGCCCCCGACTTGCGGTGCTCCACGATTCGGCTCTTGGCGCCGTAGATGTGCACCATGGGCGTCGTGACGCCGGCAGCCTGGCCGAAATCGCCGCTCATCGCGCGCTCACGGTCGAGCTTGGCCCACATGTTGGGATCGAACCGCCAGGTGAAGCCCTCGCCGGACCCGTCAGGCATCGGGACCTTCTTCAAGGAGCGGCGGGCGATGAAGTCGGCGATGAAGGGATTGCCGGCCGGTTGCGGCGGCATCAGGCGGAAGCGGGCGAGCGCCGCCTCCAGCGTCGGATAGACCCGGCTGGGGCGATCGACTGTCGGAATGTTGCGGACCGCCTCCATCTGCGCCTGGCGCTTGGCGAGTTCCTCGGGCGGGGGACCGAAGCCGGTGTCGACCATGACTGCGGCGTGCATGTGTTCGGGATGGCGCACGGCGGCGAAGAATACTTGCCCGCCGCCGAACGAGTGGCCGACGTAGATCGGCTTCTGCCCGCCCTCATAGAGGCCCACGGCGCGCGAGACAGCCTCGGCGTCATCGGCGAAGTCGGTGAATGAATAGCGATCGCGCCAATCGGAGGCGCCCATGCCGGCCAGGGACATCGACGCCACCCGATAGTCGTCGGCGAAATACGGAGCGATGAAGCTCCACCAGTCGGCATGAGCCGAGTTGCCGTGCACGAACAGGAGCCCGGGCTTACCGATCTCGCCCCAGGTCAGCACTTCGAGCTTTGAACCCAGCGATTCGACGAACACCCGCTCCGGTTCGCGGGCGATGGCCTCCCTGAACCATGACGGCGATGGCGGCGGTTCGCCCTTGTACTCGGCCAGCGGGGCCTGCACCTCAGGCGGGAGCGGGACCTCGGTGTGGATCGGCCGGTCGTCATATCCACCAACGGGAGTCTCAACCGGCTTCACGTCTTCGGCCATGGATACTCGTCCTCGCTGGTCACTTCGGCGCAGGTCGTCGGGGCTGAGTGACTAACAAGCGTTTGAAAAATGGCAAGCGCTTCGTCCGGACGTTAGGGTCCGCCGGGCTTGGCCGTGGAGGGGTGCTGGAGATGTTGAAGCGTTGGATCCTGGGGAGCGCGTGGGCGCTCGTCACGCTGACAGGCGCAGGGGCCCAACCCGCCATCCTGGCGCCGCCTGTTTCTCCCGGCGCCGCGGTGCAGCCGTTCGTCCGGGTCAGCGCCAAGGCCGTCGTGCTTCGCCACGTGCAGGTGATCGACGGAACCGGCGCTGCGGTTCAGCCGGACAGGACCGTTGTCGTGGCAGACGGAAAGATCGCCGCGGTCGGTGGACCGGATATGGCCGCACCGCCAGGTGCCGAAGTCCTGGACCTGACCGGGCGCACGGTCATGCCCGGCCTCGTGGGCCTGCATGACCACATGTATTACATCGCCCGGCCGAACATGGACGCTGCGGGGCATTCGGAGCCGCCGCTGGTCGTACCGCAGATGACGTTCTCTTCGCCCAGGCTCTACCTCGCGGCGGGCGTCACCACCATGCGGACAACCGGCTCCGTCGAGCCTTACGCCGACCTGAACGTGAAAAGCGTGATCGACGCCGGTGGGATGGTCGGGCCGCACATGGATGTCACCGGTCCCTATCTTGAAGGCGCCGGAAGCCCGTTCATCCAGATGCATCAGCTGAAAGACCCCGAGGACGCGCGCCGCACCGTGGCCTTCTGGGCCGACATGGGCGCCACCTCCTTCAAGGCCTACATGAATATCACCCGCGCCGAGCTAAAGGCGGCTATCGACGAGGCCCACAGACGCGGGCTGAAAATCACCGGCCACCTGTGCTCGGTAACCTATCCGGAAGCCGCCACCCTCGGCATCGACGACCTGGAACACGGCTTCTTCGTCAATACGCAACTCGATCCGGGCAAGCAGCCGGACCTCTGTTCGCAAGGGACCGGCACGCCGACCCTGCTTGCGATGACCCCCGACAGCCCGGCGGCGAATGCTCTGATCAAGCTCCTGGTCGAGCACCATGTGGCGGTGACTTCGACCCTGCCGGTCTTCGCCGAGCGCGTGCCGGGCCTCACGGCGCTCAATCCCAGAGCTATGGCGGTGCTGACCACCGAAGCGCGCGAGGCTTATCTCTATTCCCGCAACCTCGTGAACCAGGCGCCGCGTGAGCGCTATGCCGACGCCGCCAGGGCCTATCAGAACGACCTCGCCCTGGAGCGAAAGTTCGTCGCCGCCGGCGGCCTGCTGCTGGCCGGCCCAGACCCGACCGGCAATGGCGGGGTGATCCCGGGTTTCGGCGATCAACGCGGGGTCGAACTGCTCGTCCAGGCCGGCTTCGAACCCGAGGAAGCCATCAGGATCGCCACCCTGAACGGGGCCACCTATCTCGGGCTGGCCGACAAGATCGGCACGGTCACCCCTGGCAAGGACGCCGACCTCGTGGTTGTCAAAGGCGACCCCTCCAAGGCCATCGCCGACATCGAGAACGTCGAAATCGTTTTCAAGGACGGCGTCGGCTACGACTCCGCAAGACTGCTGGAGTCGGTGAGAGGGCGCTACGGGCAGTACTGAGCAACGCCTACTAGACGCAGGCCTTGAGGAGGTCGGCGACGCCCGCCTGGCTGCCGATCTGATCGAAGAAGCCGCCAAGATAGGCGGTCGCCTTCTGGCGCATCGGCGCGTCGAGTTGCGGTATGGCGCCAATCACCGCCAGCAGTGACGTCCGGCGCGCCGACAGGTCCGCGGCGACGGCCTGGGCTTCCTCATTGTGCCGACAATATCCGCGGTAGCGTCGGACCCGGACGTTGGGGATCTTGATCTGGGCGGGTGGGGTCGCATAGGGCGCGTCGACCATACCGGAGAAATCGAAGTCGTAAGGCACAGGCGTAAAATTCGTCGTCGCCCCGTCTGCGCCGATCAGCCTCGCATTGTGACAGCAATCCGTGCCGGCCGGCCCCGCCGTCATCGCCCAGTCGAGATTGCCGATCATGTTCTGAAAAAGCACGAACCTCGCCGCGTCATGGGCGTTGAGCTGGGCCACTGGCACCCGGCTCTTGGTCCTGAACCTGGTCATGTCGTTGCGACGGGCCATGTCGTCGGCGTCTTCGATGAAGTAGCCGATCCGCGAGATGATTGGGCGACCGTCGCTGTCCACGTAGTCGATTTTGGCGAGGCGCACGTCGAAGCTGGCCGGCGTCAGAAGGTTGTAGAGTTTGTAGGCCGCGTATTCCAACAGCACGTACTGCTGGAACCCCTCGCCCGGCCGGCAATGGGTGACCAGTTTGAGACGCTTCTGGCCCCGGAACAGCGAGGTTGCGGGCGGCTTCTGCGGAAACTCGACGCGGATCGGTGGAAACGTGCACACGTCTTGCTGTCGCCGTGTGATCCCGCGGGCCGACAGCGCCACCGGCAGGGTCTCCGGCGCTGCGCCCTGGACCGCCAGTGAGCCGGCTATGGGCTTTTCCGAAGTCGCCGCGCGTTGCACCAGCACGGGGATCGGTCCCTTGATCGTGAGACGGATCACCTCGTCGCTGGCGAACAACGGCTTCGTCTGCGCGGCGCATGCCGGCCCCGCCAAGGCCTCGCTGGTCAACGCTGCGACGGCCAACGCCGCCCATAAGGTCATCCGCCCCATGCCGTTTCCCGTTCGAACAGCCGCGGCGGATCGCCTCAACACGTGCAGCCCCGCCCGCTGCCGATCCGATACGCCGTCCGAAACGATGTCAACGCGCAGGAAATGGCGGAGCCTGGACATTCCCGGGCTTGGAAGCTTCGCCCGCGCCTTCCATAAGGGCCTGCAGTCGTCGAACCTTGGGGGAGCTTTGTGATGTTAGGCAGGATTTTGGGCGCGGCCTTGGCGCTCGGGCTCGTTCACACCGCGAGCGCGGCGGACCTTCGGCCCGACCAGGTCCGCTTTCGCGAGATTTACAAGGAGCTTGTCGAGACCAACACCACGCTCTCCGCGGGGAGTTGCACGGAGGCCGCCGCAAAGATGGGAGCGCGGCTGAAGGCGGCCGGGTTCGCCGAGAGCCAGCTCAGCTACTTCTCCGTCCCCGACCATCCCAAGGAAGGCGGCTTGGTCGCGATCCTGCCGGGGACCAGCAAGACCGCGAAACCGATGCTGCTCCTTGGCCACCTGGACGTCGTCGAAGCCAAGCGCGCGGACTGGACACGCGACCCCTTCGTCCTGATCGAGGAGAACGGCTACTTCTACGGACGCGGCACCTCGGACATGAAGGTGATCGACGCGACCTGGGTCGACATGCTGATCCGTTTCAAGGAGGAGAAGTATCAGCCCAAGAGAACCATCAAGCTGGCGCTGACTTGCGGGGAAGAGACCCTCGAAGCATTCAACGGCGCAGACTGGCTGGCCAAGAACAAGCGTGACTTGATCGACGCTGAGTTCGCCTTGAACGAAGGCGGCGGCGGCCGGGCCGACGCGAACGGCGTCCTGCAGACCCAGGGCATCCAGGTCGGCGAAAAGGTCGTCCAGCAATTCCGCATGGAGACCACCAATCCAGGCGGCCACTCATCGGTCCCGATCCGCGACAACGCTATCTACCAGCTGGCCCAGGCGCTGCTGAAGATCCGCGACTACGAGTTCCCCCTGACGATGAGCGACACGACGCGGGCGTTCTTCGCCAAGGCGGGCGCGGGGCGCACCGACGCTATGGGCCAAGCCATGGTCGCCATCGCCAAGGACCCCAATGACAAAGCCGCCGAAGCGCAGCTCAATACCGACCGGGCGTTCCACTCGATGTTGCGCACCACCTGCGTCGCCACCCTGCTCGACGGCGGCCATGCCGAGAACGCCTTGCCGCAGCGGGCCGGCGCCAACATCAACTGCCGGATGTTCCCGGGCTCCACCATGGAAGGCGCCAAGGCCGCACTGGAAGCCGCCATCGGCGACCCCGGCGTCAAGCTCATCCCCCTGCAGCCGATCCGCGGCAAGTCGATGCCCTCGCCGCTCGACCCGAAGATCATGGGCCCGGCCGAGAAGGTCGCCGCCAAGTACTTCCCCGGCGTGCCGATGATCCCGACTATGTCCACCGGCGCCAGCGACGCGATTTACCTGATCCCGGTCGGCATCCCGACCTACGGCGTCCCCGGCTTCTGGTCCGGCCCCGAGGGCAGCGGCGCCCACGGCCTGAACGAGCACATCGCGGTCAAGGCGGTCTATACCGGCCGCGACTACCTGACCGACCTGGTGAAGGCCTACGCCAGCGCCGGGTAAGCTTCGACCAGCTGGAGAGTGAAGATGCGCGCCAACCGCCTGCGGGAACTGTGGAACGCCGGCAAGCCGGTGATCAACGGCTGGTGCTCCATGCCGGGCGCCTTCTCCGCCGAGCTGATGGCGTCCATGGGCTGGGACGCCGTGACCGTCGACACCCAGCACGGCGTGATCGGCTATTCCGAGATGCTGGCCATGCTGCAGGCCATCTCCACCACCGCGGCCACGCCGCTGGTGCGGGTCTCGTGGAACCAGCCCGGCGAGATCATGCGGGCGCTGGACGCCGGCGCCTATGGCGTCATCTGCCCGATGATCAACGACGCGGCCGAGTGCGCGGCCTTCGTCCAGGCCTGCCGCTATCCGCCGGAGGGGTTCCGCAGCTCGGGCCCCACGCGAGCGGTCGTCTACGGCGGGGCCGACTACCACGCCAAGGCCAACGGTGAGATGCTGGCCTTCGCCATGATCGAGACCGCCGCGGGCCTCGCGAACGTCGAGGCGATCGTCGCGACGCCCGGCCTGGACGGCGTCTACATCGGGCCCTCGGACCTCTCGCTGGCCATGGGCGGCCCGCCCGGCCAGGACTCCGACGCCCCCGCCCTGATGGCGGCGTTCGACAAGATCCTCGCCGCCTGCAAGGCCGCGGGCGTGCGGGTCGGCGTCCACACCAACAGCCCGGCTTACTCGCAGAAGATGATCGGCCGCGGCTTCGACCTGGTCACCGTCGGCGCCGACACCCGCTACCTGATGAGCGGACGCCGCGAGGCTGCCGAGATGCGGGCCTGGCTCGACGCCCACTGACGGCCGTTCCACGGGCGGCCGGCGCCTGTCGCTGCATCATTTGGCGGCAACACCTTCGAAAGCTCCTTCGTGGGAAGCTTCACCGCTCGAGGTCGGCCCTGAATGTGCGTAAGCACGACTTGGCCAGCCAGGCCACCGTCGCGGGAGCGAACCATGCCGAACCTCATCTGGCCGCGCGCCTTGAGCTCGGACGTCGGCCCCTCGGGCCTGATCGGGCGATCCATCCATTGGCTGGGCGTCGCCCTGGCGATCGCCTTTCTGGTGACCGCCATGGGCTTCGCGGTCGACGGCTGGTCGACTGTCCTCGCCACGCAGCTGGCGGTGGCCGCCGTCGTCATGGCCCTCGCCGCGCGCGGCGTGCGGTATCTGCTCGCCAAGGAATAGGCCGCACCGCCGGCAGGACCGCCAGCGCGTCCGCCGCGTGGTCCAGGAAGGCGCGAATCCGGACCGGCGTCAGCCGCGCGCTGGGCGTCACCAACTGCACCGGCAGGGGCGCGGGCTCGAACGCCTCCAGCAGTCGCACCAGACGCCCCGCCGCCAGGTCCTCGGCGACCTGATAGCTCAGCGGCCGCGCGATCCCATGGCCGTCCCGCGCCGCCGATAGGGTCGCATCGACGTCGCTCACCGTCAGCCGGGGGCTCAGCTTCACGACCACCTCGCGGCCGTCGGCGCCCGTGTAGCGCCACTCGGCGAGCTGCGAAGGCCCGGTGGTGAGGATGGTCTGCCGGCCCGCGAGGTCCGCCGGCGTCTCCGGCGCGCCCGCGCGGTCGAGGTAGGAGGGCGCCGCGACCGTCACGCGGCGCACCTCGCCGACCTTGCGCGCCACTAGGCCGGAGTCGGCCAGGGGCCCGATCCGCACGGCGACGTCCAGGTGCTCGTCGATCAGGTCGAGGTGGCGGTCCGACAGGACGAGCTCGATTGAGACCTCGGGATGCGCGTCGAGGAAGGCGGTGACCACCGGCGTCACGTTACGCCGGCCGAACACCAGGGGCGCGGTCACGGCGATGCGGCCGTGCAGCGGGCCCTCGGCGGTCTCCGCGCTCACCGCCGCCGAATAGTCGGCGAGGACGCGACGCGCCTGCTCGGCGAGCCGCAGGCCGGCGTCGGTGAGCGCGAGCTTGCGCGTCGTGCGCTCCGCCAGGCGGACCCGGGCCCGCGCCTCCAGGGCCGCCAGCGCACGGGTGACGGCGGCCTGCGACCGCCCCAGCCGCCGGGCCGCGCCGGTCAGGCTGCCGGCCTCGACGATCGCCACAAAGACCTCGAGTTCGTCCAGCCGATCCATTGTTCCGCTTCCCGGAAGGGTGATTTGCGGCGGCGCCGGATTATCGCCGTTTCCCGCAAGGCGCAGATAGGACCCCATGATCCATCCGCAAGACCCGTTCCACGCCGGGGAGCTTGAGGCCCAGCGCCTGGCCGGCGGCGGCCCCGGGGGCCACGGCATCCGAGAGGCCATGCCCGACCAGCACCGGGCCTTCTTCCAGACGCTGCCCTACGCCGTCCTGGCCGGGCTGGACCTGGCCGGCGAACCCGCGGCCACCATGGTCGCCGGGCCGGCCGGCTTCATCTCGGCGCCCAACCCACTCACCCTGACCGTGGCGACCGCGCTCGATCCGCGGGACCCGATGGCTTCGGCGCTCGCGCCCGGCGCGCCCTTCGCCCTGCTGGGCATCGACTTCGCGACGCGCCGCCGCAACCGCGCCAACGGCCGCGTCGCCGCGGTCGCGCCGGCCGGCTACTGGCTGGTGGTCGACCAGAGCTTCGGCAACTGTCCGCAGTACATCCAGCAGCGCGAGGTCCACGCCGCGCCGCGCTCACCCGGCCGGTTCGAGACCTTCACCGCGCTCGACGCCGAGGCGGCTGACCAGATCGCCGCCGCCGACACCTTCTTCGTCGCCACCGCCGCCATGGGTCCGGACGGCGGGGTCGACGTCTCGCACCGCGGCGGCCGGCCGGGCTTCGTGAAGCTGGAGGGAGGCCGGCTCACGGTCCCCGACTTCCGCGGCAACCGCTATTTCAACACGCTCGGCAACATGCTGGCCTATCCGCGGGCGGCGGCGCTGTTCCTCGATTTCCAGACCGGCGACCTGCTGCACCTGCAGGGCGCGGCCGAGGTGTCCTGGGACGCCGACGCCGAGGCCACCGGCTTCGCGGGCGCCCAGCGCACCTGGTCATTGCAGGTCGAGGCCGGCTGGCGGCGCCGGGCCGCCGTCCCGCTGAGCTGGACGGCCTCGCCTACTTCGGCTTAGCCGCCGGGCCGCCGTTCGCGAACTCGGTCTCGATCATCACCTCGACGTCGTCGCCGACGCCGATGTTCGAGCCAGCCGCGGGCACGCCGAAGCCCATGCCGAAGGCCGAGCGCTTCAACGATCCGTGGGCGGAGAACCCGATGCGATTACCGTCCATGGCGTTGGCCGGCCAGCCGCCGTTGTAGGTGACGTCGAGCGTCACCGGCTTGGTGACCCCGTGCAGGGTGAAGTCGCCGGTGACCTTGGCGGTGTTCGGGCCCGTGACGGCGACCTTGGTGGAGCGGAAGGTGATCGCGGGATATTTGGCCGCCTCGAAGAAGCTCTTGCCCATCAGCTGGTCGTGGAATCCGGCTGGCGGGGCGTTCAGTTCCAGCGACTGCGGGTCGATGGTGGCCTCCACGGCCATGGCCGCCGGCGCCGCCGGGTCGAACTTCAGCTTGCCGTCCACCTTCGCGAAGCGGGCGGTGTAGTGCGAGAAGCCCAGGTGGCTGACCCGGAAGGTCACCGACGTGTGGGCCTTGTCGATCGTGTAGGCGCCGGTCGGCGGCTGCGGCGCGGCGGCGGCAGGCGCCGCGGCGGCGGGCTGGACGGCGCAGATCGCGAGCGCCAGGGCGGCGCCTGTGGTCGGGAGGCTCTTCATCTCGTCTCTCTCGTTGGCGTTCGCCCGAAGGACGAACGGTGGGCCGTCAGTCCGACATGCGCGAAGACGGGGCCAGCGGCAACCCTCGCGGGAGCTGATGATGAGAGTCGGTCGTTCGGGCCGGGACTCGCCCGCCTCACGGACTTAGGTTGCGCCCGACGACCCGGCGCAGATGGCGAGAGGAGCCGCATGACCTATTGCCTCGGAATCCTGCTGCCGCAGGGCCTGGTGCTGGCCTCGGACTCCCGTTCCAACGCGGGCGTCGATCAGGTGGCACGGGTGCGCAAGTTCGATCTTGTCACCCTGCCCGACAATCGCGTCATCGCCA
>NZ_DASXNL010000032.1:0-19526 GCF_036495085.1 Phenylobacterium sp. | reverse complement strand
GGCCACGCCGCCTTCGCCCCTTCCGACGACGTGGAGGTCGAGATCTGGGCCAAGCTCCGCGCGCGCCACGGAAGGGTCTCCATCGAGCGGATCCTCTCCGGACAGGGGCTGTTCGACCTCTACAGCGTGATGGCGGGGCTGCGGCAGGCCGAACCGACGCTCGCCAACGAGAAGGCCGTGTTCGACGCCGCCGCCAAGGGCGACGCCCTGGCCAGCGAGACCCTCGACCGATTCTGCGGCATCCTCGGCTCGGTGGCCGGCGACCTGGCGCTTTCCCACGGCGCGCGCGGCGGTGTGTTCGTCTCCGGGGGCATTGCGCCGCGCATGGGCGACCGCCTGGCGGCAGGGAGCTTTCGGGCGCGTTTCCAGGACAAAGGCCGCCTGACAACCTTCGTCGAGCAGATCCCGACGTCGCTCGTCCTGCACCCATACCCCGCGCTTATCGGCGCGGCCCGCGAACTGGAGATGATGGAACGTCTATGACCCTCGACGACATCCTGAGCCGTGCGCCGGTCGTACCCGTCCTGGTCATCGACGAGATCGCCCACGCCGTACCGCTGGGCCGGGCGCTGGTTGCGGGCGGGCTTACGGTCCTGGAGGTCACGCTCCGTACGCCGGTTGCGATCCAGTGCATCGAGCGGATGGCGCACGAGGTCGAGGGCGCAGTTGTCGGGGCGGGCACGGTGCTGACGCCGTCCATGCGCCAAGCGGTCGCTGACGTGGGCGGCAAGTTCGCGGTCAGTCCCGGCCTCATCGAAGGCGAAACGAACGAGGGACCCACCCCCCTGCTGCCGGGGGTCGCCACGGCGACCGAGCTGATGGCCGGGCTCGCCGCCGGCTTCACCCGCTTCAAGCTTTTCCCGGCGAACGTCGCGGGCGGCATCGACGCCTTGAAGGCCTTCGCAAGCCCGTTCCAGCAGGCGAGATTCTGCCCGACCGGAGGTGTCAGCGCCGCCAACGCCGCGAGCTATCTGGCGCTTCCCAATGTGATCTGCGTTGGCGGCAGCTGGGTCGCGCCGGCCGAGGCCGTACGCGCCGGCGACTGGAGCCGCATCACCGCGCTTGCCCGCGAGGCCTGCGCATTGGCGCCGCGCCCGGCTTCACCGGTCGAGGGCTAGCGGCGTACCGAACTACCGCCCGACGAAGTTGCCCACTCGACGCTCGGCGACGGAGCGGACGCCTTCCTTGTAGTCCTCGGTGTCGCGCAGCCAGCCCTGCTCGACGGCCTCCTTGTCGGTCTGGGCGCGAACCGCTGCGGCCAGGTCGGCCCGGAGTGTCTTGCGCGTGGAAACGATGGCCAGCGGCGCGTTTTCGGCGATCTCCTTGGCCAGCCGTAAAGCCGCGGGCCGAAGCTCTTCCAGCGGCACGACCTCGTCAACCAATCCCCAGGGCAAGGCGTCTTCAGCCTTCACGCGGCGGCCCGTCAGGAGCATCAGCTCGGCCTTGGTGGGCCCGATGAGCCGCGGCAGGGTATGGGTCAGGCCGAAGCCCGGGTGGAAGCCCAGCTTGACGAAGTTGGCCGCAAAGCGGGCGTCCGGCGAGGCGATCCGGAAGTCGGCCACGACAGCCAGGCCGAGGCCTGCGCCCACCGCCGCCCCCTGCACGGCGGCCACAATCGGCTTCCCGGCCGAGAACAGCCGCACGGCCTCGTCGTAGAGCGGGTTCACCGCGCCCAAGCCGCCGGCGGTCTCGCTCCTCACCAGGTCGGCGCCGGCGCAGAAGTTCTTGCCCTCGGCCTGCAGCACCGAACAGCGCAGCTCCACCTCGCCGTCGATCGCCTCGAAGGCGTCGGCGAGGTCGCGCATGAACTCCACGCTGACGTGGTTGTGCGGCGGCCGGTCGATCGTCACCACGGCCACATGGCCATCGACCGCAACCCGCACATGATCCCCGAAAGCGTCTCTCATTTTCTCGTCCCCAGAAGATTGCGGGCCACCACCCATTTGTGGACCTCGGTGGGCCCGTCGTAGATGCGCATGGTGCGGAGCTTCGCCTGCATCAGCGAGAGCGGCAGCTCCTTGGTCATGCCCATGGCGCCGAAGGCCTGCATGGCCCGGTCGACCGTCTCATAGGCCATTTCGGTGGCGTACCACTTGATCATGCTGATCTCGTTGCGCACATCGCGGCCCTGGTCGAGCTTCCAGGCGCAGTCATAGGTCATCAGCCGTGCGGCGTGGATCTTGGTCGCCGCCTCGGCGACCCAGAATTGGATCGCCTGTCGCTCCGAGAGCGGCATCCCGAAGGTTTTCCGCTGCGGGGCGTACTCGACCATCATGTCCAGCGCCCGCTGCGCCATGCCCACCGACCAGGCCGCCATCTGGATGCGCCGGGTGCCGAGCCGGGTCTGCATCGGCGCAAACCCCGCGCCTTCCTGGCCGAGCAGCTTCCAGCCCTCGACCCGGCAGTCCTCGAGCGCGATCTCGTAGGTGTAGGCCCCACCGATCATCGGGATCCGCCGGAGCACGTTGAATCCGGGCGTGCCCTTGTCGACGAGGAAGGCGGAAATCCCCCCACGGGCGCGCTTTTCGGTGTCGGTCAGCGCCATCAGGATCGTGAAGTCGGCGTCCTCGGCGCGGCTGATCCAGATCTTCCGGCCGTTGATCACCCAGTCGTCGCCATCGCGCACGGCCCGCGTCGTCATCCCCGCCGGGTCGGAGCCCGCGCCGGGCTCGGAGATGCCGATCGCCGACACCGTCTCGCCGGCCACATAGGGCGCGAGGTAGGCGGCGCGCTGCCGCTCGTCGACCGTCTGCATCAGCATGCGGAGGTTCGGGCTGTCCGGCGGCAGGGTGTAGGGCGTCACGCACCGGCCGATCTCCTCCTCGACCCCGACCATCGCAGTCATCGGCAGGTCGGAGCCGCCGACATCGGTTGGCGCGTCCAGCCCGAACAAGCCAAGCTCGTGGGCGACCTTATCGAGGCGGGCGTGCTCCGTCGGCCCGATGCCCAAGCCCCTGCCGTCCGCTTCACGCGCCAGAACCCCGGCTTCCAGCGGCATCAGCTCATCGCGAACGAAATTCGCGACCAGATCCTTGAGCATCCGGTGCTCTTCGGCGATTTCAAAGTCCATGGGCCCTCCCGTCGCGATCATGTGCGCGATCTAGTAGGGTGATCATAACGACCGGAAGCGGCGAGGGGAGAGAGTACAAGTGGTGAAGGCGAGGAAACTTGCGGAGACGGCGACCGGCCCCCTGACGGGCGTGCGGGTCCTCGACCTGACAAGCGTGGTCAACGGGGCCTACGGCACCCAGATCCTCGCCGACCAGGGCGCCGACGTGATCAAGCTCGAAGATCCGGGTTCGGGCCGCGGCGACGGCGGCGACATCATGCGCTGGGCCGGCCACCCGCCGGAGGGCTCGCCGCGCGGCATGGGTCCTATTTACCTGACCATCAACCGCAATAAGCGCTCGATCCTGCTGGATCTAAGTGATCCCAAGGCCAGGAAGACCCTGACCAAGCTGATCAAGTCCTGCGACGTCTTCGCCGCTTCCGTGCGCTACGCCGGACTGAAGCGACTGGGGCTGGCCTACGAGGACGTCGCCGCGATACGCCCGGACATCATATACGTCCATGCTGCAGGCTACGGCTCGGACGGCCCCTACGCGGGAGAGCCCGCCTATGACGACCTTATCCAGTCGGCCTCCGGCCTGGCCGACGTCCTGCCCCGCACAGACGGCAATCCGGAACCGCGCATCCTGCCGACTCTGGTGGCCGACAAGGTCTCGGGCCTGTTCATGGCGCAGGCGGTGACGGCGGCGCTGTTCCACCGCCAGCGCACCGGCGAAGGCCAGTTCGTCGAGGTGCCGATGCTGGAGTGCGTCACGAGCTTTCTGCTCGTCGAGCACCTCTACGATCAGACCTATCAGCCGACCACCGGCCAATGGGGATATGTCCGCGTCGTGAATCCGAACCGTCGGCCGTTCAAGACCAAGGATGGTTACATCGGCCTCCTGCCGTACACGGACAAGCAGTGGGACCAGTTCTTCGAGGCCGCCGGTTTCGGCGACACCATCGCCAAGGATCCGCGGTTCTCCGACTACTTCACCCGCATGAAGCACATCAACGAGCTCTACGGGCTGGTGGGCGAAGCCGCCGCCACCAAGACCACGCAGGAATGGCTGGATGTGCTGAAGCCCCTATCGATCCCAGTGGTCAAGACCAACCGCCTGGACGACCTGCCAGACGATCCGCACCTCCAGGCCGTCGACTTTTTCCAGACTTACGAGCACCCGACCATGGGCGCCTACCGCCAGATGAAGCCGCCGGTGAAGTTCGACAAGACTCCTTCCAACATCCGCCGCCATCCGCCGGAATTGGGCCAGCATACCGACGAGGTGCTGGCTGAGGTGGACGTCGAGGCCGGCGAGGGCGAGGACGCGTGAGCCGTGCGCCTGGTCGTCGTCGGAAACTCCGGGTCGGGCAAGACGACCATGGCCAAGGCGCTTTCTGCTGCGCTTGGGGTCACGCGGGTCGAACTGGACGCGATCAACTGGCAGCCTGACTGGCGCGACATCGCCACCCATGAGCCCGACGAGTTCTTCCGGCGCGTAGCCCAGGCGGCGTCGGGGGAGGCCTGGGTCATCGACGGCAACTACACCAAGGCGCGCGATGCTCACTGGTCCAGAGCGACGGGTTTTGTCTGGATGGATACCGAACGATGGGTGGTCATGCGCCGCGTGATCTGGCGCTCGTTCAGCCGCGCGGTCACGAAAGAGGAGCTGTGGCCGGGCAGCGGCAACAGAGAGCTCTTCCGCAAGTGGCTCGAAAGCGGCCACCCGATCCGTTGGGCCTGGAACAACTGGGCGATGATGCGGGCGCGCTATTCGGCGATGTTCGCCGACGGCACCTTCGAAGGCCGCCCGGTCTATCGCGTCGGCAATGCGCGCGAAGGTCGCCTCCTCGTCGCGCGCCTGGCCGCCGAACGGATGGGCGAAACTCTTCCCATCCGGACGCCCGCCGCTATTCTGTAGGCTGCGCCGACCACAAAGAGTCGGCCAGGAGGATATGATGATGCGATACCTGCTGCTCGCCGCGGTCTCACTTAGCGCGCTGGGCGCCTTGCCGGCGCTCGCCCAGCAACAGCAGGCCAAGCCGGCCGCACCCTATCACGCGCCGCGCAACGGCTGGGGCCAGCCTGACCTCCAGGGCACCTACACCACGGCCACGATAACCCCGCTCATTCGGGACGCGAAATACGGCACGCGCAACGTGCTCACCAAACAGGAAGCCGATGCGCTGGAGCAGGCCACCAGGGAGCAGGTCGCCCGCGCCGATGCCCCGACGCCGCCGGAAGCCACGGTGAAGGATCTTAAGAACGCTGACTGCGGCCCAGACGGCATCTCAGGCTTCAACTGCGGCTACAACCAGGGCTGGAAGGATCCGGGCACCACGTTGATCGACATCAACGGCGAGAAGCGCGCCTCGATAATCACCTCGCCGGCGAACGGCCAGTTCCCGGCGCGGGTCGCGAGCGCCGGAGCCGCGCCTCGTCCGGGCGGGCCGCGCAGCCGTGGCGCCCGCACCGACAATCCTGAGGGCTTCAGCCTGGGCGAACGCTGCCTGCTGTCCTTCGGCTCAAGCGCAGGTCCGCCGATGCTGCCGCTGATGTACAACAACACCTACCAGATCGTGCAGTCCAAGGACGAGGTCGCCATCGACGTCGAGATGGTCCACGACGTCCGCCACATCCGGCTGACGGACAAGCACCTCCCCTCAAGCATCAAGCTCTGGATGGGTGACAGCATCGGCCACTGGGAAGGCGACACCCTGGTTGTCGAGACCACGAACATGCGACCCGAGCAGGGCCTGCGTGGCGGCTCACCCAACCAGAAGGTGATCGAGCGGTTCACACGAATCGGGCCGAACAAGATCTCCTACCGGTTCACGGTCGAGGATCCGGACATCTACACTGCGCCCTTCAGTGGCGAAGTGGCGATGAACGCCACCAAGGGGCAGGTCTACGAATACGCCTGCCACGAGGGGAACTACGCGCTGACGGGCATGCTCGCGGGAGCCCGGGCCGAGGAGAAGGCTGCCCGTGAGGCGCAGGCGACGGGCGGGGCGAAGGGCGGCGAGAACTGATCGAGACCCGCCCACACGCAAGCGTGTCTGCCGGCGCACGATCGCCACGTTGACTCCGATCCCGCTCGGTCAAAGGGTTGTCGCCCCAAGACAAGGGAGGTTTCAGGCATGCGACTTTCGAGTTGGGGCGCGCTGAGCATCGCTGCCGGAATGTCGAGTTGCAGCCTTGCGGTGGCGACTGCGCCGGTGGCGCAATTGACGGGTCCACATCTCATGCCGACCAGCGCTCACCGCGACGGCCCGACGAAATCTATGGCGCCGCTCGTTTTGAACCGGACGACCATCACGCCGCGCGCGCTCGCCGGTTAAGCGCACCGGGGTTCCGCTCGAACTAGGTCAATCCCGGACGGTCGCTCATGGATTCGCCGGATGTCGTCCTGCGCGATGGCGAAGGACGCTGAGCCTCCAGTGCTGGGAGCGGAGCGTCGATCGGCGACGCGCTCGCTCGCCACGGCTGAAACCACAAGACTGGCGGGAGCACATCATGAAAGACAGGCCCTTCTCGGCGCGCAGCGCCGCGGCCGCCGTAGCGATGGCGGCGCTCACCTGCGCCGCCTCCCCTTCCACGGTTTGGGCGCAACGTGTCGCACACGAGTTGAGCCGGGCTGCGCAGGTGAGCGGAAAGGTCACCGTAAAGTCGGTCGACCCGGCGACGCGGCATCTGACCGTCGTTGAGGCGAATGGCGACACCCATACGCTCAAGGTCGCGTCCGACATCAAGAATCTCGACAAGGTCAAACCCGGCGACAAAATCAGCGTGACCTACACTGTCTCGGCCGCGTTCGTGATTTCGCCGCGCGGCGCGCCGCTGCCGAAGGATACCGAACACACTGTCGCAAGCCGCGCAGCCAAAGGAGAGATTCCCTCCGCGGCCGTTGCCAACCACATCATAGTCACAGGCGCCGTGATCGGTATCGACACGGCCCACAACACCTTGAGGCTAGTCAGCCCCCAAGGCGGCCTCGTCCACACTCTGGAGGTGGAAAGCGAGGAGGGGCGCAGGGAACTGGCGCAACTGAAGGTCGGCGACAAAATCACGGCCTATATCACCGAGAGCATGCTGGTCGCCCTCCATCCGGCCTAGCTGGATGGACGGCTTCACGCAGTCAGGCGCCATCGCCTTCGGCTGACCTGGTCCGGTGCAGGCGTCAGGTCGGCGCGAACACCGGGACGGGTGGACCGCCCTCAGTCGGCTGGAACTTCACCTTGACCTTCATGCCGATGGAAAGCCCATCGGGCGCGACGTCGACAAAGTTGGTCAACACCGCAGGGCCCTCGGCCAGGGTCACGTACCCTATGGCGTAGGGGCCGCTCGGCGAGCGATGCATGACCGAGTAGGTGTAGATCACGCCTTCGCCGGGGCTCTCCTCCCATACCGTCTCTGCGGACATGCAGAACGGGCCCATCGCGCGCGGGTACCAGAAGGGCTTGTGGCACTCCTGGCACCGTTTGATCAGGAAGCGGCCCTCGGAGGCGGCGTCCCAAAAGGGCTTGGTTTCCACCGACACCATTGGCGCGGGGATCGGACGGCTCATCAGGCCGGGCTTTTCCTGCGTCTCGGACATGCTCAGCCCTCCCTTTCCATGATGACGGTCGCCGAGGCGTGTCGGGTGCCAAGCGACCCGCCAGTGCCGTGGGCGATAGCCAGATCGCAGTTGGGCACCTGCACTTTCGGGTGCGCCTCGCCACGCAGCTGGCGCACCGCCTCGATCACCTTGGTAATGCCGCCGCGGTTGGTGGGGTGATTGTTGCAGAGGCCACCGCCGTCGGTGTTGTACGGCAGCTTGCCCACGCCTGAGATCAGGTTGCCGTCGGCCACGAACTTGCCGCCTTCGCCCTTCTTGCAGAAGCCCAGGTCCTCGAGCTGCATCAGCACCGTGATGGTGAAACTGTCGTAGATCGAAGCGTATTTGATATCTGCGGGCTTTACTCCTGCCTCTTCGAACGCCCTCGGCCCGGACCAGACGGCGCCCGAATGGGTCAGGTCCAGGTCAAGCCCGCCGCGCGGGCCCTTGGGCGCCTCGCCCGCGCCCATCACCCTGACTTTCGGCCGCTTCAGGCTCTTGGCGACTTCGGGGCTGGTGACGATCAGCGCGCCGCCGCCGTCGGTGACAACGCAGCAGTCCAGGAGATGTAGCGGATCGGCGATCATCCGCGAGTTCACCACCTCCTCGACCGTCACCACGTTCCTCAAAAAGGCATGCTCGTTCCACTGGGCGTGGTGCGAGGCGGCGACTTTGATCCAGGCAAGTTGCTCGGATGTCGTCCCGTACTCGTACATGTGGCGCATGGCGCACATGCCGTAGGTGTTGTGGGTGGAGCCGCCGTAGATGTTCTCGAAACCGGCCTCCGGCGGTCCGTCGGAAAGGCCGCTACCACCCGGCGCCATGCCGGCGCCGGGCCTGCGCCCGCCATGGCGCGGCCGTCCGGCGAGAGTGATCAGCGCCACGGAACACTTGCCTGCCGCGATCGCCTCCGCCGCGTGCCCCACATGGACGATGTAGGAGGAGCCCCCGGTCTCGGTGGAATCGAGATGTCGTACGTTCTTCAGCCCCATGTAGTCGAGCATCGACATGCCGCCGAAGCCCGGCGCATCGCCAGCGCAGAAATAGCCGTCGATGTCATCCTTGGTGAGGCCCGCATCGATCAGCGCGCCCCTTGCGCACTCGGCATGCAGCTGCGGAGTGGAAGTGTCCGGCGCGTCGCGAAGCGGATGCTCGAACGCTCCCATCACATAGGCCTTGCCCTTGATGCTCATCATCATCCCCGAAATATCGCGGTGAAATATCGGTCTGGGTTATCCGCCCGCCCTCTCCAAAACAACCGTCATCGGGCCGTCCGCCTAAAAGCCGGTCGGCGTGACCGGCCCCGCCACGACCGGAAGGCCCTTGGTTTCCGCGGCGTCGGCTTCCTAGCTCTCAGCTGGGTGAGGAGGCCGAGACATGATGGAAGGCAACCAGGCGGCGCATTTCGCCGAACGCCAACAAGGCACCCTGCCGGGTGATCTCGGGATCGAGTGGGACGAAGTCGCCACCGGCCGCGCCTCCGGCCGCTTTACCGTGCGCCCCGGCCACATGGCCCCGAACGGCTTCCTCCACGCAGCCTCGGTGATCGCGCTGGTGGACTCGGCCTGCGGCTATGCCTGCGTCGCCAGCCTGCCGGACGAGGCCACAGGCTTCACCACCGTCGAGCTCAAGGCGAACTACCTGGGCACCGCCAAGGTCGGGGACACGGTCGGGTGCACCGCAAGGCTCGTCCACGGCGGGCGGATGACCCAGGTCTGGGACGCCGAGGCAGTCAACCAGACCACTGGCAAGACCATGGCGCTCTTCCGCTGCACACAGATGGTGCTTTACCCGCGCTGAGCGGATGGCGTCGACCACCGGGACCGCGCCAATAAGCGCCACTTGCACCCGTGGGGTCGGATGAGTAGGTTCCGCGCCTCGCTCAGCGGGCCCCTAGCCAAGGGTCCGGCGCCGGCTCTGGAGAGGTGGCTGAGTGGTCGAAAGCACCGCACTCGAAATGCGGCGTGCCTTTACGGGCACCGTGGGTTCGAATCCCACCCTCTCCGCCGAAGTTATGTCCGACGTGAATGTCTGCTGCGCGACGACTGTGTTGAAAAAGGCCGAAATCGGGGCACCCGAAAAATACGCCGAAACGCCAATGTCGGCGAAGATGTGAGTAAGATGCCACAGCGCAGACGCTAGCGCGTTCACCCAGGCCATCACCTTGATCGCGTGAGGTCCCGCGCGGCCTTTTTCAATCAGCCCGTCCATGACCCTGAATTCCGAGGGGGCGGAAGGAATGGGGTTTTTCAACACAATCCGCCAGCAGCGGACATTGGCCGAGAGTCGACGCTCGTGCGGCCAATCAAATGACCGCTTTCGACCCCGTTGCAGATGTCTCCTGCTGGAAGTTCCCGAAGGCGCACAATGCGCCGGAAGCGGGGGTTGAGGCCCCGCCCCGGTTGGTGCCTGCCGTTGCACGCAGCTCATCAGACCGCCTCCACGCTGAACGATTCCGGCATGTCTTTGCTGATCCTGCGCAAAAAGCGGACGGGAATGGCGTCTTCCGATTGCGCTGGCCGGCCAAGCGCGTCCCGTGCTCGTCCCAAGCGCACTCCTGGGCCTTCTCGGGCATGGATTTTCCTTCACATCTGATGTTCGCGCTGCAGGTGAACGGCCGCCGCTGCGAGGTGCGAATCGATGCGCGCACCACCTTGCTCGATCTGCTTCGCGAGCATCTTGGGCTGACGGGCGCCAAGAAGGGGTGCAATTTCGGGGAATGCGGCGCCTGCACCGTCCATCTGAACGGAAGGCGCGTGAACGCTTGCATGGTGCTCGCCGCGTCGGCGGAGGGCGCTAAGGTCACCACGATCGAGGGCCTCGCGAAGGAAGGCCGGCTTCATCCGGTCCAGCAAGCCTTCATCGATTGCGACGCCTTCCAATGCGGATTCTGCACGCCCGGCCAGGTGATGTCTGCCACGGCCCTGATCGGCGAAGGCCATGGCGGATCGGAAGCGGAGATCCGCGAGTGGATGAGCGGGAATCTCTGCCGTTGCGCCTCCTATCCGCAGATTGTCGCGGCGGTGGAAGCCGCGGCCCGAGGGAGCGGCGACTGATGCAGACCTTCGGCTACGGCCGTGCGGCCAACGTTCATCAGGCCTTAGCGGAAGGCATGGCGGCGGACACGGCCTTTCTGGCCGGCGGCACGGAACTCCTGAACTGGCTTCGCCTCGGCATAACCGCGCCGGCGCGGGTGATCGACATCAGCCGGCTGAAGGAACTCGAAGGGATCGAACGCCTGCCGAACGGCGGCCTTCGCATCGGCGCCCTGATGCGGCTCAGTGACGTTGCGCAGAATGCCGATGTGGCGCGCGGCTACCTGGTCCTCGCCCAAGCCATCCTGAAGTCCGCCTCCGCTCAGCTGCGCAACCTCGCGACGATCGGCGGCAATCCTCTTCAGAAGACCCGCTGCGCCTACTTCCGGGCGGCGGATGTTTTGCCCTGCAACAAGCGCCAGCCCGGCTCTGGCTGTACGGCCCTGCATGGCCTCAACGATCGGCATGCGATCTTCGGCTGGAGCGAAGGCTGCGTCGCCACCCAGCCGTCGGATCCGGCGGTCGCGTTGTCCGCCCTGGACGCCGTCTACGTCACCGAGCACCGGGACGGGGGGCGGCGGATCGAGGCCGAGGATCTGCACCGGCTCCCCGGCAAGACGCCGCACCTGGAAACGACGCTGCGCGAGGGCGAACTTATCGTGGGGATCGAGATACCGGAGGCCGCGCCGCATTCCGCCTACCTGAAAATCCGCGAGCGCGAATCCTACGAGTACGCGACAGTCTCGGCCGCGGTCGCTCTCGACCTCGAAGGCGATCGAATTGCGCGCGCGCGCATCGCGCTGGGCTCGGTGGCCGCAAGACCGTGGCGACTGCGGGAGGCCGAACGCGCGCTGGCCGGCGCCGCCGTCCACGATTCCACAGTGATCCGCGAGGCGCTGGCGGTGTCATTCGCCGAAGCCAGGGCGCTGACGCACAACGCCTACAAGATCCCGCTCGCCAAGGCCGCCGCCGCGCGGGCGATCCGGCTGGCGGCGGAGGCCCGGCCATGAGCATCGGCGAGCCGGTTCCACGCCTCGACGGGCCCATCAAGGTCACCGGCGCGGCGCCCTACACCGCTGATCTGCGGCTTCCGGGCATGCTGCATGGCGTCCTCGTCACGGCGACCATCCCCGCCGGAAAGGCGATCGCCATTGCGAGGAACGAAGCGCTCGCGGAGCCGGGCGTCGTCCACGTTCTCACCCACGCGGATATGCCTCGGCCCAAGACCGCGGTCGCCGGCCCACCTTTTTCGACCAGCGCCCTGCCATTGCAGGACGACGAGATTCGACACGAGGGTCAGCCTATCGCCGTGGTGCTCGCCGAGACCCTGGAGGCCGCGGAGGCCGCCGCGCGCAAGGTGCACGTCCGTTACGCCCCGGCGCCAGCCACAACACCGGCCCCCGCGGTGTGGTCGGCGCTCGAAGGGGTCGCCGCGGCGCCGCGGAACACCGGCTACTTCTTCCTTGAGCCGGATTTCGCCAAGGGCGACGCCGACCGCAACCTCGCGAGGGCCAGCCGACGGGTCGAAGCCGTCTATTCTCAGCCTTCGCGCCACCACAACCCAATGGAGCCCTCGGCGGTCCTGGCGCAATGGGACGGCGATATGCTCACGGTCCACGATTCCACGCAGCACGTCTTCGGCGTGCGCCAGGGGCTGGCCGCGTTCTTCGGCCTGCCGCTCGACTCGGTGCGGGTGATCTCCCAGCACACCGGCGGCGCCTTCGGGGCGAAGGGCCTGATCTACCCCCACGAGACGCTCGCCGCGGTGGCGGCGAAGATGCTCGGCCGCCCTGTGCGTATCGTCCTGTCGCGTGCGGACATGTACGCCGTGCTTGGATACCAGGCCCGCATCGTCCAAAAACTGGGTCTCGGCGCCGACGACGCGGGCGTGCTTTCGGCGGTCACCCACGATGTGGTCAACCTGACCAGCATCACCGACGACTTCATCGAAGCCGCCACGGAGGCCTCGAAGTCGCTCTACGCCACGCCCAGCCTGAGGCTCAGCCAGCGCGCCGAGCGCGCGAATGTGGCGATGCCGACCGCGATGCGTGCGCCCGGCGAAGGCCCGGGCCTGTGGGCCCTGGAAAGCGCAATGGACGAGCTGGCCGCGGAGCTTGGCGTCGACCCGCTGGACCTGCGGCTCGCCAACTACGCCGAAACCGATCCCGCGACCGGGGCTCCGTGGTCGTCCAAGAAGCTGCGGGAGGCCTACGAGGAGGGCGCCCGGCTGTTCGGGTGGCGCGAGCGCGCGCGCACGCCCAAGCGGGAGGGCGACTGGATCATCGCCCATGGGATGGCGAGCTGCCTCATGGGGACCTTCCGGTTCCCGTCAAACGCAAGGGTCAGGTTGCTGCGCGACGGCGGGGCGGTGGTCGAGACCGGAACCCAGGACATCGGGACCGGCACGCTCACGATCTTCCCGCAGATCGCCGCCGGGGTGCTGGGACTTCCGCCGGACCGCATCGAACTCAGGATGGGCGACACCCGGCTGCCGGAAGCCGGGCCTACCTATGGCTCCTCCTCCACCATGGGCGTGGGCGCGGCGGTGCTGGCGGCCGCCGAGGACGTGCGCGGCCGGCTCGCGCGTCTCGCCAACCTGCCGCCGCAGGAGGCGCAGATCGCCGACGGCTGCATCAGCCTGGCGGGCGCCGCGGGCGGCATACCGATCGAACGCCTCATGGACGAGGCGGGAGAGAGCGAGATCGTGGGCGCGGGCGTCTTCGATCCGTCGCAGGACGCGAGCTATGCCAAGCGCACCTTCGGCGCCGTCTTCGTCGAGATTGCTGTCGATCCGGAGCTCGGCCTGCTGCGCCTGCGTCGCGCCGTGGGCAGCTACAGCGCCGGCCGCATCGTCAATCCGCGCACCGCGCGCGCCCAACTGCTCGGCGGGATCGTATGGGGTTGGGGTATGGCCGCGATGGAGCAGAGCGCCTTCGAGCCTACGCTTGGACGCTTCCTCTCCAAGAACCTCGCCGGAGTGGCGATCCCGGTGAACGCCGATATCCCCTCGGACATCACGATCCACTTCGTGGACGAGGTCGATGAGAAGGCCGGTCCCATTGGCGGCAAGGGGATTGGCGAACTGGGCGCGACCGGCGTCGCAGCGGCGGTCGCCAATGCGGTCTTCCAGGCGACGGGCAAACGGATCCGTGACTTGCCGCTGACACCGGAGAAGCTGATCTCCTAGGTCGGGTCCAGGCGCGATCCGCGAGTGCTCCGACAAGCTCGTTTGGGCGCCTGGGCTTTCCGCCTATACTCCCGCTCGAGGCGTGTGGGCGCCCGACCCGGACGCCGGGAGATCGGGATGGAGATCAGCGCGCGTCGGGATTCGCCTGGAGTGCAGGCCTACGGTTACGGCCTGGGCCAGAAGTTCGGTGCGGAGGACGCGCCGGTCATCGTCACGCGCTCGCTCCAGCGTGCTGAGGTCGCGGTCACCGAAATCCGCGTGGACCGCCCCCTTGGACGCCTGAGCGATCCGCTTCCGCGCGAAGACGCCTACATGATTTGCCTCATGCTTCGAGAGATTCCCCGCAACGCCTACTGGGAAGACGGCCGTCAGGTTTCGGCCTTCTCGCTTCGGGCGGGCGACGTCACGCTCCACGATCTGAGGCGCGAACCGCTCGCGCTGATGGACAAGCCGATCCACTCTCTCCTCTGGTACCTGCCGCGGTCCGCGCTCAACGCCTTTGCAGACGAGGCCAATGTCCCGCGCATCGCGGAACTTCGCTACGACCCGGGGGTCGGCGTCTGCGACGACACCATCAAGCACCTGGGCTTTTCGATGCTGCCGGCGCTGCGCGCGCCCGACGAGGTCAGCCGGCTGTTCGCAGACCACCTGACCCTGGCGTTCGCGGCCCACGCCGCCCAAACCTATGGCGGAATGCGGATCGTCCCGAGACCGCTCAAGGGGGGGCTCGCACCTTGGCAAGAGCGGCGATCCAAGGAGATGATCGGCGGCAACCTTCGTGGCGCGACACCGCTGCGCGAGATCGCTGACGCTTGCGGTCTGTCCGTCAGCCACTTCGCGCGCGCGTTTCGGCGGTCGACCGGTCTTGCGCCCCACGCCTGGCTACTGCAGGCCCGCGTCGAAGCGGCCAAGGCCATGCTTCGGAGACAAGATCCGTCGCTGCCGGCGATCGCAGCGTCCTGCGGCTTCGCCGACCAGAGCCACTTCACCCGGGTGTTCACGCGTCAGGTTGGGCTGAGCCCTGGAGCATGGCGAAGGCTGGCGCTGAATTGATGCGACCGCATTGCGCCCGGAGCGGTACTTGGGTTCGTCTCAGGATATTGACCTTGCGCTTGGTGCTTCCGACGGCCGGATCGTTGACCTGAGGCAGTCGCTCCAACGGTGCTCTCCGAGGCCTGCAAGCACGCGGTCACCGCGCCAACTTGCGAACCAGATCGATAAAGGCACGCAACCGGGCCGGCATGTTGCGACGGCTGGGATAGTAGAGACAGAGGCCCGGATATTCCGGCGACCAGTCTTCCAGGACCGGCTGCAGCAACCCCGCTTCGATCGACTCCTCGGTCGCAATATCGGAGAGGTAGGCTAGGCCCTCGCCGGCCAGGGCCGCCTGCAGCATCAGGTCGCCGTCGTCGAAAATCAACGGGCCGGGGACGTCCACCGCGACCGCCTCGCCGCGCTTCTCAAACTCCCAGCGATAGATGGTCCCGTTGCCTGTGCGCCGTCGGATGCAGCGGTGCTGGGCCAAGTCGGCCGGCGTCTTCGGCCGCGGCTGTCCCATGAAGTAGGCGGGCGAACCCACGACAATTGAGCGGATGGAGCGGGTAATCGGCACGGCGATCATGTCGGGAGGGACGAACTCCTCGAGCCGGATGCCGGCGTCGAAGCCCTGCCCCACGATGTCCACCATCGCCCCTTCGGTGACCATGTCGACGGTCACCCGCGGGTAGCGGCGGATGTACTCGAAGATCAGCGGCGCCAGAATCATCCGGCCCGCGCCCAACGGCAGGTTCAGCCGCAGGACTCCGGCGGGGTCGGCGCGACGTTCGTCGATCCGTTCCATGGCGGTGTGAATCGCGGACAAGGCGGGGGCGATGTCGGCCACAAACTGTTCACCTTCGGCCGACAATGCGACACTGCGTGTGGTGCGGTTGAACAGGCGAACGCCCAGGCGCGCCTCCAGCGCCGCCACCGCGTGACTGAGCGCCGAGGACGACAAGTCCATTTCGCGCGCCGCGACCCGGAAACCGCCGTGGCGGGCGACAGCCACTACGGCTTCGAGTTCGAGTTGGCTTGCCCGCATTGTCCCGATTTTTGCATCAACCTGAGCCATTTTGATTGGCTTATCAGATCAATAGCGCGGTGTCACATCTGCCTCACCAACCCGAGGAGGCACGAATGACCAAGACATGGCTCATCACCGGCAGCTCGCGAGGTCTCGGCCGCGCCCTTGCCGAAGCTGTGCTCGCCGCCGGCGACAGTCTCGTCGCCACGGCGCGCAACACCCGCGGTCTCGAAGACCTGGCCGGGCGCTATGCCGCCAAGGTGATCCTGCGGCCGCTCGATGTGACGGACTTCGCCGCGGCCCGGGCCGCCGTAAATGCCGCCGTCGAGCGCTTCGGCCGACTGGACGTCGTGGCGAACGTGGCCGGCTACGGAAACCTCGGCCCGATCGAAGATACCAGCATCGAGGACTTCCGCGCCCAGATCGACACCAACCTTTTCGGGCCGATCCACCTGGCGAAGGCGGCGATCCCCGTCCTGCGCACCCAGGGCTCCGGCCACATCCTCAACTTCTCGTCCGTTGGTGGACGGATTGGATCGACCGGCCGTGCGCCCTACTCGGCCGCGAAGTTCGGAGTGGAAGGCTTCTCGGAGGTGATGGTGACCGAGTTGGCGCCCCTGGGCGTCAAGGTGACCGTCTTCGAGCCCGGCGGCTTCCGGACCGACTTTGCGGGATCATCCCAGACGATCCTCGAAATCCGCCCAGAGTACGACGCCACCGTGGGCCAGGCCGCCCGCTTCCAGCGTGACTACGACGGCAAGCAACCTGGCGATCCGGCCAAGGCGGCTCAGGTGATCCTTAAGGTCGTCGGCATGGACGATCCGCCGCTCCGTCTCCTGCTCGGCAGCGACGCGGCCAGGATCGTCGAGACGGCCGACGCCCGAAAGGCCGAGGCCGACCGCAAGTGGCGCGACCTCAGCGCTTCGACGGACTTCGCGGCCGCTTCCTGACGGCGCGGCGACCACCCCCTGCAACCCAAGGAGCTTTTCAGATGACCACTTCAACTTGGCTGATCACCGGCGCCTCCAGCGGCCTCGGCTTTGCGCTGGCGGAACACATCCTGAAGCAGGGCGACCGGGTCGTCCTGGCCGCGCGGAACCTCGCCTCGATGCAGACGCTCGCGGCCGCCTTCCCCGAAACCGCGCTGGCCGTCAGCCTCGACGTCACCGACCCCCGGCAGCGGGTCGAGGCCCTTCGGCAAGCCGAGGCGCGCTTTGGCGCCATCGACTTCCTGCTCAACAACGCCGGCATCGATTTCGTCGGCGCGGTCGAGGAACAGGACGAGGCGGACTATCGGAAAATCTTCGAGGTCAACTTCTTCGGCGCGGTGGCGATGTTGCGGCTCGCCCTTCCGGCGATGCGGGCCCGCGGCCGCGGCACGATCGTGAACATGTCCTCGATGGATGGCATCGCGAGCTTCGCCGTCAACGGATTCTACTCGGCGAGCAAGTTCGCGCTGGAGGGCGTGACGGAGGCGCTGTGGCAGGAGATCGAGCCCCTCGGCCTTCGGGCCGTATTGATCGAGCCCGGCTCATTCAGGACCGGCATCGGCGACCGGACGGCGTTTTCTGGACAGAAAATCGACGACTACGCCGCCACCTCCGGCGCCTTCCGCGAAGCGATGGCCAACATCGGCGACGACATGTTCCCGGGCGATCCGGCCCGCGCGGCCAGCGCCATTTTCACGGCCCTCAAGTCGGACTCCCGGGCGCACCGCATCATTCTCGGCGCTGACGCCTACCGGAACATCGGGGCGAAGCTCGAAGGGCTGCGGGCCGACTATGAGGCCAGTCGGGAGATCGCCCACGCCACGGACTTTCAGTCCTGATCTCCCGTAATCGCGGCCGTTCTCCGCGCGGGGCGAAGACCTGGCATAAGTCCGCGATAGGCAAGGGTCCCGAAGATCGCTCTTCGGGGCCTTTGCCGGCTGAGGCGGTCTGCGCCGCTACCGACTGAAGGGCCTTCTACGCGACAGAAGCGGTCGTTCGCGCCACCGCTGCAAGCGGATTTATTGGGGCTTCCGCGCGGCCCATTCGAGCAGAGCGTCCAGTGCGGGGCACATGCCCTGCCCCCAAGGCGTCAGTCGATATTCCACCTTTGGCGGGACCTGCGGGTAGACGGTCCGCGTGACGATCCCGTCGCGCTCCAGGTCGCGTAGCTGTTGGATCAGCATCTTCTCGGAGATGCCCCGAATCGCCCGCTGCAGCTCCGAGAACCGCAGCACCTCGGCATCGAACAGCTGGAAGATGATGACCATCTTCCAGCGCCCCTCCAGCATCCGGAAAGCCATCTCAACGCCCGAGGCGGCCATGTCGGGCGTGACGTCCGCAAGCTTACCTGTGGGTGAGTACCCTACTTTTTTGTCGGTTCTTGCCATTCCGGGAGTGTAGGCGCACCTCGACGAGGAAGCCAGACGAGGCCGTCATGACCATCAAGCTCCCTGCCCCCATCGCAAGATACCTTGACGCCGCGAACACGGACGACGCGGATGCTGTCGCCGCGTGCTTCACGGCCGACGCCCGTCTGCGGGACGAAGCCCGCGAGCACGACGGCTCGGCCGCTATCCGCGACTGGGCCGCCGACGCGCGACGCCGGTACACGTTCCGAGCCGAGCCGCGGAGCTTTGAACCGAGCCCTGACGGTGGGACGGTCACCGCCCACCTGACCGGCGATTTCCCCGGAGCGCCCGCCGATCTGCGCTACCGGTTCCGGCTCGCCGGCGACCGCGTGGCGGACCTGGAGATCGTGCTGCGCGATCCGCACGCCGAACTCACCGGACGCCGGGTCCTCGTCACCGGCGGCGGGCAGGGCATCGGCGCCGCGGTGGTCCGCCGCCTGCGCAAAGCGGGGGCGACCGTCTTCACCACCGCGCGGACAGTGACCGGCTCGCTGGAGGCGCCCGACCTCTTCGTCGCGGCGGACGTCGCGACGCCCGACGGCGCCGCCCGCGTGGCCGAGGCGGCGCTGGCCCGCCTGAATGGGATCGATCTGCTCGTGCACAACGTCGGCGGCTCGTCCGCACCTGCCGGCGGCTATGCGGCACTCACTGACGACGACTGGGCCGCCGCACTGAACACGAACCTGCTTTCGGCTGTACGACTCGACCGCGCCATCGTCCCCGCGATGATCGCGCAGGGCTATGGCGTCGTCATCCACGTCTCGTCCATCCAACGACTGCTGCCGCTGTACGAATCCACGATCGCCTACGCCGCAGCCAAGGCCGCCCTCAGCAACTACAGCAAGGCGCTGTCCAACGAGGTCGGGCCCAAGGGCGTGCGCGTGCTTCGCGTTTCCCCCGGGTTCACCGAGACCGACGCGGCCACGCGGATGATCGAACGCCTGGCGCACGCGGATGGGAGCGACGCCACAGCCGCCCGCAAAGCGTTGATGCGATCTTTGGGAGGAATCCCGATCGGCCGGCCCAACACGCCTGACGAGGTCGCGGAGCTGATCGCCTTCCTTGCCAGCGATCGCGCCGCCACGCTGCACGGCGCAGAATACGTCATCGATGGCGGCACCGTCCCCACGGTCTGAATTGCGGCGATTGTGTTGAAAAAGGCCGAAATCGGGGCACCCGAAAAATACCCCGAAACGCC
>NZ_DASXNL010000031.1:0-23114 GCF_036495085.1 Phenylobacterium sp. | reverse complement strand
TACCTCCTCAGTGAGATTCGCCAAGTGGCAGAACGACCGACGCTTGATGAGTTGCGAGCTCGATTGGCGCGACGCTCGGAAACAGCGCCTTCCATGTCACCGGCCCAGGCCATCCGTGCTGAGCGCGACGTTAGATGATCGTCGTCGACGCTTCGGCCCTGCTCGAAGCGCTCCTCCGGACGCAGGCCGCCAAAGCGGTGGAAGAGCGCCTGTTCTACGATCGTCGGACGCTCCACGCGCCCTATTTGATCGACGTTGAAGTTGCGCAGGTGATCCGTCGGTACGCCGCAAATGGCGAAATTGATGACGAACGCGGCCGAATGGCACTAACCGACCTCGCCGACTTTCCTCTGCGCCGCTACTCCCACGAGTTTCTATTGCCCCGTGTCTGGGACTTAAGGAACAACCTTACGGCATACGACGCCGTATACGTAGCACTCGCCGAAGCGCTTGATGCTCCCTTGCTGACGCGCGACAAACGTCTCGCGTCAGCGGCCGGCCACCGAGCACGAGTTGAGTTGGTGTAAGCGTCATCACCCCAGCCTAGCCGGAGATGGACACGTCGGTGACAAGTCGTACCTCACGTGCGAGTCCACGCCGTCAAGTCCATTTAGGTTCGCATGGTGGCGTTCCTTGAGGGAAGGCGGATCCTGGTCCGAGCCCGTTGCGTGACACGGTCTGCAGGCAGACCTATCACCTCACAGCCAGTCGCCGTCAGAACGACTGCACCATAATCGCCCCCGCGCAGCGAACGGCCCGATACAGGCGGCTAGCCTGGCTCGAATGGCCAAGCCACTCAGTCTGCTCCGCGCGCGGAAGCCAGCAACTTAATAGTTTAGGCCTTCTATACTGCCGCTTTGAAGCGTCAGTATAGTTACGTCGACAATCCGACTCAATATCTGTGGAGCTAGATCAAGATTCGGAGCGACGGCCTCACCGCACAATTAAGTTATCGGCATGAATTTATCTTTCGATCCGCCGACTACGCCGGAACCCGAATGACACAACGGGGTTTCCGTCGCGCTTCCACGGAGGCTCGTCGACGAGATGTTCGACGGGGCGGATTGAACGGAGAGACCATGACGAGCATCGAACCAGGCGCGGATATCGCGCCTTCAGGCGCCGGCGACGACGCGACCCAATCACCGAAGGAGCTTCTGGGCGCGGCGGCGGGCGCGGTGAAGCAGGAAGTGGCGGCCTTTGCGTCGTCGATCCAGGACAAGGCGAGCGAGCAGGTCGCGGAGCACAAGGATGCCGCGACCGCGACCCTTGACGCCTTCGCCAACGCCGTCCGGCACGCGGGCGACGAGCTCGCCCAGCAGGACCAGAGCTTGGCGGGACGCGTCGTGAAGCAGGCTGCGGACGGACTTGAACACCTATCGCGGAGCGTCTCTGAAAGGCGGCCGGAGGAGATGCTTGGGGCCGTCCGCGATTTCGGTCGCCGCAACCCTACGGCCTTTATCGCCGGCTCTGTTCTGCTCGGCGTCGCGCTGGGGCGCTTCGCGCGGAGCAGTGAAAGCCACGGGGACACGCCGACCTATGTTCCCTCCCAGGACTTCGGACAATCGGTCGCCACCCTGAAGGCCGAGAGCGATGGTCGTCCGTCGCGGTCCGTGGCCGGCGCAGAGCCGACGGCGGCCGCGACACGCGCGCCCCCCGCCGGGGAGTCATCGTGATGGACGCCGACAGCCGGTCCATTCCGGAACTCGTCTCCACCTTAACGGCTGATCTTGCGAACTTGGTGCGGAAGGAATCCGAACTGGTTCGTACGGAGGTCGCCGAGAAGCTGGGAGAAGCCGCCAAGGCCGGCCAGCGGATCGGCATCGGGGGCGCGCTGCTGTTGGGCGCCTTTCTCGTCTTGCTCCAGGCGCTCGTACTGGCGCTTAGCAAAGTCATGGATCCGCTCTGGGCGTCCATCGTCGTAGGCCTGGTCGTGGGCCTGCTTGGGTTCGCCCTTATCCGATCGGCCGTGCGGAAGATCACACCGGCAGGCCTAGCGCCGCAGCGCGCCGCCCGACAAATCCAGAAGGACGCCCAACTCGTGAAGGACCAAGTCCAATGACCAAGACCGCAGCAGACGTGGAGCGCGAAGTCGAAGCCTCCCGCGGCAACCTCGACCGAACTGTCGATGCTCTCCGCGAGAAGATGACCCCCGGCCAGCTGTTCGACGAGGCCTCCCGCGCGATGGGCGGGGCGGGCCAGCAGGTGCTGAGCAAGTTCGTCGAGCAGGCGAAAGAAAACCCCATGCCGCTTGCCGTCATGGGCTTGGGTTTGGCATGGCTGATGAGCACATCTGGAAAACCCAGGCCTTCGGCGCCCCCGGGCTACCGCGAGCCGCGGGACTGGGGCGAACCTCAGAACGGGCTCGGCGATCGGGTTCACGCCGCGGGCGACAAGGTGTCCGATTTGGTGGCCGGAGCCCGGGGAAAAGTCTCTGACGCAGCCTCGTCGATGAGCGAGCTTGGCCGAAGCGCAGCCGACCGCGCCGGCGAATACGGGGATAGCGTGCAACGGCGTTTCGCAGACATTCTCGAACGCGAGCCGCTGCTCCTCGGCGCCGCCGGCCTGCTCGTGGGGGCTGCTATCGGGGCCGCTCTGCCGCCGACAGGTTTCGAAGATCGCGTGGTCGGCCCCGTTCGAGACAAGGTCATGGATAAGGGGAAGGACCTCGCGCAGACTGGAATGCAGCAGGCAAGCGACGTGGCCCAGACGGCCTATGCGGCCTTGAAGACAGATTTGCACGACTCCGCTGAGACCGGGCTGTCAGCGGCCGATCGCGTCGAGGCGGCCGTGCGAACGGCGAGTGACGCGGTCCGTCAAGACGGGAATGGCTCCGCCGCCTGAGTGTGTGCAAGCCCGGGCCGCGCAGCGATCCTGTCGCTGGGCGGCTGGGCCTGATCCCCGGACTCGAGGCTCTAAGTTCCAGCTCGGCGGGGCGTGCGCGGGGTTATCGGGCGGCACGGTGGGGTCGGCCTGTTCCGTCGCCGGCGCCTTCTTCGGATAGCCCGCCGTCAGAACCACTCGCACAGCGATCATCACTGCGTTGGACAGGCCGCCCGGCTTGAGGGATGGACCACGAACTGGAGGTCCGGCTGCACGGCGATGACGACCTTTCGCACGATCGCGCCGTCCAGATACCCTGAGATCACCTGGGCGTCCCGGTCGCGCAGGCGGCCCTCACCCATCCGTTCCAACCCTTTAGCCCAGGCGCGGGGCCCTCCACGTAGCCATAGACGCCGCCCTCCCGGGCCGGTGGCCAGCCAGACGCGACCGTTAGATGGGACCGGGATCACCTGAGCGCCCGCAGCGTCGCCGCCACCAGGCTCGCCGGCGCAGACGCGGTGATGCCGACCCCTCCGCTGCCGGCCAGGTCGACGACAATCACCGCCGCTGACGACATCGAATGCGCCTGCGCTCGCGCTCGTCGGTGATCGTCGCCGGCACAAACCCCCGGTCCACCCGGCGGCGCCATCGCCTGAGCACGAGCTGGACCGTTCGAAGCTCATGCCGCCGTGGGCCGTCCTCCGATCTTACTGGGCGGAGCGACGGGCTATCCTGCCGTGCTCCGGTCTGTGGGGCTTGCTCAACCGCCCAGCTTCCTGGCCTCGGCCAAATGCTTCTCAAGCGTGGGGAGCGTAGCCTTGGCGAGGTCGCCCGCCGGACCGCCCATCTGCGCGGCCTTTTTGAACTTCGCTATGTCCTTCGTGTGATCCTCGGCCATATAGCGAGCGAACTCGCGGTCGAAAGCAGGGCCGCTGAGGCCTTCCAGTTTCATCCGCTCCCGCATGGCTTCCGGCATAGCTTCGTCGGTCTGTGGCACGCCAAGTTGGCCTGCCACGCGGCCGGCGTCGGCCCTCCCCTTCGCATGATCCTCAGCCAGCATCTGGCCAAACGCTCGCGTTCCCTCGGACGCGCCCTTCTTGGCCGCGAGTTGACCCAGCATCACCTCGGAATTGTCGCCTTCCATAGCGTCCTTGAGGAAGTGACGGGCATCTTTGGAATCGGCTGCGGCCGCCGTGGTGGTGAGCGCAAGGGCGGCGACCGCAGCAAGCATTGTGGATTTCATACTGGTCTCCGGTGCGCTCACGATGACGTTTCAGCCGTCCCACGTAAACCGCCAGGCACGCTGCGGGTTGCGCAGAAGATGACGCCAGACGAGCACGCTAAGCCAAGCTAGAGCGAACCGCTGACCGGCGACAATCTGGGCGCCTCGGCGGATCAGACTCCCAAACGCTTGGGCTCCATCTCGGGTTTGACCGAAGTTGTTCAGTTCGGGCTGCGTCGACCGTCTGGTGGGCCATGGTCGCTCTCCCATCCGAACGCCATCCAGCTCCGCAGCTTGAGCGTGCGGAGTCCAGCGCGTTCACAACCGTCGCACTGACCCGGCGCGGCGCCGCGATGGCTGGCGCGCCCAAGTGTCTTGGACGTGACGTCGGAGACGTGGAACGAGCTGAACGGTTTATCGACGCGGGTGGACCGACCCAGGGGCGCGCTAGCCGACGTCGAAGACCACCTCACCGAGGAGAACCCGGTCCCGCTGCGCTCAAGGCGGCAGTTGACGCCTACTGGGCCGCCGAGGGATTGCCCCCGGCGAGCGGCCATCGTCGGCCGATGTAGCCCAAGGCCGCGGCCTGGTGGATGGTCTGGCTGCGGCCTCTCGTCTCCAGCTTCCGCGAGGCGTTCTTCAGGTGGAATCGCACCGTCGGCGCGGAGAGCCGGATGATCTGGCCAATTTCCTGGTCGGTTTTCCCGGCGGCCGCCCATTTCAAGCACTGAATCTCCCGCCGGGTCAGGCGGGCTGGCGAAACGACCGCCGCGTGGGGCTCTGCATGTGTCGCCACCAACCTCAGGGCAAGCGCATGGAGCTCCGCTGCATGGGCCATGAAACCCTCAGCGAGATATGGCCGGCGCTCGGGGGAGGCCCAGACCACCGCTCCGATCACCCCGCCAGGCAGATAGGCAGGAGCCACGATAGCGCTTTCGACGCCCATGCGGTCAAAGGGCTCGGCGGCATTTATCGCGGCGAGCGCGGCATTCTCACGCCAGCTCGCAAGGCGTCCGTCCAGGAAGTAGTACGGTTCGGCGCAACTGCGAGCCGCATGGACAAACGCCGAGCGCAGGGCGAACGCGCGATCCTCCCAATATTTCAGGTCAGGATCGAGCCAGCGGAAAACCGTCTCGGCCAGCGGCCGGCCGTCTGCGCCGCGCAAGGCCGCGGCGCTGCCGATATCGGGGCTCGCTGCCACATAGGGTAAGCCTATCCCCGCCCCGGCCACGGCGACCTGCCGCGCGAGCGTGGTGACCGAGCATAAATCTGGCGAGGCTGTCATCGGCGCGCGACCCTATCGAGATCGATAGCTTGTTTCGGGCAATTGCGCTCCGCAAGCTTCACCTAAAGGACGCGCCCAATGAACCTAGACCTCAGCCTTGAGGAACTGTCCTTCCAGGACGAAGTCCGCACGTTCTTGCGCAACGCCTTGCCGCCGGAGCTCGCAGCGGCAGGTCGGCATATGACCAGCGTGTTCTGCGATCCCGCCTTTTCGCTTCCCTGGCAGCGAATCCTGCACGCCAAGGGCTGGGTCGCGCCGACCTGGCCCGAGGAATACGGCGGCACCGGGTGGAGCGAGATGAGGCGCGCAATCTTTGCGGCGGAGTGCGCCCGCGCCGGCGCGCCGTCTCTCGCGCCAATGGGCCTTCGCATGGTGGGGCCCTGCATCATGGGCTACGGCACACCGGAGCAGAAAGCCCACTACCTGCCACGCATCCTGTCGGGCGAGGACTACTGGTGCCAGGGCTATTCCGAGCCGGGCGCCGGCTCCGACCTCGCCTCACTGCAACTGCGCGCAGTTTCTGATGATGACGACTACGTGCTGACCGGCTCGAAGATCTGGACCACCCACGCCCACTTCGCCAACCGCATGTTCTGCCTTGTCCGCACGCGGTTCGAGGGCAAACCGCAATCGGGGATCACCTTCCTGCTGCTCGACATGGCCTCGCCCGGGATCAGCGTGAAACCCATCATCACCCTCGCCGGCGAGCACGAAGTGAATCAGGTGTTCTTCGACGAGGTCCGTGTGCCCAAGGCCAACCGGCTGGGCGAGGAAAACGCGGGCTGGACCGTCGCCAAGTACCTTCTCGAGTTCGAGCGTGGCGGGGGCTCGGCCGCCGGCCTGAAGGTGCGGCTCGGCCACCTGCGCGCCACGGCTGGCGCCGAGCACCTTGGCGCGGCCCATGCCCGGCGCCGCCTGGCCGAGGCCGAGATCTCCGTCCTTGCGATCGACATCTCCGAGCGGCGGGTTCTGAGCGCGCTTGCGTCCGGCGAAAAGCCGGGGCCGGCGGCGTCCATGCTGAAGACGCAAGGCGCCGAGGCCTTGCAGTCAATCGACGAGCTCGCGCTGGATGCGGCCGGCGCCTACGCCGCTGTCCATCAGCCTCAGGCTCGCGGGATGGAGTCCGGCGCGCCCCCTCCGGTGGGTCCCGAGGAGAGCCTCACCACGATGGCCCGCTACCTCAACGACCGCGCCGCCTCGATCTATGGCGGCTCGAACGAGATTCAACGCGACATCATCGCCCGTCTAGTTCTCGGCCTGTGACTTGGAGACGTTCAATGGCTTACCGCATCCCCTTCGCCCCCGAAGGGGCCTACACCATCAGGCAACTCTGCCGAGAATTTGGGGCCACCACCCGCGCCCTGCGCTTCTACGAGGAGCAGGGCCTGCTCTCGCCTGCTCGGCGCGATACCGCGCGGATTTACAGCTATAAGGACCGCGCGCGGCTGGTGCTGATCATGCGCGGCCGTCGCGTCGGCCTGTCGCTGGCCGAAATCCGCGAGATCCTCGACCTCTATGAGGAGGAGGGCGAGGCGGCCCAAGGCGCCAAGGCCGTGAGGGTTTTCCGTCGCCGCGTCGAGGCGCTGGAAGTCCAGAAGCGGGAGGCTGAGGAGGCGATCGGGCGCCTGCGCGAGGCGACGCAGAAGCTTGCCAGCCGCTTCCCCGAGCACATGGAGACAGGCCAGTGGGCGTAGGCCGGGCCCATCGCATCGTGGGCGCGGCGTCGCGGATCGGGCCGCCGCTGACCTTCCTGCGGCCTCGCAAGCTGCCGCAGCAGGCCCGCGCCCGCGCCACGGTCGAGGCGATTGTCGATGCCTGTGCGGAACTCCTGGCCAACGGCCCCTACGAGGCGCTCACCACCAACAGCATCTCCGAGCGGGCGGGGGTGAGCATCGGCACGCTTTACGAGTATTTCCCCAACCGGGAATCTATCGTGGCCGCGCTCACCGCGGCCTCCTGTCGCCGACTGGTCGCCGCCCTGCTCAAGGCCGCGCGCGAGACCCGGGGGATGAGCGACTTCGAGGGCATCGAGCACCTGTTGCGCAGCGGCGTCGCCGCCTTGACCGCCCCGAAGAGCGTGTTCTGCAGGCTCATGCTGGAGGCGCCTTTCGTGTTGCGCCTGCCGGCTTTCCACGAGGCCCGCGCGGCTCTGGATGAGATCTGCCAGAGCATCCGCATCGGCGCCGGCGACCGGGTGAACCTGCCCGAGCCCCAATTGGACGCCTGGCTGATCTCCCAGATGCTGTTCAACGCCATGTTCGAGATCGCTATCGGCTGGACTGAGGAGGCCGAGCCCGATGTCGTAGTCCGCGAGCTGGCGCGGCTGACCTTTCGCATGGCGACCGGCCGCGACCCGCGGCCCGAAGAGATGCCGTCCTCCCCGCCGCGCCTGCTCTCCCTGTCCTAACGGCGCCCTTCGCGCAATTTCCGAGCAAATTCCCCCGGTCCGCGGGCCGGTTTCGCGGAAGGGAGCGGCGTCTGGATTTTCAGCTGAGGAAACAACAACTTGTGACGCGGCGTCGCAATTCTTGTGCTCAAGGCTGCATTCGAAACCCGAGTATGCCGCGACTTCCGCGGGCCCATATACTCCCGCCCTGGGGCCGTTCAAGGACCCCCAAGACAACAGGGCGTCGGCCACAGGCCGGCGGGAGGGGAAGAGTATGCAGCACACCAGGAATTTGCGGTGCGTGTTGGCGCTCGGCGTCGCGGCCTCGGCCATCGCTGCAGGGGCGCCGGCCCTTGCGCAACAGAACCGCGCGACCTCCGCCGCGTCGGCCACCGCCATTGAGGAACTGGTCGTCACCGCCCAGCGGCGTGAGGAGAATATCCAGAGCGTACCGATTGCGGTTTCGGCATTCTCCGGCGATGCGCTGAAGGAGCAGCGGATCGAGGGTGGTTCGGACCTTCTGCTGGCGGTGCCGAATGTCACCTTTTCGCGAGGCAACTTCGGCGGCTACAACTTCCAGATTCGCGGCATCGGCACCAAGCTGGTCGCCACCAGCGCCGATGCGGCTATCGGCATTCACCAGAACAACGTGCCACTTACGGCCAACAACCTGGCAGACGCGGATTTCTACGACGTGGACCGCGTGGAGGTGCTGCGTGGTCCGCAGGGCACCCAGTTCGGCCGCAACACCACCGGCGGCCTCGTCAACATCATCACCTCCAAGCCCAACGACACGCTGAGCTCGCGGCTCACCGCTGAATACGGCAACTTCGATTCCATCAAGGTGAACGGTTACGCGAACCTGCCCCTCTCGGACGATTTCTCGGTCCGCGCTGCCGGTTCCTACGTCAAGCGCGACGGCTACGGCCGCAACCTCGTGACCGGCAACGACATCGACGGCCGTGATCTCTGGTCGGGCCGCCTCTCGGCGCGGTGGAAGCCTACCGACCGCTTCACCGCCGATGTCATGTGGGAACACTTCGACGAGAACGACAACCGCGCCCGGGTCGCAAAACAGCTCTGCGTCAAGGACCCGGGGCTTACGAGCCTGGCTGGGGTGCCGACCAACCTGGCCGGCCATGCAACCCAACTCTATCTCACGCAGGGCTGCTTGCCGGCCGACCTGCACGGCGGTAACGCGCTGCAGGCCGTCAACAGCGCCGCCACTCTCGGCGGTGGCCTGGGTATCCTCACCGGCCTGATCAGTGGCGACGCCTACGCCGGCAAGGTGCAGGATCCGAACCTGCGCAATATCGAGTCCGCCTTCGACCCGATGTATCAGGCGAAGTCCGACGTGGTGATGGGCACTTTCGACTACAAGCTGACCGACGCCCTCGATGTGACCTTCACGACGAGCTACGCCAAGAACCACCAGTTCACGGAGGCCGACTACAACCGCACCACCCCCACCCAGGACTTCAATGTCACGCCGCTATCGCCGGGCGGGGTGTTCACCGATCCCCAGGTAGGCCCGGCGAACCAGTTCCGGACCATCGACTTCAGCAACTATGACGCCGACCAGCGCACCTTCGAGCTGCGCGTGCAGTCCTCGTTCGGAGGCCGGTTCGACTTCAGCCTGGGCACAAGCTACCTGCGCTACAAGACGATCAGCGACTACTACGTCACCAGCAACACGCTGACCGCGGTCACCGAGGGCTTGTTCAACGCCCAGACGCCCGGGTGCCCGCTCACCGGCTCACTCAGCCTGCCGCAGTGCCAGTACGTCGATCCAAGCCCGATCCCGAACGGTTCGGGCCACAACTACTTCGACAACCGAACGGCATACCAGATCACGTCGTACGCGGTCTTTGGCGAGGCCTATTACAAGCTTACCGACGACTTGAAGCTGACGGCGGGCCTGCGCTACACAATCGACCGCAAGCAGGCCCAGCCGTACCAGCCGGGCCTCTTCCTGCCCGGCTCCGGCCTCGTTGCGCTGCCTGAGCAACGGGTGGAGTTCAAGGAGCCCACCGGGCGGCTGAATCTCGAGTGGACGCCCGAGCTGTCGTTCACCGACAAGAGCTTGCTCTATGTGTCCTATTCGCGCGGCTACAAAGGTGGCGGCTTCAACCCGCCGCAGTCGGCTGGCCAGCATCTGTTCCCCGACAACTATGCGCCCGAGTTCATCGACGCCATCGAGCTGGGCTCAAAGAACACCCTGGCCGGCGGGAGCCTCGTTCTGAACGGCACGCTCTTCGCCTACAAGTACAAGGGCTACCAGGTCTCCGAGATCATTCAGCGCACCTCGATCAACGTGAACATCGACGCCAAGATCTACGGCGCCGAGTTAGAGGGGATCTGGGAGCCGATCCACAACCTGCGTTTCAACAGCAACATAGGTTATCTGCACACCCAGCTGGACGACACCGACTCCCTCGACCTGATCAACCTCACCCAGGGCAACCCTGGCTTTGCCGTGGTGAAGAACGGCTCAACCTTCTCCGACTGCATCGCCGCAGTGGGCCAACTTGCCCAGTTGCAGGCCTTGATCAACGCCGGCGTCCTGCCAGCCATCGCCATGACCGGCGTCCCGGGACGCACCGACATCGGCGTCTGCCAAGGCGCCTTCGCGGCGGGAACGCCGCTGTCGGCCCTGGCGACGGTGACGCCGTTGGCGGGGATTCCTGCGCACCTGGGCGGCAACGAGCTGCCCAACTCGCCGAGCTGGACCGTCTCGCTGGGCGCCCAGTACCACTGGGACCTCGGCGGCAACTGGGGTCTCACGCCGCGGGCCGACTTCTACTACCAGGGCAAGTCATTCGCACGGATCTTCAACAGCATTAACGACCGGCTGGATAGCTACACCAACATCAATCTGTCATTGATCCTCGATAACCCGCAAACCGGCTGGAACATCCAGCTTTTCGTCAAAAATCTCCAAAACAAGACCGTGGTAACCGACCAGTACCTAACCGATGACACCTCGGGATTGTTCACAAACATCTTCCTGACCGAGCCCCGGCTCTATGGGATTTCGCTCAGCAAGCAGTTCTAGATCTTAGGAAATCGGGCGAAACCTCCCTGCCCGCGACTGGCGCCGCCTTCCAAGGCTGGAGGGCGGCGCCGACCTTGCAGGTCCATCTTGCATGCGGGCGCCGGCGCCGACGGCTGACCCACAAGGTCGCGCAGCCCCGTTTGCGGCCATCGACTTTGAGGACGTGCGCCGATAGCGGCGAGGCCCCTGACGGTGTCTCCGACGCCCAAACCCAGCTCATGTGTTTGTGATCGATATGCCCGTGTACGGACTTGGTGCGGACCGTCCCCAAGGCGCATGTTGGGAGCGGGCCCACCTTCGGGCTTCCTTGCTGGAGACATGGATGGCGGATGACTCCACCTGAACCAACTCCCGCGAGCGGATGGGTCGCCTGACCTCTGACGGCCTCCAGCCGGCTCGCCACAATCTTATGATTGAGCACCCCTCGGGGCGCAAAGTGGCCAAGGCCACGCGAATGCTGTTTCGCAATGAAGGGGAGGCGACGCCTCCCCTTCTTTCGTCTCGCGACGGCCCTAAGGGTGAGCTGAACCTTAAGGCAATCCCCTCTCGCAGGCGCAGCGCTCTCGTCAATGCCGCAGGACGGCGGGGCCGGCGAGCAGAATCACAGCGGCCAGCAGGATCGCGAGGACGACCAACGCGGCGACTCCCCAGCCGGTGGCGCTGGCTTGCGCCCATCGACCAATTTTGAACGACAGCGCACTCGGGGGACGGGAATGGCGAGCGGTGTTTGGCATGTCCGCACCCTAGAACACACCAGGTACGATCCACAACTGATTCTGTATGTTTTATACCGCACTTTTCCAAAGGTTGCGGTCTGGCGTGAAGGGACGCGAAGTCATGGGTGACCACGTTGAGCCGAACGGGTTCTCGAGGGGGTTGTAGGGGCGCCCTGCTCCCGATCGATCGCGCCGTACGTCTAGCCTGCACCAGCCCCGGTGACGCCACCGCCGGGGAAGTCCCATGGGAACTGGACTGCGCGACCAGACCTTGAGTGCGGCGACATCCAGGAACAGCGCGTCCCGATCGGTTGAATTCGGGATGTCTCTGATTAGCTGACTCCTAGGGGCGATATCGGAGGCGAAGGCATGGCCGCTCAGCTCAACCATACGATTGTCTGGTCGTCCGACCAGACGAAGTCCGCGACGTTTCTGGCGGAGATGCTGGGTCGGCCGGCGCCGGCCCGCTTTGCCCATTTCGACGTGGTGGAGCTCGACAACGGCGTCTCGCTCGACTTCGCCGACGCCGATGGTCCGGTCCGACCACAGCACTACGCCTTCCTGATCGGCGAGGCGGACTTCGACGCTGTTATCGGCCGTATCCGCGAGCGCGGTCTTGACCATTGGGCCGATCCGATGCGCCGCCGACCGGGAGAGATCAATCACAACGACGGCGGCCGAGGCGTCTACTTCGCCGACCCTGACGGCCACTACCTCGAAGTGATCACCCGGCCCTACGGGAGCGGGGCCAGGTAAGCGTGGCGCTCCCGCCATTACGCCCGCGTGATCTCAGCGAATTGGCGCATCGGGGGCCTCGACGGAAAACCCCATCGCACCGCCCAGCGAGACCGAGGGTCCGCCGGCGGCATGATCTTCAGGCGGTCGAACTCGTGCTGAAGGGGCACAAGCGGCTGGCTCAACCTCCGAGGCGGTGTCGCGTCAGCCCCTCAGGATGGCCAACGCCTGCTCTGCCAACGCCGGGGTGCCGTTCACGGCTTCACGCCCCTCCGTAGCTGCGTTGCCGGCCAGCACGCGGCGGTAAACGCCCTGGCCGATTGACGCCAGACGGAAGATGCCGAAGGCCATGTAGAAGGCCCAGTCTTCGATTCCGGAGCGGCCAGTCCGTTCGCAATAGGCCGCGACGTAGGTTTCCTCCGTCGGGATGCCGCTCGTGGCGAAGTCGACCCCGTCCAGGCTGCCCCACCCGGGCGAATGCGAGCGCCAAAGGAACGCGTTGTAGGCGATATCGGCCAGCGGATGGCCAATTGTGGAGAGTTCCCAGTCCAGCACCGCGATAAGGCGAGGCTCAGCGGGATGAAACATGACGTTCTCCAGCCGATAGTCGCCGTGGGCGATTGAGACCGACAGATCGGCGGGAATCCGGCCGGGAAGCTCGGCGATCAGCGCCTCCATGGCCGGGATCGATTCGGACTCGGCGTCGCGATACTGGCGCGTCCAACGCGCGACCTGACGTTCGAAATAGTTTCCGGGGCGGCCGAAATCGCCGAGACCGGCTGCCTCAAAGTCCACGGCGTGGAGCTTGGCGAGGGTGGCGTTTAACTCGTCGTAGACGGCGGCGCGTTCAGCCGGCGTCAGGCCAGGCAGCGTCGCATCACGGAAGATGCGCCCCTCAAGGTAGTCCATCACATAAAAGGTCGTACCAATGACCTCGGGATCCTCGCACAACGCTCGCATCACCGGCACGGGGATGTGGCCGCCAAGCGCTCTCATCGCGCGGTATTCCCGATCCACCTGGTGGGCGCTGGAGAGCAGCTGGCCCGGCGGCTTCTTGCGCAGGACGTAGAGGTGGCCGTCGCCGCCGGTCACCAGAAAGGTCGGGTTCGAAGCCCCGCCCTGGAACTGGCGCACCTGCAGCGGGCCTCGAAAGCCCTCCACGTTCGCAAGCATCCAGGCGGCCAGGCGCGTTTCGTCGAAACGGTGAGCGGGGGCGACATCGCGGACAGAAGGTTCGGTCATTGCGCCATGCTCACCGAGCCTGCGGCGACGTCAACAGCGCCGCTGCCGCCGCCAGAAATGGTATCGAAACACGTCTTCGCTCGCGCGGGCAGAGGACCGGGCGGACGTCCGCGATCGGGGTAAAGCCATCCGTTAGCGCGTGGGGGCGCACCTCGTCGGCAATCGTCCCTGCCAGGCGAACGCGGCGACGACGAAACCGGGGATACAGGCGGTCATGCTGACCAGCGGGATAAGGTAGGGCTTGTGCGCAACGGCAAGCCCGAGCACCAGCGTCAGATTCACGATCAACACCAATCCGAGCGTCCCGATCAGAACCACAGCCAACTTGCGTTTGGGCATGTAGCTGGGTCTCCTCCTACAGCGATGAGGCTGCACCCGACGTCGTTGCCGGTCAACGGACCGAGTTGGACGTTGCGGCGTCGCTAGAACAAAAAGGGGACGAGCCTGCACGGACCGTCTGCACCTATGCCGAATACCCCGGCGCGGTCTCCCTTTAGGTGCCGTCCTTCGACCACGATCCGAGCGGTGGTGAACCCGAGGATGAGGCCGGGCGCGCGCCATCGTCACCTGCCCTGCAGTGACCACTGACGTACAAAGGGCGATCAGCCGCACGTTCCGAATATGACGTCGCCGCCGTGCGTTAGCGCCGCCGAGACGAAGAACGGCGTCGCCATCGGCAGCATCGAACGCATTGCGCCCCAGACACCACGAACCCAAGGCATCGCCGCCTCCCGAAAGGCCACGTCCAGTCATGTTTGATCACGAGCTTGGGGGAAGTAAGCGGAATTCTCGAGTGGCCATCTGCCCTCGCTCCAGCCCAGGAATGACCCGGTTGAAGTTCCGTCGGCGTCCACGGCCCTGCGGCGTTCGATCTAAGCCAAGCCGGTGTCGAAGGCGAAGGCGTATGTGATCGCCGACGTCAGATCCGACGCCGTAAACGGTGTGGCCACCAAGCCTTGGAATCCCTCCTCCAGCACGGTGGCGTAAAGCGCGTCGCTGGCCGTCGGCGAAAGCGCGACTACGGGTATACGAGCTTGACGCCCACGTCGGGCCCCAAGCCTGCGCGTGGTTGCTCCGCCCCTGCGGACCAGTTCCAAATCTGCAAGAATGACGTCGAAGCCGCCGCGGGCGGCAAGCCTGGACGCACTCTCGCCATCCGACGCGGTCGAAACTTCGACCTTCAGCGGCGCAAGTGCGGTGGCGACCAGCCCGCTGATCTCTTCGTCCGCGTGGGCGACGAGTATGCGCAGCCTCGGCGCAGGCTTGTCGTCATCGAAGGTCGCTGTGGTGGGCGCGGCGGGTATCCAGAAGGAGAAGCAGCTCCCGTGCCCCGTTTTGGTTTCGACGCTGATCTTTCCGCCCAGGCCTTCCACGATCGCCTTGGAGATCGCCAGGCCCAGACCGGCCCCCCCGTAAGCTTCGGCGCCATCTTCGCTGACTTGGGTGAACCGGTCGAACAACTGCCCAAGCCTGTTCGTAGGAATCCCAGGGCCGGTGTCGCGGACATCCACCAACAGGCGGCGCTTGTCCGGATCATGGCGCACTTGCAGCGAGACCCTCCCGGAGTGCGTGAACTTGATGGCGTTGCCGAGCAGATTCAGCACAACCTGGCGCACTCGCCCCTGGTCGAGAGAGACGATCAGGCCTGCCGGGGTGCGATCGAGCAGCAGCAACTCGAGGCCCTTCTCGTGGGCCTGAGGCTCCAGCAGGCCAACCGCCGCTCTGGCCAACTCGGCCACGGACACCGGTTGCTTCCGAAACACAACCTCCGCCGCCTCCAGCTTGGAGAAGTCCAGAATGTCATTGACCATGCCGATGAGGTCGATGCTGGCGCTCTCGATGCGCTCGAGAGCTGTCCGTACGGAAACGGGAACTGCGGGACGGTCACGCGCGAGGCGGGAGAAGCTCGCGATGCTGTTCAGCGGGCCTCGCAACTCGTGGCTCATGTCCGCAAGGAACCCGGCCTTGGTCTTCGTCGCAGCGTCCGCCACTCGCCGGGCCGCCCGCAGCTCTTCCTCCAGAGCTTTGTGTCCGGTGATGTCGCGGATCACGTCCTGCCATTCGACAAACACCCCGTCAGGGCCGTAGTGGGCGCGCGGGTAGGCTTCCAGCCAGACGATCGATCCGTCGCTGCGGATCAGCCGGTATTCGATGTGGAAAGGCGACGCTCCAACGCCCTTCTGGAAATTATGTCGGTACTGCGCCGCCGCAGGCCCGAGATCATCGGGGTGGATCATCGAGTCGACACTTCGGCCGAGGAGCTCTGCCGGCTCATAGCCCAGCGTCGCCTTCGTGGCCCCTGAGACGAACGTCAGGACTCCGTCGCGGCCGTAACAGGCGATGATGTCGCCCATATTGTCCGCCAGCAGCCGATAGCGGGCCTCGCTGGCGGCCAGGATCTCCTCGGCGGCCTTGATGTCGTGGACGTCGCGCATCACGTTGACAACGGCGACAACGACCCCGTTCTCATCGGTGATCGGATTTGGGGCGCCGTCGTACCAGCGATATCCGCCCTGCTTGAGGCGTATGCGGTGGGTCCGGTCTCTGCGGCGGTCCAGGACCCCACTACGAAGATGCGCCATGTTGTCGATGAGGCGAGGCACTTCGTCGGTGTGGATGAACTCGGAGCGGTCACGCCCGATCAGTTCCTCAGGCGTGTAGCCCAGCGTCCGCACGGAAGGCGAGACGTATTGAATCCGCCCCTCCACATCCAGCGTCACGATGATGTCGCTCATGTGTTCCGCCAGGAGCCGGTAGCGGGCTTCGCTAGCGGCCAGGGCGTCCGCAGCGGCGACCTGCGCCGTGACGTCGCGCAAGACGTTGATCACGCCCACAATGCGCCCTGCCTCGTCGGTGGCCTGGCTGGGGCTTCCCTCATGAAGGCGATAGCTCCCATCCTTGGTTCTTAGGCGATACCGCCGATCGGTCGCCCCCGGCCCACCGGCCAGGATGCTGGCGACGCAATCGCGCAGCTTGGGGATATCGTCCGGATGCACGAAAGCTTCGCTCTGGCGACCGATCACCTCCTCGGGCGCGTAGCCCAGCGTTCTCCATGACGGCGATGCGTAGGAAATGCGCCCGTCCATATCCAGTCTGACCACCACGTCGCTCAAGTTGTCCGCGAGCAGGCGATAGAGCGCCTCGCTTTGCGCCATCGCCTCGGTGGCCAGCACGCTTTCGTTGACATCGCGGAGGATACTCAGGAGGCCGACGACGGCATGCGACTCATCAAAGAGGCGGCTGGGATTGCCCTCGTACCAGCAGTAGCCGCCGTCCTTCCGTCTGAAACGGTATCGGCGGTCCAGGGCGGCTTCACTGTGGCCGCCCTTCAAGACGAGAGCAGTGTAGTCCCGTAATCGCTGGAGATCTTCCGGATGAACGAAGTCCGGGCCGTGCCTGCCGATCACCTCCTCCGGACTGTAGCCCATCGTCCGGACGGAGGGTGATGCGTAGAGGATTAGCGCATCGCGATCCATCTGCACGACGATGTCGCGAGCATTCTCGGCGATGACGCGAAAGCGGGCTGCGGGATCGCTCGCGATGGTGAGCGCCTCGACAAATTGCATCTGCGAGGGCTTGGCCGTGGGCGCGCCCCCAGAAGCCTTATGTTCCCGAGTCTTGGTCATCGGACCCACCCGCCGAGCGTCGCCTGCAGGCAGCGGCGAAACTTGCGGTGGCAAGGATCAAGCCCAGTGGGCCGCTTCCCGAGGCAGGCGCCCACTCGGGGGAATTTGGTGGGCAGACGGCCAAATGTTTGGCGGACCCGTGCCACTAAGGAGCGTCCTCCTTGAGCCGACCGCGCCTCATCCACCAGGAGATTGGCTAAAGTCCGCCGACGCTTGAATTTGCCAGCGGTGTTCGGGCGGAGCAACCCTGCCGGTGGGGCGTCCCGTGGTGGCCGCCTTCCGGCGACCGGCAATGTCTGCCTTCGCCCCCGCGGCCGTGCCTCGGACCTAACTCGCGTGTAGGCTCGGCAGTATGCCCAAGCCGGACGCGCTTTCCGTGGTCGAGGTCGTCCCGTACGACCCCCGCTGGCCTGAGCAGTACCGGCGTGAACGGGTGGCGGTGTTGGCGCTGGGAGGCGATGATCTCGTCGAACTCGAGCACATCGGAAGCACCGCCATTCCGGGCCTCGCGGCGAAACCCATCATCGACATGATGGCGGCGGCTCCTGACATGGCCCTGGCCGCGCGCGCCATAGGCCGTCTGGAGCGGGCGGGCTACGCGCGTGTCGACACCGGGGCGCGCGAGCGCCTCTTGCTGCGGAAGCACGAAACGCCTCGCAGCATCTTCCATCTGCATATCGTGGAGATGAACACGTGGGATCACCGCCATGAGCGGCTCATGCGAGACTACCTGTTGACGCATCCTGACACGGCATCAGCCTACGGTGACTTGAAGGCGAGCCTGGCGAAGCTGCACGCTGCGGACCGGCTCGCCTACACCCGAGCGAAAACCGCGTTCATTCAGGAGGTCGTAGATAAGGCCACGACGGCGCTGCTCAGGCCGCGCATCGACATCTGGCCCGAGTAGGCCTGCATCGCCGTGGGCCGCAATCCACCAACTTGCGAGCAAATGGCGCGTCCGGCTTCGGGCTAAGACGGCGTGCGTTCGATTTCTGACCTTCCGGGCGCGCGGACTGCAACGTGTCGGGGCAAATCGCACTGCCGGACGCTTCGGAGCGACAGGCGGATGCGCAACTTCGCCCTCCGTGGCACGCCTCGGATCGACACCCGCGCGGAGGGGCCATGAAGTACTGGATCGACACCGAGTTCATCGAGCGACCCTACACCATCGACTTGATCAGTATCGGGATCGTGGCCGAGGACGGACGGGAGTACTACGCGGAGAGCAGCGAGGTCGACTGGTCGACAGCGAGCCGCTGGACGGAACAGAACGTGCGGCCCCAGCTCGAGGGCCCGCGGATGGAGCGGGAGCACATCGGCTACGGCGTCCGCAGATTCACCGAGAATGACGATCAGCCGGTCTTCTGGGGGTACTTTCCCGCCTACGACTGGGTCGCGTTCTGCTGGTTGTTCGGCGGCATGACCGAGTTGCCGTTCCACTTTCCCCAGCTCTGTATGGACCTCAAGCAATGGGCGCTTGAGCTGGGCGACCCGGAACTGCCTCATCAAACCGGCGGACGACACCATGCGCTGCTGGATGCGCGATGGACGAGGGACGCGTGGGCTTTTCTAGCGTCCCTCGACTCCGCAGCGGCCGAACGGCGCCCCTTGGGCGCCAAACACCCCGATGCTCGAGGCGCGCCGCCGCCGGTCTGAGGCCGCGACTCATGGAGCCCGACGAGGTTGAGGAACTCGAAGTGGATTTCTAGCGGCGGACGATGAGCCCTCGGCCCTGATCGCCGGCCTTTACGTCCAGGCGGCTGGGCAGCATCCGTCTCAGTTTGGTGATCCCCGCGCCCAAAGTCGCTTGCGCGAAGATTGAGCGCGGGGCGCGCGAGGCTTAGGCGTCCTCGGTCACCACCAAGTATGTTGGTGCGCCGCCGGTGCTGATGGCGCCGCGTGCTGCAGGGCTTCCTGACCGCCGGTCGAGGTGGCGCAGGCCTTAAGGGCCTCCAGGCTCGGGAAGCTGACATCGGACATGACAGGGGGGCGTGGTCGCCACGCCCGTGGCGCCACGCAGCCTTGGCCCGGCATAGGGCAGATGCTGCTCCGGGTAAGCCTGATCAACCGCGGAGGCATCTTTGGGGATGGGTAAAGGATCATCAAATGAGCGGTCATGAGGGTCTCCTCTCAAGGGACGGGTTGAAACAACGAGAGGGTCTATGAGCCTCGGCTCGCTCGCCGTGGGGTACGAAATCCGTACCGGGGCGTAGGGTCAGGACGCCAGCGCCGTGTCGCTTGCTGACGTGATTTATGCGAACTTGTATCGCTCGAACCAGCCGGGAAAGGCGCGCCCCTGAGCGCGCGATCCTTTGACCGCCAGACCCATCCGCTGAGCCTCGACGAAGCTGACGTCACCGCGCCACCAGGCGACCAGGGCGGCTAGACGCGCCTTAACCCGCAAAGCTTCCGGGAACCCGGGGCTTTGTGCGCAGAGCGCGGCATCCGCGGCCTTGAGCAGCATGAACCGAGGCTTTGAGCCGTCGATCTCGAAGCGGACGACGACAGGATGTCTGGGCAGGGCCGCGACCGTTACCCGCCTTTGCATGTCAATCAGCAGCGGTTCGAGATCGAGATCTTCGTCATCGGGGCGGCCGGCAGCCATCGCTGACCCCACGTACCGAGAGCGCCAACCAGGTCGCCCAATTCAAGGCCCGAATCCGTCAAGACGTATCCGGCCCATGGGGGCCGCTAACCCTCGCACGACACCAATCTCGGCCAGCGCCTGCAGCCGCTCTGACATCATGGTGGGCGAAATCCCGGGGATGCCGCGGCGGATGTCGTTGAAACGCCGACTGCCGTACAATAGCTCGCGGACAACCAGCAGCGTCCAGCGACCACCCAGAACCTCGTGGGCACGGGCCACCGAGCAGAACTGACCATAGCCTGTCATAGGGTCTTTCTAAAGCACCGGCGAGCCGAGCGTGGCGGAACGTTTTCCGGACCAGAGGTTGCGGCCTCCCGGCCCGGACTGTCGGGCGAGATGCTCCAGCTAGATCCTGGTCTGGGCCACAGCCTCGACCCTTGGATGGGCAGCGATATCGCAGGGGGCTACACCCAGTCCGTCCCACGCGATCTCCACCCCGACGGCCTTGAAGCAACGGGCGACATACTCCGAACAGATAAACTCATCCTTGGGGCCCAGGCGCGGAGGCAGTCGCCGGCCAAAGCGGCTCGCGGCGATGCGTAGGGCGATCTTGCATATCTCGATCCCCGAGAACTGATCGCCGAGGCGATCGAAGGCAAAGCTCGCGATTCCTGCGCCACGGCTTACGGCGGGACTTGGCCGCCATGCCCCGGTGACGCGCCAGCAGGATTCTGCCCGGATATGGATGTTCCCCGTTACTGGTGCGGCTGATGAAGCTTGAAAGCGGCACCGCGCGGACGCCGATCTTCTCCACACATTCCAGGATGATAACCCGGTCGATTTCCTCCAGACGGTAGGCGATCGCCACGTGGCTCCAGGGACTTTTCGTGGCCCAGCGTATCAGCCGCGAGAAGCTGTCGTTGGCGGAACAGAGCAGGAGGTCGCCATCGCGCACCTCCTCTCGGATCTCCCCGTAGGGCTGAGGGCGTAGCCGCTCCAGTGCGTCCGGTTCTATCGCCATGATGGCGTAACGCCTGGCCAAGCTGAAGGCTCAGCCAGCGACGCCCCCTCAGCGGGTCGACGGACAACAAGCTCCTCCACGCGCGAAACGGCGCCTGAACCGCTTGTGGCCCGCTGGCGTTAGGATGATGGACGTGGGGTCTGAGGATTTGGTCTGGAGGTCGCGATGTCTCGTATCCGCAATCCTTGGCTTCGCGTCGGGCTGGATGGCTGGTCGCTCGGCGTCGAGGCCTCTTCCGTCGTCGGATTGCGGTCCATGAAGCTCTTGGCCGGCGGCGCAGGCGGGGCGGCGGAAGCCCAGCGCATGGTCGCCGAAAAGCTCGATGCCGGTCTGGCCCTGCAGGCCCTCGCCATGACAGGCGGGCTCGGGTGGACGCCGCAGGCGGTCGCCACAAAGACGCTGGCGCACTATCGCAAACGCGTAAGGGCGAACCGCCGCCGGTTGACGAAGTGCTGAGCTTTTCACTTCGCCGAGCAGGAATTGGGAAATTGCCGGAGACCACGGTTCGCGGCTGATGGCCCGCCACGATCTGGCGCAGGAAGTCCGCCGCCGTGACCCGCGACCCTACCGGCTCGGCCCGTCGCCAATGGCTCGCGCCGAATTGTGGAATGTCGACATTGCTGGCCGCACTCTAGGCCAGCAGCGCTCGCCGAAGCGCCTCGCCGACGTGTTCGCGGTAGCGCTCGGCGGTCCAGCCACGGCCCACGACCAGATCTTCCCACATGCGTAGCGAGATCATCGTCCAGATCAGATCGGCGGCTGTGTCGGGGGCGAGGCCCTGGCGCAGGGCGCCCTCGGCGGCGAGGCGGTCGGCAATGGCGCGGGCTCCCCTGAGACGATTGGCGAGACGGTCCTGCCAGGCTTGCTCCAGGGCCTCGTCCTGCCGTCGCACGGCGTCCATAGCCGCCGCGATCGGATAGAGGCCGGGGTTCAGGTCGGCCTGCATGTCTACGGCCGCCTGCAGAGCGGCGACGCCCGTCGGGGCCTCGTCCAGGCGCTTCAGCGCCCCGGCCAAGTCGCGCTGGGCGTCCACGTGGCGGACTAGCGCGAGAAACAGCGCCGCGCGGTCAGCGAAGTGGAGATAGACCGCCTGACGCGAGACGCCAGCGTGGCGGGCGATCTGCACAAGGCTCGCCCCCGCCGCACCGCGGCGCATCAGTTCGAGCGCGGCCTCCAGGATACGGTGACGGGTGTCGGGCTTTCCAGCCTCACTTGACATGCTGTAAACTCAGTCCTAATTGACAGCCTGTAAAGAGAGAGTGGGCTGGGCGCCCCGTCAAGGAGAAGATTGATGCAATACGATCTGGACCGGGCGGCGGCCGCCGCCCTCATCGACACCTTCGTGGCCGGCTGGAACGCCGCTGACGGCGCGCGACTGGCGAGCGCCTTCGCCCAGGACGCCGATTTCACGGCGGTTAACGGTCTGCGTGTGCGCGGCCGCAGCCTGATCGGTGAGGGGCACGACGAGCTGTTCCGCACGATCTTCCGTGATGTGACAATTGCTTCGCAGGTGTTGTCGGTGCGGTCCCTCACCCGCGACGTCGTGGCCGTTGAGGCCGAACTTTCCTACCCCACCCGCGACATCCTGCCAGGCGTGACTCGCGGGCTGGCCCAATACGTCGCGACGCGCTCGCCAGCGCCTTCTGGGGACCGCTGGGAGATCGTGATATTCCGCAACATGATCCCGTTCGAGCGGCCGGTGGCCGGGCCCGTCGAGCGGCGCGTCCGCGAGGAGATGGCGGATGGCGCGCGGTAGGCTGAGTGCTGACTTGCTCTCCGGCCTGAAGGTCGGAGGTTCCAGGCTGGGCAGCCATTAGGCCGCCCTCCTGGTGCTTCCTGCTTCGGCGGGCCGCTTGGCGCGGTGTCCCTCCACAGGCTTCAACGGGCTGTCCGCCCGCCGTAGGATGTTGATCGCGGCGTTGGTGTCCGCGTTGGCGGTATGGCCGCAGGTGACACAGACGAACCGCGCCTGGTCCCGCCGGCTGGCGGACTCCACGCGTACGCAGGCCGAACAGGTCTGGCTGGTGAAGGCTGCAGGGACCTCCACGAGCCGGCCGCCGTGCTCGGCGAGTTTGTAGGCCGGCATCGTCCGGAACCGGCCCCATCCCTGGTCGAGGATGGCGCGGTTGAGGCCGGCCTTCTGCCGGACCCGGCGGCCCGGCTCGTCGGCCGTGCCTTTGGCGGACGCGGACATGGCCCGCACCTGCAGGGCCTCCACAACGACCCTGCCGTGGTGCTTGGCAAGGGCCGTGCTGTGCTTGTGGAGGAAGTCCTTGCGGGCGTTGGCCACCCGCTGGTGGATGCGCGCAACGCGCCGCATGGCCTTGCGCCGGTTGGCGCTGCCGCGCTTTTTGCGGGCCAGGTCCCGCTGGGCCCTGCGCAGGGCTCGAAGGGCCTTCTTGCCGTGGTTGGCCGG
>NZ_DASXNL010000030.1:0-11293 GCF_036495085.1 Phenylobacterium sp. | reverse complement strand
GGCAGTCCCTTGCCGAACCAGGGCGTGTCGATGAAGCCCGGGCACACGGCGTTGACGCGGATCTTCGGTGCGAGAGCGCGGGCCAGCGACAGGGTCATGGTGGTGAGCGCCCCTTTCGAGGCGGCGTAGGGCACCGACGAGCCGATGCCCGTGACGCCTGCGATCGAGGCGGTATTGACGACCGCGCCCGGCTGAGGCGCGGCTTCCAAAAGCGCCCGGCAGGCGCGGACCATCTGGTAGGCGCCCACCACGTTGACCGCATAAAGATCCAGGAAGTCCTGGGCGGAAACCGCCTCGAGGTCGGCATGATTTGCGAAGCGCGTGATTCCTGCGTTGTTGAACAGGGCGTCAAGACGGCCGAAGGGCTCGGCCGCCGCGGCGATCTTGCGGCAATCTGCGTCGAGCGCGACGTCGCCCTGCGCCAGGACCGCCTTGGCGCCCTCGGCCTCCACCAGACGAGCGGTCTCCTCGGCTTCGGCGGCGTTGTGGGCATAGTTGACCACCACTGCCTTGGCGCCTTGGCGGGCCGTTTCAACGGCGATGGCGCGCCCAAGACCGGTTGAAGCCCCGGTTACAACCACCACGAAGTCTTCGAAACCGCCGGACATTGCGCCGTCTCCTCCTCCAGTTTGTGGTCCTGATTAGCGGCAAGCTGCGCGGCTGTCTCGGTTGCGGGGACGCAGCGCCAGGGCTAAAGCCGCCGAGATGGACGAAACAACGCTGACGCAGCTCGGCCGCGAGGTCCGCGGTTTCGCAAGCCCGGAGGAGGCCGTGCTGGAGCGCGTGCCCAATCCGCAGGCCGGCGTCCTCTACCTGGCGCGTTTTACGGCCCCTGAGTTCACGTCGCTCTGCCCGGTGACCGCCCAGCCGGATTTCGCGCACCTGGTGATCGACTATGCGCCCGGCGACTGGCTGATCGAGTCCAAATCCCTGAAGCTCTACTTGGCCTCGTTCCGCAATCACGGGGCGTTCCACGAGGATTGCACGGTGGCCATCGGGCGGCGCATCGTCTCGGTTGCCGAGCCCACGTGGCTGCGCATCGGCGGCTATTGGTTTCCACGCGGTGGCATCCCCATCGACGTGTTCTGGCAGAGCGGCGCGCCGCCCGAAGGCCTGTGGCTTCCCGATCAAGGCGTTGCCCCCTATCGCGGCCGGGGCTGACCCGGGGCGTTTAAGCAAATTCCGTGGCCGTCTCCGATTTGAGCGCGCCGACGACTTGCTTGATCCGCAAAGGCTGCTTTCGGCGGGTTACGCCTCATAGAAGTCGTGCGCTGACGACTGAGGTCGAGCATTTCAACTCTCAGGAAAAAGTGACCGATGTTCTGACGGCGAGGCTCTTGGTGCTTTCCAAGATGATTAATCGAGCCTATAAAGTACTGGCCCAACTCTCCTCGGGCGTGTCACCTCAGGCCGGTCGGCGCCTCGCGCCGTCCGGCCGTCGTGTATCAGGGCCCTAGCCCGCGCTGCGCCAGCGGCTGACGAGAGGGTCCAGCTCCGGGCGTTCACGTTCAAGCGGCGGCTCGCGCGGGGTGCCCATCAGCAGGAAGCCGGCGACCTTTTCCCCATCACGCAGACCAAGGATCGCGCCTGCGTCGGCGTCGTAAGCGTACCAATCAGTGATCCAGTTGGCGCCGTATCCCATGGCGAGGGCCGCATAGAGCAGGGTGGCGCAGACGGCGCCGGCGGAGAGCCGCTGCTCCCATTCCGGGATGGCGGCCGCACGCGGCGCCGAGATCACGGCTACGGCCAGCGGCGGAACCTTCAGCTTCGCGAGCTTGGCGGCCGCGGTCTGGTCGCCGCGGCCGAGGGCCAGCGCCTCCAGCTGGGCGCTGAATTCGGCCTTGGCCTCGCCGTCCAGGATCACAAACCGCCAGGGTGCGAGCTTGCCATGGTCGGGCACGCGCGTGGCCAGCCGCAGGAGGATGCCGAGCTCGCCGGCGCTGGGCGCAGGCTCCGTCAGCGTCACCGCCGAGGTCGAACGCCGGGCGGCGAGGAAGGCCAGCACCTCGGGGACCGGGGTCATGTCGACCGGGGAGCCGAATTCCGGGGCGGGTGGCGGGGCAACGGGCACGGGCGCCTCTTGACGGTTAAGACAGCCATTCAGGAAATGGCTGTAGGGTGCTCCTTTATGGGGGCGTGCGCGCCCATCGCAAGGCGAGCTCTCGACGCATGCTGCAGAAACCCGCCTGGCTCAGACCTCATGGGACGCCCTGGAAGGCCGGTGACGAGCAACTGGTCTATGAGAGCGGCTGGATCCGGGTGACCGACCAGACGGCGACGGCGCCCACGGGAAATCCCGCGCGCTACGGCCTGGTGCGGTTCAAGAACGTGGCGGTCGCGGTCCTGCCGGTTCATGAGGATGGGACGGTCGTCCTGGTCGGTCAGCACCGCTTCCCGCATGGCGACTATAGCTGGGAACTGCCTGAGGGCGGCGCGCCGCTGGACGAAGATCCCCTTGCCGGCGCGAGGCGCGAGCTGGCCGAAGAGACTGGCCTCGCGGCGGCCGAGTGGCGCCAAATCCTGAAGACGCAGCTCTCCAATTCGGTGACCGACGAGTGGATGATCGGATATCTGGCGCTGGGGCTATCGGATGTCCCGGTCGCGCATCCGGCCGACGACACCGAGGCGATCACGCTGGTTCGCGTGCCATTTCGCGAGGCGCTGGACCTGGCCATGGCCGGGTATCTTCCGGACATGCTGACAGTGGCGATGTTGCTGCGGGGCTACCATATGGCCAGCGAAGGGTCTTTGCCGGGCGCTGTCGCACGCGCCATGTTAAGGTAGGGAGGCGCCTGATGGGCCGGGAGGAACTGATGAGCCAGCAACGCCTTGAAGTCGTCGACCCGGCCATTGCGCCGCCGGTTTGGGCGGCGTTGCGCAATGAAGCGCACGCGGCCGCGCAAAGCGAAGCTGCCTTGGCGAGCCTCCTGGCGGCGGTGATCCTGAACCACAAGAGCCTTGGCGGGGCGCTCTCCTACCAGCTTGCGCGCAAGCTGGGCGACCAGGAGCTGCGGGCGATGAGCATCCGCGAGATCGCGGAGGAGGCCTATGCGAGCGACCCGGCGTTGGTGGACACCGCCGAGGCCGACCTGAAGGCGGTGTTCGAGCGCGACCCGGCCTGCAAGGGCTATGTCCAACCGTTCCTGTTCTTCAAGGGCTTCCTGGCGCTGCAGACCCAGCGCGTGGCCCACTGGCTGTGGGCCGAGGGGCGCGAAACGCTGGCCCTCTACCTGCAGAGCCGCATGAGCGAACTCTTCCAGGTGGATATCCATCCAGCGACTCAGATCGGCCGCGGCGTGTTCGTGGACCACGGCACGGGCATCGTGATCGGTGAGACCGCAGTGATCGGCGACGATGTCTCCATGCTGCAGGGCGTCACGCTGGGCGGCACCGGCGCCGAGCGCGGCGACCGTCACCCGAAGATCGGTAAGGGCGTTCTCCTGGGCGCCGGCGCCAAGGTGCTCGGCAACATCACGATCGGCGATTACGCGAAGATCGCCTCCGGCTCGGTGGTGTTGAAGCCCGTGCCGGCCGGCTGCACGGCCGCCGGCGTCCCGGCGAGGCTGGTCAACTGCCCAACTTGCGACGAGCCGGCCAAGACCATGGATCATACCCTTGCAGAAGCCGTCTACGACTACGTGATCTGAGGTTTTCGGAACCGTCGTGAACGGCTAGGTTCGCGCCGCCGCAATCAAGGAGCGTTGGCTTGGACGAGAAGATGATCCGCAAGATCGAAGGCCACCTGCGTGGCACCTTCGCCAACGCCCGCATCACCCTGACACCGCGGCCCAAGCAGAAGGACTCAGCCGAGGTCTACGTCGGCGAGGAGTTCGTCGGCGTGGTGTTCGAAGACGAGGACGGAGACGGCTCGTTCATGTTCGAGATGGCGATCCTGTCCGAAGACCTGCCCTAGCCAGGCGTCAGGTTCGGCCAGGTTCACCCAGTCCGACCAGGGAGTCCCAAGGGGCCGCCTGAACATGCATAGCTGTGAAGTCTGATCGTCGAGCCTTCAACCTAGCGGATTTGTTCGACTTTCAGGCTGCCGGCTGGCAGCGCGGGAATCACGGCGTCTGAGGACGGACCCAGCCAGTCGGCCCATTGTGGCCGCGGCAGGATCACGATCTGGCGGTTGTGGTAGGGGGCGATGTCGGGGCCGGGCTCCATGGTCAGCATGGTGAAGCGGTCCTCGCGCACCAGACCGGCGATACAAAAGAAATCGGTGTCAGCGGCCGTGAAGAGCCACTTCGACTTCGGAGCCTTTTCGCCGGTGAACTCATAGAAGCCGTCGGCCGGGATCAGGCAGCGGCCGCTTGGGAAGCGCCGGCCATCCGAACGAAAGTTGATCACCGGGCCCCGCGGTGAGGCGAACCCCCAGCGGAGCTGCCTGAGTTCGGCGCCCTCGGGCGAGCCCAAAAGGATGGGGGCCGGATCGGTAGGGCGGATCGAATCGCGCGGCTCGATGTTTGGCGCACCGCCCTCCCAATGGATCGGCAGCCTCAGCTGGCTGAATTCGTCAGCGATGCGGTCGAGGGATTGCTTGAAGCGATATTCGTTGCACATGGCCCACCAGTTAGGCCGCTCGCCGCGGCGGCGTCCATGGCCGATCCCTCGGCGCGCGATGCGCGGCCTTTGCTTGCGAGGAGGAGGGCCGACCGACGGCCCGACGGGCCAAGGGGGGCCAAAGGATCAGGCCGCGCCGCGAATGATCCGGCGTGCCTGGAAGGGCGGGATGATCGCGGTGATATGCGCCGCCCAGCGGAGCTTGGCGTCGCGGCGGGTGGGGCCTGCGATGCTTTCCAGGTCGTAGCGCCCGGCGCGGGAGCCTCGCAGCAGACGCTTGACCAACACCTCGTCGGTATCGACCTCGACGACCACCACGTGACCCAGCATGTCGGGCGTGACCGCCGTCCGCTGGTCCTCGAAATAGATCAGGGCGCCGTCGTCGGCGATGCCGCGCATGGAATGTCCGACCACGAGGAGAGCCACGGCCTTGTCCGTGCCGCCGGGCGGGATCGGAGCCAGATCCCCGGGTTCCTGCCCCTGGGCGAACAGCACGAGGCCTTCGGGATTGGCCCCGACCCGGCCGATGATCGGCACGAAGCCGGCCTGGGCGGCGGGCAGCATGGAGCCGGCGGCGTCGTAGAGCCACTCGGGCCGCACGCCGAAAGCCGCGGCGTACTCCTTGGCCCGGCGATAGGAGAAGGGCGCGTTGCCGTTCTCGTTCGAAGCATAGGTGTTGCGGTTCCAGCCAAAGGCGTCGGCCGCCGCCGCAGCGGTCTCAAATCCCTTGGCGATGCGGGATTCGCGCAGGCGCTGGCAGCGTTCATCCATCGTCAGGGCTCGGTAGACCATGCAGCAGAAAAGCTACAGACGAAATTTGAAACACATAAGTATTTTTTCTACAGTCGCGGCGTGGCGCCGTCAATGCGCGACAGGTTCGTCCTGACGAGAGCGGCGCCCCCGGTCTGCTCGTGGGGTCGTTCGCAAGCGGCCGGCCGAGTATCAAGCTCAACCTGGAGCTCAGCCCGTCGGCCCGGCGCCGAGGCGCTCTTGCGTCGCCGGTACGGCGACAAGCGGGGCCTTTGTCACGGGCTCTTCCGCAAATCGTCATCGGTGTGTTGTCGGGCTGACACGGCTCGACCGGACCTTGGCGCGCCCGGGTGCTCCAGCTGTCAGGCGCCTGGGCGACCCATTTTCAGGAGTCGACCATGTTGAAACGTATTGCCTTGGCGGGCGCCGTCGCGCTCGCCGCTTCGAGCGCGCATGCGGCCTCGATCGGGACCGTATTCGTCATCGCCCTGGAGAACCACAATTTCACCCAGCCGGCGGGCGTGCTCTCGCCGCAGCCGATCCTCGGCAACGCCGCGGCGCCCTTCATCAATAGCCTGGTGACACCGGGCAACCCGAACGCGGCCATGGTCTCCTACGCCAGCAACTACACCAATGTGCCGCCGCAAAACGGGCAGCCGATCCACCCGTCCGAGCCGAACTATGTCTGGTCAGAGGCCGGCAAGAGCGGCCCTCTCAACGACGCCCAGCCGTTTCCGAGCAACATCGTCAGCGGACCCAGCCTCAGCGCCAGCCTGCAGGCGCAGGGGACAACCTGGCGCTCGTATCAGGAGGATACCGACCTCGCCACGGTGAGCGGCAACCTCACCAACACGGTCGTGCCCCTCAGTCAGTATACGGCGCCCCTGACCAATTCCGCCGGCGTCTCCCCCACCTACACGAACGCCTATAACGGCAGCCACCAGTTCGATTACGCCGCCAAGCATAATCCGCAGGTGTTCTTCACCGCGACCAACGGCGGCAACGACGCTTCGCCCAACAATCCGGAAGCGAGGTTCTATGCGCCCCTGCAGCAGCTTACGACCGACCTCGCGAACAATACCGTCGCCCGGTACAACTGGATCACGCCGGACCAGTTCAACGACATGCATACGGCCCTGACCGGCGGGTTCACCTACAACGGGACCCATTTCACGGGGGACGCGGCGAGCATCGCGCAGGGCGACAACTTCCTGTCGCAACTTGTCCCGCAGATCGAGGCTTCCCAGGCGTTCCAGAACAACGGCGTCATCGTCATCTGGAACGATGAGACCGAAGGGGATGGCCAGAGCACAAACGGGTTCACCAGCACCGAGATCGTGATCTCTCCCCTGGCCAAGGGGAACGCCTACACGAACACCATCAGCTACACCCACTCCTCGGATCTTAGGACCTGGCAGGAGGTGTTCGGCGTTTCGGGCGGGCCCGGTGAGCCCTTCATCGGCGATGCGGCCAATGCGACCGACCTGCGCGACCTGTTCCAGGCGAACGTCATTCCGAACGGCGTGCCCGAGCCGGCGACCTGGGCGATGATGATCGTGGGCTTCGGCGGGATCGGCGCCTTGCTTCGGCGCAGGAGCGGGGCCGCGGTCCCCCAGTTCCGGGCCTGAGGCTCAAGAGATCGTCAGCGGGCGCCGGCGGATTCGAGCTGTTCCACAAGGTCGAGGCTGGCCTTGTGGAAGGACGGGCGGACATTGACGCCGTCGGCGCCGAACTCGAGGACCGCCTCGTCGGCGGGCGTGTAGGCCGGCCACGCGGGGCCGCCGGCGCTATCGGGATCGGTGGCTTTGGCGAAGGCGACCCAATAGGCGATCATGGCCTCGCTGATCTTGCGATCGGCGGGCGTGGCCGCAGCGATCGTGCGGGTTCCAAACGTCATGTCGTGGTCCGGCAAGGTATTGAATACGTACATGAGTTCTCCGCCGTGGCTCATGCCGTGGACGCTCGCGCGCTGGGCCGCGGGGATATAGGACATGTAGTAGACCCAGGCCTTCTGGCCGTTCTTCGTGTGCAGGCGGGCGAGCAGGCGGTCGGGCTCGATCACCGCAGCCTCGGTGCCTAAGTCCCACTGGACGTTCGTCAGGTCCGTAGGCGCGCCATAGGCCGCGATCAGCTTGTCGCGAAGTGGGCCGGCCCGGTCGAGCGGGGTGTTCTTCGGAAAGAGGCTCGCCTCCCAACTGTTGCCTCCGGCGATGTAGGGGACCTTGAGCTCGCGCCCTGCCGCAAAGGCGGCGGCCGGCCCCTCGGGGAGGATCACGCCGTCGAGGATCGGGGTGACCTGGCCGGCAGGGACGGAAAGCCGGGCGGGGCTGAGCGCGCGAAGAGCCTTCAACGAGTCTGGACCTGCGCCGGTAACGCCCAGGCCGGTGGCGTAGGCCAGGCCCTGTTTCTCAGCCGTATCGGGGCCGTCGCCCTTCAGCGGCAGGCCGGGAATGCGACCGAAGCCGGATTCCGATATCGCCTTGGCGAAAAGGCCCCTGGCCTGGGGGGAGGCCATCAGGTCGTTGATCAGGATGCCACCGGCGGATTCGCCAAAAACCGTGACGTTGGCCGGGTCGCCGCCGAAGGCGGCGATATTGGCCTGCACCCACTTCAAGGCGGCGAGGTTGTCCATCATGCCGTAGTTGGCGAGCGGCTCACCCGGATGCTCGGCCGCCAGCGCCGGGTGATAGAAGAAGCCCAGCCGGCCGAGGCGATAGTTGACGGTGACCAGCACCACCCCGCGCTCGGCGAAGTGGGTTCCGTCATAGATGGCGTTGGAGCCGGAACCGCCGGTGAAAGACCCGCCGTGGATCCAGACCATCACCGGCAGCTTCGCGCCGGGCTTGCGGTTGGCGGGAGTCCAGACGTTGAGTGTGAGGCAGTCCTCGGACTGGTTCGTTCCGGCCGGGGCGGCGCGCATCTGCATGCACATGGGGCCGTACGCGTTCGCCTGGCGAACGCCGGTCCAGGTCTTGGCGGGCTGCGGTGGGCGCCAGCGCAGGTCGCCGAGCGGGGGTGCGGCGAAGGGAATGCCCTTGAAGCTGGCGACCTCGCCGGCGACGGAGCCGTGGAGCTCGCCCTCAGCGACCCTGGCGGCGTCCGGGGCGACGGGGGATAGAGCGGCCGCGGAGCCGGCGAGGGCCAACGCGGCCGACGCAACGGCCAAGAAGGTACGAAGGCGCATTTTCTCTCCCCTGGATTCCGCCTTTTGGTTTGCCGCTTCAGACGCGGGAGCACGCGCTGGTGGCAAGGTTGAGCGGGGCTCGGCGACGGGTCAAGAGACGGATCGAAGGTCGGCTCTGCAGGCCTCGGCAGCCGGGCCCGCAGGGTCATTTTGGCCCGGGCCGGGTTATTGTGGGGCCGTGGCGAGGCGCAGTCTTGCCGAACGCCGCACGCAAGCGGCGGGTCCCCCTGATAGGCTCCGAAGCGTTAGCTCATGGCGGCGGGGTAGGCCGCTTCACTAAGGCTGCGGATGTAGTCACCGATGTCCTTGGGCCACGCGCTCGTCAACGCGCCGAACCGTTCCCGGTCCCCGGCGAACAGGGCGCGCGCGGCTTCCTCGTAGCCCGGCAGATCGCCGGCCAGGGTGGTCATGGCTCGATAAGTCGCTTCCTGGGCAAGGCGCGTCCGGTCCGCTCCCTCGGTCTCCCGACGCGCCTGGTCGACGAGTCGACGGAGGGCCGCCGACGCACCACCCGGCTGAGCCGCCAGCCATTCCCAATGCCGCGGCAGCAGCGTGATTTCACGAGCCGTTACGCCAAGTCTCGGTCGGCCGCGGGCGACTTTCGCAGACGAGTCCTGATCGCCGAGTGCGGCTTCAGGTGAGCGCCGCAGGTCCAGGTCCACCGTCGCACCCGTTCGGTCGTCGATAATTGTCAGCAGTTCGTTCGGATGGCGCTCGGCGCACCGCGCGATGTCGGCGGCTCCCCCCTGGGCGACCCGTGCGCCCTGCAGGAAAGCCGTCAGTCGGGCGGCCTCGGAGCGGGTCATCGGCTTGTTCAGCTTTCTTAAGAGCGCCTACCGCGAGTCACGCCTTGGCCGAAGCAGAAGGAATTCTAGTCAACCGCTGCTCCCGACGCGAGCCCGCGGGAGGTCGTGCCCGCAGGCTCGCCTTGGGCGACCTTCAACGCAGGGCTCTTTTAGGCGCTCAGAGCCTTGGCGTGTTCGTTTGGCTTGCGGTCGCCCCCTGGGGGTGGGAGCTTGGCCTTCCACATGGGGAGTCAGCTATGCGCCGTGCTTTCACGTTCCTAGCCACCGCCGCCTTTGCGCTCAGCCTCGCTGGAGCTGCGGGAGCCGAGTCCTGCAAAGACGCCAAAGGGAAATTCGTCAAATGTCCGGCGCCCGCCGCGGCCGCACCCGCCAAGGCGGCCTCCTGCAAGGACGCCAAGGGCAAGTTCACGAAATGCCCGGCTGCCGGCGCAACGCCCGCCAGCGCCCCGCCGGCCCAGACCAAGGTGGCCTCCGCGGCGCCCGCGGCGGGCGCCGCAAAGAAGTGTGTGAAGGGCAAGGCCTGCGGAAACACCTGTATCTCGGTGAAGGACACCTGCCACAAATAGCCGCCACGGATTGAGGCCCCGCACCGTCGACGCCATCGACGTCGCCGGGTGCGGGACCACCTGGCCGCTGGCTTTGTGGGCTTGGCCCTGCAAGACCCTTCGGCCTCGATGGATGACCGCGATGACTGATCGAAGCGGCCGATTGCCGACCTGCACGCATGGCGACGCCATCCACGAGGTGACGCCAAGCGCAAGGGGATGCGAGGATTGCCTTCGGATTGGTGCGGTGTGGCTTCACTTGCGGCTGTGTCGAACCTGCGGCCACGTTGGCTGTTGCGACGACTCGCCCAACCGCCATGCCACCAAGCACTTCCGCGCCAGCGGTCATCCGATCATAGAAGGCTATGATCCGCCTGAGGGCTGGGGTTACTGCTACGTAGACAATGTGATGGTGCAGCTCCCGGATCAGACGCCGCAACTGGGTCCGATCCCGCGTTACTACTGAGATCGCAGACCGTCTTCGATCCGGCAGGGCCTGGCTGACACCGCGACGCCGATCGGCCCGGCGACGGTGAGCACGCTTGGCGAGCCCCTCCGGAAGTCGGCTGTTGAAGGGGCGGCGCTAGGATCTCCGCTTCGCGGCTCGAGGCGCTGCGCCATGGTCGCCGGCCAGAACAGCCCTCAGCGCGTCCTCATCGTCGCCGACGTCAAAGCGAAGGCTCCTTTCGATCGAGTCGAACACGTCAGTGACCTTCGCGACGGCGGCTTCCTGTTCGTTGGATTGAATGTGCCGCAGAATATCCCGATGCAATTCGGCCCGAACGGGGTGATACCCATCGGCCTGATATAACGTTCTCGCGAGTAGAAAACGAGTAACCAGGCTCTCGAATTGACCGGCCAGGATCGGATTGCCGTAAATATGCGTCAAAAGAATGTAGAACTCGCCGGTCAGAATTCGCGCCAGGGCAAAATCGTTATTGTCCTCTGCCTCTGACTGCAGGGCGATGTGGCGTTCGATGCGTTCGGCATTTTCGTTTGAGAGCAAATAGCCGGGCGCAGCAAGCTGAGAGACTGCGTAGAGGCCAATGAGACGGGTGGCCTCGTTTACGTTCCGAGCCTCGTCAGGCGAGGGCGCGGCGACATAGGCGCCGTGATTTGGCGGCAGCTGGACTATGCCCTCCTGCTCCATGATGACCATGACTTTGCGGACCAGGGTGCGGCTGACGTCGAACGTCTCGCAGATTATGTCCTCGCGCAGTTTAGCGCCCGGCTTGAGTTTGCCGTCGACGATCGGGCGCCAGAGCCCGTTGTAGATCGCAGCTTCGACGCCTCTGAGTGGCGCTGTGTGATGAGCAATATTCGGAAAGTCGCGAAGGACGGGAGACAGATAACGTTCAGCCATTGAGATTTCCCGGCGCTCACGGTCCGCAGATATGATCCAGGCGACCATAGGCGCCGGTCCAGGCGCTGTATCGGCGAAACTTGGT
>NZ_DASXNL010000029.1:0-4268 GCF_036495085.1 Phenylobacterium sp. | reverse complement strand
ACCAGCAGGCCTCGAGCCAGGGTCACCGCATTGGCCGGCTTGAACGCCCCGCGCTCCACGACCAGCGACAGCGGGAACGGGACGGCGTCAGGGGTCATCTTGCCGGGCCGCGGTCAGGCGCAGGGTCGCGGGGTTGGCGAGCAGGCTCTCGATGGAAAAGGCGTTCAGATGCATAGGGCAAACGAGTTCGCCCGCAGCGTTGAGCCGGCCGAACTTCAAGGGGCCGCCGCGATGCGGACAGCGATTGGGCACGAGGTAGAGCTCACCCCGCGCCGAGAGCAGGAAATACTCCATTCCGCCACGCCAGATCGGCGGCAGGTCATGGCCGATCCACACGCCTGTGCTGTCGAGGTTCACGTCACGACCCGCCCGATTGTCCCCGGCGGAAAGGCCGCAAGATCGCGGGCGTCGTTCAACTGCCCCAACGCCCCGACCTGGATGCGTGCGCCTACGAGGCCTGCAAGGTCGCTCCCAGGGGTCAGGGGCCGCCCCAGGCGTTCACGGGCGCAAGAAGGAGGCCCGAACGTCGCCCCGTCCGCAGCCGCGAAGGCCCGGGACACGCCAAGCAGATGCTCGTCGGCTCTTGCAAAAGCCGCCTTGGTGAACTCCGCGCCGGCGACAATCTCGGCGCCGACCTCCTGGCCGAACCGGGCCACCAGCGGCGTCACGGCTTCATCGATCACCATGCGCGTGTGATGCAGGTCGATGTGAGCGTGCTCGCCGAAATAACGAACGTCGGCATCAGGGTGGAATTGGCGCAGATACCGATGATGCGCCTCGGTCGAGCGTTGATAGGCCGTCTCGGCGTAGAGCAGGAAGCCGACCTGCCGGAAGAAGTTCCGCGGGTTCTGGAACAGCCAGTGGATGGCGTTGTGCAGGGTGAGCGCCTCGGTGTCGAACCAGGGCCAGTAGCCGTTGTAGGCATCATCCAGGCCGAAACTGCGCATGGTCGCGCGGTAGAGCACGCTGTGCTTTTTGCCATGCGCGCCGTAGCCGAACTCATCGATCAGGATACGGAAGAGCGCCGATTGCGGCTCGCCGTATTCGCCCACGACGCCGAGCGCCGAGGCCGACGCCTCCGCCAGCAGGTCGGGCGAAGACTGCACGAGGAAGTTTCGATAGTGGTCCGCCTGGTGATCGGCGTGGGCGAGGAAGGCGGTGAAGGCGTTCTCCGGCGCGCTCCGGATCTCGTGCAGCATGGTCTCGACATAGGCTGCGACATCGCCCTCCCCACCAGGAGGCGCCGGCGCGATAAGCTCGCGCTCCAGGCTGGGCCGCAGACCGGCGAGCATGGCCAGCCGCGGTTCGCCGTACTGAGCCTGCATCGCCGCAAGCACCCCGCCGGGCGGCGCCTCACCAGGCAAGAGGACGTATCGCGCCTGATAGCAGCGCATCAGCGCCTGGTGCTTCACGAAGGTCGCGAGCGAGGCGTCCTCGCCGACCATGTCGATACGTCCGTCGAAGGCTGCCGAAGGCGTCGACCCGGACGCCTCAGCCAGCGCCGCGGCCAAACTCGCCAACGGGTCGTGGATCACGGCGTCCACGGCTGCGCCTCGCGCGCATAGACCGAGACACCTATCCCGCCCTTCACGAACCACTCATCCATCCGCCAGCGCGAGATGCCCAGACCGAGTCCGGGCCGTGGCGACAGCGTCAGATAGGTCGGGGCGTCAGGATCCCCCGAGATGATCGGGATGTGCTTGATGATGATCTTCGAGACCAGTCCGTGGCCGAACAGGCTGGAGAGCAGCGTCGAGCCACCTTCGACGATCAGGCGCCTGATCCCGCGCTCGGCCAGCATGGCCATGAGGGCCGCCAGGTCGACTTCCGTCTCGCCGCAGGTGACCACTTCGACGCCCGGTTTGCGCCGCAGCGCCGCAAGCGTCGCGGGTCCAGCTTTCCTTGACGTCGCGACCAGGGTCGGCAGGCCGTCGTTGAGCAGCGCCGAGGAAAGCGGCAGGAGGCCGTCGGAGGACGGGATGACCCGAAGCGGGTTCGGCCCGTCTACGTGGCGCACCGTCAGCTGCGGATCATCGACGCGCACGGTGTTGGCCCCCACCATAATGGCGTCGCTAAGCGCCCGCTGTCCGTGGAACCACGCCTTCAGCTCGTCCGTGGAATAGTCGAACAACTCCTTGCTGGAGGAGGCGCGGTGGAGCGCGAGCTTGCCGTCGATGGTCAGCTCCGACAGCGTTGTGATCTCGATCATGCGCCCTCAGCCGGCGGGAACGGATGCTCGGCCGTATGGTTGCATCCGCTCGCCGGGGCCGCAAATACGGCGTCAGCTCAAGCTGCGTCGAGACTCACATGCGTCGCGCCAAGCGAGGCCAGCGCGCCGGCCCGCTTCGTTGAACCCGCCCCATAGACAAGCACCGATCTCGCGGCCTTGCGGGCGGCCGGGATGATGGAATTGGCCCAGCCGATGAATTCCGCATCGCTGACGCCCCGCGGCGGGCATTCGAACGACAGCGCCTGGAAACCTGCGCCCGTCAGCCTGGCGAAGGCGCCGGGCGTCGGGTTCGCCAGGCGGCCCACGACCAGGAGTGAGAGCGGGCGAACCAGTGACGTCACGTCGGTGAGCGCGTTCTGCGGGACACCCTCGATGTCGAGGACCTCGCAGATGACCCCGAGCTTGACCATGTTCGCCGCCGCGCCGACCGGGGCCACCAGCTCCGCACGGCCGCGCCGGCTTGCGAGACTGGAGAAGGACACCGGCACGATCAGGCTGAGTTGCTGCTCGCCGGCCTCGGCGTTGAGGCGGTCGATACCGCGCGCGATGGTGGCGAGGTCGGCGCGGATCAGGTCGGCAGAAGGAAGTGCGGCGATCTCGCGTTGGGTCAGCGCGACCCCACTGGAAACCATGATGATGCGGCGGATCATTCGAAAGCCGATCCGCGTGAAGCTCTTCACCTCATAGATCGGCTCCAGGCTCGCCGAGACCCGCATCAGGCGCCCATCGGTGGATACGAAGGGCGCGGCCCGGTTGACCAGCTGCGACGTCAGGCTGGCTTCGTCGTGGAAAGCGCCGAGCCGGCCGGCCCCCTCCCCGGCTTCCTGTGCGAGCGCGGCTTCGACCTCCTGGGCGTCCACGGGCTTGATCTGTACGCGCCCCTTACTGACGGCGACGACCTGCAGGACGCTGCCCACGGCTTGGTCGGCGTCGGCATGGAAATGGGCGAGGATTTCCCGCAGGTAGCGCAGGCAGGCAGCCTGGGCCGCGAGGCGCCCCAGCCCGGGGTGGACGATGAAGACGTCGGAATCGGAGATGCGCAGGAAGATCCCCCGCCCGCCCAGGCTGCGCTTCAGGAGACGTCGGGAGAAGGCGAAGACCTCGTCCTTGCGGCCTTGCCAGGTCTCGCCCAGCCGCTGCTGCACGGCTTCAAGGGACATGATGTTGATCTTGCCGGCGGCCAGGAGCTGCGCGTCGCTGTAGCGCTCGACGTCGCCTTGCGCGTCGGCCGACACCAGGCGCAAGGCGCCGGAGAGCTGGGCCAGCGCGAGCGCGTCCAGCTGGGGGGCCTCCGAGGCCTGGCGAGCACCTGCCGCCTCCCTCGAACGAGCCGCCGTCGCGACGCTGTCGGCCACCTCGAACTCCCCAAGGGCGCGATCCGCCCAAACTCAAGGTTGGCCGATGACGGTTAAGGGATGTTCCACGGCCGGTGAAAAACCGGCGTCTCCGCGGAAGGACGCCGGGCAGCAAAAACCCCGCCCGGCGGTCAGCCGGACGGGGTTCTCGTTATTCCCAATATCCGCGGCGGGGCGAAAACGCCGTCGCCTTAGCGAACATCGCCTACTTCAGGTGGCCTGCGAGGTGCTTGTTCATTTCGAACATGCTGACCTTGTCCTTGCCGCCGAAGACGGGCTTCAGCTTGGCGTCTGCCAGGATGTCGCGCTTGTTCTTCGGGTCCTGAAGATTGTTCTTCTTGATGTATTCCCAGATCTTCGAGACCACTTCGCCGCGGGACAGCTGCCCCGGGCCGACTACAGCGGCCAGCTCCGCCGAGGGCGTGAGCGGCTTCTGAAGCGCGTTGGTTTTCTTGACGTCGGCCATTGGGGCTCCCCCAGTTAGAATTCTGCGTCCGCAGCCACACCAAACCGCGTGAACTGAGTCGCTGGCTGCCATCCTAGGGGCAATTGCGCCTTGCGCCACCCTGAGAAGTGCGCGCACGCGCTTCAGGTGAGAAATTCTCCGACCTCGGCCATTGATGGAACTCGCCGGGGACCTGGCGGCGCTCCTGCGAACGCGGGCGCCCTTCGGCTCGACGTTT
>NZ_DASXNL010000028.1:0-102191 GCF_036495085.1 Phenylobacterium sp. | reverse complement strand
GCGTCGACCAGGCCGGCGTTGCCCTCCAGCATCTGATCGATCTGGGCCTGCAGGCTGCCGACGGCGGCATTCAACCGGGCCTCTTCGGCCACCACGTCGTCGGACAGGAGCTGGGAAGGCGCGACCGGGGGCTCGTGCAGGACGGCCACGCCGTAGGCCAGGCCGTCGCCGAACTTGGAGCCCTTGAGCCGCTCCGGCCGATGCGGCGCGATCTCGACGCCCTTGAGCTCAGCCTCGCCGATCAGCTCGCCGGCGGCGACCATCTCGGCCAGCACCATGGCGACGATCTGCAGGTCTTCGACCTCGTCCTCGGTATAGACCCGCGCCGTGCGGTTCTGGACCACCAGCACGCCGATCGATCGGCCGCCGCGCAGCAGAGGCACGCCCAGGAAGGCGTGGTAGGGGTCCTCGCCAGTTTCGGGGCGGTAGGAGAAGGCCGGGTGCTCAGGGGCGTCCGCCAGGTTCAGCGGCCGGCCGAGCTTCATGATCTCGCCCACCAGGCCCTCGCCCGGCTTCAGGCGAGTGACGTGGACGGCGTTCGGATCGAGGCCTTCGGTGGCGAAGAGCTCGAAGTCGCCGGCCGCGCGGCGCATGTAGAGCGAGCAGACCTCAGCCACCATCGAGCGGGCGATAATGCGCACCACCATATCCAGGCGAACCTGCGCGGGGCCGCCGCCCGCGAGGGCCTCCCTGATCTGCCGAAGCAGGCTGCGCTGACCGCGTATCGCGACGCCTGGAACCGCCATCTTGGTCGCTGTGTCCTCCCGAATGCTTTTTCGCGTCCTAGCAGGTTTATGTCTCCGAACGGAGACAGAAAGGGGTGATTGCCGCGTTAACCGCCTTCGCCCGGCAATTGGGCGCCCGCGCTTGAGCTTTTCTGTGGACGGACGCATCGTCACCGCCGACGGATCAAGAAAAGTCGTTCGGGGGGACGCCATGCTGCGAAACTGGGGCTTCCTAATCCTGGGGCTGGTGCTGATCCTTGGGGGGTCGTACCTGGCGCACGCCGTCCAGACGTCCGGCGGTGTGACCCTGAAAGACGTCCGATTCGCGGGCGATAATGGGCTCACGCAGTCGGGCCTGCTCTACGTGCCCTCGAGCGCCACCGTCCAGCGTCCGGCGCCGGCGGTGCTGGTCAGCCACGGCTACATCAACACCCGCGAGATGCAGAGCCCGTTCGCAATCGAGCTCGCCAGACGCGGCTTTGTCGTGTTGGCGATGGACATGATCGGCCATGGTTATTCCGACGGCGCGGTCGGCCAGTCGAAGGATCTTGGCGGACCTGCCGCCCTGCGATTCCTGCAGAGTCTGCCGTACGTGGACCGCGGAAGCATTGGGCTCGAGGGCCACTCGATGGGCGGTGTTCCGGTGATGTCGGCAGCCGCCTCGCAGCCGGACGGCTACCGTTCGATCGTGCTCGAGGGGTCGACGCCCGGTTTCCTGGGAGCCAACTCACCGGCCAGTCCGAGGGACCTGGCCGTGGTGTTCGGCCAGTACGACGAGTTCGCGCCATTGATGTGGGGCGTGCCCAAGGGATCTCTGGTTTCCCAGTCGCATAAGCTCGCCAAGGCGTTCGGCGTGCCGGGCCCCGTAGTCGTAGGCAAGATCTATGGGACCATCGCCGATGGGACCGCGCGTGTGTTGGAGAACCCGCCGGTGACCCACCCGTGGGAGCACTTCAGCCGCGCCGGCGTCGGCGGAGCGGTGGACTGGTTCGAGAAGACGCTTGCCGGGGAGGCCAATCCGCTGCCCCCCGGCGATCAGATCTGGGTCTGGAAGGACGTCGGCACGGCGCTCGCCTTCGTGGGCTTCATCTGTCTGTTGATCGGCGCCTTCGAGGTCCTGCTGACCCTGCCGGTGTTTGCGAGCCTGAACCAGCCGGCCCAGCCCATCAGCGAGCGGCGGGGCGGCAGGTGGTGGCTGGCGTTCCTGCTGACGGCGGCGGTCCCGGCGCTCACGTTCTATCCGCTGATGAAGCTTGGTGTGTTCTTCTTCCCGATGCAGCTCTTCCCGCAGTCGATCCAGAACCAGCTGATCGTCTGGGCGCTGATCAACGCGGTGATCACGGTGGTGCTGAGCCTGGTGGTGCGGGGCGGCAAGCCGGTGTTCACGACGGACTGGCCGAAGTCGGCGGCGATCGCGGTGGCGACCGTCGCGGTCGGCTACCTCTCGCTGGTGGTGGTCGATGCGGTGTTCAAAGTCGACTACCGCTTCTGGGTGCTAGGGCTGAAACCGCTGGATGGTCGCCATGCCCTGATGGCGATCCCCTATCTCGTGCTCTGGGCGGTCTTCTTCCTGGTGGCGCTTCGCGCGCTGGCGGCGAACCTGGCGGTCAAGGGCGAGGGCTTCCTGATGCAGGCCGGCAGCTGGAAGATCGCGATGTGCCTGGGCTTCATCGTCCTGCTGGTCGTGCAGTATGCGACGCTGTTCCGGACCGGGCTGTTATTCACGCCCAGCGAACCCCTGAACACCATCGTGGCGATCCAGTTCGTGCCGCTGTTGGCGGTCGTGGGGGCGATCGCAGCGGTGACCTACCGGCGCACCAACTCTTACGTCCCGGGCGCGCTGATCTGCGCCCTGTTGCTCAGCTGGTATGTGACGGCCGGCACAGCAACGCACTGGTACCCGGGATTCAAATTGCCGGCGGCGGCGGCGCGCTCGCGATAGGCCTCCGCCGCCCCCATCTTCGCAAGGCCCCGGCCCGCCGGGCGCTGAGCGCCCGGCTCTTGCTGTAAGGGTTTGGGACCACCCCGAGTCCGGAGCCTGAGTGACGCGGTCCCTCGAACTGACTGAGAACGGTTGGGCGGATCTGCTGGCGGACGGCCGGTTGCCGCGCTTTGCGCTGATCTGCCTGGGGGTCTGGCTGAATGCCGCCGACAGCCTGGTGACGGCCACCATCATGCCGAGCGTCGGGGCGCAGCTCGGCGGCTACGCCTACTTCAGCTGGGCCACGGCAGGGTTCCTGGTCGGCGCGATCCTGGCCGGTGCGAGTTCGGGGCGGGTGTCGGAGATCTTCGGCCTTCGCGGCGCGACGGCGATGGCAGGCGTGATCATGGCGTTCGGCTGCGTGATGAGCGCGCTTGCGCCCGATGTCGGGACGTTCCTGACGGGGCGGCTGATCCAGGGCCTGGGATCGGGCTGGATCTCCGGCTTCGCCATGGTGGCCATCGCGCTCCTGTTCCCCGAGCGGCACCTGGCGCGGGTGTTCGCCGCGGTGACCTTCATCTGGGGCATCGCGACTGTGCTGGGGCCGCTGTTCGGCGGGCTGGTCGTGCAGACCGGGAGCTGGCGAGACGTCTTCTGGCTGTTCGCGATCCAGTCGGTGGTGTTCAGCGCCGCCGCGCCATTTCTGCTGCGGGGTTCGGCCAAGGCCGGCGGCGGGCCAGGCATTCCCTGGACCCAACTCGGGGTGCTGGGCGTCGGGGTGGCGGCCATCGCGGTGGCCGACGTCTTGCGAAGCCCGACGCTCTCCATCGGCCTCGTGGTGGCTGGGCTTGCCGTGCTTGGCCTGGTCTTCTGGATCGACGCCCGGGCGCGGGTGCGCCTGCTGCCGCACCGGGCCGGCGACCTTCGGACGGTCTGCGGGTCCGGCTATTTCGCGATGTTCGCCATGACCGCGGCGACGATGGGCTTCGCCATCTACGGGCCGCCGATCCTGCAGCAGCTCCGCGGGTTCTCGCCGCTCGCCGCCGGCTACACGATCGGCGCGGAGTCGGCGGCCTGGACGCTTTCGGCGATCCTGGTGGCGGGCGCCACGGGCGTCTGGGATGGGCGCTGGATCAGGCTTGGGGTTGGGTGCCTGATCGCAAGCCTGATTATCCTGGCGTGGACCATGGCGGAAGGCGCCTTCGCCTGGGTGCTTATCGGCGGCTCCTTGATGGGCGTCGCCTTCGGTCTTTCGTGGGCGTTCATGAGCCGGCGCCTGCTGCTGGCGCTTTCGGAGGAGGACAAGGCCATCGGGTCCTCGGCGATCACGGCGGTGCGTCAGACGGGGGCGGCGGCGGGGGCGGCGATCTCCGGCGTGGCCGCGAATCTCGGTGGGTTCTCCGCGGGGCTCACGGCCGAGAGCGCCCAGTCCGCCTCATTCTGGGTTTTCGTCTCGGTGATCCCGCTGGCGGTGGTCGGCGGTTTGGCGGCGTTCCGGCTGACAGGGTCGGCGGAGAAGGCCTAGGTTAACGGCCATGGAAATCCGCGTGCTTGGGCCCGGCGACGAGGATCTGCTGGTCCGCGCGGTGGCCCTGACCGACGAGGGCCCCCTGCCGCACGAGCGAGCGACGGCTCACCTGGCGGACGCGAACCTCGTGAACCTGGTGGCGTTGGAGGGGGGCGAGGCCGTGGGCTTCGTCTACGGCCATATTCTGCAGCGCTTCGAGGCTGTGAGCTTCTTCATCTATTCGGTGGACGTCGCCGAAAGCCACCGCCGGCGCGGGATCGGCAAGGCGATGCTGGCGGCCCTGCGCGATCTCGGCCGCGAGGGTCGGTGGGACGAGATGTTCGTGTTCACCAACGTGAGCAACGCCGCGGCCATGGCGCTCTACGCCGGCTCAGGCGGGATCAGCCCGCCGCCCGCCGACGTGGTGATGTTCGACTTCGAATGCTGACCCCGCCCCGGGGCGGGTGGCGTCCTAGAGCTGGTCCAACCCGTAGGCGGCGTGCAGGGCGCGGACGGCCAGTTCGGTGTAGGCGGCGTCTATCAGCACGCTGATCTTGATCTCGGACGTCGAGATCACCTGGATGTTGACGCCCTTCTCGGCCAGCGCGCTGAACATCGTCTTGGCGACGCCGGTGTGGCTGCGCATGCCGACCCCGATCACCGAGACCTTGGAGACCTCGTCGTTCACCTGAACATCGTCGAAGCCGATCGAAGGCTGGGCGGCGCGAACGATCTCCACGGCGCGCGCGGCGTCCCGCTTGCCGACCGTGAACTCCATGTTGGCGGTGTCCTGGGTGCGCGCGTGGCTCTGGACGATCATGTCGACGTTGACGTTGGCGTCGGCCAGCTTGCCGAAGATCTCCGAGGAGACACCCGGATGGTCGGGCAGGCCGAAGAGGCTGATCTTCGCCTCGTCGCGACTGTAGGCCACGCCGCTCACGATCCGCTTTTCCATGATCTCATCCTCGTCGCACACGACGGTGCCTTGGCCGGGGGCTTCACCCGGCTCTACGAAACTCGACAGCACCCGCAGGGGCACGTTCTGGGCCATGGCGAGCTCGACCGAGCGGGTCTGCAGAACCTTGGCGCCCAGGGACGCCATCTCCAGCATCTCCTCGTACGAGATCTTGGCCAACCGCCGGGCCTTGGATTCGATGCGAGGGTCGGTGGTGTAGACCCCGTCCACGTCAGTATAGATGTCGCAGCGCTCGGCTTTCAGGGCTGCCGCGACGGCGACCGCGCTGGTGTCGGAGCCGCCGCGCCCAAGGGTGGCGATGCGCCCATCGCGGGTGACGCCCTGGAAGCCGGCGATCACGGCGACCTCTCCAGCATCCATGGCGGCGGCCAGCCTTTCGGGCTGGACGTCGTCGATCCGGGCGCGGCCATGGGCGTCGTCGGCGATGATCGGGATCTGCCAGCCCATCCACGAACGGGCCGCCAACCCCATGTTGCGCAGGCTCATGGCCAGCAAGCCGGCCGTCACCTGCTCGCCGGAGGCCACCACCACATCGTACTCGTCGTCGGAGGGCGTCAGCCCCTGGGCCGCCGCGCCGGAGCCGTCGGTCCAAGCCACCAGCTCGTTGGTCTTGCCCGCCATGGCCGAGACGACCACCGCAACACTATGGCCCGCCTGGACCTCGGCGTTCACCAGCCGGGCCACGCGGCGGATGCGTTCCAGGTCGGCCACCGAAGTGCCGCCAAATTTCATCACCAGCCGGGACATTGGGTTGAGCGGTTCGAGCCTTGTTGCTGTGCCTGCGGACGGGGCGGAGCCTTCTAGCGGCGCTGGGCACGGCCTGCAACGCCTAGGCGTCTTCGTTTTGGCGAGGAAGGGGGCTATGGGGAGGCATGGCTTCGCAAGCGCACGCTCGTTCGAGCATCGATCCGGCTGAGGTCGAACGGTTCTCGCGGATCGCCGCTGAGTGGTGGGACCCGCGGGGCAAGTTTGCGCCCCTGCATAAGTTCAACCCGACGCGCCTGGCGTTCATCCGAGACCAGGCGTTGCACAGGTTCGGACGTGACCCCCAGGCACGTCGACCGTTCGAGGGCCTGCGGCTGCTCGACATCGGATGCGGCGGGGGGCTCTTGTCCGAGCCGATGACGCGGCTGGGATTTCGGGTGACCGGCGTCGACGCCTCGGAACGGAATATCGGCACGGCGAGCGCGCACGCAACGGAGCAGGGGCTGTCCATCGACTACCGTTGCTCGACCGCCGAGGCGCTGTTGGCGGCCGGCGAGACGGCCTTTGACGTGATCCTCAACATGGAGGTGATCGAGCACGTGGCCGATCCGGGAGCGTTCCTCCGCGATTGCGCCGGCATGCTGGCTCCTGGCGGGCTGATGATCGTCGCCACGCTCAACCGGACCCTGAAGGCCTTCGCCCTGGCCAAGGTCGGCGCGGAATACGTCCTGCGCTGGCTGCCCGCGGGCACCCATGACTGGTCGAAATTCCTTAAACCCGAGGAGCTGCGCGGGTTTTTGGCTGATCAGGCCGTGGCGGTCGACGGACCTTTCGGAGTGGCGTTCGACCCGCTCAGGGGCCGCTGGTCCCAGAGCCATGATGCTGACGTGAACTACATGATGACGGTGGTTCGCGAGCCGGCCTAACTATCGCCCCGCCGTGGAGAAGAAGTTCAAAGATGCCTTCAATACGCGTGCTGGGCCACGCCTTCCGGGTCTGGCGGCGCAACCTGCGATGGTTCAAGCACGAGCCGGAGACGCCGTATCTGGCGGACCTTTTGTCCGGAGCGCCGGTCTGCCTGCACGTGGGGGCCAGCGACGGGCGCCATTCCTACGTCATCACCCAGGTTGCGCGGCGCGCGCAGATCTATGCGATCGAGCCATCGGCTTACTCGTACCAGGTGCTGAAAGCGACGGTGGCGCTCCACAGGATCGGTGACCAAGTGACACCGGTGCACGCCGCGGTTGGCGACAAGGCCGGCCAGATGCTGTTGGTGACGCCGCGCAAGATCTCCGGACGTATGGGCCGCGCCTACGCCTTCGTCTCCGAGACCGCGCCGCAGGGACGGGCCAGGCCCGATCTCGAGGACACTGGCGCTGAAGTGCAACCGACGTCGGTCGTAACGCTGGACGCCTTTTGCGCCGAGCGTGGGATCGCGCAGGTCGATTTCATCCGCATGGACATCGAAGGCGCCGAGCTCATGGCGCTGAAGGGCGCGCAAGGCATCCTAGACCGCGACAGCCCCACGGTGCTCCTGGAGATCCATCCGACGATGCTGATGCAGCGCTTCGGCGGCACGGCCGAGGCCGTGGTCGAAGTCTTCGCCCGGCGCGGCTACCGCATGTTCGCCCTGAACGGGCGGCGACTGGAGGAGCGCTCGACCGTGGTCGAGGACGAGCCCTGGAAGGACTATTTCTTCATCCATCCGGCCCGCGCCTCACGTCTCCCCGACGGCGTATTCAAGGCGCGCATGGCCGCTTAGCTCTTTAACTGAAGACGCGAAGCCCGGTTCGGCCGTCAGCGCGCCCAACGGCGCGATGTGGCGCGCGCTTATGAGCGACCGGGTTCCGGGGCGGCCGGCAGACCGACGCTCGCCTCGGCGAGGTCGCTACCCGCGCCGGTGATCACCCCTTCGACGCGATCGGTCATTGCGAGGATTCCACCTCTTCGAACACACGCCGGGCGGCCGCTATGGCCGACGCCGCGGTCGGCCATCCGGCATAGAAGGCAAGGTGGGTGATCGCCTCGACCAGTTCCTCGCGGGTGAGGCCGTTCTCCAGCGCGCGTTTCAGGTGGAACGGCAGTTCGTTCGATCGGTAGAGCGAGACGAGGCAGGCGACGGTGACCAGGCTGCGATCGCGCTTGGACAGTTCCGGCCGTTCCCACACCTCGCCGAATAGCACCTCGGATGTGTAGCGCCCGAGCGCTGGGGCGATGTCGTCGAACGGGCTGCGAGCGGGGGTGGGCTGGTCGGTCATGGCGGATCTCCTGGCGGCCGGTGATGTCCGAAAGCTGCGCCGGTTATCGCTCGCCTTCCACCTCAATGACGGAGGCGCCGCGCTCCATCAGCGCCACGACAGCCGCGGTTAGTCAGCGACCCGGGCGGAGGTGGCGCCCCTCCGCTCGGCCATCCTTCCGAGCAGATCCACGAAGGCCTGGTTCCGCCGCGTCGCTTTGGACAGCGACGAGCGGATTTGCATGGGTTCCGGGGAGCGGTCAGTTCTCTGTGCCCGGACGGACCCCGAGGGCTCAACGCTTCTGATAGGGATGGAAGATGAAGTCCTTCGCCTTCACGGCCGTATGGCACGCGTTTCCGCAATCCGAGAGACTGGGATCGGCCGTGAACTTGTCGGATGCGGTTTCGTAGTTGAACAGCGCGTAACCCCAGCCGCCGCTCTTCGGAAATCTCTTGCTGTCCTTTTCGATAACGAAGGCCTGCGTGAAAACGTCCGGCACATCGACGACGAAGGGCGCTTCGGTGCTCTTCTTCGGCTTCCACTGCAGCTTCACGATCTTCGAGCCGTCCGGGAAGGGCTTACCGTTCCCGGGAATGCCGGCTTTGTAGGCGCTGATCATCGTCGGATTGGCGACGATCACTTTGAGTACTTCGTCTGTCCGGGCAGAGGAAACCAAGGCCCAGTCCTCGTATCCCCGGAAGTCGGCAAAGGCGATTCCGCCCGGCGAGGTCAGCGCGTACTTGGCCTGGGCGTAGATGGCCGAACCGCCCAGACCGGCGACCGCGCCGGCGGCTATCGCGGCGGTGAGATTCTGGCTGCGCTTCATGGCGATCCTCTTCTCTGTGGGTCGTGAACGAGCCTTTTCGGTACGTTCGCGGGCGAGTGGCGGAATGGGGTATATGCTCGCCGCGCGTACGGGGCGCGCGCGATCCCTCTGGACCGGCTTCGCATCTCGACGTCGTCGGTCCAGGTCCCTAGCTTCCTGCTCAAGCAACTGGAGCTCTTCGTCGATGCAGGCCCTGATGATGGATCGGCCGCTAAGGCTGCCGTCGATCCTGGAGTACGCCGCCCAGTACCACCCCGACCGGGAGGTGGTTGATCGGATGGTCGAGGGCCCGATCCACCGCTATGGCTACGCCGATGCGCTGAAGCGCACCAAGCGGATCGCCAACGCACTGGTTGGGCTGGGCGTGAAACCCGGTGACCGGGTGGCGACGCTGGCCTGGTCGACGCACCGGCATTTCGAGCTCTACTTCGCGGTCACCGGGATCGGCGCGGTGCTCCATACGATCAATCCGCGGTTGCATGCCGACCAGATCGTCTGGGTGGCCAATCACGCTGAGGACAGCTTTCTGTTCTTCGACAACACCTTTGCCGGCCAGGTCTCCGAGCTCGCCGAGCAAATGCCATTGATAAAGGCGAAGGTCGCGATGACCGATCGGGCTCGCCTGCCGGCCGAGGCGCCCAAGGATGCGCTGGTCTACGAGGACCTGGTCGAGGCGAACCCGCCGGACTTCGACTGGCCGGAGCTAGACGAACGGCAGGCCTCGGGCCTTTGCTACACCTCGGGCACCACCGGCAATCCGAAGGGAGTCCTCTACTCGCACCGCTCGACGGTGCTGCACGCCATGGCGCTCGGCCTGCCGGACGCGTTCAACTTCTCGGCCCGGGACGTGGTGATGCCCTGTGCCCAGATGTACCACGCTAACGCCTGGTGCACGCCCTACGCGGCTCCCTTAGTCGGCGCCAAGCTGGTGCTGCCAGGCCGGGCGTTGGATGGCGCGAGCATCGCTGAACTGATCGACCAGGAGGGCGTGACTTTCCTTCTGGGCGTTCCGACCATCTGGGTTGGGGTGGCCGACCACCTCGACCAGACCGGCGCTAGGCTGACATCGGTGAAGACCATAGCGATTGGCGGCTCCGCGCCGACCGCGGCCCTGGTCAGTCGCATCGAAGACCGCCTCGGCGGGCATGTGCGCCAGATCTGGGGCATGACCGAGACGAGTCCTCTTGGCGTGATCAACACCGCGTTGCCGGAACACGCCAACGAAGCTGCTGACGCGACGCTGCAGCGCAAGCTGAAGCAGGGACGCGGCCTGTGGGGTGTCGACTTGCGGATCGTAGGTCCTGAGGGCCAGGAACTGCCGCGTGACGGCAAGAGCGCAGGGAATCTGCAGGTTCGCGGGCCCTGGGTCTCGTCGGCCTACTTCAAGAACGACGGCTCAGCCGCCTTTACCGACGATGGTTGGTTCGACACCGGCGACATCGCGACGCTCGATGCCCAGGGGTATCTGCGTCTCACCGACCGGGCGAAGGACGTGATCAAGTCGGGCGGGGAGTGGATATCGACGCTGGACCTTGAGGAAGCGGTTTGCTCGCACCCGGCGGTCGCCATGGCCGCGGCCGTCGGCGTGCCGCATCCGAAGTGGGACGAGCGGCCGCTCCTCTTGGTGACCCTGCGCCCTGGCCAGACTGCCGATCCGGAAGACCTGAAAGCCCATGTCGCCGCTCGCGTCGCCAAATGGTGGACGCCAGACGAGGTGCGGATCGTCGAGTCCCTGCCGATCGGTCCCACGGGCAAAGTCCTGAAACGCGAATTGCGTGACCAATTGAGCACGCCTGAAAAACTCCGCGCGTCGTGAAAAATCCTTAAGCGAACCGGGGCTTGAACCGAGCGTTAGGCACCTCAGGTTACCAATAGGGACCTTTTGGAGGAGTTCGGCGAAGGTGACGCGCAAGCGGCCAAAAGGCGTCCTGGCCATGGGTTGGGCCTGCATCGAGTGCGCCGCGACCGGTCGCACTGAGCATGCGCCCACCTCGGCAGACTATCCCGATAGCGTGGTGCGCCGCACGAGCTTCACGGCCGGTGGCGGTCATGGCTGGCGGATCTCTGCGCTCGAGACGCCGCGAGATCGAAGCGCGCCTTGGAAGATCGTGGTGATCACCGGAGCGCCGTCCTGGGCCGAGTACTGGGCCGAGACACTGGCGGGGCTTCCGACGGACCGCGAAATGATTGTTGTCGACCGTCCGGGCTACGCCGGCTCCGAGCCCGCCGCGCCGGTGCCCGATATCCGCGTGCAGGCCGAGGCCCTGGCGCCCGTGCTCCACGCCGCCCGCGGCCAGAAGGTGATGTTGGTCGGCCAGAGCTATGGCGCGGCCATCGCCTCGCTCATGGCCGAGGCTAATCCCGGCAAGGTGGACAGCCTCGTCCTGCTCTCAGGCTTTTTCGGCGAGGCGGGGCCGACGGCGCGCTGGTTGATCGACGTGGGGTCCAAGGCGCTGAAGGTCATCCCGCGCGACCTGCGGCACGCCGTGATCGAGGCCTCTGGCCAGCGTCCGCAACTCGCCCATGCCAGGCGCGCGCTGGCGAGGCTGACGATCCCCATCCACATGGTTCACGGCGACAAAGACGACTTCGCCCCGATCGAGGTCGCCGAGCGGCTGGCCGAGGAGACGCTGACCCGTCGGCCGATCAAGTTCGTGCGCACGCAAGGCGCGAACCATTTCCTGAATGATGGTCCGGCCGAGGAGCTTTTGGCGACGCTCGAGGCCTGTATCCCGGCCCGCACCCGCTGGACCTTCCGTTGGCCGAAGCTGGCCGGGTTCACCCTGCCTTGGCGACCGGGACTGGGTTTGCGGCATCAGCCCGCGGCCGTCTGGTCTAGCACCGTCAACGGCTGAAGACGCCGATCGCCGCGGCGAAGCCCAGCACAACCAGCCATGCCGGCAATCTGGCGACCGCCAGGAAGACGAACGCGCCGGCTGCCAGGGCCCAGTCGCTCGGCCGTTGGATGGCGGTGGTCAGCACGGGATTCCAGAGCGCCGCGGCGAGGACGCCGACAACCGCGGCGTTGATCCCCGCCAGCGCCGCACGGGCCGCGGGCACTGTCTTCAGCCGATCCCAGAAAGGTAGGACCCCCAAAACCAAGAGCAGGCCAGGCAGGAAGATCGCGACGAGCGCGGTGAGGCCGCCGCGCCAACCGCTCGGAGCCACCTGCTGCGCTGCGCCGACGAAGCCCGCGAAACTGAAGAGCGGTCCCGGCAGAGCCTGGACCACGCCATAGCCGCTGAGGAAGCTGTCCTGATCCAGCCAGCCATGTTCGACGATCTCGCTCTGAAGCAGCGGCAGCACGACGTGCCCACCTCCGAACACCAGGGCTCCGGCGCGGTAGAAGATGGCGGCGAGGTCGAGCGTCGGATCGTTGAGCACGCGGGCCAACACCGGCAGTAGCCCGAGCAGAACCGCAAAGGCCGCCAGGGCCGCGATCGAGACCGGGATCGGAACCTTGCGGGTCGCCGGGTCGTCGGGCTCGACGGGTGCGGGCTCGCGCAGGAAGGCCAGGCCGAAGACGACGCCCGCGCCCAGGGCCATGATCTGGGCGACCGGGCCGTGGGCGATCAGCAGGCCGCCGGCGGCTCCGATGGCGATGCCCGACCGGATCGGTCCGACGGCCAGCGCGCGGGCCATGGCGACCAGGGCTTGGAGCACCACTGCGGCCACGGCGATCTGAAGGCCGTGCAGGAACCCCTTGCCAAGCAGTTCGGTCAGGGACGGCGCGGCGTAGGCGATCGCGATCATCGCGGTGGCGGCTGGGAGGGTGAAGCCCACCCAGGCGGCCAGGAGGCCACTGAAGCCGGCGCGGCGAAGGCCAATCGCCATGCCCAGTTGGCTGGAGGCCGGACCCGGCAGGAATTGGGCTAGAGCAAGGAGGTCGGCGAAGGCGGCTTCACTCAGCCAAGCTCGACGTTCGACGAACTCGCGGCGGAAATAGGAGAGGTGGGCCACCGGGCCGCCGAATGCGGTAAGGCCCTGGATCAGGAAGGCCTGGAACACCTCCAGGGCCCTGTATGGCGGCGGGGTCTCGTCCATCTGTCCTGTCTTGCGGCCAAGGCGCCGGGCTGTCGACCCCTTTGCGGGAAGGCGCTCATTTGGGGCCGTTGGGGCCCTTCAGGCAAAACCCCCTTGGCCGCGCCATCTGATCGGCGATAAGGCTTTTGGCGAAAGCCCGGCCAGCGGGCTCCAAACAGGGAAAACGCGATGAAGGCCGCCGTGCTACGCGAAGTGGGCAAGCCGCTTCAGATCGAGCAAGTCCAAATCAACAAGCCCGGGCCGCACGAGGTGCTGATCCGCACCGCCGCCGCCGGCCTCTGCCACTCCGATCTGCACTTCATGCAGGGATCCTATCCCCACCCGTTGCCCGCGGTTCTCGGTCACGAGAGCGCCGGCATCGTCGAGCAGGTGGGCTCGGAAGTCCGCACCGTGAAGCCGGGTGACCACGTGATCACCTGCCTCTCGGCGTTCTGCGGCCATTGCGAGTTCTGCCTCACCGGCCACATGAGCCTCTGCGTCTCGCCCGAGACCAAGCGCGACAAGGACGAGGAGCCTCGGCTGACGAGCGCGAACGGCCCGATGCTGCAGTACCTGAATCTCTCGTCCTTCGCCGAGCAGATGCTGATCCACGAGCACGCCTGTGTGGCGATCCGCCCGGACATGCCGCTCGACCGCGCCGCCCTGATCGGCTGTTCGGTGACCACCGGCGTGGGGGCTGCGATCCACACCTCGAACGTGCGGCCCGGCGAGACCGTGGCGGTCATCGGCTGCGGAGGCGTCGGCCTTTCGGCGATCAACGGCGCGGCCATCGCCGGCGCGAGCCGGATCATCGCCATCGACACCACGGCCTCGAAGGGCAACCTGGCCATGGAATTCGGGGCCACCGACTTCATCGACGCCTCGCAGACCGACGCCGTCAAGGAAGTGATCGAGATGACCAAGGGCGGGGTTCACCACGCCTTCGAGGCCATCGGGCTTTCCAAGACCGCCGAGCAGGCCTTCAACATGCTGCGCCGTGGCGGCACGGCCAACATTATCGGGATGATCCCGGTCGGCCAGATGGTCAGCGTCATGGGCGCGGCGTTCCTCGGCGAGAAGAAGCTGCAGGGTTCGCTGATGGGATCCAACCGCTTCCCGGTCGACATGCCGCGGTTCGTGGACTTCTACATGTCCGGCAAGCTGAAGCTCGACCAGATGATCTCCCAGCGCATCAAGCTGGAGCAGGTCAACGAGGGCTTCGAGGACATGAAGAAGGGCGAACTGGCCCGCTCCGTCATCGTCTTCGACGCCTAAAGTCCGGGGTCACAAAGGCGAAGCGCCCGGCCTCAGCCGGGCGCTTTTTTGTGGCGAGCCCGCGTCTTACCGAGGCCTCCCCTCCGTTCGGGGAGAAGACGGCGGCGTCAGGCCTGCAGAACCTTTCGGACCGCGCTCAGGGGATCGTTCACGGTCCGGCTTTCGACATCGAACAGCATCGTCGTCCGCGTGACCGCGTCGTAGGCTGGCCAGCCTGGGGCGCCGGTTCGGGCGAAGGCCAGCCAGGCCGTGGACATCTGGTCGGCGACCGCCTGCGGTTCGTCGCCCCGGCCGACGAAGTTCCGAGCCTTTTCGACATTGTCGAACACCAACGGGATCTCCAATGCGTGCGGGCTGCGCAGCCGGCCGCGACTGACCGGCGTCTCCCAGGTCAGCATGTACATCCACACCGGCGCGGCCTTTTGCGCGGCCTTGCGCTCGGCGAGCTTCAGCGAGCCGGCCCACATGCCCGTCGCCGTGGCCGCTGCCGCCGCAAGGTGGGTCTGATTGTAGTCGGGGTATGCACCCCGGAGTGCGGCCACCAGCGGCTCGGCCTTGTCGCCAGCGGCGGTCTCGGCGTGCTTGGCGAGGTCAGTGTCATCGAAGTTCCCGAACTTCGGATGTCCCAGCATGAACAGCGTCGACTCATCCTTGTTGGTGCCGATCATGACCGGCACGTCGGCGTTGAGCGGCGAGGCGTCCGGTTCGAAGGGGTCGCGAGGCAGCGCGAGGCCGTCGACGACCGGGGTGTAGAGGCGCATGGCCTCGCCTGCGACCTTGACGCTGGCGTGGGAGATGGCCTCGGTGGAGAGCGAGGCGAGTTTCTCCGCGCCGTCCACGTCCAGATCGGCGAGTAGCTGGCGGGCGATCTTGTCGGCGTCAGCGACCTTTTTGCCGGTGAGGCCGGGACCTGACTGGATCACCGCCTTGTGGAAGAGGCCGCGCGCACCGGGCATGGCCATCAGCAGAGAGACCTTCCAGCCGCCTCCGCTCTCCCCGAAGATCGTGACGTTGCCAGGATCACCGCCAAAGGCTGCGATGTTGTCTCTCACCCACTCCAGCGCCCGGACGATGTCCAGCATGCCGGCGAGCCCGGACTGGGCGTAGTCGGGGCCGAACACTTCCCCAAGGTGAAGGTAGCCAAAGACGTTCAGCCGGTGGTTGACCGTGACGGTGACCACGTCGCCTTTGCGGGCCAGGGCTCCGCCGTCGTACATCGCCGCCCCGCCAGAGCCGTTGGCGAAGCCGCCGCCATGCAGCCAGACCATCACCGGCCGCTTGAGATCGTCCAAGCCCGGCGTCCAGACGTTGAGGAAGAGGCAGTCCTCGGACGAGGAAGGCTCGTCCGGCGCCGGCGGGTCGCCGGGCGAGGTGCGGCGCTCGCCGGGCGCGAGGCCGGACTGGATGGCTGGCGCGCCATAGGCCGTGGCGTCGGCCGGCTCGGTCCAGGCGGCAGGCCGCTGCGGCGGCTTGAAGCGCGCGTAGCCAATCGGCGGAGCGGCGTAGCGCAGCCCCTTGAAGACCTTCAGGTCGTCTTCGACGTAGCCCCGGACCGGGCCGTTGGATGTCGCCACGACATCGGTGCGCGCAGCAGGCGCGAGCGTCAGATCATCCGCCATCTTGAACTCCTCCGCCGGCCTCTATCGGGCCGCGGAGGCATCAAACGACCACGCGGGCGTGGGCGCAAGCAGGTCTGTCTACAGTTTCGGCCTCGCCGGCAGCCGGGGTGTCTAGCGGCGCAGGCTCTCCGAATGGACGTCGGCGGCGGCCAGCGCCTGGCCCTTTGCGCTCAAGAGGGAGTCGATGTGCGCCTTCTGCTCGCGGAACCGCGCGAGTTCGCCGCCGGCAAGTTCAGAGCCCTGTGGCACCTTGGCCCCTATCGGGTTCACCCGCTGGCCGTTCTTCCAGATCTCATAGTGCAGGTGCGGTCCGGTCGCGAGGCCAGTAGCCCCGACGTAGGCCACGACCTGGCCCTGATGGACGTGCACGCCCGGGCGGACGCCGTTGGCATAGCGGGAGATATGGCCGTAGCCGGTGTCCCAGCCGGCGCTGTGGCGGATGCGCAGCCAGTTGCCGTAGCCACCCCACGGGCGGGCTTCAACCACGACACCGTCGCCGGCCGCAAGGATCGGGGTGCCGCTCCCGGCTCCGAAATCGATCCCCTGGTGAGCGCGGGTGTAGCCGAGCACCGGATGCTTGCGCATGCCAAAGAGCGAGGTGATGTGTGCCCCGTCGACCGGGGTGTGTAGAAGGAAGCCTTTGATATTTTTTCCGAACTCGTCGAAGTACTCGACATCGTTCCCTCGGGCGAAACGGTAGAATTTCACGCCGTGCAGCTCGGCGTACTGCAGTTCGCCCGCCTCGATCGTGCGGCCGGCCTCGGTGACCTTGCGGTCGAAGACCAGCTTGAAAGCATCGCCCGGCTGGATGTCGCGCTGGAAGTCGATCTTGTGGGAGAAGAGCTTGGCCACCTCGGCGGTGACGCTCGGCGTGGCGCCGATCCGCGCAGCGCTTTCGTAGAGTGAGCCTTCGATGGCGCCGTTGGCGACGGTGGTCTCGTCGCGGATCTTCTCGTCTAGCTCGCGCAGGCGAAGCGCGCCGTCGAAGCTGCGAGACAAGGTGATCGCGCTAGCCGGCCCGGTGCGCAGCGAGAGCCCGATCAGCCGCGCCTCGCCGCTGTTGGAGCGCGGCCTGGCGATTGCGGCGTCGACCAGCATTCCGGCCTTGACGTGGACGGTGTCCATCGCCTTCGCCAGCATCTCGACGGCCAGGTGAGCCTCGGCCGGGGCGACGCCGGCGCGCAGAACGGCCCCTTCAAGGGTCTCACCGCGCAGCAGCTTGACGGGGACGGACTGCGGCGGGGCGAACCCGGCGCGCGCTTCGGCATGGGTGAAGGCTGCGTTTTGCAGAGCCGAGGCGGCGGCGGGGTCCAGGGCGGGAGATTTTGGCGGCGCGAGGCGAGAGGCGAATATCCCGCCGAGGCTCACGGCCAGCACCCCGATCGCTCCGGCCGCCACGCCGGGCCCGAACCGTTTGCGCACGGCCTTCAGGTCGAACCTCTGCATTGTCCCCCCAGCGTAGCCCGAGTCGGATTGGCGCCGGCCCCCATCAGCAAGCCATGTCGATGCTCGGCGGGCGGCAGGGCGGACCATGGCGCAGCCGGCGGGCGGCGCCGCCTAGGCTTTTTGCCGCGGTGAGATGCTAGAGCAGCGTCAAGGCCAACTCTGCGGGGCGGCAGAGCGCCGCGCCTTTCGGCGTCACGACGATGGGCCGCTCCACCAGGATCGGCTGCAGGATCATCGCGGCGATCAGGGCGTCCTCGGAGGCGGCCGGGTCGGTGAGGCCGAGTTCGTGGGCCTCGGTGCCGCGCACCCGCAGGATGTCACGGGCCGAACGATCCAGGCGCTTGAGCAGGTCCTGAAGCTGGTCCTTCGTCCATCCGGCCTTGAGGTACTCGACGACCCTGGGCTCGATGCCCTTTTCGCGCAGCAGGGCCAAGGTGTTGCGCGAGGTTCCGCAGGCGGGGTTGTGGTAGATCGTCACGTCGGTCATGGCGGTGGCTTTAGCGCGTGCGGCTCACCAGGAAAAGTTTCGCCTGCCCACGACCGAGGTGGAGTCGGAGGTGTCGAAGGCCATGACCGCGGCAGGCCGCCTGGGCAGGGGGACCGCGCCGGCCGGCCAGCGTTCGAGCTTGGCCACGTAGCCGACCTGCATCTTGCCCGGTCCGCCGGGCCGGATCATCAGGTCGAGGCCCTGAGGCGCTGCGGCCCACTGCACGGTCGTGTCCTTGCCTGGGGCAAGCGCGATATGCGTGGGGGCTCCAGCCAATTGCTCGATGGTGGCCGGGACATCCGGCTTCAGCATGAGGACCAGGGTCCGGGCGCCGGGCGGTGGGACGGCGCGCAGCAGCACAGCCCCGTCGGTCTGCCTCGAGAGGGTGATCTCCGGCTCGGCCTCCTTGAGGAATGGCGCGGGCGTGGCGTCGACCGGGCGGCGGAACGACCAGTGCGAGAGCTTGGCGATCTTGCCGCCGCCTTGCGTCAGCGCCCGATCGGACCAGGCCGATCGCTCGGAGGCGTTGCTGACGCGCCATGCGCGGCCGGTGTCCTGGTCGATCAGATAGCCGACGTAGGACGCCTCAGGGTGACGTGCGTCGTAGGGATGGTTGAAGCGCACTGCAATCAGTACGGCCACGCCCGCCACCAGCAGGATGGGACCGATCAGCCGGGCCGGCGGGGCGCCCTCGTCCGGCTGCGCCAAGGGCCAGATGAGCAGCGCCGCCAGAAGCAGCGGCATGCCCATGAGCTCAGCCAGGTCGAGCGCAAGGTAGGCGTCGTGCGCCAGGCCGCCGACCCAGCCTAGCCCGATCGCGGCCAGGAGGGCTGTGGCGGCCAGGGCGGCAACGCCTTTGCGGGCGCTCAATGTGCTGGCCGCGGCTGCGAGGCCGGCCAACGCCAGCGGCCATGCGAAGACGAGGGCGGCGACCGGCGCCACGGCCTGGACGACAGTCGCCAGCACCAACCCGAGCGCCAGGACCCCGGTCCAGGCTCCGGCGCGGCTTACCGGTCGGCCGTAGGAAACCACGGCGAGTATTGCCGCAACGAGGCCCAGGCCGAGCCCGACCTTGTCCAGGCCTGCGAAGGCGCAACTGCCGAGGCCTGCGAGCAGCGGAACGAGCGCGATTGCGCGGCGGCCGCGCGCCAGTTCGGCGGCTGCAAGCACAAGGAAGCCCAGGCCCAGCAGGAAGGTGGCGATCTCCCAGCGGGTTGCCTGGGCCAGCAGGAAACGCTGCTCCATGCCTCCGAACCCGGCGCCGGTGGCCAGACGCGCAAAATGGAGCACCGCGCAACCGCCGATCACCGCGAAAAGGCCTGCGCCGGCGCCGCGCAGCACATCAGTCCAAGGGAAAGCCTCGATGCGCCGCGCGCGGACCAGGCCAAGCACGATCAAGCCCGCCACTGTCAGAAGGATCAGCCAGCCGACGGCGGGGGGATAGGCGAGGGTCAGGCCACCGGGCGCCTGGCCGTAGGCGAGGTCGGGGCTCTTGGCCGGCAAGGTCGGCGAAAAGGCGATTGCCTGGGCGCTGGCCAGCACCTGCCGGCCCATGTCCTGCAGCGTGCCCGGGTCAAGGGTGGCCGGGGTTGAGGTCGGCGAGTGATATTCGAACTGACGGCCGAGGAAGGCGTAGTTGAGGCCGGCGACGCCGGCATTTTTCGACACCGTGAAGTCAGTGTCGTTAGGCATCCGGGCGTAGATATAGCCGATGAGCGAGGAGGCTCTCGGGTTCGGCGCCGTGCGGCGAAAGAGGTCGATGGTCGCGCCATTGCCCTCGCCGGTCTGGAACATCTGCACCCGGCCGGCTGCCCCGCGCGCGTCCATGTTGAAGATGAAGCCGATGCGTGCAGCCGTGGGATCCCGGTCGAAGAAGGCTCTGGCGCCCAGCAGGCCGGCTTCCTCCCCGTCGGTGAGCAGCACGATCACGTCACGGGCCGGAGCGCCGCGGGCGGCGATGGCGCGGACGGTCTCGAGGGCTGTCGCGATGCCGACTGCGTCGTCGGCCGCGCCTGGGGAAGCCGGGACGCTGTCGTAGTGCGCCATCAGCGCCGCGGCCGGCAGGCTGCGGTCTCGGCCGGGTAGGACGCCGATCAGGTTCTCAACCCGACCGCCGGTCACCGCGTCCTTCCGGCCGCGCGGTTGCTCAAAGCCCACGCCCGGATGCACCTGGGGGCTCAGGCCGAGCGCGGTCATTCGCGCAAGCAGGTAGTCACGTACGGCGTGGTTGGCCTCTGATCCAATTGGATGGGGCTTCGAGCCGATGGCGACGATATCGGCCATGGCGCGCGCGGCCGAGAAGGCGGTGGCGGGGGCGTTTGCACGCACGACCTGGGGCGTCCGCTCGCCGGCCCAGCCGATCAGCGCCGCCCCGGCAAGCGCGGCGAGCAGCGCAAGCAGTCGTCCCATGGGCCGTCCTCCAGACGTGCTTTTAGGCGAACCTGGGGTGGCGGCGAAAACGAAAACGCCCGCCGGGTGAGGGCGGGCGCTTCAACCTTCTTCGGAACAGATCGGCGTCAGGCGGCGACCGAGGCGGCGATCTCCTGGGGGTCGCGCAGGACGTAACCGCGGCCCCAGACCGTTTCGATGTGGTGTTTGCCCTCGGCGGCTGCGGCGAGCTTCTTGCGCAGCTTGCAGATGAAGACGTCGATGATCTTCAGCTCAGGCTCATCCATCCCGCCGTAGAGGTGGTTGAGGAACATTTCCTTGGTCAGGGTGGTGCCCTTGCGGAGCGAGAGCAGCTCCAGCATCTGGTATTCCTTGCCCGTCAGGTGAACGCGAAGTCCATTCACTTCGACCGTCTTGGCGTCGAGGTTGACGAGGATGTCGCCGGTCTTGATCACCGATTGGGCGTGACCCTTGGAGCGGCGGACCACAGCGTGGATGCGGGCCACCAACTCGTCCTTGTGGAACGGCTTGGTCATGTAGTCGTCGGCGCCGCCCGAGAAGGTCTTCACCTTGGTGTCGATTTCGGCCGAGCCCGACAGGATCATGATCGGGGTATTGATTTTCCCGACCCGCAACGTGCGCAGCACGTCCATGCCGCTCATGTCAGGCAGGTTGAGGTCGAGAAGGATCAGGTCGTAATCGTAGATCTTCCCCAGATCGACGCCTTCTTCGCCCAGATCGGTCGTATAGACGTTGAACCCCTCCGACTTCAGCATCAGCTCGATGCTTTGGGCGGTGGCGCTGTCGTCCTCGATCAACAGTACCCGCATCAGCCTCTCCTACCCGCGTTCCCGCTTGTCCGGCGAATTTAGTGAATCCGCCCCGGACCTCGCCGTTAACCTGCCGCCGAGTTAATTTAGGACTGGTTAATTGGAAGTGTCCGTTCGATCCGAATCGTTAAGCCGATGCGGAATCCGCAGCAAGCGCCGCCGGGCGGGCCGGGAGCGGCTGAGGTGTTGAATCTTTTGTGATTGGACAGCCTCGGCGAACAGGGCGGGGCGGAACAGGCCTTGGAGCCGCCTGGTTTCATCCCCAGGTTTGTGCCCAGGTTCCGGCGGCACGTTGGGAGGAATTTCATGCGCGGAAGGTTCAAGCCCCTCACGGGACAGGTCGTCGTCGTCAGTGGCGCGGACTCCGGGTTGGGCCTCGAAGTGGCGCGGCGCACCGCGCAGGCCGGGGCTGCAGTCGTCCTTGCAGGAGCCGATGAGGCGGCCGTCCGGCGGGCCTGCGAGGAGATCGGCAAGGCCGGCGGCCGTTGCCATCCGGTGGCCGGCGATGCGGCGCAGGCCCAAGGCTGCGACCGCATCGCCCGCGCCGCGGCCGCTCGGTTCGGCCGCATTGATAGCTGGATCGAGGCCGGCGCGGAGGAAGCGGGCCTCGCCTTTGCCGCCCAGGCCCTGGTGCGCCACGCGGGCGAGCGTGAGGGCGTGGCCGCGCTGGTGGGATACGGCCGACGGCTTGGGCGGGCCGCGCGCACCGAGCTTCGCCGTGCGCGCGGTGAAGTCGCCGCTACCCTGATCAAGCTTCCAAAGGACTGGCGCGACGATAGCCCGGCTGAGCCCGCAATTCAGGCAGCGCTGCACGCCCTGACAAAGCCGATGGGCGAGATGGCGGTTGCCACGCACGGCTCGCGCCTGACGACGGCGACAGAGGTCAGGAAACACCCCGGCGTTGTGTTGGGGGTGGGCGTGCTCGCGGTCGCAGGCATCGCGGCGTGGTTGGGCCGCGACAGGATCGCCAAGGCCGCTGTTGCGGCCCGCCCGAGGATCGTGCGCGCCGTACGACCCGTCCTGGTCAGCGCGGTGAAGCGCCGGCCGCTGCAGGCGGCGAAGCTGGCCGCGGCGCACCCCAAGGAAGCCGCGAAGCTGGCCAAGGCTCTGCGCTGATCTTCACCACCCCTTAAGCTTGACCACGGGATTCTGGGCCTCGAATCCGAGGGCTGTTCTTGAAGAGTCTTGTGGCCGCGGTCGAGCGGCTCGATCCCCTGACCGTGGCCGGCCGCGTGGCCGCCGTAAACGGCCTCCTGATCGAGGCGCGCGGCGGGCTCACGAGGCTGGCGGTGGGCGCTCGCGCCGAAATCAAGCGCTTCGGGGAAAAACCGCTTTCCGCCGAGGTGGTGGGCTTCCGCGACACCCGCGCGTTGCTGATGCCGTTCGGCCCGGTAGAGGGCGTCGCGCCGGGCGCCGAGATCCGCATTGAGCCGCTGGGCTCGGCTGTACGGCCGACCAAGGCCTGGCTCGGCCGCGTGGTCGACGCTTTCGGCAATCCGATCGATGGCAAGGGCCCGCTGGGGCAGGGAGCCGCAGCCTATCCCTTGCGCGCCGCGCCGCCGTCGGCCCATGCGCGGGCCCGTGTCGGCGAACGTCTGGACCTTGGTGTGCGCGCCATGAACGTCTTTGCGACCTGCTGCCGCGGCCAGCGCCTGGGCGTGTTCGCCGGCTCCGGCGTCGGCAAGTCCGTGCTGCTCTCCATGCTGGCCAAGAACGCCGACTGCGACGCCGTCGTGGTCGGGCTCATTGGCGAGCGCGGCCGGGAGGTCCGCGAGTTCATCGAGGAGACCCTTGGTGAAGAGGGGCTGAAGCGTGCCATCGTCGTGGTCGCGACCTCTGACGAGCCGGCGCTGAAGCGTCGCCAGGCCGCCTACATGACCATGGCCGTCGCCGAATACCTGCGCGACCAGGACATGGAAGTGCTGTGCCTGATGGACAGCGTCACCCGTTTCGCCATGGCCCAGCGCGAGATCGGTCTGGCCGCCGGCGAACCGCCGACCACCAAGGGCTATACTCCGACGGTCTTCACTGAGCTTCCGAAGCTCCTGGAGCGCGCCGGACCAGGGCCGATCCGGCCCGATGGCACGCGAGCCGGTCCGATCACCGGCATCTTCACCGTCCTTGTGGATGGCGACGACCACAACGAGCCGATCGCCGACGCCGTCCGCGGCATCCTGGACGGCCACATCGTCATGGAGCGCGCCATCGCCGAGCGAGGCCGTTTCCCCGCGATCAACGTCCTGAAGTCGATCAGCCGGACCATGCCGGGCTGCCACGCCCCGCCCGAGCGCGAGATCGTAAAAGCCGCGCGCCAGACGCTGTCGGCCTACGCCAACATGGAAGAGCTCATCCGCATCGGGGCCTACCGCGCCGGCGCCGATCCGCAGGTCGACCGGGCCATCGCCCTAAATCCCGCCCTGGAGTCGTTTCTGGCCCAGGATAAGGACGAGGTGACCAGCCTCGAGGCGGGATTCGAGCGCCTGAACAGCATTCTTGAAAGCGTGCCTGCATGAGTTGGTCGCAATCCCTCGTAAGGTTGGCCGCCTACGAGGTGGAGAGCCGCCAACAACGCCTGGCCGAGATCGCAAGCCGGTTGGCGCAGTTGGAGATGGGCTTGGCGCTCCTGTACGCCGAGGGCGAGGCGGAGGCGCAGCGGGCCAAGGAGGACGCTGAAGCGGGCTGGTACCACGTGGGCTACGCCGAGGGCCTGCGTGTTCGCAAGGCCGCCATCCAGGCGCAGATCGACGCCACGCTGGCGGAAGAACGCGGCGCACGCGATGCGCTCGCGCAGGCCTTCGAAGAGCAGAAGAAGTACGAGCAGGTAGCCGAGAGCCTGCGGATCGCAGCGGTCAAGGCGACCGCCCGGCGGGAGACCGCTGAACTCGACGAGGTCGGGATGCGCGCGGCGATGCGCCGCTGAAGGAGCCGCCCGGCGCGGGGCGCAAGGGGATCATTTTCGCTAGGGCTGGCGCGCTGTCGGCGAAAGCCGCCATGGCGGCTCGGTCGGGCGGAGGAGCGGATGGTCCGCGGGGCCGACCGGCGGGCTTAGGCGCCGCCCACTCGCTTGCGCTCGGCTTCCACGTCGGCGCGCAGGACGGCGAGGTCTTCGCTGATCTTGAAGATCGCTACGTAGAATTCGCAGAACGAGCGCCAGAGCAGTACGAGCGCGCCGAGCACCAGGAGGCCGCCGATCACCACGGGCACGGCCAGTAGCAGGCCGAACGGGAAGGGGTCGCGGATCGCCACGCCCACCGCCGCCCCGATGGTCCCGAACGCGCCGAGCGCGATCAGCGCCAAGCCTGCCCAGTAGATCACATGGATGACCTGGCTGGTCATCAGATGCTCGAACGTAAGAAGGTCCCACAGGACGGCGGAGCCCACGCCCTTTGGTCGGTTGAGAGGTCGCCGCATCCGATTCCCAAGACTTTACGGGGTGCAAGCCGCCCCGGCCGTCGAACCGCTACCAGCCCGGGAGGGCGCCTGCAACGGCCCAACGGTCGCGGTGCTAGATCGTCCCCACTGTCTTAAGCTTGGCGCGGGGATGCACCTCGTTCTGGCTAAGCACCGGAGTCTGGCCCCGGAACCGCTCGATGATTGAGCGGACATAGGGCCGAATGGCGGGGCTGGTCAGCAGAACCGGGGAGTCGCCGGCCAGCGCCGCGCGCTCGAAGGTCTCGCGGACGCCGCGGACGAAATCCTGCAGGCGAGAGGGCGCGAGCGCCAGTTGCTTGTCGTCGCCCTGTCCGACCAGCGCGTCGGCGAAGGCGTTTTCCCAGTCGGACGTCAGGGTGACGATCGGCAAGGCTCCGTCATCGCCGCGGTAGGCGAAGGAAAGTTGACGGGCGAGGCGGGCGCGGACCTGCTCGACGAGCAGCGTGACGGACGCGGTGTGCGGCATGGCCTCCCCGATGCCCTCCAGGATCGCCGGCAGGTCGCGGATCGAGACACGCTCGCGCAACAGGGCCTGCAACACCCGCTGGATCGTGGCCACGGTCACGATGTTGGGCACCAGGTCATCGACCAGCTTCTTCTGTTCGGCAGGCAGGTCCTTCAGGAGCTTCTGGACCTCCGAGTAGGAGAGCAGGTCCGGCATGTTCTCCTTGAGGATTTCGGTCAGGTGGGTGGTGAGCACCGTGGCGGGGTCGACGATGGTGTAGCCGCGGAAGGTCGCTTCCTCGCGCAAGCCCTCGTCGATCCAGGTGGCGGGCAGCCCGAAGGCGGGTTCGCGGACATGTTCGCCGGGTAGGTCCACCTGGCCGCCCCGCGGGTCCATGGCCATCATAGAGCCCAGTCGCACCTCGCCGGCGCCGGATTCCATCTCCTTGATGCGGATCGCATAGCCCTGCGAAGGCAGGCGCATGTTGTCGAGGATGCGCACGCTGGGCATCACGAACCCGAAGTCGGTTGCCAGCGTCCGGCGCAGCGCCTTGATCTGGTCGGTCAGCCGGCGGCCCTCGAGATCGTTGATCAACCCGAGGAGCCCATAGCCCAGCTCGATCTTGATCTCATCGATGGCGAGCGTCTGGGCGATCGGCTCTTCCTGGGCCTCCTCCTGAGACTTTATCTCGACGGGTGGCGGTTCCATGGACTTTTGCGACCGCCGCCAGGAGAGCGCCCCCGCCCCGATCGAGATGGCCGCGAAGGGGATGATCGGCATGCCGGGGACGAGCGCGATGACCCCAGCTGCGGCCGAGACGATGCCGAGGCTTACGGGGTTCATCGCCAGCTGAGTGACCAGGGCCTTGTCCGCCGAGCCCTCGACGCCTGACTTGGACACCAGGAAGCCTGCGGCGATGGAGATGATCAACGCCGGAATCTGGCTGACCAGGCCGTCGCCTATGGTCATGAGGGTGTAGGTCGTGGCCGCCTGGGCGATCGGGATGTGGTGCTGCAGGACCCCGATCAGAATCCCGCCGATGACGTTGATGGCGACGATGATCAGGCCGGCGACCGCATCGCCGCGCACGAACTTGGATGCGCCGTCCATGGAGCCGAAGAAGGTCGATTCCTGTTCGAGCTCCTTGCGCCTGCGCTTGGCCTCGGTGTCGTCGATCAGTCCGGCCGAGAGGTCGGCGTCGATGGCCATCTGTTTGCCGGGCATGCCGTCGAGGGTGAAGCGGGCGGCCACTTCAGCGATCCGGCCCGAACCCTTGGTGATCACGGTGAAGTTCACGATCACCAGGATGGCGAACACGATCAGGCCGATGACGAAGCTGCCCCCCGTCATCAGCTTGCCGAAGGCCTCGATGATGTGGCCCGCGCCATGAACCCCTTCGTGGCCGTGGCCGAGGATCAGGCGCGTGGACGCGATGTTGAGAGCCAGGCGGTAAAGCGTGGTGACCAGGAGCACCATCGGAAATCCGGTGAACTCCAGCGGCTTCTTGATCAGCAGCGAGGTCATCAGGATCAGCACGGCGCTGGTGATCGAGATCGCCAGCAGCAGGTCCAGCAGAAAGGCCGGAATCGGCAGGATCAAGAGGACGACGATGCCCACCACGCCGAGCGCCAGGGCCACCTCGCCGCGCGCCACCCAACCCAGCACGTCGCGCGCGTTAGGGGCCTGGCCGTATCGCGAAGGAAGCGAGGCGTCAGCCATGTCCTACCTCTCCTGCGAAGCAGGCAGGCGACAGCGCTTGCGCAACAGCGAGTGCAGCGGGCGAAGTCGAGGCGCCGTGACCCGAGAAGCCCGGCTAGGCCGCATTGGCTGCGCCCATCTGGGGCGCGGGCACCGGGACGCCGGCCTCGGTGTATTCCTTGAGCTTGTTGCGAAGCGTGCGGATCGAGATGCCCAGGATGTTGGCCGCGTGGGTGCGGTTGCCGAGGCAATGGCCGAGGGTATCGATGATCAGCTGCTGCTCGACGGCAGCCACAGTCTGGCCGACGTAGCTGCGGCTGGCGGTTTCGGCGGCCAGGCTGGCCGCCTGTGCGGCGCGGGCATGGGGGTCGGCCGCGGCGAGCGGCTGGCCGTCGGGCAGGCGGATCGCCTGCTCCTCGATCTCGGCGCCGGTGGCCATCAGCACGGCGCGGTGCATGGCGTTCTCGAGCTCACGGACGTTGCCCGGCCAGCGGTGGCTGGCGAGGCGACGCTTGGCCTCGGCGGACAGTGCTCGCTCGGGCGCGCCATTGGCGGCGGTGTACTTGCGCACAAAGTGCTCGGCGAGCGCCAGGACGTCGCCCGGACGTTCCCGCAGAGGGGGCAGCCGCAGGTTCACGACGTTCAGGCGGTAGAGCAGGTCCTCACGGAAGGCTCCTTCCCGCACGGCCTGGGAGAGGTCGCGATTGGAGGTGGCGAGGATACGGATGTCGACCTTGACGGGCTTGGCGCCGCCGACCCGGTCGATCTCGCGCTCCTGGATGGCGCGCAACAGCTTGGCCTGCAGGCGTACGTCCATCTCTGAGATTTCGTCGAGCAGCAGCGTACCGCCGTTGGCTTCCTCGAACTTGCCGATCCGGCGGGCGACCGCGCCGGTGAAGGCGCCCTTCTCATGGCCAAAGAGCTCACTCTCCAGCAGGTTCTCGGGGATGGCGGCGCAGTTGACGGAGATGAACGGACGACTGGCGCGGCGCGACTTCTGGTGCACGTAGCGGGCGATGACTTCCTTGCCGACGCCGCTTTCGCCGGTGATCAGGATCGAAGCGTCGGACGGCGCGATCTGGTCGGCCATGGCGATCAGGGCCTGCATGGAGGCATCGCGCACCACCATGGGGCGGTTGTCGTCGGCGACGGCGGCCAACACCGCGGCGATCAGCTGGGCGTCGGGCGGCAGAGGGATGAATTCCTTGGCGCCCGCCCGGATCGCGGCCGCCGCGCCGGCCGCGCCCGCGCCCACGCCACAGGCCACGACCGGCACGCGAATGCGCTCGGCCTCGTTCATGGCTATCAACTCGGCGATGTCGAGTTCGTAGTCGACCATGAGCAGGTCGGCGCCCTGGCCGGCCCGCAGCGCGTGGGTCGCCGCCTCGATCGTTTCGACGTGGCTGACTTTCGCGCCCGCGCTCATCGCCATTTTCACGGCGGTTGAGAGCTGTCCGTTCAGTTTTCCGACCACCAGCAGCCGCATGGCTAATCTCCTTGGGACGGCAGGCCTCAAGCCTGGCCGTCACCGTCCTTGATGATTTCCGTCATGGTCACGCCGAGGCGTTCGTCGACGATGACGACCTCGCCGCGGGCCACCAGGCGATTGTTCACATAGATATCGATGGCCTCGCCGACCTTGCGGTCGAGCTCCAGCACGCTGCCCTGGCCGAGTTGCAGGAGCTGCGCGACCGAGAGGCTCGCGCGGCCCAGCACAGCGGAGATGTTCACGGGCACGTCGAACACCGGCGCGAGGTCGGTCGCGGTCTTGTGCTCGTCCTGCGTGTCCGGCAGGGCCCCTTCGCCGGCGGCGAATTCGTCGAGCTTCAGCTCAGTGCTGCTTTCGGACGGTTCGGACATGGCCTAGCTTTCGAATGTCGAGGTGTCGGGCGCGGCCGTTTCGCCGCCGGGGATCAGGTGTTCGGCGTGCAGGCCTTCAGCGGCGAGCGCCGCGTTGAGGGCCCCGGAGACGCGCTCTACGGCCGCGGCGGGATCGAAGCTTGCCGCGCCATCGCCAAAGTCGAGGGTGAAGGCGTTGGGTGCGAACCCAGGGGCGGCCCGCACCTGGATCGAGCCTGGGTAGCCGACCTGCCGGGCGGTCTCCTCGAGCACCACTTGCAGACCCTGGGCGAGGCTTGCGTCGGCGCTGAGGATCAGACGAGGGGCGGCCTCGATCTCACGCGCCAGCGCCTCGAGGGCCGCCTGCACTGGGGCGTGCGGGAATCTTTCGAGGGCCGCGGCGGCGATCGCTCTGGCGCAGGCGAGCGCCAGTTCGGCGGAGCCTACGCGATGTTCATGGGCGACACCGGCCAGCCTGGGCATGGCTTCGAGGCAGGCGGCGGCGATCGCGGCCAGGGCTTGAGATTGACGTTCGGCGACGCCGGCCAGCGCCTGGGCCTCGCCTTCCGCAAAGGCGGCGGCGCGGATCGCCTCGACCTCCTCGGCCATGTAGCTGCGCTTGAGCCGGGGCGGCGCGGCCAGGACCTCGCCTGTCGATTCGAAGACGGTGCCGAACAGAAACTTCTCGTGCCCGGGGTTTTCTGGCGGCGCCATCAGTACACCAGCTCGTCGTCATCGCCGCCGGCGCCTGCGAGGGCGATTTCGCCCTTGTTGGCGAGGTCCTTGGCGACCTGCACCATGGCCATCTGGGCCTGCTCGACCTCGCGCAGGCGCACCGGGCCCATGCTCTCCATGTCTTCGCGCATGATCTTGCCGGCGCGCTCGCTCATGTTGGTGAAGAACATCTCCCGCAGGGCGTCGGAGGCGCCCTTCAGGGCCAGGGCCAGCTGGTCCTTTTCGACCGAACGCAGCAGGGTCTGAACGCCACCCGGATCGAGCTTGCAGAGGTCCTCGAAGACGAACATCAGGGCGCGGATTCGTTCTGCGGCCTCTCGGTTGCGCTCTTCAAGGGCGGTGATGAAACGGGTCTCGGTCTGGCGGTCGAAGGCGTTGAAGATGTCGGCCATCATCTCGTGGCTGTCGCGCTTCGAGGTGCGCGCCAGGTTCGACATGAATTCCGTGCGCAGGGTTTGCTCGATCTTGTCCAGGATCTCGCGCTGCACCGGCTCCATACGCAGCATGCGGGTGACGCACTCGAGCGCGAAATCCTCTGGAAGGCAGGTGAGCACGCGAGCGGCATGGTCCGATTTGACCTTCGAGAGGACGACAGCGACCGTCTGGGGGTATTCGTTCTTCAGGTAGTTTGCGAGCACGAGCTCGTTCACGTTGCCGAGCTTGTCCCACATGGTGCGGCCCGCCGGACCGCGGATCTCCTCCATGAGGGTATCGACCCGGTCGCTCGGCATGATCGAGGCGAGCAACTTCTGCGTGAGCTCGATCGAGCCGGTGATGGCGCCGCCGCCCATGCCCGAGACGAACTCCACCAGCAGGTCCTCGACCACCTGGGCGGTCACCTGACCGAGGCCGGCCATGGCCTGGGAGATGACCTTGATCTCCTCCTCGTCGAGCTGGCGCCAGACCCCGGCGTGGTCCTCGCCCAGCGCCAAGAGCACCACGGCCGCCTTTTCAGGCCCGCTCAACCTGCCGGAGTCGACAATCGCCTTGGTCTTGGAAGCCCGCGCGTTCATGCGGATTCATGCAGCCAGCTGCGGATGATCGAGACGGACTCCTCTGGGTGCTTGTCGACGAACTCCGCGACCCGCTTGACCGAACTCGCCTTCACCTGGCCCTCGATGCGGGCGATGTCGATCTTCTGTTCGAGCTGCTCGTTGGGGGCGGGCAGGGCCATCTGCTGGCCGGTGACCGGGTCGAGCGAGACCTGCAGCGGCTGAGCGGCCGGGGCGACTCCCATGCGGGCAGCCTGGGGGCCGGCGAGCGCCAGGGGTCCGCCGGCGCCGACGGCGCCGCGCAACAGCGGCCGCACAATGAACAGCATCATCAGGATCGCGACCACCGCCATCACCGCAAGCTCCGCGGCGCGCATGATGTCGTTCTTGTCGAACCCCATCAGCGGATTGGCCGCGGTGACGCCATCGGGATCCTCCGGGCTTGGGAAACGCACGTTGACCACGGTGACCTGATCTCCGCGGTCCTTGTCGTAGCCGACGGCTGTGCGCACCAGCTGTTCGATCTGCGCCATCTCGGCGGCTGAGCGCGGGGTGTAGGCGCCGGGCTTGCCCTTGGTGGAGGGGGCGCTCACCCCGTCGACGGCGACCGCCACGGAGATCTTCTTCACCTGGCCGGGCTCCTGCACCATCGTCCGAGTGGTCTTGGTGATCTCGTAGTTGGTGGTGGATTCCTGGCGTCCGCTGGCGGTGCTGGAGTTCTCCGAATTGCCGCCGATCTTGGCGTTGCCCGGGATGTTGGCGGCGGCTGACGTTTGACCGTCGGATGAGCCGGAACCCTCCTTGGAATTTTCGTCGGTCGTGCTCTCGGAGCGGACCACCTGGCCATCCGGGTCGAAGCTTTCCTTCTGTTCGGTGACGTGGGCGAGGTCGACGTCGGCGGTGACGTTGACGCGGGCTTTGCCGGCGCCGACGATCCCCTCGACCATGGTCTTCACCTGCTTGGCGATCCGTTGCTCGACCTCGCTCTTGCGGCCGTCGGCCTCCGCGGCCATGCCGGTGTCACCGCCGGAGAGGGTCTTGGCATGCTGGTCGACCACGGTCACGTGGTCAGGTTTCAGGTTGGGGACGGCGCCGGAGACCAGGTTCTGGATGGCGCGCACCTGATCAGGACCGGGCTCGCGGCCGCCAACGCCAATGGAAACGGCTGCGGAAGGCTGCTCGGCCTCCTCCTCGAAGATCTGGCGCTTGGGCAGCACCAGGTGGACGCGGGCGGCTTCGATGCCGTCCAAGGCCCGAATCGTACGGCTGAGCTCTCCCTCCAGCGCGCGCTGGCGGTTCAGCTGCTGGACGAAGTCGGTCTGGCCCATGGCGTTGGTGTTGTCGAAGATCTCGTAGCCGACCGAGGCCGCCGTCGGCAGACCCTTCGACGACAGCATCAGCCGCGTCGAGGCGACCTGGTCGCGGGGCACCAGGATGGTCGAACCATCGCCCTTCACCTCGTATTTGATACCGCCCTGATCGAGCGCCTGGGTGATCGAGCCGGCTTCCTTGAGATCAAGGTTGGAGTAGAGCAGGGCCTTGGGTTGGCCCAGACCCATGGTCAGGGCGAAGAGCGCCGCAGCGACGCCGGCGCCGATCCCCAGGATCGCGGCCAGGCGGCCGATCCCGAATCTCTGAAGCGCCGCCAGGATCTGGTTCAACGCGGGCGTCCTTCCGCAAACTCAAAACGGGCGGTCGCACGCTTTTGCCCCACCGCTAGGCAGGATTTACCCAGTGCTTGGTAAACGGGGATTTAAGCGGCGCCGTAACGGTCGGTCGGACGAACGTTGTTCAGCTCCAGGGACTGAGCGCCCCCCAGAGCGCCAGGACCACCGAGAGCGCCGCGTAGATCAGGACCGTGACGCTGAAGAACGCCTTGCGCAGAGGGGTCCAGGAGTCCACTCGCCGGCCGCCGCGCCAGATGGCCGGGATCGCGACGAAGGTGGTGACGGTGAGCGCTGCGGCCACCAGAGCGCAGGCGGAGGCCGTAACGATCAGCACGCCTGGCCAACGATACATCACCTCGGCCTGGTCGCCGGTCTTGGAAGCCCAGAGGCCGAAAAGGACAAAGGCCGACAGCCAGAGCACCGCCTGGATGTTCTGCACGAGGCTGCCGCGGCTCTGCACCTGATTCTCGCGGAACTCGCGTCGGTTGCGCACCACGACCCCTCCCAGCGTGGCCAGCGCCGCCGCCGCGGTCAAGGCGGCCAGGACAGCCAGCGTCCGCGGCCGGCGCCACACAGGCGCGCGCTCAAACACCTGAGTGCCGCTCGCGACCTGGAAGGCCCGCGGAGCCCCGGCGGCGATGTCGAAGGCAATCCGTTCGGGACCCTGCGTTGCGATGAACCGGCCCTCTTCGAGGGGCCCATCAGGAACCCAGGTTTTGACGCCGCCGCTGTCGGCGGTGACGAGTCGACCGCTGCTGGTGACGGTGACGTTTGCGCCCCCGATCAGCTGACCGACGAAGCCCTCGAGGCCCGAGTAGGTTCGTCTTGTGGTCAGGTAGTAGCCGGCGAAGCTGTCGCCGCGTTCGGCGAGTTCCGGCGCGCCGGCGCGTGGAAAGACCTCGGGCGCTGCGTAGAAGTGTTGCACGATCCGCTCGGGCAGCCGGCTGACCAGCGGGCGTCCGGTGTCGGTGTTGGTCGAGATGAAGACGCCCAGATTGAGGTCGGGGACCACCACCATGTTGGAAAAGAACGACAGCGTCGCCCCGCCGTGGCCGTATCCGCGATACCCGCCTGGCAGGTCGAAGACCATGAAGCCATGCGCCCATCCGTTGATGCCCGGCGGCGTTTGGCGAAGCGGCGAGCGGAAGGCCTTGGCTGCGAGGGGACCATAGATGGTTGTCCCACCGAACTGGCCGCCATCGAGCTGCATCAGCATGTAGCGCGCCATGTCGCCGGCCGTTGAGGAGCCCGCGCCCGCGGGCGCGATCTGGCCGATGAACTCGAAGTCCCGGCGGGCAAATCCCACGGGCGTCCAGCGATAGCCGTCGGAGATATCGCCGGCCAGGGCGGCCGGCATCGGCTCGGGCAGGCCCGCCTTGGGCTCGTGCGGCTCGCGGAAGGTGGTGTGCCCCATCCCGAGGGGGACCAGGATTTCGTCTTCGATCAGCCGCTCGTAGGGCCGCCCGGCAGTGTAGGCCACGGCCTCGCCGGCAAGCGCTGCGCCATAGTTGGAGTAGCTGGAAAGGACGCCTGGCGCGCGGACACGCCGCGGACGCTCCTGGCGCAGATAGACGTCAAGCGGCCGCACGCGGCTGTAGTCGCGCTCGAAGAGTTGGCCCAGCGCACGGTCTTCGAAACCCGGCGAATGGTCCATCAGGTTCTCCACCCGCACGGGCTGGTCGAACCCGCCGTCGCGGACCTGCACCTTTTCCGGAAGGTAGAGGTTGACCGGCTGGTCCAGCCGCATGTGCCCGGCCTCGACCTCCTTCATCAGCGCAATCCAGGTGAAGGTCTTCGAAATCGACCCCACCCGGAAGAGGGTGCGGTCGGGGTCGACCGGGCGATTGGGGGCGAGGCTGGCAAAGCCGTAGCCCTTCTTGAGCAACACCTGCCCGTTTTGGACGACGGTGACTGTCGCTCCGGCGATGTGCTCGCGGCCCATGGCGTCCTTCACGACACCGTCGACAAAGGCGTTCAACTCCGCGGGCGGAATCGTTTGGCCGACCGCAAGTTTGGCGCCGGAGGCCGCCACGGCGGCGGCGGTGGGCAAAGGCGCAGCCGCCGCTGCGGTCGTCGGTGGGGAACTGCTCTGCTGCGGAGAAGTCGGCGCGCCTTCAGCCTGGGGAGATGGCCTCAGCTCCCCTGCCTTGGGCGCCGGCGCGGGACCAGGCACGCTCGGCGCCGGCGGCTTGGCGGTTGCGGGCTGGGTTGTCTCCGCGTTCTTCGCGCCATCCGTTGTCGATTTCGGCTTCGTAGCCTGCGCCGGCGAACCTGGTTTCGACTTGCCGGGGCTCGGACGCAGCTTCGAGTAGGGCACAGGCCCTTTGGGCAGGGTCTGCTGGGAGGGAATGTGCGGATAGGTCGACGTCGCGGGGTTCGCCTCCTGCTGCGCCGATGCGCCCAACGGCTGGACGAGCAGCAGCCCAAAAGCGGCGACGACGGCGGCAAAGACGGTGGACCGCATCGAGGAACCCGGACCGAGCAGAGCGCTCACATCCTTGTAGGGTGCCAAGTGAGTCCTTCAAAGCGCAGGTCGAGGCAGGTGCGCCCGGCTTAGTTTCGCCCCGGCGGCTTCGACGGCGCGGCGCTGGCGAGCGAATAGAGCGGAAGAAGGGGCTTCAGGGCCGGCCCGATAAAGAGCTGCGGCTCGGAGGGCGGCTTCATCCCCTCCTTGATCTCGCGTACGGCCACGCACCGCTGCACGGTCACGCCGAGCGTGGCGAAATCCGGCGCGCTCGGCATCGACTCGAGCACGCACTGATCGAAGTAGGGATATTTGTCGGCCTCCCCGCAGCCGAAGGAACTGCGGTCAGGCCGCGCTGCCGTCAGGACCATGCGATTGGCGCTGGCCAGGGCTGGAACGAATACGCCCGAGAAGCAGGCCGAGATGATCACCACGGTCGGCCGCTTGCCGCAGGTCTGGTCGAGCATGCCGGCGAGCACACCGGGTGGGAGCAGCTGCTGGTCGACGACCACACCTTGGGGAGCGCCGTGCGAACTGAAGTAGATCAGGCATCCGCCGGTAGCCCGCGATGTCAGGTCGGCAAGCGCGTTGAAGATGCCCTGCGGCTCCGACTTAGCCGGGTTGGTGTCCTTGTATCGTTCCGGCCGAACGGAAAACTGGCGCAGGTTGCCAGGCTCGAAGCCGGCCTGTTCAAAAGCCCGGGCGACATCTCGCCGCGCGTTGTCAAAGGCCTCCGACGGGCCGCCGGAGTGGGCGTGCCAGTCGCCGGCGATCACCACGGCGCTCCAGTCGCTGAACGCTGAGGCCGCGGCGGCAGGCGTCGTCTGCGCAAGCCAGAGGCTCAGGATCACCCAGGCCAGGCGCGCGACGGGCCGCACCTATTTCACTTCTTGTAGGTCTGGAACGGCGTCGGGATAGCCGTGCCGGTCGCCTTGGCCAGTAGCCGGCCCTCGGCGTCGTAGAGTTCGCCCTCGGTGAAGGCCACCTGCCGACCCCACTTGGCGACCCGGCCGACGCCGCGCAGCTTTCCGGGCAGGCCAGGACGAAAGAAGCTGGTCTTCATCTCCAGCGTCGGAGCGACCGCGGTCATGCCGGAGGCCACCATGCACGCGACACTCATGCATTCGTCCAGCATCGCGCACAGGAAGCCGCCCTGGATCTGCTTCATCGGATTTAAGAGGCGGTCGGCCCGGGCTTCGAACTCGACCTCGACCGTCCTTGTCGCCTGGTTCACCGACAACATCCGAAACCCCAGGGTCTGGGAGCCGGTCGGCTGGTTCTTCGTGCGCAGGAACCGTTCAAGGATAGCGCCGTCGGTCAGGGGCTCCGGGGCCGCGGACTGAGGCTCCGTGGTCGCAGCGTCGCTCATGCGGGGCGGCTCACTTCTTTCTGAACTGGTCGAGCGAAACGATTTTCGCCTCGCCATCGGCGGGCGCAGGCTCGCCCTCTGCGACGGTCTTGATTTCGGGTTCGGCCTGGCGGCCTGCGGCGCCTTCGGGAGCGGCCGGCGCTTCGAACTGCAGCAGGAACTGAACGCTCGGATCGTAGAACCGGGTGACCGCGGCATAGGGCACCGACAGCCGCTTGGGCAAACCGCCGAACTGCAGGGTCACCGAGAAGAAGGTCTCGCCCGGCGCCAGGTCCCAATACTGGTGCTGCAGGACGATGGTCATTTCGTCGGGATACTTGCCCAGCAGGTCCGACGGCCCAGACACGCCCGGCGCCTCGGTCTTGAAGGTGATGTAGAAATGGTGCGCGCCCGGCAGACCTTCCGGCGCCGCCGCACGCTTCAGTGCTGTCTTGACGACCCCACGCAGTGCGTCTTGGGCCATCGCCTCATAGCGCATCAAATCCTGGGCCGGCGGATCCTGGGCCATGGAGACTCCGAATAAACGCGGGTTGGAACCTAGCGCCTGACCCGCAACGCGCAAAGCGGCTTCATGGCTGCGGCGAAAAAGGTGAACGCCGGGGGGATTTCAGATGTTGGCGGTCTTTTGTGCAGGCGCCTCGCATCCCTGCCGACAAGATGTGCGCGCCTACCCGCTGGTAGGTGGAGGGCTTCTGTTGGCAGGCGCCCTCCGGGCCCCGCCTAAGGATCTGAACCCCTAGGACTTAGATTGAGAACCGTCGAACCGCTTACGCGGCCAGGCGGACTTCTCCAGCGAAGTTATCGTTCGCAGTTAGTTTTAAGACCCGGAACGGTGGGTCAGGCCGGAAGAAAGCAACACCTTTACACGTCTGTCGATGCTGATCGGCCCCTCGCTTCCAGGCGATAACCCGGAGGAAGATTGGTGGAGCCGCCGGGAATCGCACCCGGGTCCAGTCCGCTTATTGCGTGCGCGTTTATCTCCATAGTCAGAGCAAGCCCTGACCCGGCGAATATAGGCTGGTGTCGTTAGCAATAGAAGAACTGTCTGTTCGCGAAGCGCGAATGACCGGGCGTTTTCCGCCAATCGCCGCGCTGCCTTCGTGAGCGGGTTAGGGGGTTTCCGGTGGCCGCCGTAGCCTTGCAGGCGTAAGTTTTCACTGGAGATTTTCCATGAACGGCCTGCTCTACGCGGCGCGCCCGCTGATCTCGGACTTCTTTCCCACCATCGTCTTCGCTGCGCTGGTGGCGATGAAGGTGGACGTGCGCGTGGCCACGGGCGTCGCGCTTCTGATCGGTGTGGCGCAGGTCACGATTCAACGGCTCCTCAAGCGGAAGATCGAACTCCTCCAGTGGGCGTCTCTTGGCTTGGTCGTGGTGTTCGGGACGCTCGGCATCCTCACCAATGACCCGCGCTTCCTGATGGCCAAGCCGACCATCATCTACCTGGCGGTCGGTGCGGTGATGCTGAAGCGCGGCTGGATGCTGCGCTACCTCCCGCCGATCGCAGGCGAGCACGGCAAGCCGCTGATGATCATCTTCGGCTATGTCTGGGCGGGCTTGATGGGGCTGACTGCGCTCGCCAACCTCCTGGTCGCGGTGGCCTTTCCAAATGCGTGGCCGGCTTTCATCGCCGTGGTCCCGTTCGCCTCAAAGGTCGCCCTGTTCGCCGTGCAATATACGGTCATCCGCTTCCACGTGCGGCGTCGGATCATCGCTGAAATGGCGCAGGGACCCCGACAAGACCAGCCCCAGCCGGCTTAGCAGGCGCCCCTGGTCGCCCCCTCAGAGCACTTCGACGCCGCGCTGGATTGAAAGCACGCCGGTGCGCGAGACCTCCACCAGGCCCAGTGGCCGCATCAGGTCGGTAAACTTATCGATCTTCGACGGCGAGCCGGTGAGCTCGAAGACAAAGCTCTCGTGCGTGGTGTCGATCACCTTGGCGCGGAAGATGTCGGCGACCCGCAGAGCTTCGACACGGTCGGCGCCGATCCCTTTAACCTTCACCAGGGCGAGTTCGCGCTCCAGGCCGTTGGGGTCGCGGGTCACGTCCTGCACGTGGCGGGTGGAGACCATCTTGGTGAGCTGGGCCTCGATCTGGGCCAGCACGTGCGGCGTGCCGCGGGTGACGATGGTGACGCGGCTGGTGTGGGCCCGGCGGTCGGTCTCCGCGACGGTCAGGCTTTCGATGTTGTAACCGCGCGCCGCGAACAGGCCGACGAGGCGGTGCAGCACGCCCGGCTCGTTGTCCACCAGGACCGCGAAGGTGGCCAGGCTCTCCACCTCTTCGGTGTGGGCGAGGTCGTAGACGGAGGCGGGCTGGGTGTCGGTCATGGTGGTCCTGTATTCGGCCTTGTCTCAATCGGGCCGGTTCGCACGTCTCATAGCACGAGCTCGCCTGCAAGCCGTGAGCGACGCCGAGACCTGCTGACAGGACGGTGTCATAAGCTCGGTCCAGGATGGGCTCGAAACCAAGGAGATGAGCCATGAGCACCCAAGACATCGCCAACGATCTCGTCGCGCTCTGCAAGCAGGGCAAATTCGCCGAGTCCGGTGAGAAATACTGGGCCAAGGACGTGGTGAGCGTCGAAGCCGGCGCGCCCGGCGGCGGCGACCCCGTAAGCCGGGGCATCGACGCTGCGCGCGGCAAGGGCGAATGGTGGTCGGCCAACCACGAGGTCCACGCCGTCGAGGTCGAGGGCCCTTATGTCAACGGCGACCAGTTCGTCGTTCGCTTCAAGATGGACATGACGCCGAAGGCGACCGGCCAGCGGGTGACCATGGACGAAATGGCCGTCTACACACTCAAGGACGGCAAGATCGCCGAGGAGCGGTTCTTTTACGGCGGTTGAAGCGAGGCTTGCGTAGCGGTGGCGCGGCGCCAACATGGTCGCCATGTCCTCGCTACGCATGCCCCAGGCCTACCTCAAGCGGCTCGGCGCCGATGCCGGCGAGGCGGCGCTTCGGTATGAGATTGTCGAAGAGCAGGCCGCAGCGCTCGGACGGATGGGGCGCAAGGCCGAGGCGGCGTTGGCGGCGCTGAAGGCGCATGAGGGCGCCGGGCGAGCCGAGGCGTTGAAGGCCGCGGCCGATGCTGTCTGGTGTCTGCTCGTACAGCGCGACGTCATGGGCCTGCGAGACCGCGCTCGCATTGTCGCCGACTACGACATCCCCCGCGAAGTGATGGCGCGGCTGGGCGCGCGCTAGCTCGACGCCAACGTTGCTGCAACGCCGCCGCGCTACCCGAACCTGTTCTTCACGGATGGCGACTGGCCGCTAGGCCGCTTTCCAGCCGGCGATGGCGACGCGCCTCGTGGGGCGCCCGCCTGAACGATCCAGCCGCCGTTCGGCGCCTCTATTGGACCATCAGTTGAATGGCCGGCCCTCGCCCTCACACCAGGCGCTTGCCGGCCTCGTCGATGATCGAGCCGAGGTCGCGGGTGTCCTCGGCCATGATCATCTCATTGTGCGCCTTGCCGGAGGGAATCATCGGGAAGCAGTTTTCTTCCTTGGTCACCCGACAGTCGAAGATGACGGGCTTCTTGACGGCGATCATCTCGCGGATCTTGTCGTCGAGCTCGTCGGGGTGATCGGCGCGCAGCCCCACGCCGCCATAGGCCTCGGCCAACTTCACGAAGTCGGGCAGGCTGGCGGAATAGGAGTGTGAGTAGCGCTCGCCGTGGAGCAGTTGCTGCCATTGGCGGACCATGCCCATCCACTCGTTGTTCAGGATGAAGATCTTGATCGGCAGGTCGTGCTGAACGGCGGTGGAAATCTCCTGCATCGTCATCTGCACGGAAGCGTCGCCGGCAATGTCGATGACCAGGCTGTCCGGGTGGGCCATCTGCACACCCACGGCCGCGGGCAGGCCATACCCCATGGTTCCCAGCCCGCCTGAGGTCATCCAGCGGTTGGGCTCTTCGAAATGGTAGAACTGGGCGGCCCACATCTGGTGCTGGCCGACCTCGGTGGTGATGTAGACGTCTTCGTGCCGGGTCAGCTCGTAGAGCCGCTGGATGGCGTGCTGCGGCTTGATCAGCTTGGCGTCGGGCCGGTAGCGGAAGCTGTCGACCGCGCGCCAGCCATCGATCTGCTTCCACCACTCGGCCATGGCCGCCTCGCTGGTGGCGAAGTTGTTCTGCTTCCACACCGCGATCAGGTCGGCGAGCACGCTGGCCGCGTCGCCCACGATGCCGACGTCGGCGCGAACGTTCTTGCCGATCGAGGAGGCGTCGATGTCGATGTGGATCTTGCGCGAGCCGGGCGCGAAGGCGTCGAGGCGCCCGGTCACCCGGTCGTCGAAGCGTGCGCCGACGGCCACCATGACGTCGCAGTCGTGCATGGCGTTGTTGGCCTCGAACGCGCCGTGCATGCCCAGCATGCCCAGCCACTGGGGATTGGAGGCCGGGAAGGCGCCCAGGCCCATCAGGGTCGAGGTAACGGGCGCGCCGGTCAGCGCCGCGAACTCGCGCAACAGCCTTGCGGCCTCGGGCCCGGCGTTGATGACCCCGCCACCGGTGTAGAGGATCGGCCGGCGGGCCTTGGCGATCATGGAGGCGGCTTCTGCGATGCGGCTCGGGTCGCCCTTGGTGCGCGGCGCGTAGTTGTGGACATGCTGGACCTCGGACGGGCCCTGGTAAGTCCCCTTGGCGAACTGCACGTCCTTGGGGATGTCGATGACCACCGGCCCCGGCCTTCCGGAGGTCGCGATGTGGAAGGCCTCGTGCAGGATGCGCGGCAGGTCCTCGACCGACTTCACCAGGTAGTTGTGCTTGGTGCAGGGCCGGGTGATGCCGATGGTGTCGCATTCCTGGAAGGCGTCGGTGCCGATCAGGTGGGTGGCGACCTGCCCGGTGATCACGATCAGCGGGATCGAGTCCATCAGGGCGTCGACGATGCCCGTGACCGCATTGGTGGCGCCTGGGCCGGAGGTGACCAGCACGACGCCGGGCTTGCCGGTGGAGCGCGCATAGCCCTCCGCGGCGTGGGTCGCGCCTTGCTCATGACGGACGAGGACATGCTTCAGCCGCGGCTCGGCGAAAAGGGCGTCGTAGATCGGCAGCACGGCGCCGCCCGGATAGCCGAAGAGCACATCGACGCCCTGGTCGATGAGCGCGCGCACAACCATCTCGGCGCCCGAGAGCGTGATGGCTTCAGCGTCGGCCGGTTGCGCGAGGATGGTCTGGTGGGCAGTCATGGGATCGGCTCGGGGTTGGGGCAATAAAAAAGGCCCTCTGGGGGCCTGGTGCAAGCGACCGTTGACGGGCTGACATCGAAGTCAGTCCGCGGCGGGTCGCCTTACGAGTACGAGGATCTTGCGCACGAGAATTCCCTGGAACGATTGGATCAGGCATTTCGCATGCTGCGCCTAGGGCGTCAAGGCAGGGTCGAGCGCAAGAAACTGCCTCCATTGGGCTTCGGGCTCGATATCCGTGAGCCGTGGCCAATCGGTCATCCGGCCCCGCATCCAGGTGGTCTGGCGCTTGGCGTAGCGGCGGGTCTCCTGTTGGGCCGCGGCCAGCGCCGCAGATAGCGTGGCCTCGCCTCGCAAGTGGGCAGCGAACTCGCGCAGGCCGACGGCCTTCATCAAGGGCAGCCGCGGGTCGAGGTTTCGCTGCGCCAAGGCCGCCACTTCGTCGAGGACGCCGGCTTCGACCATGGCTGCAAGCCGCGCGTTGCAACGGGCGGACAGCGCTTCACGCGGCGGCTCCAGGGCGACAGCGCGCCATGTGCCGGGACCGAGCAGGGGCTCGGTCTTGGCCTGATGGACGCTCAAGGGCACGCCGCTGGCGGTCCAGACGCTCCAGGCGCGGACCAGCCGCTGGCGGTCGCCGCTGTTGATGCGCGCCTCTGCGGTCGGGTCGGCTTCGGCCAGCCGACGCCGAAAGGCCGTCTCACCCATGGCCTCGAACTCGTCGGCCGCCTGGCCGCGCAGGTCGGACGGGACCTCGGGGACCTCCGCCAGGCCGCCGGTGAGCGCCTGGAAATAGAGGCCCGTCCCGCCGACGACGATCGCGCGGCCGCCGCGCATGGCGATGCTGCGCAGGCTCTGCGCGGCAGCCCGCAGCCACCGACCGGCCGACCAGCCGTCGGCGGCGTCGACGGTTCCGAACAGGTGGTGCGGGGCCTGGGCCTCCTCCTCCGGCGACGGTCGAGCGGTCAGAAGGCGCAGATCGCGGTAGAGCTGCATGGAGTCGGCATTGACGATTTCAGCGCCGGTCGTGCGGGCCAGGCGAAGCGCCAGCGCCGACTTGCCGCTTGCCGTGGGTCCGGCGATCAGCCACATGCGGTAGTCCATGGAGCTTGTCCTTACCCTCGTCGCGCCGCCCAATGCAGGGGCTTTCTCAATGAACCTGCGCGAAGTTTTCGCCAGTGCGGGGGCGCGCGGCACGTCTTCGCGCAAACTGGAGGCGGGCGAGGGCGCTGTCACCGACGTCTTCCTGGAGGCCGAGGATCTCGCCGCGGTCCGCGCGGCCCTGGCCGCAGCGATGGCTGAGCAGAAGCTGGATTGGTGCGTGCAGCCCGTCGCGGACCGGCGCAAGAAACTTCTGGTCGCCGACATGGACTCGACAATCATCAACGTCGAATGCCTGGACGAGCTGGCCGACTTCGCAGGGCTCAAGGCGCAGATCTCGGCAATCACCGAGCGGGCCATGAGAGGCGAACTCGCTTTCGAAGGCGCATTGCGCGAACGGGTGGTCATGCTGAAGGGCCTGCCGGTGGCAACCCTGCAGCGGGCTTACGACGAACGCGTCCGGCTCAATCCAGGCGCCCGGACTTTGGTCAGGACCATGGCTGCGAACGGCGCCCGGTGCGTGCTGGTTTCCGGGGGGTTCTCATTTTTCACGAGCCGGGTGGCGCAGGCAGCCTCGTTCCATACCCATCGCGGCAACACGCTGATCGAAGAGGCCGGCGCGCTGACCGGTGTCGTCGGCGAGCCGATCCTCGGGCGCGAGGCGAAGCTCTTGGCTCTGACCGAAGAGGCCGCCGCTAAAGGCGTCCCGCTCTCCGCGACCTTGGCCGTCGGGGATGGGGCCAACGACCTGGCGATGATCGAGGCGGCGGGACTTGGCGTCGCCTATCGCGCCAAACCTGTCGTGGCGGCCCAGGCCGACGCTCGGGTGGATCACGCCGACCTCACCACGCTGCTGTACTTCCAAGGTTACGCTGTGGGCGACTTCGTTACAGACTGAAGCCGCCGTTGATTTGCCCGCCAGTCCCGACTCCGCCGAGTCCGCGCCATGAACCTCCCCCGCCAGGTAAAAGCAGTCGTCTTCGACATGGACGGCCTGCTGGTCGACACTGAGACGGTGGTTTTCGCTGCGATGCGCCAGGCGGCGGGCGAAATCGGCGGCGAAATGCCGTTCCAGACCTTTCAGAGGATGGTCGGCCTGCCGCACGCGGCCAGCGACCCGATCCTGGTCGAGCACTTCGGAAAGGGCTTTGATCTTGCGGCCTACTCAGCCTCGGTCAGCCGCTATTTCCGCGCCGAGCTGGCGGCTGGGATCGCCTTGAAGGCTGGCGTGGTCGAGATCCTGGACGCATTGGACGCACTGGACCTCCCGCGCGCCATAGCCACCTCGTCCAGCCGTGAAGCTGTGGAGCAGAGCCTGGGGCCCCACGGCCTGCTGGATCGCTTCGGCGCCTTCATCACCCGCGACGTGCAAGGGCGGGGCAAGCCGCACCCTGAGCCCTTCCTGCGGGCTGCCGCGGCCCTGTGTGTCGCGCCGCAGGATTGCCTGGCGCTGGAAGACAGCCACAACGGCGTCCGTTCGGCCTCGGCCGCCGAAATGATGACGGTGATGGTCCCCGACATGCTGGATCCAACCGAGGAGATGCGCACGCTCACCGTGCGCATCGCTCGCGACCTTCACGAGGTGCGGGAACTCCTGGAGGGGCAGCGCCGCGGTTAGCTAGCGTCGACCGCTTGGACCCTGTTCGAAATATTTGAAGAAGGCGCTGTCGGGCGAGAGCACCAGGGTGGTGTCGCCCTGGCCCAGGCCGGCCTCATAGGCCTGCATCGAGCGATAGAAGGATGCAAACGCAGGGTCCTTGCCGAACGCCTGGCCGAAGATCCGCGTGCGCTGGGCGTCGCCCTCGCCCTTGGTGGTCTCGCCTTCCTGCTGCGCCGTGGCGATGGTGATGGCCACTTCCTTGTCGGCGCTGGCGATGATCTCACGCTTCTGCTGCTCGCCCTGAGCTCGGTACTGGGCGGCGATCTGCTGGCGTTGCGTCTGCATTCGCCGATAGACCGAGGCCTGGTTGGCGGCCGGCAAGTCGGCGCGCTTGATGCGGAAGTCGATGATCTCCAGACCCAGCCGCGATTCCTTTGCGCGACGGGCCACATCGAGCCTCGACTGACGCATCAGCCGGTCGCGTTGGCCCGATATAATGTCCGACTGGTTGATCTGGCCCAGCACCTCACGAAGCGAGGAGTTCACCAGCCGCTCAAGGCGGTCCTGCGCCGTGCGCTCGTCGCGCAGGGTCCGGTAGTACTGCAGGGGGTCGGAGATGCGGTAGCGCAGGAAGGCGTCGACCACGAGCCGCTTCTGGTCAGCGGAGATGACCTCTTCCTGGTCAGCTTCCAGCGCCAGGTTGCGCCGGTCGAACTTCACCACGTTCTCCACGAACGGCTGCTTGAAGTTGAGCCCCGCTCCCGGTTGACCCGGCGCATGGATGACCCGGACCGGCTGGCCGAAGCGAAGGACGATGGCTTGTTCGCGCTGTTCGACGACGAACAGGCTGTTGGCGACGATGATCAAGGCGACAAAGGCCAGGACCGCGTAGAACACCAGCGGATTGCGGGTCATTGTGCGGCTCCGCGTTGCGTCTGCGCGGGCGGCGTGGTGGCGTCCGTTGACGGCGCCGTCGGCGCCGCCGGCGCGGCGGGCGCGACTGCCGCCGGTCCTGAACGAGGCCGGAAGACGTCGGGCGGCAGGATCACCGGCGCGGTCAGCCCTTTGCCTGAGATGACCACCTTGTTGGAGTGCTCCAGGACCTGCTCCATCGTCTCCAGATACAGCCGCTGGCGCGTCGCCTCGGGCGCGTGGCGGTATTCATTGTAGATGGAATTGAACCGCGCCGCGTCGCCGGTGGCGGTGCGCACGGCGCGCTCGCGGTAGCCCTGGGCGTACTGCACGATCTTGGCGGCGTCGCCCTTGGCCTCGTTGACCACCCGGTTCCTGTAGGCGTCGGCCTCGTTGACAGCCGAAGCGCGATCCTGGTCCGCGCTCAGGACGTCGCGGAAGGCGGCGACAACTTCCTGCGGCGGGTTAACGCCGCGGATCTGCACTTCGACGATGCTGACGCCGGCGCCCCAGGAATCCAGCGTCTTCTGCATCAGCTCGGCGGTTTGCAACTGCACCTGGCCGCGGCCGGTGGTGAGGATCGGGTCCAGCGGCGTGCGCCCGATCACCTCGCGCATGGCGCTTTCGGCGACCGCCTTCACGGCTTCCTCGGGATTTCGCGTCGCGAAGAGGTAGCGCGACGCATCGGCGACCCGCCAGGTGACGCTGAAGTTCAGGTCGATGATGTTTTCGTCGCTGGTCAGCATCAGGCTTTCTTGCGGGATGTCCCCATCCGCAGTGCCTGTGCCGCCGATATCTATGCGGTTCAGCGACGTTACCGGCACCTTCTCTACGTCCTCGATGGGCGTGGGCAGGTGATAGCGCAGGCCCGGCGCCTCGGAGCGGGAATAGGCGCCGAAGGTGGTGACCACCCCTTCTTCGTTGGGCTGCACCATGTAGAGGCCAGATAACGCCCAAAGCGCGAAGACCGCGCCTGCGACCGCCGCGATGGCCCCGGGCCGCACGCCGCCGCCGGGACCTCCGCCGAACAGGTTACGCAACCTTAGAACCAGGCGGTCCAGCCCAGCGCCGAAGTCAGGGCCGGGAGGTCTCGGGCCCCGGCCGCCGTTGCCCGGTGGTCGGCGCTGGGGCGCATCCCTGCGCCCGCCGTCATCGCCCGATGGGGGTGAGCCCCAGGGGCCGGGATTGGCGTTGTCGTTCCAGGGCATGTGCCGGGTCGGTCTTTGCGAGAAGCTTTGTTGTTGTCGATCCAGGCGCGGCGGGCGTGTAAACCCGCGCAGTCCTGCGGATATGAGACCCAACAGGGGTCAAAGCAAGCTTAAGGCGCCATGAGCGACGAGAACGCACCTAACCGAGACGCCATCCTGGCGGCCCTCGACACCGTCCGCGATCCCCGCTCGGGGCGCGGACTGACCACGGCGGGCCTGGTACGCGGCCTGACGATTCGCGGCGCGAAGGCCGCCTTCATGCTCGAGGTTCCGGCTGCCGAGACTGAACTCTACGGCCCCGTGCGCGAAGCCGCCGAGCGCGCACTGGCTCAGGTTCGAGGGGTCGAAACCGCGCAGGTCGTGCTGACCGCCGAGACCGTCGGCCCGCCCCTGAAGGTGACGCCACGCCGCACGACCGCTCGGGTGCAGGAGGATCCGCAGGCCCGGCTCTCGCCCTCCGCCGAGGCCGTTCGTCCGGCTTTTGTGGGCAAGGTGATCGCCATCGCGAGCGGCAAGGGCGGGGTCGGCAAGTCGACGGTGGCCGTGAACCTCGCGGCCGCCTTCGCCCACCTGGGCCTGCGCGCCGGCCTGCTGGACGCCGACATCTATGGGCCCTCGGCTCCCCACATGATGGGCATCAAGGACGAGCCGGAATTCGACGCCGAGAAGCGGTTGATCCCTCTGAAGGCCTGGGGCGTGAAGGTGATGTCCATCGGCTTCATCGTCGAGGACGGCACAGCCAATATCTGGCGCGGCCCGATGGCGTCCTCGGCGTTGCGGACGCTGATGAACAGCGTCTGGGGGACTGCCGAGGACCCGCTCGACGTACTGATCGTGGACCTGCCGCCCGGCACCGGCGACATACAGCTGACGCTTGTCCAGCGCCTGCAGCTCGATGGCGTGGTGATCGTCTCGACGCCGCAGGAGATAGCCCTGATTGACGCCCGGCGCGCGGCCACCATGTTCCGCAAGACCGGCGCCTCGATCCTGGGGGTGGTGGAAAACATGGCCTGGTTCGCCGAACCGGCCACCGGCGCCCGCATCCCGATCTTTGGCGAGGGGGGCGCGGCCAGGGAGGCCCAGGCGCTCGGGGCGCCGCTGTTGGGTCAGGTGCCTATCGATGTCCCGCTGCGTCAGGGCGGCGATGACGGAAAACCCCTGGTCGCCACGGCGCCGGACAGCGCCGCGGCCCAGGTCTTCATCGAGATGGCGAAGAAGCTTCGCTGAGTTATTCCGCCGGGGCTACGGTCTCCCCGGGTCCCACCAGGCTTTCTTCGGCTGACGCCACATCGACCTTGGCCATCGCTTCGAGCTGGGCGCGGATTTCGCTCTGACGCTCGGCCGTTAGCGAGTAGCCGAAGAAGAAGCAGCCGCCGACCAGCACCAGGATGATGGGCGCGAAGAGGTAGCACATCTCCAGCCCCCAGATGGCGTGGGGCGTGTTCACCGCGCCGTCCTTGGCGTTGAACCCGACGTAGCCGAGGATTGGAAAGACGATCGAGATCGTGATCGAGGTGCCGAACTTCTGGGTCATGGTGACGAGGGCGAAGAGAACGCCCGAGCGTTCGCGGCCGGTTTCCAGCCGCAGCTGGTCGGCCACGTCGGCCACCATGGCGCGGACAAGAAGGATGAAGGCGCTGGCGCAGAAGCCCACTGACGCCATGGCGACGGCGGTGATCGCGAACTGCCCGGCCGGCAACGCCATCAGGATTGTCTGGGTGATGGCGTAGCAGATGCAGGCGATCTGTACGGTGCGGTGCTTGCCGAGCTTCTGCGCCACCCGGCCCCAGAACGGCGCGCCGATGACGCCCGCGGCCGTGTAGGGAATGAGCAGCAGCGGCACTTCGACCAGCGAGAACTTCTTCGCCTCGTGGAAGAAGAAAATGTAGATCGGCGCGGTCGTGCCCGGACCAAGCGTCAGGAACAGGTCAGCCAGCAGCAGGCGCAGCATCGACGGCGTCGTGACGACCGCCGCATAGTCCTTGAAGGTCGGCCGCTCCTTCCTGGCCAGCGGCGCCTCGCGCTCCGGGGTCAGCAACAGCGCCAACGGGACGGCGACGACCGCTGATGCGATGATGATCCAGCCGATGGTCGGGATGCTCGCCGACTTGGCCGGGTTGATCGCGCCGTGGGTCACGAGCGGCAGCAGGTTGATAGCGACGCTCCCGGCGAACCCCAGCCCCATCATCCAGCCGAAGATGCGTGAGCGCTCGTCGTAGTGGCCCGAGATCGTCCCGGCCCAGGCCGAATGCGACAGAACCAGGAGCGAGTAGGCGATGTAGAGCAGGGTGTACCAGAGGAGGAGATAGTTGATCCCCGCGCCTTCCGGCGGATTAAAGACCTTGAAGACCGCCAGCGCGAGCACGGGCAGGCCCAGGAGGTACCAGGGTCGATATCGACCGAACGCCGTCATGGTCTTGTCCATCGCCATGCCAAGAAACAGGTCGATGCCCAGGTCGGCCAACCGGATGACGGCGATTGCGGCCCCCAGCGTCAGGAGACTCATGCCCAGGTGACCCGCGTAGAACCGGGGCAGGTAGACACCCATGATCCCGAGCAGCAGATAGGCCGGGATGCTGCCGGCGGAAAACGCGAACAGGCGTGGAAATGACAACCGGCCCGCCGGGGCCTCGGTGGCTAGACTCACTGGACGTCTCCCAAAATAAATAGGTCGCCCTCTGATGGGGCGCTTATGTAGACAGGAGAGCTTGCAGATGGCGCGCGCGCAAGCGCTTTCCGTAGCGGCAGCCGATCACGAACGCGAGGCGGCCGCCCCGGCGGTCTCTCCGGTCAGCCCCTGCAGAACCGCAGCCTCGCCCTCGATGGCGGCGTCGCGCTCGTCCAGCTCACGGCGGATTTCGGCGTGCTTGTCGGCGGTGAGCGCGTAACCCAGGAAGCTGGCTCCGCCGAGCATCACGAAGGCGATCGGACCCAAGATGAAGATCAGGTCCAGGCCGTGGATCTGGTCGGGTCCGTTGAGGGCGCCGGGCCGGGCGTTGAAGCCGACTGAGTTCAGAAGCGCATAGCTGACGAATATGGCCAGCGCGCCGGCGGCCTTGGTCGTGGCGCTGGTCACCGCATAGAGCAGTCCAATCAGGTCGCGTCCGCCCTGCAACCTCAGTTCGTCGCCGACGTCGGCGGTGATAGCGCGCACCATCACCACGAAGCCGGTGGCGAGCGCGCCCAGGATAATCATGGGCGCGGCGTAGAGCTTGGCGTCTCCGCGCGGCATGAGCGGGATGATGATCAGCATCAGCGAATAGAGCGTCGTGGAGACAATCAGCGCCCGGTGCTTGCTGATCCTGTTCCCGAGCCAGGCCGTGGCCGGACCGCCGATCAGGCCTGCGAGTATGTAGAGGGTGAGCAGCAGGCTGGCGTCCGAGAGGCTGATCTGCCGCGACTGGCGGTAGTAGAAGAAGTAGAGCGCGGCCATCCAACCGGGCCCCATGGTCACGCAGAAGTCTGCCGCCAGAATCCGCAGTACGTTGCCGCGGGAGAGCAGACGGAAGTAGTCGCTGACGCGGAAGCGGTGACCGGGCGGCGACTTGACGAGCCGTTCCGGCGTGCTGACGAGCGCGATCAGGATGGCGATGGGGGACATTACGAACAGGAACCAGCCGACGGCGCGCATGCCGCTAAGCTCGGTGCGGCCGGTCTTCTCGAAGATCACCGGGATCAGCAATGCGGTGACTGTGCCGACGACGCCCAGCGCCAGCATCGCCCCGAAGATGCGCGATCGCGCCTTATAGCTGGTGGCCAGCGTAGAAGCCCACGAATTGCCGGCGACGAGGAGGATCGACATGCCGAGGTAGACGACCAGCAGCCAGACCACGAGGTAGCGCTCGGTGATGCCCGGCGGCGCCTGGTAGAGCATGTAGAGCGCCAGCATCAGGATCGGCGCGCCGGCGATCATCCACGGCCGGTAGCGCCCGATCGGCGTCTTGGTTTTGTCCATGAACAGGCCGAGCGCCGGGTCGACCGGGATGTCGATCAGCCGCACCACGCCGAAGGCGGCGCCCGCCGCCAGCCCGAGCCCGAGCTGGCTGGCGAAGAAGGGCGGAAGCTGCACCGCCACCGAAAGCTGCAGCGCCGCAAATGGCATGTAAGCGCAGGCGAAGGCGAGGACCGAAAGAAGCGACAGCTGCGCCGGCGCAGCCGCCCTCGTTTTGGCGTCGGACACGCGCAACCTCCAACTATCGCCGCGCCTCTGGCGGGCGCGATCAGGCCGGAAGGTTAGCAGCACTCAACTACAGGGGCGCAAGTATATTCGGCGTAATGCCGGTTGCCGATGACCGCTCAGCCACCCTGCATCTTGCGGAAGAATTTGGCCGATTGCTCGCCGCCCGCCTGGTAGGCCTGCTGCCCTGCCGGATCGATGATCTTGGCCCAGCTGTCGCGAACTTCCTCGACCGAGAGGCCGCCTTCTCCGAGGTAGACACCTTCGGTCTCAACGATGTGGGAGAGCGCGAACGCGCCGGCGCCGGCCGTCAGGATGCAGCCCGTGGGCGCATCTTCCGAGCAAAGGAAGACGACGCCCGGGGTCACGTACTCGGGCTTCAGCCGCTCAAGGATCGCCGGCGGCATCAGGTTCTCGGTCATCCGGGTCGCGGCCACCGGGGCGACGGCGTTGACATGGATATTGTTCTTCTGGCCCTCGAGCTTCAGCGTGTTCATCAGGCCGATGATGCCGAGTTTGGCCGCGCCGTAGTTCGACTGGCCGAAGTTGCCGTAAAGCCCGGACGAGGAGGTGGTGCAGACGATGCGGCCGTAGTTCTGCTCGCGCATGATCTCCCAGACGGCCTTGGCGGGCTTCACCGTTCCCATCAGGTGGACGTTCAGAACGAACTCGAAGTCGGCGATCTCCATCTTGGAGAAGGTCTTGTCGCGCAGCACGCCGGCGTTGGCGACCAGCACGTCGATGCGGCCCCAGGCGTCCATGGCATGCTTGACCATCAGGGTGACGCCCGCGTCGTCGGTCACCGAGGAGCCGTTGGCGATCGCCTCGCCGCCCAGCGCCTTGATTTCATCGACGACGGCGTTTGCGGCGTCGGAGCCGCCGCCGGAACCGTCGACCGAGCCGCCGAGGTCGTTGACGACCACCTTGGCGCCGCGGCGGGCGAGCTCAAGGGCGTGCTGACGCCCGAGGCCTCCGCCCGCGCCGGTGACGATGGCCACTTTGCCGTCGAAACGGATGTCCGACATGGGGAAGTCCTCTTGATCTGCTGCCGCGCGAAGTCGGCGGCCTTGTGCGGGGAGAGCGCAGGCGCGTCAAGAACCCCGCCATCTGCTTGTCCCGCCGATGGCCGGGATGGAGGATCCAGCGGGATCAGCCCACGGCAGGCGGGTTCACGCGCGCTTGCTCCTGGGTGCGCATGAACTTCACGAGCACCCGCTGGCCGATCAGGAAGGGGGCGCCGTCGGTCCCGACAACGACTTCGACGACGCGTTCGTCGGTCCGCTCGGTCGGGTCGTCGGACTGCAGCTTGCGCGCGCCGAAGACGGCCGCGCGGCGCAGCACCTTGCCGGCGATGACCTTCGCGGGATCGCTTTCGGGCGAGAGTTGCACCTTCTGGCCGATGACCACGAAGGGCAGCGCGCTCTCCGAGATCTCGGCGCGGACGATGCGGTTCGCCTTGGGTTCCAGGTCGAACATGTTGGAGACGTTCAGCGTCGAGGCGCCGGCGCCGGGGTTGGCGTAGCGGCGCACGATGCGGCCGTCGGCCGGCGCCCGGATGATCGTCAGTTCCTGGTTGTAGTGGGCCTGGTTGTACTTCGCCCGCGCCGCGCCGATAGCGGCCTGCTGAGCGGCGATGCCGGCCTCGGCCTGGCGCACGGCATCCTGCGCCTGGTCGACACGCTGGCCGGCGACGAAGTTGGTGGCGACCAGGCCCTGCAGCCGGGAGAGCTCGCGCTTGGCCGTCGTGAGCTGCACCTGCAACAGGGGGATCTGGGCTTCCGCCTGTCGCATATCGGCTGCGGCGCTTTCGGCCTGCAGCCGCGGTTCGTCGTCTTCCAGGCGGGCCAGAACCTGGCCCTTGGTCACGTCATCGCCCTCCTGCGCCAGGACTTCACGAACGACGCCGGAGGTGCGCGCGGCGACCTGGATCACGCCCCCCTCCACGTCGGCCTTGCCGTTGGCGATGGCCACGTACGGGCTGCTGGGCGCGGCGGCCGCTGCAGCCTTGGCTTCCTGCGCCTTCTTGGCCTTGGCCTGGCTGGACAGGAACACCCCGCCGCCGGCCAGCGCGATGACCAGGATGGCGACGATCCAGACGATACGGTTGCGGGCGAAGGCGAGCATGACTTTGGTCCTTAGGCCCGGATACGCTCGGAATGGGCGGAGGCGGGTTGGTTGTGGCTGTGATCGGCCGGCGCGGCGCCCGTCGAGACCCGGCGGTCGTCGAGGATGCGGCCGTCTTCGATATGGATGACGCGGTCGGCGTAGCTTTCCAGCCGCGGGTCGTGGGTCACGCAGATGACGGCGGCCCCGAAGGACTTGGCGGCCCGCTGCAGGAGCTTGATCACCACCTGGCCGTTCTCCCCGTCGAGCGCGCTGGTGGGCTCGTCGGCGAACAGGAGTTGTGGGTCCTTGGCGATGGCGCGGGCGATGGCGACCCGTTGTTTTTCACCTCCCGACATTTCCGCCGGCCGCGAATTCATGCGCATCTCGAGGCCCACTTCCGTCAGCGCCGTGGCGGCTTTTTCACGCGCATCCGAGCGAGAGAAACCCTTGTATTTCAGGATGATCTCGACTTGCTGCAGGGCTGTCAGGGCAGGGAACAGGTTGAAGCCCTGGAAGATGAACCCGCAGTGGTCGAGCCGGAACCGGTCGATCTTGCTCGGCCGGTAGCTCCACAGATCCTCGCCCATGGCGCTCACCTGCCCGCAGTCGGGCTTCAGGAGCCCGCTCAGCGCCGCGATCAGCGTCGACTTGCCGGAGCCGGAGGGGCCCATGACCATGGTCACCTCGCCGTGCAGGGCCTCGAAGTCGACGGATTTCAGGACCTCGATGTGGGTGCGCCCGGTCTTGAAGCGCTTGACTAAGCCCCTTGCGATCAGGGCAGGGGGCAAGCCACAGGGGGCGATCAGGCTGGTTTGTGAGTTCATCGCAGCAGGTCCGCGGGTTGGCTCTTCTTCAGGACGCCCAGCGAGAAGAGCCCCGAGAGGACGGAGATGATGCCGAGCAGGACGACGACGGTGATCACCCAGGGCAGGGGGAAACCCATCGGCATGTTGAACCGGCTGGCCAAGAGGTAGACCCCGAAGGTGAAGAGGGCCGTGGCGATCAGGCCCGCGATACCGACCCAGATCGACAGCTCCAGGACGATCAGGCTCAGCGAGCGCATGGAGACGCCCAATGCCCTCAGGCTGGCGAACTCCTTGATGCTGGCCAGTATTGCGCCGCGCAGGGTCTGGGAGGTGATGCCGACCCCGATCAGAAGGCCAAGGAACAGCGAGAAGCCCAGGAAGATGCCGATGATCTGCTCCCCCATCAGGGCCTTGCGATTGGCCGCGGCGAGGTCGGGTTTGCTCCAGGCCTTGTAGGCGCCTTTGGCGACGGCGTTCAGCTGGTCGCGCACGACGAGCGCCTGGGAGGGGTCACGCAGGCGCACCATCAGGGGACCGGTCTTGCCGTTCTTCGGTCCCATGCCCAGGAGCCGCATGGTGTCGCGCGACATGTAGACCACGGGCTGGTTCACATTCGGGTAGTTGTCCAGGAGCGCGCGAACATGGACGGTCTTGCCGCCCAGGGTGGCCGTCCCGCCAAGGTGGGTGCCAAGCGTCGCCTGGGCGGTCTTGTCGATCACGACGGCGTAGGGCTCCAGCAGGGCCAGCCGGACGGACTCCGGATAGTCAATCGGCAAGGTCACAGCGCCGGGCCTGGGATCGACGTCGAAGGTGTTGACGAAGCTCCTGACGGCCTTCTTGCCCGGGGCCGGCGTATTGACCCAGGGCGCGCCGTCGCCATCGAGGCTCTCGACCTCGACCACCTGGGGATTGAGGTAGATCAGCGGCTGGATGCGCTCCGGCAGGCCGTTGGGGCCGGAGTTGATCAGGCTGTCGTTCTTGGGGCCCAGGATCATCAGATCGGCGCGGGAGCGGTCGATCGAGGCGGTAATCGAGTTCACGATGCCGGTGAACATACCCACCTGCGCCAGGACCAGCAGGCCGGAGAAGGCGAGGGCCACCATGGCGGCGCTGTAGCGCTTCCATTCGTAGAGCAAGGTGGCCAAAGCCAACGACATCGCGGCATCCCTCTTCGTCGAGCGCGGAATGTCGCCGCCGGGCCGCGGGCGCCAGTTAAATCCCGGTAACAGGGAGGTGACAGGGGCGGCCACGGCGCCACGAAATGCGCTCAATCCTATGGAGGCCCGAAGGGAGGATCCCGGATGCGGGGGGCGGGATTAAACCTTCGTAATGCCCCTCGCGGGCGGCCTATTCGGCGGCTGCCCTCACCTCATACATTTTGCCTTCGGCGGGTGGTTGCTAATCTGCAGCCACCTCAGGTCCCGCCGGAGGCGGCCATGACTTCCTTCAGCCGTCCTATGATCAATCTCTACTCGCGCGACCTGCCGCAAGCCGTCGCCTTCTACGCGGACTTGGGCTTTGCCGAGACGTTTCGCACGCCTGCAAGCGGTGAGCCCTCGCACATCGAGCTGGCGCTCGACGGGTTCACGCTGGGCGTCGCAACGCTCGAGGCGGCCAGGGACCACCATGGCCTCGAACCGAAGGGCGAGGGCCGCTGGATCGAGATCGTCCTTTGGACCGACGACACCGACGCGGCGGTGCGCGCCCTCATGGAAAAGGGAGCCAGGCTTCTCTCTCCCGCGCACGATTTTCTTGATGGCGAGCTTCGATCGGCGTGGATCGCCGACCCAGACGGCAATCCCGTGCAGTTGGTCCAGAGGAATCACCAGGCGACGTCTGTTTAAGCCGGTGAGGCTGCTCGCCGCAGGCTGAAATCTTGCGCAGCCACTGCTTCTACCCCCCTATCGGCCAAGGGGGCCGCCCAGACTCGCGGCCGGTTGGGGTTGGCTTGGGAATGTTCGGTCTCGAGAATGCGCAAAGCCTCGTCGGCATAGCGCTGGCTATCGGCATCTGCTGGGTGTTGTCGGAGAACCGGGGGCGATTCCCCTGGAAGCTGGCCCTCGGCGCGGTGCTGGTGCAGGCAGCCTTGGTGCTGGCCTTGTTCGGACTGCCGGCGCTCAGAGCCGGTCTGCAGGGCGTGGGCCATGCCGTGGACGGCCTGTCGGCATCGACTCAGGCCGGCGTAACCTTCGTGTTCGGCTACCTGGCCGGCGGGGAGGCCCAGCCGTATCCGATGACCAATCCCGGCGCGATGTTCGTCTTCGCCTTCAGAGTGCTTCCGGTCATCCTGGTTGTCTGCGCGCTGGCTGCGTTGCTCTGGCACTGGCGGATCCTGAAGTGGATCACGCAAGGCTTCGGCCTGCTCTTCGAAAAGACCATGGGGCTGCGCGGGCCCCCGGCCCTGGCCACTGCGGCGACTGTCTTCATGGGCCAGGTCGAAGGCCCGATCTTCATTCGCAGCTACCTGCCGACGCTCTCGCGCTCGGAGCTCTTCATGCTGATCGCCGTCGGCATGAGCTGCGTCTCAGGCTCAACCATGGTGGCCTACGCCACGATCCTGAAGGACGTGCTGCCCAACGCCGCTGCGCACGTGCTGACCGCCTCGATCATCTCAGCGCCGGCGGGCGTCCTGCTGGCCCGCATCCTGGTGCCGCGGGACCCGGCCGCCGAGCAGGCCGAAGCCCTCGAGCCGGCAATGGACAAGGTCTACGAAAGCTCGGTCGACGCCCTGATCAAGGGCACGTCCGACGGCCTCGCCATTGTCCTCAATGTCGGCGCCACGCTGATCGTGTTCGTGGCCCTGGTGGCGATGGTCAACGGCGTTCTCGGGCTGCTGCCGCCGCTCGGCGGCGCGCCGCTTTCCGTCGAGCGCGGACTGGGCGTGATCTTCGCCCCGCTGGCCTGGTCGTTGGGAATCCGCTGGGCCGACGCCCCCACGGCGGGCTCGCTGCTGGGCGTCAAGCTGGTGCTGACCGAGTTCACGGCCTTCATCCGCATGGGCGCCATGCCGGCCGGCGCGATCGATGAGCGGACGCGGGTGATCATGACCTACGCGCTTTGCGGCTTCGCCAATATCGCCTCGGTGGGGATCAACGTCGCGGGATATTCCGTGCTTGTGCCGGAGCGTCGGCAGGAGATCATGGGCATGGTCTGGAAGGCGATGATGGCGGGCTTCCTGGCCACATGCCTGACCGCCTCCGTCGTCGGCGCCATGCCGAGCGCTCTGTTCGGTCACTAGGGAGGCCTCGATGAAGCTCTACGACACCCCGCTTGCCCCCAACCCGCGCCGCGTGCGCTGGCTGATGGCGGAAAAGGGCATCGAGGATATCGAGGTCGTCTCCCTCAACCTCATGGAGGGGCAGCACAAAACGCCGGACTACCTGCGCAAGGCGGGCCTCGCCAACGTGCCGATGCTGGAGCTGGACGACGGGACTTGCATCACCGAGTCCGTGGCCATCTGCCGCTACCTGGAAAGCCGCTATCCCGAACCCAACCTCTTCGGCCGCTCGCCCGAGGAGACCGCGGTGATCGAGATGTGGATGCGCCGGGGCGAGATGCTGGTCTCCCTGCCGTTCATGAACATGGTGCGGCACAGCCACCCGGCGATGGCGGCGCTGGAGTCTCAAAGCCCGGAGATGGCCGAGCGTAGCCTGAAGGGGGGCCTGGGCGGACTGAAGGTGCTCGACCGGCGGCTGGCGGATCACGAGTGGCTTGCCGCCGACCGGCTCACGATCGCCGACATCGTCACTTTCTCGGGCCTCGATTTCGGCCGCATGGTGAAGTTCAAGCCGCCGGAAGATCTGCCTAACGTGGTGCGGTGGGCGGACGCCATGCGCGAACGCCCGGCCGCGCAAGCCGGCATGCCGAAACGCGCAGCATGATCGCGCGCAGGCAGGGACTCGCGCACCACCATCTCACCCCCTGAGGCCGCCCGGACGGCGAATTTCAGACGGCGTTCCGATTGGCGTTCGCGATCAGCTCCAACGAGCCGATTCGGGCCCCGAGGGAGGGACCGGTCGCCATGACGAAAATCTCGTCGGCGTCAGCCTCGCGCGCCTTCTCCGCCAGCCGGCTGCGGACCGTGGCGGCGTCTTCGGCGATCGTGCGGGCTTCCACCAACTGCCGGACCGGCGTGCCGGCATACTCGTTCAGGAAGGTCTCGGCGCTGGCCGGATCGAGGAACCGGCGACGGCGGCCGGAGAGCATCGAGACGTTGGCCGCCCGCCGCATTGCGTCTTCCCGCCAGGCCTGTTCGGCGGTTTCCGCGGCATAGGCGATCAGAGCGACCCCCGTCCAAGGCTCGGTCCGAAACGATGAAGGCCGAAACGCCCGGCGATATGCCGCGATCGCCGGGCCTGCGTCTGTCCTGGCGATGAACTCGGCGAACACCATGCCAACGCCCGCCTGGCCGGCGAACATGGCGCTCTCTTCCGACGTGCAGAGCACGAAGACATCGGGGTGCGAGGGGCCCGCCGGACTGGCGTGGATGTCGTGGAGCGGGTGTTCGTCGCCGATCGGCGCCTTGCCCGAAGCGTCCAACAGCCAGCTCGTCAGCAAGTGAAAGTACTGCGGAAAGGCGTCCGACCCCACCGAGCGCAGGGCGCCCCCCGTCCGCGCGTCGGCCCCGAGCGCCCGGCCGAGGCCCAGATCGATCCGGCCCGGGGCAAGGGCCTCCAGCTCCATGAAGACCTCAGCCACTTTCAGCGGGGAGTAATTGACCAGCATCACGCCGCCGGAGCCCAGGCGGATGGTCGTCGTGGCCTGGGTCAGCGCAGCAATCAGGATCTCCGGCGCCGGCGAGCCCAGGCCCTGGATGTTGTGGTGTTCGGCCAACCACAGCCGGTGATAACCGAAACGCTCCGCGGCCCGGGCGATCTTAAGGGTCTCCCGAACGGCCTCGGCCTGCGTGGCGTCGCCGGTGACCGGAGAGAGATCAAGGACGGAAAGGATCATCTGGAAGGCGGTCTCGGATGCCGGGTCAGTCGTCCAGATAGGCCCAGGTGGCGGCTCCGTCGAACCGCCGGACCCTGATCGCGGTCCAGTCCAGGTCATCGACCAGCCGCGCGTTGATCGCCATCCGCTGCTGCGTCCCATCGAGACTCTGCCAATGGGTGGTGCATCCGCAGGTCTTGCAGCGGTGGAACGCCAGCATCCGGTCGCCCCAGACGTAGGGCTGTGTCGAGCCGGCCTGCGGCAACTCGACCTCGCTGGGCGAGTAGTAGGCCCAGCGTGCGGCCAGCTTGCGGCAGATGGAGCAGTTGCACTCCGTCACTGTCTCCGGCGCGCGCGGCGCCTTCAGGCGCACGCCTCCGCAGTGGCAGGTGACCTCGATCATCGCATCCTCCGTACCCTGGATATGGGGAACGAGGCGCGTGGCCCTGTCCAGCGCCGATATTTAGGAACGCGAGCCCATCTTCTTAAGCACCGAGGAGAAACTCATCATCGGTTCGCCGCCGGACGAGGCGTTGGAGATGACCCCGCGCACGAAGACCATGCTGCGGCCGGCCTTCACGACCTCGCCCGTGCATTCGACGATGTCGCCGACGCCGCAGGATCCCACGAACTCGCCGTTGAAGGTGGCCGTGACGCAACGGGTGTTTTGGATCGCCTCGCGCGCGATCACGAAGAGGCAGAAGTCCGCGAAGGTCATAACGCAGCCGCCGTGCATGAACATTCCGCCGTTCATGTGTTTGCGCTCCGCGCGAAAGGCGCAGATCGGGCGGCCATCATCGCCGGACTTGAAATAGAACGGTCCCGCCAGGTCCTCGAAGGGATCGCCGCCCGGGTAGCAGAACCAGCCGGCCCACTCCCCATCGGTGACCGCGGTCAGCTTGGATGTGTAGTCGCCCGTGGTCTCGCCACCGTCCATTGGTTCACGTTCCGTTCTAGATCTGTGAGGGGTGTGAACCTCAAAGCATGAGGGTGGCGCGGGGGAAAGAGCTCGTTGCTGAAGGCGTCATCACGTCACCCGCCCAGGTTGGGTGAGTGCGTCGCCGGTCAGGCTGTGCAAAAACCACTGATCAGGAGATGGCGGCGCCGATGGTCGCTGTCGTCGAGCCGATCTTCTGAGCCCCAAAACGAAAACTGACTCCCGCCGACGCCATGACTTTCGGGCGACCCGCCGGACTCCCTGGAAATGGCGGCCATTTCCTGAGACGCGTGGTGAAACATTCATTCAAGATGGACATGGATCAGTACGCGCGACCTCAACAGCTCGTCCCCGTCGGCCGTCATCGTCGCCTCAACCTGCTGGTGATGGGGCAGGCAATGCCCACAGTCGTGCTGGCCGCGGGGTATCTGGGTGGGACACTGGACTGGGGCCTCGTGCAGCCCTACGTGGCCCGCTCGGCGCAAGTGGTGTCGTTCGACACGCCCGGCCTCGGGTTCAGCGATCCGACGGCGGGCCGACGCACGTCCACCGCGATCGTGCGCGACCTGCGGATTGCCCTCGCCGCAGCAGACATTGCGCCGCCCTACGTGCTGGTCGGCCATTCCGCCGGCGGACTTCGGATGCACCTGTTCGCGGCGACCCACCCGGACGAGGTGGCGGGCCTAGTGATGGTCGATAGCGTCACCGCCGACTTCGACCGGCGGGCGCCGGGCACGTCACGGGCGATGGCCGGGGAGCGCGCCATCTTCCGCCGCATGCTGGGCAAGGCGCGAGCGGGAACGCTGACCCCCGAGGACCCAGACTACATCGCGCGCGTCGGTCTGCCGCGCGCGGGTCTCAGCCCCGCCGTGAACCAGGCGCTACACGAGATGTGGACCCGGCCCTCGTACCTCAGCACGGCGATCCGTGAGGGCCTCGGCCTCGCGTCGCCGGACGCCGGCGAAATTGAGGCGGACCGACGCCCGCTCGGCGACCTGCCGCTCGTGGTGCTGTCGGCGGCGCGAAGGGCCCACGATTCTTTCATCGACAGAGAGGCGGACACCCGCGCATGGCTGCAGATGCACGACGAGATCGCCGCACTGTCGTCGCGCGGCATTCGCCGGACGGTCGATTGCGGACATAACATCCCCGTCGAGCACCCCCGGGCGGTCGTGGAGGCCATAGAGCAAGTGCTGGCGGTGGTCCGCGAGACCTGAGGGGCGGTTTGACCCTCCGCCAACCTCAGGCTTGGCCATCGCGCGAGCAGCCAACGGACAAAGGGGATAGGCAGCGCTCGCGTGTGTATCTCAACCCGGGCTCTCACCGTGGCCGCCCCGATCAAGCGTGTCTGCTGCGAGCCGAGTTCTTGCACAGCCTGGGGTGGGAAGGCCGGGAATGATAGCGCAGTCGTCAGCGGGTCATTGTGGCGCGCCGTGGCCGGCGACGATTCCACCGGCCGTCCACCGATATGATCAAGCGCCCCAACATCTACTGGAAGACCTGAGCCGGGGCCCCGGAAGGGTTTGCCGGGCGCGGGTTCAAACACTAGTTTGGCGCCCGCCATCAGACAGCCGGGATTCAGAAAACCATGAAACGCGCCGCCATCGTCTCTCCCATCCGCACCGGTGTCGGCAAGTACATGGGTGCGCTGTCGGACATGACCGCCGGCGATCTGGGAGCGGTCGTGCTGAAGGCGCTGGTCGAGCGTACGAAGATCGACCCCGAGAAGATCGACGACGTGATCTTCGCGCAAGGGTACGCCTCCGGTGAGGCCCCCTGCATCGCCCGCTGGTCGGCGCTGGCCGCAGGCCTGCCGATCGAGATCCCGGGTTATCAGCTGGATCGTCGCTGCGGCTCGGGGCTGCAGGCGGTGATCGACGCGGCGATGATGGTGCAGACCGGCGTGGCCGACGTGGTGATCGCCGGCGGCGTCGAGAGCATGAGCAACGTCGAGTACTACACGACCGACATGCGCAAAGGCGCCCGCGCGGGCTCGGTGACATTGCATGACCGCCTGGCGCGAGGCCGGGTGATGAGCCAGCCGGTCGAACGGTTCGGGGTGATCTCCGGGATGATCGAGACCGCCGACAACCTGGCGCGCGACTACCAGATCAGCCGCGAGGCGTCGGACGAATACGCCGCCGAGAGCCACAAGCGCGCGGCGGCGGCCTGGGCGGCCGGCAAGTTCGACGACGAGGTCGTTCCGGTCTCGGTGAAGCAGAAGAAGGGCGACCCCATCGTTTTCGCGAGCGATGAAGGCGTGCGCGCCGACGCCACCGCCGAGAGCCTCGGCAAACTACGGCCGATCGAGAAGGACGGGGTCGTGACCGCCGGCAACGCCAGCCAGCAGAACGACGCGGCCGCGGCCTGCCTTGTGGTCTCCGAAGACAAGCTCGCCGAACTGGGCCTTGAGCCGATGGGCTGGTTCGTCAGTTGGGCCGCCGCGGGCTGCGATCCCTCACGCATGGGCATCGGCCCGGTGCCCGCGGTGAAGCGCCTCTTCGAGCGGACCGGCATGTCCTGGGATGACATCGACCTCGTTGAGCTGAACGAGGCCTTCGCCCCGCAGGTGCTGGCGGTTCTGAAGGGTTGGGGCTGGGACGAGCGCGACCGGCTGAATGTCAACGGCTCGGGGATCAGCCTGGGGCACCCGATCGGCGCCACCGGCGGACGCATCCTGGCCAACCTGTTGCGCGAGCTTAAGCGCCGCGACGCCAAGTACGGCCTGGAGACCATGTGCATCGGCGGCGGCCAGGGCATCGCCGCGATCTTCGAGCGGGCCTAGACCGCCTTGGCTCTGGATCTGGAAACCCGCGACCAGCTGGTCGACACGGTCCGCCGGTTCGTTTCCGAACGGCTGCGCCCGCTCGAGGCGAAGGTGGCTGAGGACGACGCCATGCCGCCCGAACTGGTGGAGGAGATGAAGGGGCTCGGGCTCTTCGGCCTCTCCATCCCCGAGGCGTACGGCGGTCTCGACCTTTCGATGGAAGACGAGTGCCTGGTCGCGATCGAGCTTGGCCGCACCAGTCCTGCGTTCCGCTCGACCTTCGGAACCAACGTCGGCATCGGCAGCCAGGGGCTGGTGATGTTCGGAACCGAGGCCCAGAAGCAGAAGTATCTGCCGGGCATCGCCTCAGGCGAAATCATCACCTCCTTTGCGCTCACCGAACCGGAGGCAGGTTCCGACAGCGCCAATGTGCAAACCCGGGCTGTTTTGGATGGCGATTGCTATGTCCTGAACGGCTCCAAGCGGTTCATCACCAACGCCAACAAGGCCGACCTCTTCACGGTCATGGCCCGGAGCGATCCGTCGAAGGCGGGCGCCGGCGGCGTCTCGGCCTTCCTCGTGGAGCGAACCCTGCCGGGACTGTCGGTCGGCAAGCCCGAGAAAAAGATGGGTCAGCAGGGCGCCCATATCTGCGACGTGGTCTTCGACAACGTCCGCGTGCCGGTCGAAAACCGCCTGGGCCGGGACGGTGAGGGGTTCAAGGTCGCCATGCAGGTGCTGGACCGCGGCCGCCTGCATATTTCGGCCGTATGCATCGGTGTCGCCGAGCGTCTGATCAAGGACTGCGTCGCCTATGCCGCCGAGCGTAAGCAGTTCGGCCAGCCGCTGAGCGGCTTCCAACTGATCCAGGGAATGATCGCCGACTCCAAGACCGAAAGCCTGGCCGCCAGGGCGCTGACGCTGGAGACCGCTCGCCAACGCGACGCCGGACAGAGCGTCACCATGGAGGCCGCGGCCGCCAAGTACTTCGCCTCCGAGATGGTTGGGCGGGTGGCTGACCGGGCGGTGCAGATCTTCGGCGGCGCGGGCTACGTCGCCGACCACGGCATCGAGCGGCTCTACCGCGACGTCCGGATCTTCCGTATCTACGAGGGCACCAGCCAGATTCAGCAGGTGGTCATCGCCCGCGAGACCCTGAAGCGGGGCGGCTGATGAGCGCCGAGATCGAGGCGACGATCTTCGATCTGCTGGGCAAGGTCGCGCCGGGCAAGTCGATCTCGCCGGAGGAGGTGGCCCGCGCCGCCGATCCCGAGGGCTGGCGCCGGCTGCTGGGGCATGTGCGGGCGGTGGCGCGGGGGCTTGCCCGGCAAGACCGCCTGGTGATCCTGCGACACAACAAGCCCGCCGATCCCGAGGACTTCAAGGGCGTCTATCGGCTTAGGCTGCCGGATGCCGGACCCCTGAAAGGAGACCAGCCATGATCATCTACGGTTCGTCGATGTCGCCGTTCGTGCGCAAGACCATCGTCTTCGCCACCGAGAAGGGCATGGACTTCGAAGTCCAGCCCACAGGCTCGGAGGAGTTCAAGAAGGCGAGCCCGTTCGGCAAGATGCCGGGCTTCAAGGACGGCGACTTCCTGATCTCCGACTCCACGGCGATCATCACCTACCTCGACACCATCAAGCCCGAGCCGAATCTGATCCCGACAGAAGCAAGGGCCCGGGCGCGCGCCATCTGGTACGAGGAGTTCGGAGACACCATCGTGGCGGCCTGTGGCGGCAAGATCTTCTTCAATCGGGTGGTCTCCCCGAAGTTCTTCGGCCGGCCGGGCGACCTGGCGGCCGCCGACGAGGCCCAGAAGACCGAATTCCCGCGGCTGATGGACTATCTGGAAAGCGTCGCCCCAGCGTCGGGTTTCCTCGTAGAGGATCGCTTCACCCTGGCCGACATCGCCGTGGCGAGCCCGCTTGCGACCCTGGCGCTCGGGGAATGCAATATCGATGCGAGCAGCCATCCGAAGGCCAAAGCCTATGTCTCGGGTATCTGGGAGCGCCCTGCTTTCGCCAAGCTGATCGCGCAGGAAAAAGCCCAATTGGCGGCGTGAGGCGTTCGAAACCGGTGAGAAGGGCGAGTAATAGTCCGACCGCATGACGCGCTTTCTCGCCGCCCTTCTCGCCGCTCTGATGCTGGCTGGCTGCACCCCGCTGATGGTGCAGCAGGTCGGTCAGCCGCCCCTGGGCTTCCAGGGCGCGCGCATCGAGCGCGACGCCGTCGTCAGCTTCGACGGCGCGCGCCTGGGCCTTACAAGATGGGATGCGGCAGGCGAGCCTTGGGCGGTGGTCATCGGCGTCCATGGCATGAACGACTACGCCAACGCCTTCCACATGGCCGCGCCCTGGTGGGCCAGCCAGGGCGTCACCACGATCGCCTACGACCAGCGCGGCTTCGGCCGCTCGCCCGGTCGCGGGGTCTGGGCCGGCGACGCCCTCATGGTGGAGGACCTGCGCACCGTCGCCGCCCTGGCGCGCCGGACTTACCCGAACGCCATCCTCGTCGTGGCCGGAGAAAGCCTGGGCGGCGCCGTGGCGGCGGAAGCTTTCGCATCCGACAGACCGCCGAGCGCCGATCGGCTGGTGTTGCTGTCGCCGGCGGTGTGGGGCTGGGCGACCCAGCCGCTGCCAAACAAGACACTGCTTTGGTTTGCGGCGAACTTCACCGGACCGAAGGTCTACACCCCGCCGAAGTGGCTCACCTCGAAGGTCAGCCCCACCGACAACCGCGAGGAGTTGATCGCCATGGGCCGCGACCCCTTGATGATCTGGGGGGCTCGGTCGGACACGCTCTACGGATTGGTCTCGACTATGGACAAGGCGGCCGACGCCATCGGCAAGGCGACGCTCCCGACGATCTACCTCTACGGCGCCCATGACGAGATCATTCCCAAGGCCGCCGCGTTCAAAGCCGCCTCGCAGCTCAAGCCTTCCGACCGCTCGGCCTACTACGCAAAAGGGTGGCACCTCTTGATGCGCGACAAGCAAGGCTCCGTCGTCTGGAGGGACATCCTGGCCTTCATCCGAGACCCGGCCGCTCCGTTGCCTTCCGGTGCGCCGAAGATCCCTAGCGCGCCGGCGCCGGCCAGCCAGTCCAGAGTGGCGGCGGGGTTGTGAGGAAAGTTCCGCAGGGGTAGAGGCAAAGCGCAATTCCTTCCCAAACATCAGCGATGTTCCAGGCATGACCTTGTTCGATTCTCCAGCGTTTGAGGGCCATGAAGGCGTTCACGCCTTCTTCGACGAAAAAAGCGGCCTCAAATGCATCATCGCCGTGCATTCCACGGCCCGGGGCCCCGCCGCCGGCGGTTGCCGCATGTGGCCTTTCTCGAGCGCAGAGGCGGCGCTCGAAGATGCGCTGCGGCTCTCGCGGGCGATGTCCTACAAGAACGCCATGGCCGACCTCGAGCTGGGTGGCGGCAAGGCCGTGATCATCGGCGACAGCCACACCCAGAAGACGCCGGCCCTCTTCGAAGCTTTCGGCCAGGCGGTCGAAGACGTCGGCGGCAAGTATTGGACGGCCGAAGACGTCGGCGTGTCACCCGGCGACCTGATGCACGCACGCAAACACACCCGCTACGTGGCCGGCCTGGAGGGTCACAGCGGCGCCTCGGGCGACCCGAGCCCGGTGACCGCCGAAGGCGTGTTCCGTGGCATTACGCTTGGGGTCCGACGCGCCCTCAATCGCGACCTCGACGGCGTCACCGTGGCGATCCAGGGCGTGGGCCACGTCGGCGCCTACCTGGCCGACAAACTGCATGCGGCCGGCGCAAAGCTGGTCATCGCCGACGTCAACGAGCACGCCTTGCGCGAAGTGGCCGAACGGACCGGCGCTCGTGTCGTGGCGCCCGGTGCGATCTTCGATGTGAACGCCGAGGTTTTCGCTCCCTGTGCGTTGGGCGGCGCCGTCAACGAGGACACCCTGCCAAGGCTGAGGGCCAAGGTGATCGCCGGCGGGGCCAACAACCAACTCGCCAGCCCTGAGATCGGCCGCGCCGTCTACGCGCACGGAATTCTCTATCTGCCGGACTACGTCATCAACGGGGGCGGCATCATCAACGTGGCCGGTGAGATCCGGGCGCTCGAGCGCAGCGAGGCGTTCGATCCGACGTGGGTGGAGTCCAAGCTCGCACGCCTGATGCAGACCCTCGATGAAGTGCTGGACCGCTCCAAGGCCGAGCACCGACCGAGCTCAGAAGTCGCCAACGAAATGGCCAAGGCGCGGATCGGCCGGGCGGCGGAGCAGAAGGCGGCGGCCTAGGCGCGGCTTGGCCGGTCGCGGTCCGGGCGATGGGTCCGCCAGGGCCTGCCGCAGGGTCCGCACCGCGAGGCGCGTGGAGGCGGGATCTAATGCAGATCAATTCAGCCGCACGGCGTAGGTGAAAAAGGGGGGGCCTCGGTGACGGCGGTCACACCGGTCGGGTCGAAAAGCGCCGAAAAGGCTGCTGCGCCGGCCATCGGCGTTTCTTACAAGGACCACCAAATGTCTCGAATAGGATCAACCATCGCGAGCCTGGCCTGCCTGGTGCTGGCCGCGATTCCCTTCACGGCGCTCGCCTTCGCCGCAGCGCCGGCCGGTTCGCCGGTCTAATGCCGTTCCTTCGGCCCCGTGCGGGTCTCGGTCGATGACCGATCAGCTCGCACGGGTGGCGGCGCCCGACTACATTGCCGCCAAACGAGCCGTGCGAGGCTCCTTCACGGCTGTCATCAGCAGAAGCAGGCCGGTGGCAAGCACGCCGATCGAAATCCCGAACACCACATTGTAGCCGAACAGGTCCGCAAGCTGCCCGCCAATCAATGGCGCGAGCGTTGCGGTAATGCTCTCCGCCGTGGCGGATACGGCGATCCGCATAGGCAGATCGTCCCGCGCTCCGAACTCCAGGATCATCGTCTGGGCGGCCATCATGTAGCCGGCCTGCCCCGAGCCCAGGCCGAAGAAGGCCAGGAAGATCGCCCAGGGTTCATGCACCTCGATCAAGAGGATCGTCGAAGCGGCCCACACCAGGATCGAAAACAACAGCACCAGCCTGAAGCCCGTCTTGTCCCCCAGATAGCCCCAGACGAGGTTGGAGACCGCGTCGGCGCCGATGAAGGCGAACGACAGCGCGCCCAAGAGCCTGCCGGTCATGTGGACCGAGGCCGAGACGTAGAGGATGTAGAACGGCGTCGCGATCCTCGCCGAACTCGCCAGCATCTGCACCACCAGAAACCAGGCATAGGCGCGGTCCTCGGTGATCAGGCGGGGGAACTCGCGAAGCCGGTCGCGGAACCGCGCTCGCGCACGGGTGGTGGGCGGCTCGGGCTCCTTCAGCAGGAACTGCAAAGCCCAAAGGCCCAGCGTGGTCAGGACAAAGGCGCAGATGAACGTCGTGCCATAGCCGTTGCCGAGTAGGTTCGGCCCAATGAAGAAGCGGCCGGCGAGGTAGGCCAGAGCCGCAGCGATCAGGCTCCCGGTGGCGTTGCGCCAGGCCTGCAAGCGCCCGCGCCGGCTGATCGGGATCACCTTGGCCATCAGAAGAGAGAACACCACCCGCTGGGCGCCCATGAAGATGCCGAACATCAGCATGAAGCCCAGGACCGCACCGATCAGGGCATTGCCCTTGAGCCACCAGCCGGAGAGCGCGATACCGAGCACGGCCGTGCGCGCCAGGCCGCCCATCCACATGGCCGCGGGCATGACCTTGGTGCGGTGCTCGATCTTGCTGGCCCCGAAGATCGGCGAGATCACCCCGCCGACTTGCTGCAACGCAAGGCCCAATCCGACGATGGCGTTGGAGCCGGAGATCATGTGCAGGTAGGCCGGTAGGAAGGTCGGCGTGTTGACCAACCGAAAGCCGGTCATCCCCAGCATGCCGTGCAGATAGTTGCCGAGGTAGTTCCGCTTCAGGTTGTCCCAGACAAACTTCTCGTACGCTGCTTCACGCACCGCGAGATCGGGTTCGCCTGCGACGTCGGCGGTAGGTTCAATCTTGGCGTCCAAAATGATCAACGCCGCTCAAGGCCGGGCAGATACCCGGCAGCGGCGCCCTTCAGCAAAGGCATGACTTCAATGAGGCTGGTCTAACAGAGTCCGGCGGCGTGGCCAAAGGCGCCGCGCCGGAATGGCTGGGGGAATGGACAGAACAAAAAGAGAACATTAAAATCCATGGGTGCCCACCATCCGAATTGCGTCCGAGACCGATTTCCAGGGTTGGCGACAGGCCGCTCGGGCGCTGCGCAAGCGCGGCGTCACGCCTGAGGAGACATTGTGGACGGTGGACGGATCGAGCGGGACGGTCGTCGAGACGCTTGCGACCTCGATCGAAGGCGCGCCGGCTTTCACCGTGCCGCGCGACTTCCTCGAGCTGGCCAACGCGGTGATCCTGCATCGGTCCGACGAGCGGTTCTCTCTGCTCTACCGATTACTCTGGCGGCTCGGGCTGGAGCCCGCCCTGTTGCGCTCGCCCGCCGATCAGGACGTCCGTAAGGCGCGTCATTTCGCTGAGGCCGTCGCCCTGGCGGTCCGGCAGATGACGAACTTCGCCCATTTCAGGCCGATGTCCGGCCCGCCGCGCCGGGCGCAACAGACCTACGTCGCATGGTTCGAGCCCGCCCATCGCGTGACCGAGGCCGTCGCCCCCTTCTACTCGCGCGGGTTTGCCGATGCGAATTTTGCGATCTTCACGCCGGATACTTGCGTGCACTGGGACATGAAGACTCTGGCTGCCTTGCCCGGTGTCGATCCAGCCGATGCGCCGAGAGCGGACGACCTTGAGGACTATTGGAGGGCGTATTGCGCCCAACACCTGGGGGCGCCGCCGAGCGAGGGATGCTGGCGGAACCTGCCGCAGGCCCGGCTCATTCCTCAGACCACCGCCTTTGGTGAGGAGCTGGCAAGCGCCATGGTCGGCCGGGGTTCGTCCATTCCCTCTGATCGCGCGGTTCGCGCTGCAAGGCGCGTGACCCGCGATGCTCCATATGACGGCCAAGCGCCAACCAGCCTGGAGCAAGTGGCTGTCGGAGTGCAGATGTGCCGCCGTTGCGACCTATTTCGTGACGCAACGCAAGGGGTGGCCGGCCTGGGACCGGCGCGAGCGAAGCTGATGCTGGTGGGCGAGCAGCCAGGTGACCAGGAGGACCTGGCGGGGCGCCCCTTCGTAGGCCCCGCCGGCCAGATGCTCGACAGGGCGCTGGCCGAGGCGGGCGTGACGCGTGACCTGGCGTTCGTCACCAACGCGGTGAAGCACTTCAAGCATGAGCTGCGTGGCAAGCGGCGAATCCACAAGACCCCGAGTGTGGGCGAGGTCACGGCCTGCCGCTGGTGGCTGGAGAGCGAGCGGCGGTTGGTCCGGCCGCGGGTGATCGTGGCGATGGGCGCGACGGCGGCCCTTTCAGTGTTCGGCAAGCCGCTTGCGATCGGCAAGCTGCGCCAGCAGGTCCTGCAGCTTTCCGACCAGTCGCAGGGCGTGGTCACCTATCATCCGTCCTATCTTCTGCGGCTGCCGGATGCGGACGAGAAGGCCAAGGTCTACGCGCATTTCGTCGAGGACCTGAAGTTCGCGTGGAGCCTGGCGGCCTGATCGCGTACGTTCGCCGTTCCGAGGACCCGAACGAACTAAGGGGCGCGAAACCCAGCCTCGGCGAAGTCCAGCATGCGGTTGAGCAAGCCCGCCACGTCGCCTTCGCGGGTCAGTCCGCCGGACAGGTGGTGCAGCCGATCGAATTCCACGAAGCGGTTGTTGTGGACCATGCCGAGGCAGAAATGCAGTCGCCAGTAGACCGTCTCCGGCGGCAGGGCAGGGCACGCCTGCTTCAAGGCTTCCGCAAAGCGCTCCAAGTGTGAGACGTCGTTCTGCAGCGACTCGCGCATCTCCGCCGTGCCCTCCGAACGGGCGCGGATGATGAACTGCACGCTGATCCGTCGGTCGTTGGCAGGGTCGGCCCAGCGCAACGGCGGCGCGAACAGGGCCTCCAGTATGTCGCGCACGGGAGGCTTGCCGGCATGACGGTCGCCGGCTTCGTGCAGCATGCGCACGCGTTCGCGGTTCAGCTCGCTCGTGCGGCGGCGGAAGATCTCGAACAGCAGGGCGTCCTTCGACCCGAAGTGGTAGTTCACGCTCGCAAGATTGACGCCCGCCTCGGCGGTGATGTCGCGCACCGATACGTTCTGGAAGCCGTGCAGGGCGAACAGGCGTTCCGCCGCAGCGAACACGGAAGCCTTGGTGACGGCGTGGGTCTCTTCGTTGTCGTGATCGAGGTTCTGAGACGCCTCGTTGGTCGTGTGGTCGGTCATGGGGGACCCGCCTAGCGGGCGAGCTCCTTCATGGCTTTCTCCAGCCCGGCGAGGGTCAGAGGGAACATGCGGTCGCCGACAAGCTGCTTGATGACGCCGACGGAGGGCGTGTAGTCCCAGTGACGCTCGGCGGTCGGATTGAGCCAGATGATGTGGTCATAGATGTTGGCCACGCGGTCCATCCAGACAGCGCCCGCTTCTTCGTTCCAATGCTCCACCGAGCCGCCCGGATAGGTGATCTCGTAAGGGCTCATGGTCGCGTCGCCGACGAAGATGACCTTGTAGTCGTGCGGGAATTTGTGGAGCACGTCCCAGGTGTTGATCTTCTCCGCATGGCGGCGGCGATTGTCCTTCCACACGCTCTCGTAGAGGCAGTTGTGGAAGTAGTAGAACTCCATGTTCTTGAACTCGGAGCGAGCAGCTGAAAACAGCTCCTCACAGACCTTGATGTGGCTGTCCATCGAGCCGCCGATGTCGAAGAAGATCAGTACGCTGATCTTGTTGCGGCGTTCGGGACGCATCTGGATGTCGAGGTAGCCCTTCTCGGCTGTGCCCTTGATTGTGCCGTTCATGTCGAGCTCGTCGGGCGAGCCGTCGCGGACCCATTTGCGCAGGCGGCGCAGCGCCACCTTGATGTTGCGGGTGCCGAGCTCGACCTGGTCGTCCAGGTTCTTGTACTCGCGCTTGTCCCAGACCTTGATCGCCTTGCCGTGGCGGCCCTTATCCTGACCGATGCGGATGCCCTCGGGGTGATAGCCGTCGGCCCCAAAGGGCGACGTGCCGCCGGTGCCGATCGCCTTGTCGCCCTTCTCGTGGCGCTCCTTCTGCTCCTTGATGCGTTCGGCCAGCATTTCCATGAGCTTGTCGAAACCGCCCATGGCCTCGATCTGCGCCTTTTCCTCATCAGTGAGGAACTGGTCGGAGAGTTTCTTCAGCCACTCAGCCGGGATGTCGGCGGTGACGTCCTCGCCCATCCGTTCCAGGCCCTTGAACACGTGGGCGAAGACCTGGTCGAATTTGTCGATGTTCTTCTCGTCTTTTACGAGGGCCGCACGCGACAGGTAGTAGAAGTCGTCGACCGAGCGATCGATGACCTGCTTGTCGAGGCCCTCCATGAGCATGAGGTATTCCTTCAGCGTCACCGGGACCTTGGCCTGGCGAAGCTCGGTGAAGAAACGCATGAACATGGGCTGGCGCCCCTCGTGGCGAACGTTCGTTTGAACGCCGAGGATGCGGCGTCAGGTCCGCGATGTCCAGAGCAGCGCCCTGCGGCCAGGCGCGCATTTGCGGGCCCCGCCCGCCGTTCCCTGGGCCCGACCACTCCTCCTGCGGCGCCTTTCGCACGGGCAAGCCGATATCAACTAGCCGTCGCGGGGCCCTTTCGGGCCGGGGGGCCTCTTGTCAGGATCCTGGCGTAAGCGCCAGAGTGCCCCACGAGTGGGGGGATTTCGATGCGAAGGTCGGTCGGACGCCGAGCGTTTCTTATGTCGGCCGGCGCGATCGCAGGCGCTGCGGCCGCTCCCACGGCGCAGGCCCAGCCATCCGCAGGACCGGCGCCTGGCGTAGCACCCGCGGCGGCGGCGCCCGCGCCCGCCGGCTATGAGTTCCTGAAGCCCGCGGAGGCCGCATTCGTCGAGGCGGTCGCCAACCACATGATTCCGGCCGACGAGCTCACGCCGGGCGGCGTCGACCTCGGCGTCGCCCTCTACGTGGACCGCGCCCTGGCCGGCGGCTGGGGAAAGGGCGAGCGGCTCTACGTGCAGGGTCCGTGGGCGCAAGGGACTGCGAACCAGGGCTACCAGCTGGCGTTGACACCGGCCGAGCTCTACCGGGCAGGCGTAGCGCAGTCGAACGCCTATTGTCGCAAGACCTGGGGCAGGAGCTTCGATCGGTTGTCCGACAACCAGAAAGAGGACTTCCTGCAGGGGTTGAGCCGCGGCCAGGTCGCGCTGCCGGGCGGCCTGCCGGCAGCGGCGTTCTTCGATATCGTCTACCAGACGGTGATGGAGGGGATGTTCGCCGACCCGATCTACGGCGGCAACCGCGGCAAGGCCGCCTGGAAGATGATCGGCTTCCCTGGCGTGATGGCTAACAACGCCGCCAATGCGCGGGCCTACCGCGACGGGCGGCGGCTGCAGGCCAAGCCGCTCAGCATCGCAGACATGTCCTAGGAGGCGGACGCGTGGCCAGGCGACTCCCTGCGGTCGACATCGTAATCGTGGGTATGGGTTGGACCGGCGGCATCGCCGCGCGCGAGCTCGGTCCGACGGGGCTGAAGATCTGCGTGCTCGAGCGCGGCGGCCCTAGGTCGACCGAGGAGGATTTCTCGATCCCGACGATCCGCGACGAGCTGCGTTTCGCCCAGCGCCATGACCTTATGGCTGATACGGCCAAGGACACGGTAACGGTCCGCAACACCCTGGCCGAAACGGCGCTACCGATGCGGCGGCTGGGCTCGTTCCTGCCTGGCGAGGGCGTCGGCGGGGCGGGGGTGCACTGGAACGGGACGACCTGGCGCTGGGGCGACAACGACTTGAAGGTCCGCTCCCGGACCGAGGCGGCGCATGGCCGCGGCTTCATCCCAAAGGACATGCCCCTTCGCGATTGGGGCGTGAGCTACGCCGAGCTGGAACCCTACTACGATCGCTTCGAATACGTTGCCGGCGTCTCTGGCAAGGCCGGGAACCTGCAGGGCAAGATCCAGCCGGACGGCAATCCGTTCGAGGCGCCGCGGGCGCGCGACTATCCGCTGCCGCCGCTGGTCGAGAGCTACGGCGCGGCGAAGTTCGCTAAGGTGGCGAGCGAGATGGGCTATCACCCGTTCTTGCGGCCGGCGGCCAATGCCTCGAAGCCCTATGTGAATCCCGACGGCGCGCGACTGGGCCAGTGTCAGTACTGCGGCTTCTGCGAGCGGTTCGGCTGCGAGTCCAACGCCAAGGGCAGCCCGCACATCACGGTCATCCCAACGGCGCTCAAGAACCCAAACGTGGAGCTGCGCACCTGGAGCTGGGTGCAGAAGGTGATGCTGGACAAGGCCGGCAAAAAAGCCACCGGCGTCGCCTACGTGAACGTGCTGACCGGGGAGGAACTGGAGCAGCCGGCCGATCTTGTCCTGCTCTGCGCCTACGGGCTTTCCAATGTCCACCTGATGCTTTTGTCGGGGATCGGCCGCCCGTACGACCCACTGACCGGGCGCGGCGTGGTTGGTAGCCACTATGCCTACCAGGGCGGCGCCGGCATGCAGTTGTTCTTCGAGGGCGAGAGCTTCAACCCCTTCATCGCCACGGGCGGTGGGGGCACGTTGATCGACGACTTCCATCTGGACCCGCATTTCGACCGGGGTCCGCTCGGATACATCGGCGGCTATACGGTGGCCGTCGGGTCGCCGAGCGGCCGGCCTATCTCCTACCGCCCAACCCCACCGGGCACGCCGCGCTGGGGCTCGGAATGGAAGCGTTCGACGGCCAAGTGGTACCAGTCGACGTTGTCGATCGGCGCCAGCGGCGCGGTTATGCCGAACCGGGGCAACTACCTCGACCTGGACCCGACCTACCGCAACCGCTTCGGCCAGCCGCTGATGAGGATGACCTTCGACTTCAAGGATAATGATGTGCGCCTGGGCCGCCATGCGGCCGAGGTCTGCGGCGCGATCGGCAAGGCGATGAAACCGTCAATCCTTGGTCAGCCCGCCTTCCGGACGAACTGGTCGGTCGTGCCCTATCAGTCGACGCACAACACCGGTGGCGCGATCATGGGGGCCGAGCCTGGAACCAGTGCGGTCAACACCTGGCTGCAGAGCTGGGACGTAACCAACGTCTTCGTGCTCGGCGCCTCGGCGTTTCCGCACAACTCGGCCTACAATCCCACCGGACCGGTGGCGGCGCTGGCCTTTCGTACGGCGGGCGCGATCCGCGACCGCTACCTCAAGCGTCCGGGGATGCTGACATGAAGCCGATATTGATCGCGCTGGCCCTGGCGGGCGTGGTGTCCCAAGCCGTGGCCCAACCGGTCCCACCCGCCGCGGCTACGCCGACCGGCGATCCTGCGAAGGGACAGATGCTCTACGCCCAGTGCGCGGCGTGTCATGAGATCGACTCCGACGCCAACACGTTGGGACCGTCGCTGAAGGGGGTGGTCGGCCGCAAGGCGGGCGCCGTTGAAGGCTACAACTATTCGCCGCCCATGCGCCGCGCCGAGCTCACCTGGACGCGCGAGACCCTCGACGCCTTCTTGACTGACCCGCAGGCTGTCGTGGCGGGTACGAAGATGCCGTTCGCGGGAATGGCCAGCCCCGCAGACCGCGCCGACCTCGTCGCCTACCTGGAGGCCCATGGCGCCACGCCGCCGCCCGCGGACGCCAAACCCGGTCCCTAAGACCTGGTCAGGCGTCGCGCCGTTCGCTATCCAGCATCGCCATCTGCGCTTCCGGATAGCGAGCGCCCGCTGCGGCGTCCCTCGGCGCCGCAGCCTCCAGGGCGATCACCTCGTCGGGCTTCAGCCGGGCCTTCAACGCGCCCAGGGCTTCGGCCAGGCGGTCGCGTCGGCGTGCCCCGATAAGGGGGACGATGTCGTCACCCTTGGCCAGGACCCAGGCGATCGCGGCCTGAGCCGGCGTCAGGTTAAGCTTGCCGGCTTGGGCGCGTAGCACCTCCGTCAAGGCAAGGTTCTTTTGCAGGTTCGCACCCTGGAAGCGCGGGGAGTGCCCGCGGAAATCTCCGGCCGCGCCGATGTCGACGGCGTGGCCGCTGATCAGGCCGCGGGCCAGGACGCCGTAGGCCGTGACGCCGATCTCAAGGGCTCGCGTCACCTCCAGGATCTCGTCTTCGATGCCGCGCGAGATCAACGAATATTCGATCTGCAGGTCGACGATCGGATGAACCGCGGCGGCCTTGCGGATGGTTGCGGCTCCCACCTCGGAAAGGCCGATGTGGCGGACATAACCGGCCTTTATCAGTTCAGCGATAGCGCCGACGGTATCCTCGATCGGAACGTTCGGGTCGAGCCGGGCGGGTCGGTAGATGTCGATGTACTCCACGCCGAGCCGTTGGAGGCTATAGGCGCAGGCGGTCTTCACGGCCGCGGGCCGGGCGTCGAAGCCCAGCCAGCCGGCCCCCGGGTCGCGTTGGGCGCCGAACTTGACGCTGAGCACCACCTCGTCGCGGCGGCGAGTCTTCAGCGCCTCGCCGATAAGCATCTCGTTGTGGCCCATCCCGTAGAAGTCGCCGGTGTCGATCAGGTTGATCCCGGCCTCGAGGGCGGCCTGGATCGTGGCCAGGCTCTCCGCCCGGTCCGAGGGGCCGTACATGCCCGACATGCCCATGGCGCCCAGGCCGATGGCGGAGACCTCAGGACCGGTCTTTCCAAGCTTACGCATCTTCATCGTGGTCTCTCCTCGGCTGGACCGCCGTCGTGAGGTGAAACTAGGCGTGCCAGTCTGACGCGATAAGCCACGTAGTGCCTATGGACTGTACGGTTGATTGACCAATGGATCGGATCGATCTCGGCGCGCTGGACAGCTTCGTGGCGATCGCGCGGCACGGCAAGGCGGAGGAAACAGCGACCAGCGGATTTGCAGAGGTTCCGGGGAGCGGCCTTCATCGACTTCGTTCAGGAAAGGCGCCGAGCCGAGGGCGGGTGAGGCTCAGCGACGGGTCCCGAAAGCGCGCAGGAAGGTGCGGGTGGCGAGGGCGGCCTCGTCTTCGACCTGCTTCTGGGTCAGCTCGGGAATGGCGTTGCAGAGCCTGGCTCTGAAGTAGCGGTTCTGCACCAGGCCCAGGAACTGGTAGGCGGCGTCGAGCGGGTCATCCAGGTCGAGATGACCCGCCTTGACCATGCCGCTCAGCAATTCCGCCACCCGTTCGGCGCCCTTGCGGGGGCCGGCGTTGTAGAAGGTCTGGCCGATCTCCGGTGCGCGTTCCGCTTCCGAGGCGATCAGGCGGAAATTGCGCAGGTTGAACTCGGTCAGGACGCGGGTGAGGTAGGCGCGGCCGATCCGGCTTAAGGTCTCGTCCGTCGTCTCGTCGTCGAGCGGGCCGGCGAAGATTTCGTCCTGCCACAGGCAGCGTCGCTCGACATAGGCGTTGAACAGCTCGTCCTTGCTCTTGAAGTAGTTATAGAGCGTGCCCTTCGAACCACCGAGGCGCGCGGCGATGGTGGACATGGAAGCGTTGGCGAAGCCTTCCTCAAGGAACACTTCCTGGGCGACATCCAGGATGAGTTCCCGGCGTGCGTCGCGATCCAACCGGGCCTTGGTCAACTGCATCTTTTTTCCAACCGTACGGTATGGTCACCTTGACGCCCCACGGCGCCGCTCGCTATATCGGCGGGCATAATATGACCGTACCGTACGGTATGACAAGAGTGCGACCATGAGCGCTTCTCCCCCGCCGTTAGAGCCAAGGTCCCGCCGGGGTTTCGGCGTCGCCGGCCTTCTGGCCGCCACCGCGTTGAGCGCCTGCGCAAGCCTGCCGGCGCAGACCCCGGCTCGCGTGGCCAAGGCGACGCAAACCTACGCGGTGGCCCAATCCGTCGCCGGCGCCTCACGCGACTGGCCGGCCGAGGCGTGGTGGACGGCCTATGGCGACGCCCAGCTCAACGGCCTGATGCAGGAAGCCCTGGCCGGTTCGCCGACGCTGGCGGCGGCCCAGGCCCGTGTCCGCAAGGCTGAATCCGTGGCGGCGATCGCCCGCTCGCACCAACTGCCCACAATCTCGGCCAACGGCAGCGTCGAGGAGATGAAGCAGAGCTACAACCTGGGCATCCCACCCGAATTCGTGCCGCACGGCTACAACGACTACGGCCGTGCAACGCTGGATTTCAGCTGGGAGCTCGACTTCTGGGGCAAGAACCGCGCAGCGGTGGCCGCCGCCGTCTCCGACGCCCGCGCCTCCGAGGCCGACGCCGCCGAGGCCAGGCTGATGCTGTCGACCAATATCGCGGCGGAATATGCCGACCTGGCGCGGCTCTATGCCGAGCGTGACGTGGCCGACCGCGCGATCGGCGTGCAGAGCGAAACCGCCAAACTCGTCCAAAGCCGCGTGGCCAACGGCCTCGACACCCTGGCCGAGCAGCGCCAGGCGGAAGCCGAGCCCTTGCAGGCGCAGGCCGATGTGGCGGAACTGGACGAGCGGATCGCGCTCAGCCGCAACAGGCTCGCCGCGCTGGCCGGCGCAGGACCGGATCGGGGCCTGGCGCTTGCGCGTCCGAATGCAGCCGCTTTGAAGCCGCTAGGCGTGCCCGCAGAACTTGCCGCCAACCTCGTGGGCCGAAGGCCGGACGTGACCGCCGCGCGTTGGCGCGCAGAGGCTGCGGCGGAGCGCATTCATGAAGCCCGCGCCGCTTTCTATCCGGACGTCAACCTCGTGGCCTTCATCGGCGTGCAGTCGCTGTTCCTGAGCAAGCTCGCCAGTTCAGGATCCGATATCGGCTCGGTGGGCCCGGCCGTCAGCTTGCCGATCTTCAACGGTGGTCGGCTCCGGGCGGGCTACCGTGGGGCGGAAGCCGATCGCGACGCCGCCGTAGCCAGCTACGACGCCACAGTTGCGGAAGCCTTCCACCAGGTGGCCGACGTCCTGGCGTCCAGCCGGGCGCTCTCCAAGGAGCTTGCCGCATCGCAGGCCGCGCTCGCGGCCAGTGAAGACGCCTATCGGATCGCCAGGCTCCGCTACGAGGGCGGTCTCGCCATCTATCCCAGCGTGCTCCTGGTCGAGCAGGACGTCCTGCGTCGCCGACGCGTCGTCACCGACCTGCAAGCCCGAGCGCTCGCCCTGGACGTCGCGCTCGTCCGCGCTCTGGGCGGCGGCTACCGCGCTCCAGCATAGTCCTGCGAACCCGACCCCGAACGAAGTATCTCCCAAGGACCACCCCCGATGTCCGATACCGCTTTCACCGCCAAGATCGCCGCCACCGCGCGCGCGCGCCGAGGGCGCCTGATCACTTGGCTGGCCATCGCCGTGTTTGCCGGCGCAGCGGCGTACGGCGTATGGTGGCTGCTCACCTCTGGCAAGACCGTGAAGACCGACAATGCCTATGTCGGGGCCGACGTGGCGCAGGTGACGCCGCTGGTCGCAGGACCGGTCGCCGAGGTGCTGGTCAAGGAAACGCAGTCCGTCAAGGCCGGGACCCCGCTCGTGGTGCTCGACAATGCCGACACAAGGATCTTGGTCGAACAAGCGCGAGCTGCCTTGGGCCAGGCTGAACGCAGGGTGCGCGGCTATGCAGCCAACGACACCGCCTTCGCAGGCCAGCTGCGCGCGCGCGACGCTGACATCGCGCGCGCACGTTCCGATCTCGACCGCGCCAAGACCGACCTGACGCGGCGCGAGGCGCTCTCGAGTTCCGGCGCCGTCTCCGGCGATGAATTGACCAACGCCAAGAACCGCTTCGCCGAGGCACAGGCCGCGCTCGCCCAAGCCCAAGCCAGCCGCGAAGCTGCGGCAGGCAGCCGCGAGGCCAACCGCGTATTGATCTCCGGCGTCAGCATCGAACAGAACCCAGAGGTGGCCGCGGCCAAGGCGCGACTCGACGCGGCCCAACTCGCTTTGGACCGCACAGTGATCAAGGCGCCCATCGACGGCATCGTCTCCAAGAGGCAGGTGGAGGTCGGACAGCAGGCCGCGGTGGGTGTGCCGCTGATGGCCATCGTCCCGGAAGGCGAGGCCTACGTCGACGCCAACTTCAAGGAAGTGCAGCTCAAGAAGGTGCGTCCCGGCCAGCCGGTGACTTTGACCTCAGATCTCTACGGATCTGGGGTGAGGTTCCACGGTCGGGTGCGTGGCCTGTCCGGGGGCACAGGCGCGGCCTTCTCCCTGATCCCGGCGCAGAACGCCTCGGGTAACTGGATCAAGGTGACCCAGCGTTTGCCGGTGCGTATCGACCTCGACCCGAAGGAACTGAGGGACCACCCCTTGCGCGTGGGCCTCTCGATGAAGGCCGCCGTCGACGTGTCGGACACGCACTGAGGCCATCAGAGAAGACGGAAGCCGGCCATGTCCGACAGCGCCTCTTCGCCCGCCACGCCGACCCCGATGACGGGGTCGCTGCTGGCGATCACCTCGATCGCGCTGGCGCTCGGCACCTTCATGCAGGTGCTGGATTCCACAATCGCCAACGTGTCGATCCCGACCATCGCCGGCAACCTGGGCGTCAGCCCGAGCCAGGGGACCTGGGTCATCACCTCCTTCGCCGTGGCCAACGGCGTATCCGTGCCGCTCACCGGCTGGCTGATGATGCGCTACGGAGTGGTGAGGACCTTTGTGGGCTCGGTCGCGATGTTCACCATCGCTTCGTTCCTCTGCGGGGTTTCCTGGAACCTGCCGTCCCTGATCGTTTTCCGCATCCTGCAGGGCGCGGTCTCGGGCCCGATGATCCCTGGCTCGCAGGCCCTGCTGATCATGATCTTCCCGCCGGCCCGGCGCGGAACGGCGCTGGCGATCTGGTCGATGACCACGCTCGTGGCGCCGATTTGCGGGCCGATCCTCGGGGGCTACATTTCCGACAACTTCTCCTGGCCGTGGATATTCCTGATCAACCTGCCGGTGGGGCTGATCTGCACGGTCATCTGCTGGCGCAACATGCGCACACGCGAGACCCCGACGCTCAAGGTCCCGATCGACCGGACCGGGTTCGTGCTGCTGCTCGTCTGGGTGGGCTCGCTGCAAGTGATGCTGGATACCGGCAAGGACGCCGACTGGTTCAATTCGCCGGCGATCGTCGTCCAGCTGATCATCGCCATTGTCGGATTTGTCGCCTGGTTGATCTGGGAATTGAACGAAGAGCACCCGATCGTCGATCTGTCCCTCTTCCGGTCGCGGAACTTCGTGCTGGCGACGGTGGTCTCCTGCCTGGGTTACGCGGTGTTCTTCGGAGCCAACCTGCTGCAACCGCTGTGGCTCCAGACCCACATGGGCTTCATCGCCACCTGGGCCGGGTTGGTCGCCGCGCCGTCCGGTGTGGTGGCGGTGTTCCTGACGCCGTTCGCCGCGCGGATCATGAACAGGGTCGACGCTCGTTGGCCTGCCAGCTTGTCCCTGCTCGCCTTCGGCGCGTCATTCTTCCTGCGCTCGCTATTCACCAGTGACGTGGACTTCTATGCCCTGGTCATCCCCATGCTGGTACAGGGGATCGCGATGAGCACCTTCTTCGTCTCCCTGCTGACCCTGGCGTTGAACGGGGTTCCGGGACAGCAGGTCCCGCAGGCCTCGGGGCTCTATAGCTTCATGCGCATCACCGCGAGCAGCTTCGCCGCCTCGGTGGTCACCACCGCGTGGGATCGCTCAGCGGCGCTGCATCAGAGCCGCCTGTCGGAGACAATGGGCGCTCAGGATCCGACATTCACGACCGGCTTGCAGAAACTGGAAGGCGCCGGCCTCAGCGCACAGCAAGCGCTTGGCGCAGTGACGAACCAGGTCGTCAACCAGGCTTACCTTCTGGCCACCGTTGACCTCTTCCGTGTCTTTGCCTGGCTCATGGTGATCCTGGTGCCGCTCGTCTGGTTTACCAGCAAGGCGATGGGGGCGGGCGCTAGCCAGCACGCCGCCGACTAGGATCAGCAGGCCTGCATGGCCTTCAGCTTGCGCCACACCGTCATGCGCGAAACGCCGAGCCGGCGGGCGATCTCAACGGGGCCGACGCCGGCGCTCCGCAGGGCCCCGATCTCCTGGTTCGGCGCCGGGCGGCGTTGGCGCAACGACGGCGGTTCCACGGTGGCCATGGCCTCGAGAACGGCGTGCAGCGCCTTTCCGCCAAGCCCTGTGCTGCAGAGTTCCGGCTCGACGATCTGCAGACTCGCGCCGCGCGCCTCCAGTCGCTCCAGCACCTGCAGGATGCCGCGGCTGCTGGGGCCCAGTTGTTCAAGTCTGCCGACCACCAACTGGTCGCCCTTGGCGAGGAAATCCAGGATCGAGTTCAGGACCTTAAAGTCTTCGCCGTCTTCGGCGCGCACGACATGGCAACTCAACGCCTCCAGCGCCGCGGCCTGGCCGGCCGCGTCGGCCCCCAAGCCGCGGTCCTCAACTCTGACGTAGCCGATCCTCAGCATGCGTCCGGCGCTCCACGTCCGGTAGAGAGATTGTGGCGCAGGGTCCCAAAAGCTGCGCGTCGCGCCAAGCCGCTTAAAGGTTAAATCGAAGCAATTCTTCCTTCTGTTCCGCGCCGCGCCGGTAGATGAATTCGCGATCAACCGTGTCGCCGACCTGGAAACCATATTCCCCGGCCTTCTCGAACCCGTGGCGGGCGTAGAAGCGTTGAGCACCGTAATTCTCTGACCAGACACCGATCCAGATGTTTCGCGGGCCCTCACCCAGCAACCAGGCGATGGTCTGGGCGAACAGGCGTGCGCCGAGACCTCCGTTCTGCCACGGCTTCAGGAGGTAGAGGCGCTTGAGTTCGCCGCAATCGGCGGTGACGTCGGGGTGCGGCAGGGCGCAGGGACCGGCAAGCGCGAAACCCACTGCCTCGCCGTCCGCCTCCACCAGCCAGGACGCCTTGGCAGGGTCGGCAAGGTCGGCGCGTGCGCGCTCAGGATTGTAGGCTTCCGCCAGGAAACGCGCGAGGTCGGCCGGCGGATAGAGGTGGCCGAAGGTTTGACTAAAGGTCTGAGCGCCGATGGTGGCAAGCGCGTCGGCGTCGGCGGAGCCCGCGCGTCGGATCAGGGGTTGAAGCATCGGGCGGGCGCAGAATCTTTGATAGGATGGGCCATGACTGTCGCGCTCTACACCCATGTCGATATGTTCGACCACCGCCCAGGCGAGACCCATCCGGAGCGTCCCGAACGGTTGCGCGCCGTGACCGATGCGCTCAGCGACGCCAGTGACGTGAAGTATGTCGTGCGCGACGCCCCACTCGCCGAAGAAGCCGACCTCGTCCGGGTGCACGGCAAGTCCTACCTCGATGCGATCTTCGCGGCGCGGCCGGGGCCCGGCAGGCTGAAGCTCGACGGGGACACCTTCATGTCGGCCGGCAGCCTCAACGCAGCGCGCCGGGCGGCGGGCGCTGTCGTGGCGGCGGTGCGTGACGTGGCCGCAGGTGAGTCGGACCGCGCCTTCTGCGCCGTGCGCCCACCGGGACACCACGCCGAGCCCGGCCTGCCGATGGGCTTCTGCATCTTCTCGAACGTCGCTGTCGCCGCGCGGGCGGCCCAGGCGGCCGGCTTTGCGAGGGTGGCTGTCGTCGATTTCGACATCCACCATGGCAACGGCACACAGGCGGCCTTTGACGGCGAGAAAGGCCTGTTCCTGGCATCGATCCAGCAGTGGCCCATGTGGCCGGGCACCGGCCATCCCTCCGAGCAGACCTCAGACAACATCGCCAACGCCGTCTCGCCCGAGGGCGCCTCGCGGGATGTGTGGCGCAAGGCCTTCGAAAGCCTCATGCCCAGGGTCGACGCCTTCGCGCCGGACCTGATTCTGGTCTCGGCCGGCTTCGACGCCCATGTCCGGGACCCCTTGGGCGCCGGCGGACAGTCTCTCGAAGCTGAAGATTTCGCCTGGGCCACGCGGGCCATCGTCTCGGTAGCCAACCGCCACGCTAAGGGCCGGGTTGTGTCCTCGCTCGAGGGCGGTTACGACCTTGAGGCTCTGGGCTCCTCTGCGCTGGCGCATGTGCGGGCCCTCTCCGAGGGGTAAGGACAAAACGGGTGAGGGGTTGCAAGCCAGCCGTGCGGATGGACTGGCCAGCGCTTTGAACGCGGAGGGACCCACGTCCGCGGCGCGCCGCGCTGGCGTACAGCGACCAGGTGCGATCACGCTGGCCCGCCATGGCGAGCCTGCGCTCTCGCGCAAGGTACGGCTGACGTCGCAGGAATATCGCGATTTCTGGGCGCGCTACGAGACGATGGGACTGCTGCCCGGGCAGGTGCCGCCTGCCGCGCTGCGCGGCTTTGTCGACACATGCGACGTGCTGGTGGCCTCAACTCGCCTGCGCGCGATCGAAAGCGCCCAGACCGTCGGCCACGGCCGCGCGTTCACCCAGGAAGCCCTGCTGGTCGAAGCCCCGCTGCCGCCGCCGAACTGGCCCGCATGGATCAAGCTGTCCCCGCGGCTCTGGGGATTTTTCGCCAGGTTCTGGTGGTGGTACTTCAATCACCATCAGGGCGAGGAGAGCCGCAAACAGGCCGAGCTCCGGGCCGACGAGGCCGCCGCCAAGCTCGACGCCATGGCGGCCTCCGGCCAGAACGTCGTCGTTCTCGCCCACGGCTTCTTCAATATCCTGGTGGGGCGCGCGCTGCGCCGCCGCGGCTGGCGCATGACGGTCCGCGAGGGCTACAAGTACTGGTCTACGCGACGCTTCGAGCGGGGCTAGGAAGAGCACTAAGGAGCAGCATGTCCGAACCGGCCGAGATCGCGCCCCTCACCTTCGAACAGGCGCTCGCCGAGTTGGAGCAGATCGTCGCACGCTTGGAGTCCGGGCAGGCGCCGCTGGAGGATTCCATCCGCATGTATGAGCGCGGCGCAGCCCTGAAGGCGCATTGCGAAACCCGCCTGGAGGCCGCGCGACTGCGTGTCGAGAAGATTGTCGTGGGCGCGGCTGGCGCCCAAGGTGTCGAGACGGCCGAGTTCAAATGACGAGCGTGCTTACAGCGGCGCCCCTCGCCCAGCGCGTTGCGGCGGCGGCCGACCTGGTCACAGTGGCGCTCGACGAGTTGCTTCCCCGCGCCGACGGCCCGGAAGGGCGCCTGACCGAGGCGATGCGCTATGCCGCGCTCGGGCCCGGCAAACGGTTGCGCACCTTCTTTGCGCTCGAGGCGGGGAAGATGTTCGACGTGCCTGAGCGCTCGGTGCTGCGAACTGCCTGCGCGCTCGAGTGCATCCAGGCCTACAGCCTGATCCATGACGACCTGCCGTGCATGGACGACGACGACATGCGCCGCGGCCGGCTGACCGTGCACAAGGCGTACGACGAGGCGACCGCGGTGTTGGCCGGCGACGCCCTGCAGACCGCGGCCTTCGAGATCCTCGCCCATCCCGACACCTGTTCCGACGGCGCGCTCAGGGCGGAGCTCGTCATGAAGCTTGCCCAGGCAACGGGCGCCAAAGGCATGGCAGGTGGCCAGATGATCGATATCCTGGGCGTGCGCGACGACCTCGGGGGTGTGGCGCGGATGCAACGGCTGAAGACGGGCGCATTGATCGCCTGCGCCTTCGAACTGCCCCTGGTGCTGGCCAGGGCCAAGGATTCAGAGCGCCACGCCATGCTGGCCTTCGCCCATGACCTGGGCCTCGCCTATCAGATCGTCGACGACCTGCTGGACGCCGAGGGCGACGCCGACAGTCTCGGCAAAGCGGTCGGCAAGGACGCCATTAAGGGGAAGGCGAACTTCGTCACTCTGCTCGGCGTGGAGGCTGCACGTGAGCGGCTGAGCGTCCTTGCGGTCCAGACCAAGACCCATCTGGACCCCTTCGGCGGGGCGGCCGAATTCCTGCGGGCGAGCGTGGATTTCGTGCTAGAGCGCCGTAACTAATTTGGTCCGGTCCGGTTCGTTTAGCCCCATGCCCGCAACCCCCTTGCTCGACACGATCACCTCGCCGGCTGACACGCGGGCGCTCTCAATCGCACAGCTCAAGACGCTGGCGGACGAGGTTCGCGCCGAGACCATCGAGGCGGTTTCCCAGACTGGCGGCCACCTGGGCGCCGGCCTCGGCGTGGTCGAACTGACGGTCGCCCTGCATCATGTCTACGAAACACCGAAGGATATCCTGATCTGGGACGTCGGCCACCAGGCCTACCCGCACAAGATCCTTACCGGCCGACGTGAACGTATCCGCACCTTGCGCCAGGCGGGCGGTCTTTCGGGCTTCACCAAGCGAGCGGAGAGCCCATACGACCCGTTCGGCGCGGCGCACGCCGCCACCTCGATTTCCGCCGCCCTGGGCTTCGCCGCCGCCCGTGACCAAAAGGGCGAGGACAACCGGGTCGTGGCGGTGATCGGCGACGGATCGATGAGCGCCGGGATGGCCTACGAGGCGATGAACAACGCCGCGGAGACCACCAAACAGCTTACGGTCATCCTCAACGACAACGACATGTCGATCGCCCCGCCTGTGGGCGGGATGAGCGCCTACATGGCTCGGCTGGTTTCAGGCGGTGGTTACCGCTCGATCCGCCGCGTCGGCAAGTCGATGGCCAAGGCGTTCCCCAAACCGCTGCAGGAAGCGGCCCGAAAGGCTGAGGAATACGCCCGCGGCATGGTCACCGGGGGGACCTTTTTCGAGGAGCTTGGCTTCTACTATGTCGGCCCGATCGACGGTCACGACATGGACGCCCTGGTCCACGTCCTGCACAACGCCCGCGCCATCGTCGACAAGCCCGTGCTGGTTCATGTCGTGACCCAGAAGGGCAAGGGCTACGGCCCGGCCGAGAACGCCGCCGACAAACACCACGCGGTGGTGAAGTTCGACGTGGTCACCGGGCAACAGGCCAAGGGACAGGCCGCGGCCCCAAGCTACACCAAGGTCTTCGCGCAGGAGCTGATCAAGCGCGCCGAGATCGATCCTACGATCGTCGCCATCACCGCGGCCATGCCGTCGGGCACGGGACTGGACCTCTTCGAGGAACGTTTTCCTGACCGCACCTTCGATGTGGGCATCGCCGAGCAGCACGCGGTGACCTTCGCTGCGGGGCTGGCCGCGGACGGGATGAAGCCGTTTGCGGCTATCTATTCGACCTTCCTGCAGCGCGGCTACGATCAGGTGGTCCACGACGTGGCGATCCAGCGCCTGCCGGTGCGCTTCGCCATGGACCGCGCAGGGCTCGTGGGCGCCGATGGCCCGACCCACGCAGGCTCGTTTGACATTGGCTTCATGGGGGCGTTGCCCGGCGTGGTGCTGATGGCCCCCGCCGACGAGGCGGAGCTCGCCCGCGCCATCGCCACCGCGGTCGAGATCGACGACCGGCCGAGCGCCTTCCGTTATCCGCGCGGCGAGGGGACCGGGGTCGAGATTCCGGCGCTGGCGCTGCCCTACGAGATCGGCAAGGGCCGCGTCCTGCGCGAGGGGACGGCGGTTGCTATCCTGTCCTTCGGCACGCGCCTGGGCGAGGCTCTGAAGGCTGCCGACATGCTGGCCGCTCGGGGCCTCTCGGCCACGGTCGCCGACGCCAGGTTCGCCAAGCCCCTGGACGTTGACCTGGTCCTCAGGCTGGCGCGCGAGCACGAGGCCCTCATCACTGTCGAGGAAGGCGCCGTCGGCGGCTTCGGCTCGTTCGTCCTGCAGGCTCTCGCAGACCATGGCGCACTGGACCGCGGCCTGAAAGTCCGCAGCCTCGTCCTCCCCGACGTGTTCCAGGACCAGGACAAGCCCGAAGCGATGTACGCCCAGGCCGGGCTCGACGCCGAAGGCATCGTCCGCGGGGCGCTGGCCGCCCTGGGCGCCGACAATATCGCGGCGAAAGGCTGGCGAGCCTAGTTCGGGACGTCGCGCGGGCTCAAGATGAGGGTGTCTTGTCTCTCTCAGCCCGCAGGGTTCCGCCATCGGCCCCGGTGAGCGTCAAGCCTGCGCTGTCGAAGGTGACGTTGAGGTCCGAGGCCGCGACATAGAACCGGTCCGGTCCATTTTGCTGCAGGGAAACCTGAGGCACGCCGGTCACCTGACCAAGCAGCCCACCCATGGGATCAGTCGTCACGGTGATCTTGCGGCCGTCCGGCATGCGGTAGACACCGAGGTAGCGCGCCATCGTCGTCGGGGGCAGCTTGGCCTGCTTTGCGCCCAACGGCATCGCCGGCGGCAGCACCCATGGAAAGCCGTCCGTGATGAGCCGCGGATAGTAGGAGAGGTGGGTTTCCCCGGCGTAGAGCTGGGTCTTCAGGGCGATCCCCGGCTGGCCCTTCAGTCCCTTGGTCAGGGCCTTGAAGCCGTCGGTCATCTGGCTGCTGCCGCCCGGCACGCCCGAGCCTTCCTTCTCGCCGACGCTGAGGAAAACCCGTTGGCCATGAGCTTTCGGCGCGGCCTCGGCCACCTTGCGGATCAGGTGCGGATCGGCCCACGCCGAAACGCTACCGATCACGTAGCCGTAAAAGGCGTCCGGCTTGTCGGCGAAGACATTCGCGGCGAAGAGGCCGCCGAACGAATGGCCGAAAAGCACCGCCCGGGCCGGATCGGCCGGAAACCTGGCCTCGATGAATGGCCTTAAGTCCTCCAGCAGGAAAGCCTCAAACGCCGCGCCGCCGCCGCCGTAGGTCGCCTTGTCCTGGGTGGTTTTGTTGTGCAGCAGGTCGGTGTTTCGGAAGAGGGCCTGCCCTGGCAGGTAGCCGACGCTTACGATGATCGCCGGCTCCATGGCCCCGGTGTTGGAGAGCAGGGAGCCTTGAGCCCCGGCCAGGCCATAGCCGCTGTCCAGCGCATAGACGGCCGGCAGCTTTTGGCCAGGCAGGAAGACGGTGGCGGAGGGTGTGTTCACGGTTACGGCGAAGTCGCGGCCGAGCCGGTCGGAATGGAGCACGAGCCGGGTGTAGCTCGGCGGCAAGGCCGGGTTCTCCGAGACGACCTTCAGGGGTTCGGCCAGCACCGGCGTCGATAACGCCAGCGCGGCCAAGACCTCAACGATGATCCGACGCATGACTTCCCCCCGGCCCGCCATAGGGCGGAGCGGCCAAGCTACGCCCGTAGTCCAGGCAGTCAAACGGCTGCGGGCCCTGGGCGTCGACCCTTAGAACGGCGAGAACTTCTCGATCAGCGATTGCCCCGCCGGGGTCTTCTGGACGCGGCTGATGTCGCCGCGGCCGCCGTAGTTGATGCGGGCCTCGGCGATCTGGGTGTGCTTGATGGTGTTGGAGGAGGAGATGTCCTCCGGGCGCACGATGCCGGCGACGGTAAGCTGGCGTACTTCGGTGTTGGTGCGGACTTCCTGGGTGCCCTGGATCACCAAGTTGCCGTTGGCAAGCACCCCAGAGACCACCGCAGCGATGGTCAGGCTGATCTTCTCCGCTCGGTTGACCGCCCCCGCGCCGTCATTGGAGGTCTTGGAGTTGGTCGAGAGCGCATTGGCTGGATCGTAGCCGCCCGGCAATAGTTTCCCCAGGCTCGACTCGAGGCCGAGCAGGTGCGGGATACCGGCGGTCACGCCGGATGTCCGCGAGGTCGATGTCGAGTTGGTGGTCTTGGCGCTGTCGTCGATGTCGATCTGCACCGTGAGGATGTCGCCGACCTTGGACGCGCGCTGGTCATTGAAGAAGGTCCGCGCCCCGACCCGCCAGAGCGAGTTGGCGCTGGCCGGCTGCGGTACGTCGCGAGCCACGATCCTCTGTTCCATCGGTGCGAGCGCGGCTGGATATCCGACCGCGGCAAGTTCGGGACCGTGGACGGCTTCAGCGACCGTGGTGCAGGCGCCGAGAGGGGCGATGAGCAGGATGGCGGCGGTGAGGCGGGAACGCATCGGCACTTCCTTCAGCGGACAGCGTAACGGAGGGATCGGGCGGTCTTCAGCTCTTCGGCCTGCGGTCCTACGACGGCCTGGCCCGGTCCGGTGACGAGGGTCTGAACAACCTTCTTGGAGACTGTGTTCTGGACGGACAGCGTCTCGCCGACGCCGGCTGAGCCCATGGCCTTGCCTTCCAGCGCGAGCGATACGCCATCGGCGGCGTAGGACACGATCACCACGTCGCCAGCTTTGATCACCTGGGCTGCCCCGAGGTCGTGCGCCTGGACGACCGCGCCTTGCCGAAGCGGACGCTTGGCGACCTGACCGATCACCGCCTCGGCGTCGGATGGGGCGTCGATCGTGGCCGCGGCGGCCTTGGCCCAGACCACGTCCGAGGGCTGGACGATCTCGCCGGCCGACAGGCTGCGTGTGTAGGTAAGCACCTCGACGTTGCCGCGGGGTGCGGCGACGGCGGCGGTCGCAGAGGCGGCGTGGACGACGCCAGCATGGACGACGATAGTGCGCAGGCCCTCTGCATTGGCCCAGTCGAGGCCGGCGCGATGGGCGATGCGCTGCACCGCCGCGGCGTCGAGCGCGACGGTCGCGCCTTCGCGCGCCGCCACGCGAACGCCGGCGGCCGCGCCGGCGCCGTCGAAGAGATCACCCAGGGTGACGACGCCGTCGGCATTGGCTGTGTCGGCTTTGAGCGTGACGGCCTGGCCGGCGATCGCCGGGCCGGCGACCAGCAGCGCCGCGGCGAGGATGGCGAGCGCGCGCATGGCCTTAAGACTTCACCTGGTTGGCGACGCCCAGCATGTTGTCGGCCGTGGAGATCACCTTGGAGTTCATCTCGTAGGCCCGTTGGGCGACGATCAGGGCGGTGATCTCGGTGACCGGATCGACGTTGGAGGCCTCGGTGTAGCCCTGCATCAGTTGACCGTACCCGGCGGCGCCGGGGGTCCCTGTGATGGGCGCGCCGGAGGCGGCGGTCTCTTTGAAGAGGTTCGCGCCCTGCGCGGAGAGGCCGCCTTCATTCATGAAGCTGGCGAGCTCGAGCGTGCCCACGACGTTGGGCGTCGGCGAACCCGGTTGGGTGACCTGCACCTGACCGGAGGCGGAGATGCTGATGTCGGAGGCGTCCTGCGGGATCGAGATCGCCGGCTGAACCAGGTAGCCGTCCTGGGTGACCAACTGGCCCTGGTCGTTGACCGCGAAGTTGCCGGCGCGCGTGTAGGCGAGGTCGCCGGTCGGCGTCATCACCTGGAAGAAGCCGCGACCGTTGATAGCCAGGTCAAGCTTGTTGCCGGTGGCGGTCGTCGTGCCCTGGGTGTTGATCCTGTAGACCGAGCCCGCCTTGACGCCGGCCCCCACCTGAACGCCGGTGGGCACGATCGTGCCCTGGTCTGAGGACTGGGCGCCGGCCTGCTCGAGCGTCTGATAGAGCAGGTCCTGGAATTCGGCCCGCTGCTTCTTGAAGCCAACCGTATTCATGTTGGCGATGTTGTTGGAGATCACCTCGACATTGAGCTGCTGGGCGGCCATGCCCGAGGCGGCGGTACGAAGGGCTTGCATCGCTCAGTTCCTCACTATTGGACGCGGCCGAGGCGCGCGATCGAGTTGCGCGTCAGATCGGATTGGGATGACATCATCTGGGTGACTTGTTCGTAGGCCCGGCTGACCTCGATCATCCGGGTGATCTGCAGGATCGGGTTCACGTTGGAGCCCTCGAGCATGCCCTGGCGCACTTTCGGGTCGGTGACCGCCGTAGCCTGCTGGTTGGAAGGGTTCTGGTAGAGATTGCCGCCGGTCTTTTCGAGCGCCGACAGGCTCTCGAACTTGAAGACGCCGATCTTTCCGATGCGCTCGGTCCCCTGACTCACCGTGCCGTCCGGGGCGATGCTGACTTGACCGGGTTTGGCCGGATCAACGGTGATCTCGCCGCCCCCGTCGTCGGAGACGGTGTCGCCGGCCTGTGTGGTCAGCCGCCCGGTGTCGTCGGTGCGGAAGTGCCCGTCGCGGGTGTAGCGCTCACCAGCCGAGGTAGTGACCTTGAAGAACCCCGGGCCGTCGACAGCCAGGTCGAGCGGCGCGTCGGTGCGGCGCAGGCCGCCCTGACCGAAGTCGCGCGCTACGCCGTCGTCGCCCACGAACTTGACCGGTCGGGGCCCCTCGGCGGTGAACGCCGGCGGACCCGGCACCTCCTTGGTCATCAAGGATTCGACCTTGAAGCCGTTGGTGTCGGCATTGGCGATGTTGTTGGCGACGATGTCCATTTCGCGCCGCAACACCATCTGGCGCGACAGTCCGACATAGATAGCGTTGTCCATTAATTTGTAGCCCTAGAGACGCGACACCTTCGCTGTCTCGAGCTGCAAGCTTCGGGCCAACTGAAAACGCTTGATAATACAACGACCAAGAAAGTTAACGCGGGGCCGTCGGCGGAAAATGCCGGGCAGGGTTGGCCCTCGTTAATCTCCGTTAAAAACCGCTTCTTAACCAAACCTGGGCCATTGCGTCGGGATCAGGTTTCTAAGGAACGCGCGCGTGGCCGAGGAGAAGGCCCAGGGGGGCCCCGAAGGGGACGCTGGGCAGGGCGAAGAGGGCGGGGGCGCCAAATCGGCGAAGAAGCTCTCCATGAAGATGATGCTGATGGCCGGCGCCGGCGCCCTGGTGGTGCTGGGCGGCGGCGGCGGCGCGGCTTTCATGTTCCTCAAGCCGAAGCCTGATGCGGTCCACGGCGCCGCTGCAAAGAAGCCTGCCAAGAAGGGCAAGGACGACAAGGGGAAGGATGAGAAGGGCGCGGGACAGGTCACCGACGGCCCCGATGGCGTCCTCTTCTACACGATGCCCGACGTGGTGGTGAACATGCAGACGGCCGACGGCCGGCCGACCTTCCTGAAGCTGAAGCTGACGCTGGAACTGCCCGACCAGGCGACGGTCGAGACCTTGGAGCCGAACATGCCGAGGCTGCAGGACATGTTCCAGACCTTCCTTCGCGAACTGCGGCCGGAAGACCTCTCTGGCAGTCAGGGTTCCTACCAGCTGCGCATGGAAATCCTGCGCCGGGTCAACCTGGTGATCGCCCCTTCGAAGGCCAACGCCGTGCTCATCGAGGAGATGCTGATCAACTAGCGCGCCGCCTCCGAGCGGCGCCAGCGATCGCTTTCACGCATGGCCGACGAACCCAAAGATCTTGCCCAAGACCTCCAGGCCGCCGCTGGCGCGCCGAATGCGTGGCCGGGGGCAGAGAGCGAGCCGCTGGCCGAGCGAATCCTCAATCAGGACGAAATCGACAGTCTGCTGGGCTTCGATCTCTCCGACGAGGAAGGCGGCGAGCGCACCGGCATCCGGGCGATCATCAACTCGGCGCTGGTTTCCTATGAGCGCCTGCCGATGTTGGAGATCGTCTTCGACCGGCTGGTCCGGTTGATGACCACCAGCCTGCGGAATTTCACCTCCGACAACGTCGAGGTGAGCCTCGACAACATCTCCTCCATCCGCTTCGGCGATTACCTCAACTCGATCCCGTTGCCGGCGATCCTGTCGGTGTTCCGCGCCGAGGAACTGAACAACTACGGCCTGCTGACGGTCGATTCGAACCTGATCTATTCGATTGTCGATGTCCTGCTGGGCGGGCGTCGTGGCACGGCGGCCATGCGGATCGAGGGGCGCCCCTACACCACCATCGAGCGCGTCCTGGTGCAGCGAATGGTCGAGGTGGTGCTGAGCGACGCACGCGAGGCGTTCGAGCCCCTGACCCCGGTCACCTTCACGCTCGATCGCCTGGAGACCAACCCGAGGTTCGCCGCCATCGCCCGGCCGGCCAACGCCGCCATCCTCGTGAAGCTGCGCATCGACATGGAAGACCGCGGCGGGCGCATCGAACTCCTGCTGCCCTACGCCACCCTCGAGCCCATCAGGAAGATGCTGCTGCAGCAGTTCATGGGTGAGAAGTTCGGCCGCGACAACATCTGGGAAGGCCACCTCGCCACCGAGCTCTGGACGACCAACATGGAGGTCCGCGCCGTGCTCGACGAGCAACAGCTGGGCCTGAAGCAGGTGCTCGACCTGAAGGTCGGCGACACCCTGATGCTGAACGCGACACCCGACAGCCTGATCGAGCTGCGCGCAGGCGCCATTCCGCTCACCCGCGGCCGAATGGGCCGTCGCAACTCCCACATCGCCGTCCGCGTCGAAGCGCCATTGACGCCCAGCGCACGGAAAGCCGTGCAGAGGAATTCATGAGCATTGTCGGTGTTGCCCTCAATCTGCTTCTCGCAGGTCTTCTGGTCGCCGCGCTCGCGATGGGCTGGCGGCTGAACCGCCGGCTGAAGGCGCTTCGCGACAGCCATGACGGTTTCTCCATCGCCGTTCAGGAACTCAACAGGGCCGCCGCGCGCGCCGAACAGGGACTGGCCGACCTTCGCGCCGCAACTGACGAAGCCGTCGACCTGCTGGCAGATCGCATCGACAAGGGCCGGACGCTGGCCGCAAAGTTGGAGCGGCTGATCGACCACGCGCCCGCGACGCCGCGCCAGCAGTCGCCAACGCCTACGGCCGATCCGGTGGCCGAGCGTCGCCTGGGCGCATTGCTCGCCGCGGCGCGGGAATCGCGGCCGGAGCGCGGCCTGGCGGCCGAGCGCGGCGCCCAGGCCGAACGGCTGACCTCACTGCAGCGGCCGGCCCCGCTTCGCCGCAACGTTGAGGATGACCTGTTCGACGACGAGCCCCTCACGCTCGGCTTGACCCGCGGAGCGGCCAGGTGAAGTCGATGCCTCGCCTCCTGCCACTGGTCGGCATAGCGGTAGGCGGCGTTCTGGCGATCAATGCCCTGGCCGGCGCTCGCGACCTGCCTGGCCTCATCTCAGGCGACAAGGCCTTCGCCGAAGAAGCGGCCGTCAAGACGAAGCCGGTCAAAGGCGGCGCCAAGGCCAAACCGGACGACAAGTCCAATTCCGCGGACAAGTCGGCGAAGGCCGAGGTGGGCGAGTCCAAGGACGCCGCCGGTGTCGCGCTTCCTCCGCCGACCCTCCAGCCCCGTGCCGCCTGCGCGCCAACCGCGGCCGAACTTGCCAAGGAGGCCGGCCTGTCGCCGGCGGAACTGCAGCAACTTCAGAACCTCGGCGCGCGCCGAACCCAGCTCGACCAGCGCGAGGCCGATCTTTCGACTCAGCTCGCCCTGCTGGCGACCGCGGAGGCCAAAGTCGACGCGAAGCTCAAGGCCCTGACGGGCCTCAAGGCCGACGTGCAGGGCCTGCTGACTCAGGCCGACGGCCGGGAAGACGCCGAGGTGGACCGCCTGGTCAAGGTCTTCGAGGGCATGAAGACCAAGGACGCCGCCGCGAGGATGGCGATCCTCGAGGACAGCGTGCGCCTGCCGATCGCGGCCAGGATGAAGGAGCGTTCGCTCTCGGCGATCGTCGGTCAGATGCCGCCTCAGGAGGCCAAAAAACTGACCGAATCGCTCGCTCACCGCTTCGTCGCCGCCCAGACGCTGGCTCAGAACGCCGCCAGGGCTGATGCGGTGGCGCCCACGCCAGCCGCTGACGCTGCGGCGAAGGCTCCAACCAAGGCCAAGCCTGCGCGCCAGTCCAGGAAGGCTGCAGCCCGCAAGGCTGCTCCCGCCAGCGAGGAGGCGAGCGCGACGCCTCCGGCTGTCGCCGCCCCGGCGCGTGCGGCCACCCCGCCGCCGCCGCCCAAGGCGGGATAGCCGATGGACCTGCGCCAAGCCCTGCGCGCAGGCGTTGCGACGCTCGCCGTCGCTGCGGCCATCGTCGTCCCCGCCGGAGCGGCCCCCCGGGCGGGCATCGAGCTGCGGATCGCCCAGGCCAACGGGTTCTCGCGTCTGGAGTTTCCCGGGGCCGCCAGTGCGCAGGTCAAGCGCAAGGGACAGACCCTGACCCTGACCTTTCCACGCGATGCCGACCCCGACATCTCTCGCCTGCGCACCTCTCCGCCGAAGTGGATCAAGACCGCCGAAAAGCGGCACGTGGCAGGTCGTCTTGAACTCGTCCTGACACTCACCGATGACGCTGATTTTAAGGCCGATTCCGCCGACGGCGCCGCGTTCGTGAATGTGTTCCAGAAGGCGGCGCCCAGCGCAGCCGAACTGGCTGCGGCCGGGGGCGCCGCCGAGCCGCAACGCCCCAATCCGGTCCCGGCCGGCGGCGTGGTCCACATGGAATCCAAGGTGGTCAACGCCCAGGTGCAGTTGAGCTTCACCTGGGCCAACCCGGCCGGGGCGGCTGTGTTCCGGCGGGGCGATGCGGTGTGGGTGGTCTTTGATGCTCCAGCCACCATCGACCTCGGCCACGCCCCGCGCGGCCTCGTTCAGTTCTCGAGCGTCCGGGCGACGCGCGGCGCCGACTACTCGGCGGTCCGCATAGAGGCGGCGCACGGCGTCCCGGTGTTCGCCACCGCCGTTGGCCCGACCTGGACAATTGCGCTCGGCCCGGGTGACCAGGGCGATCCCAGCGTGATCCGGTTGACGCGCGACGAGGCCGATGGGCCGGCGACACTCAAAGCGGCGGTGGCGGGCGCGACCCGGGTCGTGCAGATGACGGACCCCCAGGCCGGCGACACCTTGAGCGTGGTCACCGCGCTCGGGCCGGCCAAGGGGCTGGCCACCCGGCGTGACTACGTGCAATTGGCCGTGCTGCCGTCCGTGCAGGGGCTGGCGGTCGAATCCTTTATCCCCAACCTCGCCGTCGTCCGTGACGGCGACATCGTGCGCATGAGCCGCCCGCTGGGCCTGGCGCTCTCCCCCAGTCGCTCGACCCTGGAGGCTGAGCAACTGGGCCTCGACACGCCCAGGCCGGCGCTGATGCCGGGGCTGATCGACTACGAGAACTGGCCCAGGACCGGCGCAAAAGGCTTCCTGGCCCGATACAACGGCCTTTTGAGCGCGGCCTCCATTGAGGGCGCCGGCAAGGACAAGAACGCTCCGACGGCCGCGCGCATGGCGCTTGCTCGCTTTCTGGTGGGTTCGGAGCTGTCGTTCGAGGCGATCGGGGTGCTCAACGACGCGGCGCGCGCCAGCCCGCGCCTGATGGACACGCCGGAGTTCCGCGGGCTGCGCGGCATCGCACGCGTCATGGCGCGCCGCTACAAGGAGGCCGAGGCGGATTTCTCGGCGCCGGCGCTGTCCGAGGATCGCTCGAGTGCGCTTTGGCGGGCCTACGTCGCCGCCCAGCTTGGGCAATTGCCGGAGGCGCGCAGTCAGTTCGCCCGGGGCGTGGAAACCTATTCATTGTTCTCGCCGACCTGGCGCGCGCGTTTCGCCCGCGCTGACGCCCAGGCGGCGCTTGCCCAGGGCGATCTTGCGACCGCCGATGAGCGCATCCGCCTCGCGCTCGCCAACGAAACCGACGTCACCGAACAACTTGCGACGCGGCTCGCGCAGGCCCGGATCATCGAGCAGCAGGGCCACAAGGACCGGGCGCTGAGGATGTACACGGCCATCGCCACGGTCCCGATGCAGTCGCTGGCCTCGCCGGCCCTGCTCCGGGCCACGCAGATCAAACTGGAGATAGGCAAGCTCACACCCTTGCAGGCCGCCGCAGTGTTCGACGGGCTGCGCTACCGCTGGCGCGGTGACGCGACCGAACTGGAGACCATCCGGGCGCTCGGCCAACTCTACCTGGGCCAGGGGCGCTATCGTGAGGCGTTGGAAGCGTTTCGCTCCGCCGGGTCTCGGCTGCCGGACCTGCCCGCGGCCCTGCAGCTGCAGTCCGACCTGGCGGCGGCGTTCCGGGCTCTGTTCCTGAACGGCAACGCCGATGGGCTGGAGCCGATCCAGGCCTTGGCGCTGTTCTACGACTTCAAGGAGCTGACGCCGCTGGGCGCCGACGGGGACCTGATGGTGCGCAAGCTGGTGCGCCGGCTGGTGGACGTGGATCTCCTGGATCAGGCCGCCGAACTCCTGAAATATCAGGCTGAGAACCGCCTCGACGGCGTGCCTCGCGCGCAAGTCGCCACGGACCTGGCGGTGATCTACCTGATGGACAAGAAGCCCGAGCAGGCCATTCAGGCGATCAACTCATCGCGCACCACCGTCCTGCCCGCCGCACTCAACGCCGAGCGGCGCTTGATCGAGGCCCGCGCGTGGGCAGGGGTCGGCCGCTATGACGCCGCCTTGGAGATCATCGAGAAGGACACCTCGAAAGAGGGCCAGGACCTGCGCGGCGAGATCAACTGGAAGCAGAAGGACTGGGCCAAGGCCGGCCCGCAATTCGAAAAGGCGCTGGGGACCCGCTGGAAGGATGCAACTCCGCTCTCCGCCGAAGAAGAGGGCAAGCTGCTGCGCGCCGGCGTCGCCTATAGCCTGGCGGGCGACCAGGCGGCGCTGAGCCGCCTTAGCGGTCAGTATGGCCGCTTCTTTGAGGGCGCGCACAATCCCGAGGCGCTGCGAATCGCGCTCACCGGCGTTTCGGCCGATCGCCTGAGCGTCGCCGATTTCAGTCGTGTCAGCGCCGACAACGAGGCTTTCACGGGCTGGGTGGACAAGATGAAGGAGCGCTTCAAGAGCCGCCCTGCGCCGACGGGGACCGGCAAGCCCGCCTCCTCGGCGCCGACGCCGGGGAAACAGGCGCAGGCCGCAGCGCCCGGCGGCGCAAACGGTTAAGTGGCGAACTTAAGGCGGTTGCAACATCCCGGCAGGAAACCGATGCTACTAGGGACGGAAAAGCTGGGAGTTTGTCTGTGAAACGAGCCCTGTTAGCTGCAAGCGCTGTCATCGCCGGCGTCGGTCTTGTCGGCTTGGCCGCGCCTGTCGGAATCGCCGCCGACACGCCCACTGCGACGCCGCAGCGGGTCGACGACTTCCAGCTTACAGACCACACGCGGCTGGCGCAGCACCTCTACTATTTCGGCTACGCGCCCGCGATCGTCATGATGACGCGGTCCAACGGCGCGGCTTCCTCGCGGGCCGGTGACGCTGCGTTGCAGAAGCTCTCCGACGCCTACAAGAAACAGGGCGTCGTCGTCTGGGCGTTGGACTCCAATCTCGCCGACAGCCGAGACGCCGTCGCCGCCGAGGCCGTCAAGGAGGGGCTGAGCGTCCCGGTGCTGATGGACGAGCAGCAACTGGTGGGCGAGTCGCTGGGCGTGCAACGCGACGGCGAGGTCTTCGTGATCGACCCGAAGACCTGGCGCGTCGCTTACCGCGGCCCTCTGGACGCGCATGCCGGACAGGCGGTGGATGCGCTCCTGGCCGGACAGAAACCTGCGGTGACACGCATCGCCTATACCGCCGGCAAGCCCGTCGCCTTCCCTGAGCGCGCCCGCGCGGCCGAGTTCGGAAATATCTCCTATTCCAAGGAGATAGCCCCGATCCTGCAGGAGAAATGCGTCACTTGCCACGTGAATGGCGGCATCGGCCCCTTTGCGATGAACAGCTACGAGGTGATCAAGGGCTTCGCCCCGATGATCCGCGAGACTGTGCGCACCCATCGCATGCCGCCCTACTTCGCTGACCCGCACATTGGCGTCTTCAAGAACGACCAGGGCCTCACGCCCGACCAGACCAAGCTGCTGGTGCACTGGATCGAGGCGGGCGCGCCGCGCGGCGCCGGGGCCGACCCGCTGCTCGCCAATGCCTCGAAGGTTGCGCCGGACTGGCCGGAAGACCTCGGAAAGCCCGACGTGATTGTCGACCTGCCGGCCTTCAAAGTGCCGGCCACGGGGTTGGTCGAGTATCAGAACCAGGTGGTTCCCAATCCCTTCACCCAGGACACCTGGCTGAAGGCGATCGCCATGAAGCCGGGCGACCGGCGCGTGCTGCACCATGTGGTCTCCAACCACATCCCCGACCCCAACCAGCCGGCGGCGGCCATTCCGGGCGGCTCGGTGGGCTCCTACACGCCCGGCGCGCAGCCGCAGGTCATGGCCGACAACTCAGGCGCCCCGGTGCCGGCTGGAGGCAAGCTGCACTTCCAGATGCACTACACGACCATGGGCAAGGAGACGGTCGATAAGAGCGAGGTCGGCTTCTACACGCTGAAGACTCCGCCCCAGTACATCAAGCGCTCGGCCGTTATCTCGACGTTCGCCCTGATGATCCCGGCCGGCGAAGCGCGCCACCAGGAGGTCGCCTACCTGACCTTCCCGGCCGACGCCTACCTCTACACGCTGTACCCGCACGCTCATTACCGCGGCTACCACGTGGAACTGAAAGAGGTGACGCCGGACGGCAAGCAGACGATGCTGCTTTCGCTGCCCAAGTACGACTTCAATTGGCAGCGCGACTACGATCCGGTGAAGCCGATCCTGGTGAAGGCCGGAACCAAGCTGGTCGCGACCTGGGTCTACGACAACTCCGAACACAATCCGGCCAATCCGGACCCCAAGCGCAACGTCACCTGGGGCGAGCAGACCCCCGATGAGATGATGTATTTCCGGGTCAATTACCGGTGGGCCGACGAGACGACGACCCACGTCCGCAACGACCTTCAAGGGAAGCTGTTCGCCTCGCAGATGATGGGCTCGCTCGACTCCAACCTCGACGGGTTCATAGAGCCGAATGAGCTCAAGGGTCCCCTGGCGGGCCTTAGGGCAAAGTTCGCCGAACTCGACCTTAACCACGATGGGAAGCTCGATCAGGCGGAACTGGCGAAGGCCATGCCAAGCCGCCGGATGGCTCGCGCCAAGGGTGAGACGCCCGACCTCTAGTCGGGCGCCTTGTAGCTAAGCTGGAATCAACTCGCGGAGCTCAGCCTAAGTTCAGGTTCGGAGTGCGTGGGATCGGACGTTACCGCCCAGCCGACTAAGTAGTGCAATGGTTGCGCTATCGAAATGCAAAGGGCCGGGTGGCCTGAGAAGCGCGATCCGCGCACTCGCCCGATCACCGATCGGCGCAGAGCGGTCCAACCGCGGCCGCCGATCCAGGGCGGGAAAGCGGACGTGCCAAAGAACCTTGCAGGGCGGAAACGCGACCTCGGAGGCGAACACCCTCGCCCCTCGGGGTTCGCCCTGATGGCTGCACCCCAATGTCCGCCTGAACAATGTGGCCTTGCACACTTCACGCGTTGCCGGACCACGGAGGTCGCATGCCCAAGGGAAAGCCCAATATCCTCTTCGTCATGAGCGACGACATCGGCTGGTTTAATATCAGCTGCAACAACAATGGGATCATGGGGTACCGCACCCCCAACATCGATCGGATCGCGAAAGAGGGGGCCAATTTCACCGATTTCTACGGCCAGCAGAGCTGTACTGCAGGCCGGGCCGCTTTCATCACGGGGCAATCACCGATCCGCACAGGCCTCACCAAGGTTGGCCTGCCCGGAGCGAAGCTAGGCCTCACCGCAGAGGACCCGAGTGTCGGCCAGTTCATGAAGAACCTGGGTTACGCCACCGGCCAGTTCGGCAAGAACCACCTGGGTGACCGCAACGAACACCTGCCCACCGTCCACGGCTTCGACGAGTTCTTTGGCAACCTCTACCATCTTAACGCCGAGGAGGAGCCGGAGAACCCCGACTATCCGAAGGACCCGAAATTCCGGAAGCAGTTCGGGCCGCGTGGCGTGCTGAAGTGCAAGGCCAGCGAAAAGGATGATCCGACAGAAGACGAAGCCTTTGGCCCGGTCGGCAAACAGGTGATCGAAAACACCGGCCCGATGGATCGCAAACGGATGGAGACGATCGACGAGGAATTTCTCGCCTCTGCGTTGGATTTCATGGATCGCAAGACCAAGGAAGGCGGTCCCTGGTTCTGTTACTTCAACACCACTCGCATGCACATCTGGACTCACCTGAAGCCGTCGTCCGATGGCAAGACAGGTCTCGGCCTCTATCCCGACGGTATGGTCGAACTCGACGGATACGTCGGCCAACTCTTGAAGAAGCTGGACGATCTGGGAGTGGCCGACGACACGATCGTGGTCTTCACCACGGACAACGGCGCAGAGGTGATGTCATGGCCGGACGGCGGTTCGACGCCGTTCCGCGGCGAAAAGGACACCAACTGGGAAGGCGGCTGGCGAGTGCCTTGCGTTATGCGCTGGCCGGGCGTGATCGAGCCTGGACGGGTGATCAACGACATCTGCTCGCTTCAGGACTTCATCCCGACCTTCGCCGCAGCGGCAGGCGAGCCCGATCTCATCGCCAAGGTGAAGAAGGGCTACGAAATCGGCGGCAAGACCTTCAAAGTTCACCTGGATGGCGAGAATTTGCTGCCCTTCCTGAAGGGCGACGTCGATGAGTCGCCGCGTGAAGGCTTCCTCTATTGGAGCGATGACGGCGACGTGCTGGCCTTGCGCGTCGGGAATTGGAAGACAGTTTTCGCGGAGCAGCGCCATCATGGGCTTGATGTCTGGCGCGAGTCCTTCGACGTGCTGCGGGCCCCAAAGATCTTCAATCTGCGCGCAGACCCGTTCGAACGCGGCGACGAGAGCTTGTTCTACGACAAGTGGATGGGCGACCGCGCGTTCCTGCTCGTGCCGGCGCAAGCGATCATCGGCAAGTGGCTGGAAAGCTTCAAGGAGTTCCCGCCACGCGCCAAGTCGGCGAGCTTCAGCATCGACCAAGTGGTCGAATCCCTGATGCCCAAGTCTTAAGAGCAGCTAGCTCGCTGGCTTACCGATGGGATGGTCCCGCTAAGGGCCGAAAGCTCGCCTTGGTGTCGATTCGCCAGAGGACTCTGCGAATGACGGCGCAGGGTGGATTGTGTTGAAAAACCCCATTTTCCTTCCGCCCCCTCGAATTTCAGGGTCATGGACGGGCTGATTGAAAAAGGCCGCGGGGACCTCACGCGATCAAGGTGATGGCCGAGCCGTCCCGCCCAGTGGCCCCCGCCGCAATGTCCGGGAAAGACCGGAGGGACGCGGGCTCCGGGTGGCAAGAAACTCCGGACTTCCTATCCAGGAGGACGCCACCGACGTCGACCCCGGCCAGATTGCCCCCGATCCGCGCAGCTTCCGCCCCAAGGGCGCCGAGACCGAGACGCGGATTGGGCCGCTCGTCTTGAACGACCAGGGCCTGCCCGACCAGGCATCCATCGACCGCCTATACGCCGAGCGGGACTTTCAGCGAGCCTGCCAGGCCCATCTGTGGGGCCTGCCGCTCGTCGCTTACGGCCAATGGCAGAACCAGCACGAGACGGTGTTCGGGGCCAAGGACGGCGACATCGTCAAGTATGTGTCGGTGCGCGACAAGCTGGGCCTGATCACCGCCAATGCGACGACGCCCTATGTGATGGGGTTCGTGAACACCGCTCGCACGGGTCCGCTGGTCGTCGAGATCCCGTCTGGAGAGATCGCCGGCGGCTTCAGCAGCTTCTGGGAGCGCGGCATCTCCGACTGCGGCCTGACCGGGCCGGACAAGGGCAAGGGCGGACGTTTCTTGGTTCTGGGGCCCGGGCAGGAGACCCCAGCCGGTGTCAAGTTCGACTACGAGGTGCGCTCGCCCACCTTCAACGTCTTCCACGCCTTCCGTGTGCTGACAACCGACGCGGTGGACGGCGAGCGGATCCTCAATGGCTACCAGGTCTATCCGGCCAAGGACGCGGCCAACCCGCGCAAGACGCGGGTCGTAACCCCCGACGGCAGGGCGTGGAGTGGCACCCAGCCCCGCGGCATGGCCTATTGGGAGCGGCTCAACGAGTACCTTCAGATTGAGCCCGTGAGAGAGGAGGATCGCCTCTTCATGGCTATGCTGAAGCCGCTGGGCATCGAGAAGGGCAAGCCCTTCAAGCCGAACGCCGCCCAGACCACGGCGCTGACCGATGGCGCGGAAATCGGCCAGCTGATGGCGATCGCCAACTCCTTCGACAAGCGCTTCGACAGGGCGCGTTACGGCGGCCACTGGGACCGGACCGTCAACGTGTCCGCAAGCCAAGAGGCGGAGTTCTACTCGCAGCTCGATGAGCGCTCCTCATGGTTCTACGAGGCGGTCGGCCTGTCGGCCGGCATGACTACGAAGACGCCTGGCCAGGGGCAGGCCTATCTCTCGGCGTACCGCGACGCCAAAGGGCGGTGGTTCGACGGCGGCAAAACCTATCGCCTGCACGTGTCGCCGAACGTGCCGGCCAAGCAGTGGTGGTCGGTGGCGCTCTACGACCTCGAGACCCGTTGCTTCATTGAGTCCCTCGCGAGAAACCCCGTCCTTCCGGGCGGGGAGGTAAGCGATTGCGGCCGGCGGCCGCTTCTCCGGGGTTGAACAGCACGGTGACGCCTGTAGATTCGAGGCGATGATCCATCGCGGCTTCCGCTACAAATTGGC
>NZ_DASXNL010000027.1:0-33958 GCF_036495085.1 Phenylobacterium sp. | reverse complement strand
AAACTCCCGGCGGAATAGGTACGGCGTGGCGCGTCCGCGAACGGCGGCCCCGCCTCCTCGATCGCCACGACCCTGCCTGTGGCGCCGCAAGTAGGGCACTCGACGTCAAAGCTCAGTCGATGATTTGCGGCCATAGGTACTGGGTCCTTTGCGTCGGGAAATCGAGACTGCGCCGCTTCGGGATCGAGCACTAGATGCCGCGCACAGGCCGACCGCCGGTCGGTCACGAGCCAGAGGTCGCGCTTGTCGCCACCGGTCGCAGACGTTCAACTTAGCGACAGAAGGTGGCCTTCTGGATCTTTGAACCAGCAGACGCCCGTCGTCCCACCGGGCGGCGTCCATACGCCCGGTTCGTCCTGTTCCATGCCGTCGAACCGCTCGAAACACACCCCTTTCGCCGCAAGTGACCTTGCAGCTGCCCGTACGTCGGGGACCGTCCAGCCAAGCACCGAGAAGGGATGTGGCGTACAGGCGCGCACCTTCTGTAGCCGAAGGGACCCGGCGCCCGTGCGGTAGGTAATGGCGAACTGGTCTTCCGAAGCGAGCTCCAGGCCAAGGACGTCCGAATAGAACTGCTTCGCCGCTTCCGGCCTCGTCGTCGGCAGCATGGCCGTGATCGTGCAGTCGCCCAGCATCAGGGCCTCCTGATCATCGCGGCGATCATAGTAGCTACCTCGCGCGTCGCGGTGGAAGTCCCAGGTGCTGATGGAGGCCCCAAGCCGAGGGCCTCGCCCGTCGCCCCAAGGCCCACGCGACCGGCTGCCGCAGGGATCAAGGAGGAATCCCGCTAGCCCAGGCGTCACCTCAAGCGCTTTTTCGCCCGATTTTAGAGGCCCGTTTTCCGCTAACCACTTAAAATTATTGGTAGGCCGGGTGAGGTTCGAACTCACGACCATTCGATTAAAAGTCGAATGCTCTACCACTGAGCTACCGGCCCACAACGCGGGTCCGAAGGGCCCTGGCGAAGCGGCGCGGACCTTAGGCGCCGCGTCGGCCGCACGCAAGGGTGCGACGCCGCTTATCTGCGGCGCCGCTAAGCGCTACAATGCCGCCTGCTGTCCGCTAGATTACGACCTGATGCGCTACGCTGTCCTCCCTGCTGTCGCCGCCGCCTTGATGATCAGCGGCTGCACGACCACGCGGGCCGATGGATCACCCAAGGTGGAGACCACCACCGAAGCCGATCGCGCGAACCTGAAGGGCGTGGCAGAGGCGCCGCTGCGGGACCTGAATGTGCTGCGCACAAAGATCCCCGAGGTGTTGCTGCAGGCCATGGCCGATCCTTACGAGCGGCCCCCCTCGCAAACTTGCGCACAACTCAGCGTGCTGCTGGAGCCGCTAAACGACGCCCTGGGCGCCGATCTCGACGCCCCCCAACCCGACTCGGACGATCTCCTGGGCCGCGGGCGCACCACGGCGATGGGCCTGATGGCTGGCGCCGCCTCGGACGTAATCCCCTTCCGCGGCTGGGTGCGCAAGCTCACGGGAGCTGAGCGCCATGACCATCTGGTGCAGGCCGCCATCACCGCCGGAGCTGTGCGCCGGGCCTACCTCAAGGGGCTGGGCGAGGCCAAGGGCTGCGATCCGCCGTCGACGCCCTCGCACATACTCGCCGGCAGCCCAGTGATCGATCAGTCGATGAAGCCCCGCTACCCGATCCGCTGAACCTGCCGACCTGCGAACTCCCTTCGAAATTCGTCGATCCGACCTTCCGCGATCGCCTGGCGCAACGCGCTCATCAGTTGCTGGAAGAACGCAAGGTTATGCCAGGAGAGCAGCACCTGCCCGAGAATTTCCTCGGACTTCACAAGGTGATGCAGGTAGGCCTTGGAATAGTCGCGTGACGCCGCGCAGAAGCTGGTTTCGTCCAAGGGGCTGTCATCGTCGGCGAAGCGCGCGTTCTTGAGGTTGACCGAGCCCTCCCAGGTCCACGCCTGCCCGTGGCGGCCGGAGCGTGTAGGAAGGACGCAATCGAACATGTCGACGCCCCTGGCGACAGCCTCGACAATGTCGATCGGCTTGCCGACGCCCATCAAGTAGCGCGGCCGCTCGGGCGGCAGCATGGCCGGCGCAAAGTCCAGGACCTCCACCATTCCCTGATGCCCCTCGCCTACCGCGAGGCCACCGATCGCGTAGCCGTCGAAGCCCGTCTCGATCAGACGCTCGGCAGACTCCTTGCGAAGGACGTCGCAAGTTCCGCCCTGCTGGATGCCGAATAGGGCTTGGGCGTCGCGCGTTCCGAACGCCCTTTTCGATCGTTCGCCCCAGCGCGCGGAACGCCGCATGGCGTCGGCCGTGCGGTCCTGGCTGGCCGGCAGCGCGACCAGCTCATCGAGTTGCATGACGATGTCCGAGCCGAGGAGATCTGCCTGGATCTCGACGGAGCGTTCGGGGCTCAGTACATGGCGGGAACCATCGATATGGCTCTGGAAGGTGACCGCGTCCTCCGTGACCTTCGAGATCCTGGACAGGGACATCACCTGAAAGCCGCCGGAATCGGTCAGGAGCGGCCGTTCCCAGCGCATGAACCGGTGCAGGCCGCCGAGCCTTGCGACCCGCTCGGCCGTCGGACGCAGCATCAGGTGATAGGTGTTACCCAAGATGATGTCGGCGCCGGTGGCGTCGACCTGCTCGACGGTCAGCGCCTTGACCGTTCCGGCCGTGCCGACCGGCATGAAGGCCGGTGTGCGGATCTCGCCTCGCGGCGTCGCAAGCACGCCTGTCCTGGACTTGCCGTCGGTCGCCGCAATGGTGAAGGGGAAGGCGGCCATCAGGCCGCTTTCCAGAGCAGGCTCGCATCGCCGTAGGAATAGAACCGGTATCCGGTGGCGATCGCGTGGGCGTAGGCGCTGCGCATCGTATCCAGCCCGGCAAAGGCGCTGACCAGCATGAAAAGCGTCGACTTCGGAAGGTGGAAGTTGGTCATCAGGCCGTCCGCGGCGCGGAAGCGATAGCCCGGGGTGATGAAGATCGCGGTCTCGCCCTCGAAAGGCCGGATCACGCCATCCTCGCCAGTCGCCGATTCCAATAGCCGCAGTGAGGTGGTGCCGACGCAGACAATACGTCCACCGGACCGTCGAGCGTTGTTCAGCCGGTCCGCTATCGCTGAGTCAACTTCTCCCCACTCGGCGTGCATCCGGTGCTCGGACACTGTCTCGGTTTTCACCGGCAGGAACGTGCCCGCTCCGACGTGCAGGGTAACGAAAACCGTTTCCACGCCGCGTTCGGCGAGCTGCGCGAAAAGTTCCGGCGTGAAGTGCAGGCCCGCCGTCGGCGCCGCCACCGAACCGTCCTCGTCGGCATAGACGGTCTGGTAGTCGCGCCGGTCCTGCTCATCCTGTGCGCGCTTGGCGGCGATGTAGGGGGGCAGAGGCATCGCGCCGCGCTCGGCAATGGCCGCGTCCAGGTCGGGGCCGGCCAGGTCAAAGCTCAGCGTAACCTCTCCACCCTCCCCCTTGCCGGTCACCGTGGCGTCGAGCGCGCCCAGGAAGCAGGCCCGGTCGGCTTGCTCGCCGAACACGATCCGATCGCCTTGCGCGAGCCGTTTGCCCGGCCGCATGAAGGCGGTCCATTGGTGGGCCGCGAGCCGCCGGTGCAGGGTCGCCTCGACCGCCACCTGATTTCCGTCCCGATGGCGCACGCCCTTGAGCCTGGCCGGAATCACGCGGGTGTCGTTGAGCACCAGTATGTCGCCAGGCCGGAGCTCGCCCGGCAGATCGCTCACCAGGAGGTTCCGCAGGGCCTCGCCCGGCGACACCAGCAGAAGGCGCGCAGCGTCCCTCGGCTTCGCGGGCCGGAGCGCGATGCAGTCGTCGGGGAGGTCGAAGTCGAAATCGGCAAGCTGCATGGAAGGGGCGTGAAGGCCACGCGCGGCCTTTCCCGTCAAGTCGCGGACCGTGCTACGGAAGGACCCAGATGGTTTCCCCGCGACTGTTGCTCACCGCCTTGCTTGGGCCGCCGATCCTGGTCGGTGCGACGCTCTGCGCGTTCGCCGCAGGCCTGGCCCAGCTCGGGCGGTGGAGCCCGACCTGGGATCTCCTTACCCACCTCGCGCCGATCTACTTGGCGGTCGGCGTGGCGGCCAGCCTGATGGCTCTGGTGTTCGCCGGGCGCCTACGCATGCCCGTCCTTGCGGCAGGCTTGGCGTGCACCCTGGCCGCAGCCTTCCTGGTGGCGCCTGAGTACATCCGCTCGACCGGACCCAAAGCGCCGCCTGACGCACAGCCGACCTTCAAGGTTGTCCAGTTCAATGCTTGGGACGGGGCGGGAGGGACAAACCGTCCGCTGGCCTGGCTGGGCGTCGAGAAGCCGGACGTGGTGGTCGTGGAGGAATCCAACGGCCGGTTGCGTCAGGCTTTCGAGCAAGCCGGATGGTGGTCGGTCTCCGGGCGTTCCAGCGTCATGCTATTCACCCGCCAGCGCCCCCTCGAGATCATCCGGCCGCGCGACAACGCCACCGGTCCTCTGGAGATGAACGGAGTGGTGCTTTCGACGCCCGCCGGCAGGGTGACGGTATTGGGCGTGCATGCGCCCTGGCCGACCCAGCCGTCGCTTCAGGCCGAACACGACGCATTCATGCCGATCATCCGCAGCTACCCAGCGTCTCTGACCATCCTTGCAGGTGACTTCAATTCCACGCCGTGGTCGTTCGCGCGGCGTCGCGACGACGTTGGTTTCGGATTGATACGACGCACCCGTGCGCTGTTCACCTGGCCGATCGCCGGACGGAGTCCCGCAATCCCCATTCTGCCGATCGACCACGTCTACGCGGGGCCGGGCTGGGCGACGGTGAAGGTGGAGCATGGGCCCCCTCTGGGGTCCGACCATTACCCCGTGTTGGTCACGCTGGCGCCGGCCGCGCGGTCCTGAGGCCAGCATCCAACCGGTCGCGTAAGGCGGCGTGGCGGCCTCGGAGGTTTGGTCCGCCCACGTCGTCGGTGGGCGCGCCGGAGCTCACGAAGACCTCCCTAGCGGGCGAGCCCTTAGGCGTCCGCGGCGACCTTCATAGAGATGATCTTGCCCGGATCGCGTGGCGGCTCACCCTTGGGCAAGGCGTCAATATGTTCCATGCCCTCCGTGACCTCGCCCCAGACCGTGTACTGATTGTCGAGGAAACGCGCGGAATCGAAGCAGATGAAGAACTGGCTGTTAGCCGAATTGGGGTTCGCCGTCCGCGCCATCGAACACACCCCGCGCACGTGAGGCTCCTTCGAAAACTCGGCCGGCAAGTCCGGTTTCTTCGACCCGCCTGTTCCGGTTCCGGTCGGGTCGCCGCCCTGGGCCATGAAGGCCGGGATCACGCGGTGGAAGACGACGCCATCGTAGAAGCCTTCCCGGGCCAGTTCCTTGATCCGCGCCACGTGGCCGGGGGCAAGGTCGGGACGCAGCTTGATGGTCACCGGTCCGGTGGAGAGCTCCATGATCAGGGTGTTCTCAGTGTCCATCATTGCACCTCCACAGGAATATCTACATTGCAAGCCGAGAAGGCCGCGCCCTTGGACGCGCGCACCTGCTCGACCTGAGCCTTGAACCACGGTCCCTTCGGATCGATCACCCGAACCTTGGGCCGGTCCTTTTCAGGCAAATCGGCGAGCAGGCGAACACGTTCCATGCGGTCCTGCGGATCGGCCACCGGCTCACCCACCTTGATCGCCTTGACGACGTCCTGGCCGCTGATCACCCGACCCCACGCGGTGTACTTCTTTTCGAGCGAGGGAAAGGCCGCGCGCATCAAGAAAAACTGGCTGTTTCCGGAGTCCGGATTGTCATCCCGGGCCATGCCCGCCACGCCTGGGCAGTAGAGCGACCAGGCCGTGACCTTCTGGTCCTTGGTCATGGCGCCGAGCATCATCGACTGGCTCATCACCGGCATGGATTTGATGAAGCCGACCTCGGCCACGGTCTGGTCGGCCACCATGACGAAAGGCAGATCCGGGCCCCGACGGAAGGTGAATTCCGCTGTCACGTTCGGCTTGGACGAGCCGCCCTGCCCCGAGTTCTGTGGGTCTCCCGTCTGATCCATGAAGTCCTCGATCACCCGGAAGAAGCGCAGGCCGTCGAAGAAGTTCTCGTGCGCGAGCTCGCGCATCCGGGTGACGTGCTGTGGCGCGATCTCGGGGATCATCTCGACGAGGATGCGGCCCTTGTTGGTGTCGATGACCAGGACGTCGTTGGGGTCCGGCACGCGCCAGTCGGCCGGGCCGGGCGCTGACGGCGCAGCCGCCGCCGGGGGGGCGGGAGCGGCCTTCCTGGGTGCGGCAGCGGCTGATGTGGCGACGGCGACGGCGCAGGCGGCGAGTAGGACTGTTCTCATGACGCTCACTCGTAATGGCCGAAGGCGCCGGGGGCCAGCGGCAGGATCAATGACGGCCCACCTTGGCGAGAAGCCGGTCCTTGACGCCCGGGCTGACGAAACTGGTGACGTCACCGCCGAGGTGCGCGATCTCCTTGACCAGCTTGGAAGCGATCGCCTGGTGGCGCGGATCGGCCATCAGGAACACGGTCTCGATCTCGCGGTCCAACTGCTGGTTCATGGCTGTCATCTGGAACTCGAACTCGAAGTCGGCGACCGCGCGCAGCCCGCGGACGATAATGCCGGCGCCAACCTCGCGGGCGAAGTGCATGGTCAGGCCTTCGAAGGGCTGCACCAGAATCTCGGCGCGGTTGCGCAAGGGGGCCACGGCCTCCTCGACGATCGCCACGCGCTCCTCGAGATCGAACATCGGCCCCTTGCCGGTGTTGATGGCGACGCCCAGGACGAGCTTGTCCACCAGCTTGACGGCACGCCCGATGATGTCGGTGTGTCCGTTGTGAATCGGATCAAAAGTGCCCGGATAGAGCCCGACACGGGTCATGCGGCTTGGTCCCCCAACTCCCGAATGTCGGCTTTCGCTGCGGAGCGCGCTTCTGGCAAGGGGAAACTTGCCGACGGTCAGTCCTCAGACGGCTCCGGCGCGTCCCCGTCCCCCGCTGCTTCGGCTTCGGTCACATCGTCGTCCTCGTCCTCATCGGTGTCCGCCAAGCGTTCGACTGAGACCACGTGCTCCTGCTCGGAGGTACGGAATACGATGACGCCCTGGGTGTTGCGTCCCGCCAGGCGAACCTTGCGCACCGGCGTCCTGATCAGCTGGCCCTGGTCGGTCACCATCAGGATCTGGTCGCTCTCATCCACGGGGAACGAGGCCGCCAGCCGACCGCCCTTGCGCGTGAGATCCTGCGCCAGCAGCCCCTGGCCGCCGCGGCCGGTGCGACGGAACTCATAGGCCGAGGTCCGCTTTCCGTAGCCTTCCGTGGAGACGGTCAGGATGATTTCTTCCGCGGCGCCCAGTTCAGCGATCCGTTCAGGGGTGAGGCTCACCTGGTCTTCGCCCGCGATCTCCTCTTCCTCGATCGCTGACGCCTCTTCGCTGTCGTCGCCCTCGGTGGCCGTTCGCATCAGCTTTGAGTGCTTCAGATAGGCCGTGCGCTCGGCGGGCGTAGCCGGCACCGCGCGCAGTATCGCCATCGAGATCACGCTGTCGCCCGTCGCCAGCCGCACGCCCCGCACGCCGGTCGAGTCGCGGCCGGCGAAGACGCGGACCTCGTCCACAGCGAAGCGGATGCAGCGGCCAAGGGCCGTGGTGAGCAGGATATCGTTCTCGCCGGCGTTGCAGACACCGACGCCGATGATCTGGTCGCCCTCGTCCAGCTTCATGGCGATCTTGCCGTTGCGCTTGATGCCGATGAAGTCGGAGAGCTTGTTGCGTCGCACGCCGCCCGAGCGGGTGGCGAACATCACATCGTACTGGTCCCAGGTCGCCTCGTCCTCAGGTAGCGGGAGGATCGAGGTCACCGTTTCACCAGGCTCGATCGGCATCAGGTTGACGAACGCCTTGCCGCGTGAGGTCGGCGTGCCGACGGGCAGGCGCCAGACCTTGAGTTGGTAGGCCTTGCCGCCCGACGAGAAGAACAGCACCGGAGTATGGGTGTTGGCCGAGAACACGCGGGTGACGGCGTCCTCGTCCTTGGTCGCCATGCCGGAACGACCCTTCCCGCCATGCTTCTGCGTCCGATAGATCGATAGCGGCGTGCGCTTCACATAGCCGCCGTGCGTGACGGTGATGACCATGTCATCGCGGACGATCAGATCCTCGTCCTCGACGTCAGCGTCGCCCTCGACGATTTCGGTGCGGCGCGGCACAGCGAAGGCCTCGCGGACCTCCACGAGTTCCTGGCGAACGATCGCCATCACCGCGGCGCGGGACGCCAGAAGCTCGAGGTAGCCCTGGATCGCGTCGGCCAGCGTACGCGCTTCCCCAAAGATCTCGTCACGCCCAAGCCCCGTCAGGCGTGAAAGCGTCAGCGCCAGGATGGCGCGCGCCTGCTCGTCGGAGAGTCTGATCTTGTTCCCGTCGATCACCAGGGTGCGCGGGTCGGCGATCAGCTCGACCAGCGGCAGCATGTCGCCGGCCGGCCAGTCCTTGGCGATCAAGCGCTCGCGGGCCTCCGTCGGGTCCTTCGACGAACGGATGATGTGGATGAACTCGTCGATATTGGCCACGGCGATGGCCAGGCCGACCAGCACGTGGCCCCGATCGCGCGACTTCGAGAGTTCAAATTTGGTGCGCCGGACGACCACCTCTTCGCGGAAATCCACGAAGGCCGTGACCATGTCCTTCAGGCCCATCTGCACCGGCCGCCCACGGTTCAACGCCAGCGCATTCACGCCGAACGAGGATTGCAGCGGGGTATATCGGTAGAGCTGGTTGAGGATCACCTCGGCGCTGGCGTCGCGCTTCATTTCGATGACGATACGCATTCCCTGACGGTCGCTCTCGTCCCGCAGGTCGGAGATGCCTTCGATCCGCTTCTCGCGCACCAGCTCGGCGATCCGCTCGACCAGGGCAGCCTTGTTCAGCTGGTAGGGGATCGAGTGGATGATGATCGCTTCGCGTTCTTTGCGGATCTCCTCGATGGAGGCCTTGCCGCGCATAATCACCGAGCCGCGCCCGGTCATCAGCGCCTGGCGCGCCCCGGTCCTGCCGATGATCTCGCCCCCGGTCGGGAAGTCAGGACCGGGAACGATGTCGAGAAGGGCCTCGAGGGTGACCTCGGGATCGTCGACGTAGGCCAGGCAGGCGTCGATCACCTCGCCCAGGTTGTGCGGCGGGATGTTGGTCGCCATGCCGACGGCGATACCGCCGGACCCGTTGACCAGCAGGTTTGGAATGCGCGAGGGCAGCACCACGGGCTCGCTCTCGGAGCCGTCGTAGTTGTCCTTGAAGTCGACGGTATCCTTGTCGAGGTCCGCCAGGATCGCGACCGCGGCCTTGGTCATCCGCGATTCGGTGTAGCGCATGGCCGCCGGCGGATCGTTGTCCACCGAGCCGAAGTTCCCCTGGCCGTCGATGAGCAGCAGGTTCATCGAGAACGGCTGGGCCATCCGCACCAGGGTGTCGTAGATCGCCTGGTCGCCGTGCGGGTGGTACTTACCCATGACGTCGCCGACCACGCGGGCGGACTTCACGTAGGATCGATCGGGCGTGTGGCCCTGCTCTCCCATCGAGAACAGGATCCGCCGGTGAACCGGCTTTAGGCCATCTCGAACGTCAGGCAGCGCGCGGCTGACGATCACGCTCATGGCGTAGTCGAGGTAGGAGCGTTTCAGCTCGTCTTCGATCGCGATAGGGGCGATGCCCCCATGCCGGTCGGCCGGCGGGGTGATGCTGTCGTCGGTCAAGATGGGGATTTAGCCGTTAGAATCGGACTGCTTCAGTGGGGGTCATGATTAGCACTGCCAAGGCCTGCAAGCCAACTCTCGCACGCGCGTACGCGCGTGCGTGAAATCGCCGCCCTACCCCGCGCGTGCAGACAACCGGTGACCGCGCGACTTCGGCGCCTTAAGAAGCAGGTTCGACAGGGGATCCCAAATTCATGCTGCCGGCGCCTCGGCGAACCCGCGCCATGGCGTCAGGCGCCCACGCCTTCCGATCCGGCCTGAGGCAACACGGTCGTGTTCAGCATCCGGCCCGTTGAGCCCCCTCCTTGAGGTTGCCGCGCCGCACCCCCAAGTCCGCCGCAATCTCTTGATGTCATGTGAGCCAATGACCCGATCGCAACCCCTCCTGGTCGTCGCCCCGCTGCTTGCAGTCCCATTTGCCGTGGCGCTCGTCGCCGCCTGGCCCGCCGCTGCGCAAAACTCGATCAGCCCTGGCTACTGGGAAACCACCAACAAGGTCACCTCGCCCTTCCCGACCAGGAAGACGGAGCGCCGCTGCATCAAGCCACAGGACGTCGCCAAATTCATGCAGGGCTCGATCAACCACATCTACACCTGCACCTATCCGACGCGGGAGATCGAAAGCGGCAAGATTCGGCTTGAGGGCACATGCTCAACGCGGGACGGCCCCGCAATCCCGATTTCCGGCCAGGGAACCTTCACCAGCGACGCGCTCCACATTGAGGCGCGCATCGTTCCCCAGATCGGCGGGCTATCGGTGCCGGTCCGCGCCAGCACCGACGCCAAGCGTCTGGCCGACACCTGCCCGGTCGAGGACCAAGGCGAGGCCCAGGGCTGACAGCCCCGCGCAGGGCCCGCACCCCCGAGGGACCGCCCGGTCAGGCGCAAGCGCCTGACCTCCCCGATCACCGCTTTGCTCGAAGATCGGGGATAAAGAGCCGGATGCGGTGAAAGCCACACGGCCGGTTCGGAGGGGGCGCTGACGCGCACACCCGTAAGCACTTGAACCGACTGGTAAAACGGCGCGCCTAGAACGGAATCTCGTCATCCAGGTCGGCTGAGAAATCCTCGCGCGGAGCCGAACTCTGGGCCCGCGGGCCCGAGGAGAACCCGCCATTGTAACCGCCGGCATCCCCCTCGCCGGCGTTCTCACCACGGCCGTCGAGCATGGTCAGCTCACCGCGGAATTTCTGCAGCACGATCTCGGTGGAATACTTCTCCACGCCCGACTGATCGGTCCACTTGCGCGTCTGGATCGCGCCTTCGACGTAAACCTTCGCGCCCTTGCGCAGGTACTGTTCGCAGACCTTTACGATGTTCTCGTTGAACACCACGACGCGGTGCCATTCGGTCTTTTCCTTACGCTCGCCCGAACTCCGGTCACGCCAGGATTCCGAGGTTGCGATCCGCAGGTTCGCGACCCGATCGCCGGAGGTGAGCGAGCGAATTTCGGGATCAGCCCCGAGATTGCCCACCAGAATGACCTTGTTGACGCTGCCCGCCATGTCGATGTCCTAAGCTTCCGTGGTTGCGGGCTGTCAGCCCCATTCGTACGCGGACCAATGGCCCGCGCGCAGGCTAGCGATCCGTTAAGGCTTCGGCAAGAGGTTGTTCCTGTTACGTTCGCCTCAAGGCGGAACCGTCCACAGGCATTCCGCCGTGGCGGCCTATTGGGTTGGCATCGCGCCAGGAATGGCCAACCGCCCGTCGCCGGTGCGGACCAGCGCCACGTAGCGCGGGCCTTCCAGGCTGGTGGAGGTCAGAACGCCCTCCTGCTGCAGGAAGAGGAAATTCGCCTGATAGGCGCCGTAGATGTCCTGTTGCGTCCCGCCCATCCGCAGGAATTTCACCCGCATGGCCTCCAGGTTGGCCGCGCAGGTCTCGAGGTTCGGTGCGTTGACCAGCTTGTTGAACTTCAGCTTGCCGTCCTTCTGCGGGACCACATGGTAGCAGACCCCGACATCACCGGGCGGCTCTGTGCGCTTGGCGCAGCCGCCGAGCGCGGCTGTCAAGACAGTGAGGATCGCGACAGAAGCCAGTTGGGCCAAGCGTTGCATGCGCCAAATCCTAAAGAAGCCCGGCGTCATGCACGAGCAGTCAGCCTGCGGAGGAAGTAGCACAGCCGGACTGATCGGCCAGCGCGTGGAAGCTGTGGTTGTCGCTGGAGATCTCCACCCGCCCGGAGGAAACGCGCAGGGTCTGCTGGCCCCAGCGGCCGTAGGCGGCCTCGCCGCCCCGTTCACAGCGCCCGGCGAACAAGGTCTGGACGCAGGCGCCCAGCGTCATGTCGCTGGAATATTTGCGCCACTGGCCTTCCGCAAACCGCCAGCAGGAGCCGGCGCCGCCGCCCGCGACCTGCGGCGGCGAAGCGGCGGGGGCCGGCGTGGGCTCAGGGGGGCCCGGATCAAGCGCCTCGGCCGTCGTGGGGGGCGGAATCGGTGTCAGCACCGGGACGGCAGGATCGGCCGCGGCAAGCGCTCCGGTCTGATCCACGCCAACATCGAGGGAGTCGGTGGAGACGCCGTTGCGCTTGGCGCACTCGGCGAGCGTCAGTTCGCCGACCGGTTGGCCGGCCACGAAACAACGCAGCGGCTTGGCCGGGTCCATCCGCCCGTCGGGTAGGTCGGCGGAGTCGATCACCAGTCCAGCCTGCGACGCCGGCGGCGCAGCCGCCCTTTCGCCGCGGTGGGCCGCCACAAGGGTCCAGGCGATCGCAAGCCCCGCCATGAGCGCCACGGCGGCGCCGGCGAGCGCCAGCAGTGTCCTACGATCCTTCAGGAAGTCCATGACCCTCGCTAGACCCCGCATTGGCCGGTTTCAAGGCGCGCCGGAGGCGCCGATCACGCGGTCAGGCGCGCGAGACCGGCCTGCAGGTTGGCGATCTGGTCGGTCAGGTATTGCGGCACCGTCCCGCTGGCGCTGGCCGCGGCCGCCGGAGGCACGGCGCTCTTCGGCGACGCTGCGGTGACCAGGTCCTGATAAGCTCGCCGCAGGACGCCCATGGCTGCCGCAACCTGGGCCACAGCGTGGCTGATCTGGCTGGGATCGTTGAGGTTGAGGCTACTCGTAAGCCCCAGGCCGTAGAGTTGGCTCTTGCCGTCGCCCGGAACCGACTGGCCCGCCGCATTCGTCGTGGTCGCGCGGATCACGCCCTCCGTAAGGCCAAGCAGCCCCAGGGCGTCCTTGTCGCCCTTGCCCGCTCCGATCTCGATGGTCATCCGCGGGTTCACCGGCGAGATGTGCAACTGCTGTTGGCCGTTCAGCGTACCCCCCACGGTCACGGTGGCCTCAAATCCTGTCGCGCGCTGGATCTTCTGGGCCAGGGTCTTGAGGGTTTCGTTCGGGTCGATGGTGATGGTCGTTGTAATTCCGTCACCCGGCTTGACGGTGAACTGGTCACCGGCTCGCAGCGAGCTCTGAGCGACCAGCAATTGCGAGTCCGCCATGGTCAGGGTTCCGGTCGGCAGGCCAAGCCTGTCCAGCACGCTGGCGCCGGTCGGGTCGACGGCGATCGCCGAAGGGACCGCCATGTTGTCTTTACCCGTGAACCGCTGCGACGCATCGATCGAGCCCGTTGCGACATTGATGTTGGCCAGGAACCCGTCCGTGGTTCCTACAGCCTGTTGGCCCGGCAGATCGGCGCCGGCCTGGCCCGCGATCCATACCTGGCCGTTGGCGACGGCCAGGGCGGTCGCCGTGTCGTTGCCCGCACCGCCGTAGTAGGCGATCGCGTCGCTGGAGCTCGTCGAGAGATCGGCAGACACCGTCGCGACGAAGGCGTCCGTTCCGCCCGAGGCGGCCCGAGTTATCGTGCCGGCCGAAAGAGCGCTGTTGGTGGTGGAGCCGGCGACCACGACCTGACTGCCGTTCAGAGCCAGGCCCGCGATGTTGCCGCCCTGAAGGTCGCCCAGGTCGCGTGTGGCTGCGAGCACCGGCGCGCCAGAAGAAATGTCGTAGTTGCGCAAGACCGCGTGGCCGTTCTCGACGCTCGCGGTGATCAGCGAATTGCCGCTGACCACCAGTCCCTGCGGCTTGTCCGACCCGGTGGTTCCAAAGGTCTGCGTAAAGGTCGCCTTGGGCGTACCCTGGGCGGTCGTGGTGAAAGCTTCGATGTAGCCATCATAGCCGCCGATGGGCGTCGAGTTTCCCGGCATGGCGCCCTGCGCGCGGCCGGCGACATAGACCGTGCCGTCGGCGCCAAAGGCGACCTCGTCGGCCTCGTCGTTGAGTCGCGACCCGCGCCTGGCCGTCCACACCTCGTTGCCGCTCGAGTCGTAGAGCGTGACGAAGCTGTCAGTGTCCGCCGAGAAGGAGCCGGTGTCCCCCGAATTAAGCGCGCCGTCCGTGGAGCCGGTTAGCGTGCCGGTGAGCGATCCGGTCACCGCCACCTTGCCGTCGGCGGACACCGCCAGCCCAAGGCCCGTCGCCGAGCCGGCCGCCCCGAGGGTGCGGGTGTAGATCAGCTTGCCGGCCGAATCGTACTTCAGCAGCGCCACGTCCTGCGTCCCCTGGAGGGCCTGCCCGGCGGTCGTGCCGGTGACGTCGGCGAGCACATAGACCGAGCCGTCGCTTCCGACCTGCGTGGCGTGAACGTCTTTCACCTCTGGACCGAGCGTATCGGCGAAGGTGCGGCCGGGGACGAAGTTCGCCTGGCCCGGAATCTGCGGCGGCGCGTCGACGTTGGTCGTGTCGGTCTGGAATTTCAGCAGCTGTTGCCGGGTGTCCGAATCGTTCGTCGTGGGGTCATGATCGGGGTTCGGATCGCCGACTGTCTGCGCCACGTAGACCGCACCCGCCGTCGCCGGCGCGCTGAAGCTCACCGTCTCGCCGGTGCCGACCACGACCTTGAGCGCGTACTCGTCGGGCGTGCTGGTCGGCAGGGTGAAGGGTTTTCCGCCGACCGTGACTGTGTTGGGCTGACCAGGCGTGCGCTGCGTCTGGAAGCGTGTCTCGACGCCCGCCGCCGCCAGCTGTTGGTTGACGTAGCCTAGGACGTTGACCAGGTTGCGCGGCTGGGAGCCCATGTCGTCAAGATTGATCGGAACATTATAAGTCACTCCTATCCTCTTGATCGATATGTTGAATTGCACAGAGCCCTGGAAAGCCGGAACCGGGTCGGTCCCCGACGTCGCAATCGGTGGCGTGACGTAGCTGGTCGCAGCTTTCGGGACTGTCAGCGTCGCGGCCTGGGTGCTCGAGAGTGAACCGTCGGCGAGCCTAAGCTGATCGAAATTTGTTGTGCCGACAAAGCTCGAGATCTGATTGAGGCCGCTGGCGAAAGCCTTCGCCAGCTGCGTCTGATCGACTGGCGTATTCCCCTTCGCTTGCGCCTGGGTCGCGATATCCTGCAGCGTCCCAAGGCCTTGGTAGAGCGCAAAGAGGTTCCTGTAGTCCGTACTGGCTCCGGGCAGGTCGAGCTGGGCTGCGCTTGGATTTACGATCGGTTGGCCTGCGAGCGCACTCTGCACGGCGGCGGTCGTCTGGGCTGGTGTCTCGCCGGAATCCCAGGGCGGCGTCGGTGCGACGGGTTGGGCCGGAACGTTCGCCGCGGCCGACTCGCTCGTCCCCGTCATCAGACTGGACAGGTCCAGGTTGATGATACCGTTGCTGTTGGTGTTCGTATTGTTGAACAGCCCCAGCACGTAGCTCTGGTCTACGCCGATCTGCATGTTACGCCTTTTGCGGACAAGGCCCCGCGGCGCCAGCATGCCGGCAAGACCCCTGAGGCTTCGTTAAGGTGGCGGCCGTTCGGTCGGAAAATACTCAAGAAAAGACCCGGGCGACAAAGCCGCCCGGGCCCTTACTCAAGCCCCAACGGAAAGGGTTTATTTGAAGAGCGACAGGATCACCTGCGGGGCCTGGTTGGCGATCGACAGGGCCTGGGCGCCCAGTTGCTGCTGAACCTGCAGCGCCTGGAGGCTCGCGCTCTCCTTGGCGAGGTCGGCGTCGACCAGGTTGCCCACGCCGGCCGTCAACTGGTCGGTGAGCTGCGAGACGAAAGTCGCGTGATTGCTGATTTCCTTGCTCTGCGAGCCAAGGTTGCCCAGCGCACCGTTGGTGTTGCTGATCGAGGCGGTCACCTGGGCCAGGACGGCGGTTGCAAGCGTGACCGTCGTCAGCGACGCCGTGGACGGGATGGTGACGATCGACCCGCCCAGCGAAAGGTTCTGCGAGGACAGCGTGATGAAGCTGTTGGCCTGGGCGTTGGCGATGAACTTGATCTGGGGGACGCTGCCATCCAGCATGTTCGCGCCGTCGAAATTGGCGTTCTGGATCACCTGGGTGATCTGGCGAAGGATCGACTTGAAGTCCGAGTCGATCGCGGCGCGGGAGGCCTGATCGAGCGAGGGGTCCATGGCGGCCACGACCTTCTCCTTCATCTGCACCAGCAGATCGGAGATGTTCGAACCGGCGGTCGAGGCGACGTCGGCGATCGAGGTGGCCCGGTCCAGGCTCATCTTCACTGCGCCGAGCGAGCCGATGTCGGCCCGTTGCCCCTGGGCGATGGCCCAGACCGCGGCGTTGTCCTTGGCGCTATTGATCTTCAAGCCGGTGCTGATGCGGTTCTGAACCTCACCAAGATCCGAGCTCGTCTTGTTCAGGTTCTGAAGCGCTATGAGGGCGGCCTCGTTGGTATGTACGCTCAGCGCCATCGAACCAGTCTCCTTCTCGCCAGCCCGTCGCCCGCGTTCGGACGAGTCGCATGGCCGGCTCACAGCGAGGCTATGGATTCGTGGTGAGCAGAAGGTTAACGCCAAACGCGTCTCGCCGCCGCCGGCGCGCCGGGGCGGTAAATCGGGTTCGGACCGTCCCTTAACGTCGGGGCGGCGGACTAGGCCTTGGTTCGGACGACGTCGCCGGCTTCGTAGTCGAGGGCTTCACGCAGCTTCAGGACCTGGTCCCGAGGCAACTGCTGGATGACCTCACCGGTGCGCCGATCGATCGTCTTGTAGACGTACGAGCCAGCGGCCTTGTCCTCTTCGATGACCAGTCGCAGATCCTCCGGATCCGGGCCTTGAGCGGCGCCGTCGGCCTTGTTCCCCGTATCGGGACGCGGCGCGGCGGGCTTTTGGCCGAAGGTCGGATCGGGGGTGGCTGCGAGCATCGCAACCTTGTTTTCCATCTCTCCTCTCGTGGACACCCAAGGCGCCTACGCTCCATGATGGGAAAAGCGGACGGCGGGAGGGCGAACCCTCCCGCCGCCTGTCGGCCTATCGGAAGAGGCCGAGGAGGATCGACGACGACTGGTTGGCGATCGAAAGCGCCTGAATGCCCAGTTGCTGCTTGGTCTGCAGCGCCTGAAGTTTCGCACTTTCCTGCGCCAGGTTGGCGTCCACCAGATTGCCGACACCCGCATCCACAGTGTTCTGCAGATCGGTGATGAACGTCTGGTGCGATGACAGCGCCTTGCTGCCGGTGCCGAGGTGGCCCATGGCGCTCGAGACGTTGGCGATCGCCGCGCCCACGCTTGCGATCATGGCCGAAGCCGTGGTCACCGTACCGATCGAAGCGGTAGCGTTGAGCGCGGAGCCCATGTTGACGCCGCCCAGCGACAGATCCTGAGCCTGGACTGTGATCACCGAAGAGCCGGTGTCGTTGGCCAGGGCCTGGATGGTCGTACCACCGCTCTTGATCATGTTCGCGCCGTTGAACACGGCGTTGGTGATCGTCGTGGTGATCTGGTCGCGCAGCGACTTGAATTCGTCATTCAGGGCGCTGCGGCTGTTGGCGTCGAGGGTCGTATCCGACGCAGCCAGAGCCTTGTCCTTCATCTGAAGGAGCAAGTCAGAGATCGAGCTGCCGGCCGACAGCGCCACGTCGATGGTCGATTGACCACGTTGCAGCGAGGAGACGACCGAGTTCAGTGAGCTCGAGGTGGCGCGTTGGTTTTGGGCGATAGCCCAGATGGCGGCGTTGTCCTTGGCCGAGGAGACCTTGAGACCGGTGTTGATCTCGTTTTGGGTTTCCATCAGCTGGGATTGGGTCGAGGACAGGTTCTGGAGCGCGACCATCGCGCCGACATTGGTGTTCACGGAGAACGACATCGAAGTTCCTTTTCTCAGGTCTTCGGCCGTCATTTTGACAGCCGTGAGCGTTTTGCTCGTCCTGATCAGGAGCAAGCATCGGGCCACTTTTGCCGCCCCGAGGCATTAAATATGCTTTTGATTTTGCTGCGTTATAGGTCCGTTATCCATGTTCCGGCCCGGCAAATTCTGCCGATCCGGAATTCGACCCGGCAAAATCTACCGAACGCACCCGGCAGAAATCGCCGCGGCGCAGCAGAGCGTGCCCGAAAAACGCCCCCGGGAGCTGGCCGACGATCGGTTGGACGATGTTTGGCCGTCAGGCCGCGACGGTCGTGGCGCTGACTGCGCTGGGGGCGAGCCCCTGCATGATGACCCGGTTGACCTGGATCAGGGGCTCGAAGCCCTCGCGGCGGCGGATAACGGCGCTGGTGTGCCGGCCAACCCAGATGGACAGAGAGATTATGGAAGCGCGCAGCGGCGCGGGCAGCCCGTTGGCCGGATTGGCGCAATCCTCGGCGAGCACCGTCCAGACACGACGGTTCCAATCCAGCGCGTCGACGCGGGCGGCGACGTCGCTGGGATCAGCCTTGGCCGCTTCCATCAACGCAAGCGTCACCTGCGCGAACAGCCGGTATTCGGTCTGGCGCGGGCTCTCAGCCCGCGTCGCCGCCTGATGGTACGCCTGTAGGGACATGCCCCAACCTCTCAGCCTCGTAGTCCATTAGTTTCCGGCACCGCATCAGAGCCTTGTAGTATTCGCGCTCCATGCAGTTCTTCGATATCTCCACGCACTCCGTAAGGACCGCGGGATTGGCGATGACTTTCATGAACTCGGTCAGCCGCCTGGCGAATTCGTCGTAGTAGCGCTCCGCGCCCGCCTCATCGAGGTACATCATCATCACCGGGAAATAGATCCGGCGCGCGGGCGTGGTGACTTCCTCCTCCTGCATGATGTCCTTCTCGCGCAGGACGGAGGCCTTGTTCTGCAGGACCAACACGCTGCGGCGGTCGCCGTTCTGCACCACGGCGCCGTTGAGAACGAACTTCTCCCCCGGCTTCAGCGACAATTTCAGCGGCAAATCCCGCCTCCCGATCCCAGCGTCTGCGAACCGACATCGCGATTCGAATGACCCATTGTCGCTTCCTGACGGGCCGAGCGCACGAGAGAGTTAAGCTGGGCCGGTTAACGACGGATTGCCGGGCGCGACTTGGGCGCTACGCCCTTGATGAGCGCCGGGACAGTCGACCCTCTTAAGCTCCCGTTAGCCATGTTCGCCGAGGAGTCGGGTCTTCAGCCGGAGACCCATTTCCCATGTCGCGTCAGGCCCAACCCTCCGTTCAGGCGATGCAGAGCGCTGCACCGACGCCGCCAAGGCTGACGGCCGATTCGCTTGGCGCGGCAGGCTCGAACGACGCGCTCGCCAAGTTGAACCGCGCGATCTCAGAGTTGAAGGCGATGTCGGCGGCCCCGATGCTGCAACGCGCGGTCGAAGCCATTCGCGCCGAAGATGCGAAAGCCGGCTGCGAATGGGCGCTGAAGGCCCTCGAACAGGACGAACGCAGCGGCTTTGGCTGGTATCTGCTGGGCATCGCGCTCGAGCGGGCCGGCGACTTCGCAAACTCCGTTCAGGCCTATGAATCGGCGCTGAAGCTGCTGCCGGACCACGCCGAGGTGGCCAATGACCTCGGCCGCCTCGCTTTCCGCCTGGGTATGCCCCCTCAGGCCGAAAGCCTGTTCCGCCACTTCCTGGCCCGCCATCCCGACCACCCCGAGGGCGCCAACAACCTGGCCTGCGCGATTCGCGACCAGGGCCGGCATGCCGAAGCCGTCGACATATTGCGCCCTGCCATCGTCAAGTCGCCCGAGATCCCCATGCTCTGGAACACCATGGGCACGATCGTGTCCGACCAGGGCGACTTCGCCAACGCCGTCGTCTTTTTCGAAGAGGCCCTGCGCCTCGACCCCGGATTCCCCAAGGCCCGCTACAATCTCGGCAACTCCAAGCTGCTGCGGGGTGACCCCGAAGGCGCCATCGGCGACTGCGAGGCCGCGCTTGCGTGTGTCCTGGCCGAAGACGAGCGGCAGATGATGCGCCTGGCCCGCTCCACCATCCTGATGGGGCTCGGCCGCGTCGGTGAGGGCTGGGACGACTACGAAGCGCGCCTGCACCCGCAGTTCAACGAACGCACTCAGTTCCTGTTCGACCAGCCGCGCTGGGAGCCTGGCTGCGACCTGGCGGGCAAGACTTTGCTCGTGGTCGGCGAACAGGGGCTGGGCGATGAAATTCTGTTCGCAAACACCCTGCCCGACGTCCTCGAACGCCTGGGTCCCTCCGGGCGCCTGATCATCGCGGTTGAACCTCGGCTCATGCCGATCTTCCAACGCGCCTTTCCGAAGGCCGAGGTGGGCGCGCACGCCACCTACCTCCTGGGCGGCAAGTTTGCGCGGGGCGCGGCCTTCCTGGATGCGGAAAAGGGCATTGATCTCTGGACGCCGATGGGTTCGCTCCTGCGCGAATTCCGCCGCTCCGTCGATGCTTTCCCCGACCGCCGCGCCTACATGGCCGCTGACCCGGCGCGCGTAGCTCATTGGCGCGAGGTGCTGCGCAACGCCCCGGCCGGTCCCAAGGTCGGCCTCCTCTGGAAAAGCGCAGTCAGCAAAGACGCGCGCCACCGCTATTTCTCACCCTTCGAGACCTGGGGCCCAGTGCTGGCGAAAAAGGGCGTCAGCTTCGTGAATCTGCAGTACGGCGACTGCGCTGAGGAGCTCGCTGCGGCAAGCCGCGATTTCGGCGTCGAGATCTGGTCTCCGCCAGGCATTGACCTGAAGCAGGACCTCGATGACGTCGCTGCTCTCTGTTGCGCCATGGACCTTGTGGTCGGATTCTCCAACGCCACGCTCAATATCGCCGCCGCCTGTGGCGTGCCGAACTTTCTGATCTCTACGCCGGGCGCCTGGCCAAGACTGGGGACGGCGAGCTATCCCTGGTATCCTCAGACGCGTGTCTTTCTTCCGCCGAGCTTCGGCGAGTGGGCGCCTGTGATGGCTGAGGTCGCCGAGGCCCTGGGCGTCTTTGCCGAGGACTACGCCAGGCAGGCCAGCTAGACCGGAAGGTCGAACCCGCGGGCCGCCAGGCGGGCCCGGCTCGCGGCGCGCGCCTTCGCCCAATCTCGCGCCAGGAGGCCCAGCCCGACCACGTCGGTCAGCGCCCCCTCTTTGAGAACATGCTCTCGAAGGAGCGCTTCGCGTTGGAAGCCGAAACCCTCGTGCAGCCGCCAGACCGGTTCGTTGCCGATCAGCACCTCGCACCAGAGCTTGTTGAGCCCCAGCTCGCCGAACACGTGCTCGATGACCCAGTACTCGACGAACGCGCCGATCCCCTGCCCCCGCGTCGAAGGGTCGGCCAGATAGTACGCCCAGGCCGCTCGCCCATGTTCCGTCGCCAGGTCGTAGAGGTTGGCGAGGCCGACCGGCTGGGCGTCAGCCTCGATGATCCAATAGCGCCTGCGAGCATCCGCGAGCGCACCGGTGAACCAACGGGCATGCTCTTCCGGGGTGATCGCATGGTCGCTGTACATCCAGCGAGCGACCTCCGGCAGGTTGCGCCACACAAGCACGCGGTCGTGGTCGCCGGGCCCCATCGGGCGCAGAAGCACCTGAGGCGCGCTCATGCCGAGGCTCCGGAGGTATTGACCGCCAGGGCGGCCACGGCGGCGGAATCGAAGTCAGGATTGCGCGGATATAGCTTGGCGTAGACGTCGCGAACGAAGGTGAGGTCCTCGGGGAGGTCCACGGTCCAACGCAGCGCGGCGAGCGATTCGGCCCGCGCGACGCCCGCCAGCCGGAACACTTCCGGGCGCCGGTATATATAGGGCGTCACATGCTCGCGCTCGTAGGGGTCGCAAGCCAGCGCCGCGGCCTCGACCAGCGCAGCGGGTCGAATCACCTCGGCGTCGAGCCCATGCGGATATGTGCGCGTCCCCAGGGTGTTCGAGGTGTAATCGGCGCCCGTCGCATGGTGGTGGTCGATCACTTCGTCGATCAGCTGAGGGTCGGCGAGCGGACAATCGGCGGTCAGTCGCACCACCGCCCTGGCCTGCGGATACAAGGCCAGGGCCGCGCGGTAGCGCTCCAGGACGTCGGCCAGGGGGCCGCGGAACACCGCCAGGCCCAGGCTCTCGCAATAACTGGCCAAGGGCTCGTCGCTGGGGTCGGTGCTGGTGGCCACCGTCAGTTTGTCGATGCGTCTGGCCCGACGCAGACGCTCGACCTGGCGGCCGATCATCGGCTCGCCCAACACCGGCGCCATGACCTTGCCCGGCAGCCGCGAGGACGTCATTCGGGCCTGGATGATGGCGAGGTTCAAGACGGAACAGGCCTCTTTACGGGACGACTCCTGAGTAGCGCCGAATCTGGGCATGCGACAACGCGGTCCCGCTTTGACCGCGAAGCCGCTTGCATGGCGCGCGTCTGGCTTTAGGCTGTCGGCAAGTAAACAACTGTTCGAACGCGGGCCGGACGCCCGCCGGGGAGCCCGAATGAGCCAGCGTTTCGAAGGCACTGACGATTACGTCGCCACCGAGGATCTGAAGGTTGCGGTCAACGCAGCCATCGCCCTCGAACGGCCGCTCCTGATCAAGGGCGAGCCCGGAACCGGCAAGACGGTGCTGGCCTATGAAATCGCCAAGGCGATGAAGGCCCCGCTTATCACCTGGCACATCAAATCGACGACCAAGGCCATTCAGGGGCTCTACGAGTACGACGCCGTCACCCGCCTGCGCGACAGCCAGCTTGGCGAAGTGGGAGTCAAGGACGTCCGCAACTACATCAAGAAGGGCAAGCTCTGGGAGGCGTTCGAAAGCGCCGAGCGTCCGGTCCTTCTGATCGACGAGATCGACAAAGCCGACATCGAATTCCCCAATGATCTCCTTCAGGAGCTCGATCGGATGGAATTCTACGTCTACGAGACCAACGAGACGATCAAGGCCAAGGTGCGGCCGATCGTGCTCATCACCTCGAACAACGAGAAGGAATTGCCGGACGCCTTCCTGCGCCGCTGTTTCTTCCACTACATCCGTTTCCCGGAAGCCGAGACGATGAACGAGATCGTCGAGGTCCACTATCCGAACATCAAGCAGAAGCTGGTCGCCGAGGCGCTGCGCATCTTCTACGACATGCGCAAGGTGCCGGGACTGAAGAAGAAGCCATCCACGTCCGAACTGCTCGACTGGCTGAAGCTCCTGATGGTCGAGGACATCGACGCCGACGCCCTGAAGGAAAAGGATCCCACCAAGCTGATCCCGCCACTTCATGGGGCGCTGCTCAAGAACGAGCAGGACGTGCACCTTTTCGAGCGCCTGGCCTTCCTGGCGCGCCGCGAAGGCGCCGGCTCACGCCCCGGCCAATAGGGCCGGGCGCTGCGCAGGCGTAACGGGCGTTACGTCGAATTCACTCGCCAATTGAAGGAGCTCCGGTCACGTTCTGCCGAACGTACCGGAGCCCTTTCACTATGAAGCCGCTGCTGTTTCTTTCTGCCTGCGCCGTGGCGCTGTCGTTGGCGGCCGCCTGTTCGCCGAGTGGTCCTCCGCCCGCCCGCGCCGCGCTGGACTGCCCCGCCACCCAGGGCGACCTTACCCGCACCAGCGTCTCACCGGACAACAAGACCTGCCTCTACACGACCCGCGATGGGGACCAGGTGTCCCTGAGATTGCTTCCCGTTTCGACCAGCTATCAGTCCTCCTTGCAGCCGGTGGAGCAGGAACTGCAGTCCGAGGTGCAGACGGACGCTGAGGCCGCCGCCGCCAAGGTCGCCGCAGCGAGCGCCGAGGCCAAGACCACGGCCGCCGACCACCCTGCCAACGCTCGCGCAGCAGAGGACGCGGCCAAGGCCGCCAAGCAAGCCGCCGAGGACGCCGTCGGGGTGATGAAGGACGCCGAAGGCGACGACGCCGGAAAAGCTCGCCACGCAGAGAGCGATGAGCATGCCCACATCGACCTGCCGGGAATCCACATCGACGCCGACGACAACGGCAAGGCCGACGTCAACGTCGGGATGATTCACGTCAACGCCGGCGAGAATGGCGCGGTGGTGCGGATGTCGCGGGATGTTCGCCTGCGCGGCGAGGCTTTCTCGCGCGAAAAGCGCGGCTTCCGCGCCACCTACATCCTGGCCAAGGACAACCTGAAGGACGGCTGGAAAAGCGTCGGGTATGAAGCCGCCGGACCAAAGACCGGCCCGATCACCGTCGCCGTGGTCAAGGCCAGGACCGGGGATCACCACGACGTCTTCGCCGACGTCAAACGCCTCGTGCGCAAAAACGCCGGGGTCTAGCCCGCCGGTTGGACCTCGACGACCTTGTAGGTCAGCGGCCGGCCATCCTCGTCGGTGATGGTGACATATTCGCCGACGGCAAAGCGGTGTTCGCCCAATCGATGGAGCGGCTCATCGTCGACGGCTTCGCCTTCGTCGTAGTCGAAGAACCAGCGCGACCCTTTCTTCGTCAGCCGTCCATCGGCGGGATCCTCATCCGGCGAGAACCGCCTCACGGTGCAGGTGTCGCGCGACTTGGCGTAGGCCGCTTCGTCCAGGTGGCCGTCATCGGTCAGCGGCGCGGTCAATGCGTAGCCACGGTGGTCGTCGCCGCCGGCGAACTCGGTGCCAGGGTTGCGGGCAAGCCGCATGACGATGCGCGACAGAGTCATTGGACGTCCTCTTGCAGAGCTAGTGAGACAAGAACAACGAGGGCTCGTCTGAGTTCAAAAGCGTACGCGTCGTTCCACCGAATATGAACTCCTGCAGCCTCGGATGGCCAAAAGCGCCGGCCACGAGGATATCAGCCTCAGCTTTGCGCGCCGCATAGAGCAGAACTGGGGCAGCGTCGCCGCTGTCGGGCAGGATATCGACCTCGGCGTCGACGCCGCGGGCGGCGTAGTAGGCTTTCAATCTCGCAGGATCGAAACTACGCGAGCTGGCCTTCGGCGCGGCCAGGATCACGACCTTGGACGCCTTCTCGAGGAGCGGCAGGGCCAGGCGCGCAGCCCGGCTCGCCTCCTTGCCGCCGTCCCATGCGACGGCCACCGAACCACCGACCTTAAGCCCGGCGCGGGCGATCAGCACAGGGCGCTGCTCATCGGCGACCATCTGCTGGAACGCTTCTGCGAGAGGGCCTCGCCCGCGCGCCGGATTGGAGGTGAACACCACAACATCGGAGAGGCGGCTTTCCGCCGACAGGCCGGCCCAAACGGGCGTCTGCAAGGCGATGAAGCGGCTCCTGGGGTAGGTGGTCGTCGCCATGGCCACGCGCGCTGCTTGTTCGCCCGCCTGAGCGGCCTCCTTCAGCGATTCGAGCGCCGTTGTCTGCACCCCGCCCAAGAACCCCTCCCCCATCCACGGCATTACGTCTGCCACGTCGGCTGGGGTGTAAACGCCCGCCATCTCGGCCTGGAAGGGTTCGGCCAGCATCACCGCGGCCGCCACCGCCGCGGCGTCTCCTGGGCTGCCTGAGAGCGGCGCCATGATACGAGCCCAGCTCATCGTTTCGGCTCCTTCAGCGTGAACTTCAACCGCCGCACGCCTATGCTGCAACTGATCTTGGCGAGCATAGGCTCGCATTGATCTTTGTCAGGCCGTGGGCCAGTTCCCGATGTCGCCCGAAAGCGGCTTGTCGCGGACTGGCGTCCATGACCGGCTTGACTGTGGAGGGAATGCGTTCGTGAGGAAAGGGCTGCGTCACTCTAAGCCGGAACCCCGCGCCTGGCAGCGGATGTTGTCAGGCCGCCGGCTTGACCTGCTGGACCCCTCGCCCATGGACATAGAGATCGAGGATATCGCCCACGGCCTGGCCAGGGTCGCCCGGTGGAACGGCCAGACGATCGGCGAACACGCCTTCTCGGTGGCGCAACACTCGGTGGTGGTCGAGGAAATCGTCGCCCACATCAAACCGGCGGTAGAGCCCCGCTGGAGGCTGGCGGCCCTGCTGCATGACGCCTCCGAGTATGTGATCGGCGACATGATCTCGCCCTTCAAAGCCGCGCTTGGCGTCGACTACCGGACATTCGAAGAGCGGCTGGAGACAGCGATCCATGTCCGTTTCGGCCTGCCTGCGAAGACACCTGCAGCGATTAAGGCGCTGATAAAGAAAGCCGATCGCGCGTGCGCCTTCTTCGAGGCGACCCAACTCGCGGGTTTTAGCCACAAGGAATCACTGGCCTTCTTCGACGCGCCGCCCAAAGGCTACAGCCTCACGATCGAGCCGCTGTCGCCGGCGCTGGCCCAGGAGCGCTACCTGCACCGCTACGAGATCCTATCCGAGGCGGCCGGCTACCAGCCCCATGCCCAGGCCTTCGACACGGAATGAGCGCCTTTCGCGACAGCCTGCCTTCTGAGGGGCGCGTGGTGATCGGCCTTTCGGCGGTGGTGGTCGCCATCCAGGGCTACAACGCCGTCGTGCTGACCGTGCGCCCGCCGGGCGCAAACCTCGAGGGCCTGCCGTTCGGCCCCTTTGATCCGCTCGGTCACCGTACGTTCGAGCTTGCCATGCGGGCCTTTGTGACCGAGCAGACGCGATTCACCCTGGGATATGTCGAGCAACTCTACACCTTCGGCGACAAGGGCCGTGACGCGCCGCTGGCCGATATGGGCGATCGCGGTGGGGGCGAGCGCTCGGCGCACGATCGGGTGATATCGGTGGGATATCTGGCGCTGGCGGCCGCGGCCGTCGACACCCACGCACCGGCCTCGCAGTGGCGGCCATGGACCCGATTCTTCCCCTACGAGGACTGGCGCGACGGCCGCCCCGCCGCCCTCTCGCTGATCGAAGTCGCACTTCGCCGCTGGGCCGATGGCGACGCCCAGCGTCTCGGCCGAGCCCGCCTGCTGTTCGCCCTTGATGGCGCGCCCTGGAATGAGGAGCGGGTGCTCGAGCGCTACGAGTTGCTCTACGAGGCGGGCCTGGCGCGCGAGACCTCGCGGGATCGCGGCGAGGCTGCGACGGCGCTACCCGCCCCGCTGGCGGCCGCCCTGGGCGAGCCGATGCTTTCCGATCACCGGCGTATCCTGGCCACGGCGGTGAGCCGCCTGAGGGGGAAGCTGAAATACCGCCCGGTGGCCTTCGAACTGATGCCTGAAGCGTTCACGCTATCCGCCCTGCAACGCGCCGTCGAAGCCATCGCCGGCGTCCCCTTGCACAAGCAGAACTTCCGGCGCGCCCTCGAAAGGGCCGACCTCGTCGAAGGGCTGGGCCGGATGGACGCAGATACCGGCGGACGCCCCGCTGAGCTTTATCGCTTCCGCCGCGAGATCCTCGGCGCACGGCCCGTGTCCGGGCTGAGCCTGCCGCTACTGCGGGACTGAGCCTTACCTCCGAGGTCATGGAACGCGGTCTCCATGCCCGTTAGGATCGCACATGATCGGATCAGCCCCGGCGGTCGGCGACCACCTTCGCGAATGGCGCCAACGGCGGCGCATGACCCAGCTAGATCTCGCCTGCGAGGCCGAGATTTCGACACGCCACCTGAGCTTCGTCGAGACCGGTCGCGCGCACCCCAGTCGCGAGATGGTGCTGCGCCTTGCCGAGCGTTTGGACATTCCCCTGCGCGAACAAAACCTGTTGCTGGTCGCCGCCGGTTTCGCGCCGATCTATCCGCAGCGCCCTCTGGACGATCGCGCGCTTGCTGGCGCCCGCCGCGCGGTTGACCTGATCCTGGCCGGGCATGAGCCCTACCCGGCGCTGGCGGTGGACCGGAGCTGGAACCTGGTCGCCGCCAACCGGATGGTCGCCCCGCTGATGGCCATCGCCGATGAAGACCTGCGCCAGCCTCCGGTGAATGTGCTGCGATTGACCTTGCACCCGCGCGGTCTTGCGCCGCGAATCGAGAACCTGCACGAGTGGCGCACCCACCTGCTCGACCGGTTGCGCCGTGAAGCGGACCTGACCGCCGACCGCGGTCTTTCCGATCTCCTGACAGAGCTCAGCGCCTATCCGATCCTGGATCGTGGAAGAATCCGACCGCCGACCGGCGAGTTCGCCGGCGTGGCCGTGCCCTTCCAGCTCAGCACCGCCCAGGGCGTGCTGTCGTTCTATTCGACGACCACCGTATTCGGGACAGCGCTCGACGTGACGTTATCCGAACTGACGCTTGAGACGTTCTTCCCGGCGGACGCGGAGACCGCCGAGGCCGTAAGAGCGATGGCGGCGGCAGCTTAGAGCCGAGAGAACGCGGCGACATTACCTCTCGCATAATCGACCCGCTTCCCTTGCGGCGGTTTCCTGGCCGCGAAAGGGAGACCCGTCATGAACCGCCGCGACATCCTGACCACCACCCTGGCCGCCCCGCTGGTGGGCGCGACCGGGCTTCGCGCCCATCCGGCTCGGGCCGCTTCGCGCCGCGCCACAGAAATCCGGACGCGCGAGGGGGTGCGCCTCTTCCACCGGGACTGGGGAGAAGGTCCCGCCATCCTGTTCGCCGCCAGTTGGGCGCTTTCCAGCGAGATGTGGGCCTATCAGGTCGCGCACCTCTCCGACGCCGGTTTCCGCTGCATAGCCTACGACCGCCGCGGACACGGCCGATCGGATATTCCGGCAAGCGGCTACGACATGGATACCTTCGCAGACGATCTTGCGACGGTGATCGACGCCCTGGACCTGCGAGACGTAGTTCTCGTCGGCCATTCCACGGGTGGTGCTGAGGTCGTCCGATACCTCGGCCGGCATGGAACGACGCGGGTCCGCAAGGTCGTACTGATGGCGCCCGTGACGCCTTACCTGCTTCAGACCCCGGACAATCCCACGGGCGCGCCGCAAGCCTATTTCGAGGCTTCGATAGCAGAGTGGGCGAAGGACTTCCCCAAGTGGGCCGACGACAACTCCGCGGCCTTCGTCACCCCCGAAACCTCGAAGGGGATGATCGCCTGGCTATATGATCAGCTCATCGCAACGCCCGTGCCGGTAGCGGCGGCCACCATGCGGGCGGTGATCCGCAAGGACCTGCGCCCGGACCTGGGCAAGATCGACCGTCCTACGTTGGTCCTGCACGGCGCCAAGGACGTATCCGCGCCCATCGAGATAACTGGGCGTCCCACGGCCGCCGGCATCCGCGGCGCCCAGCTGAAAGTCTATGAAGACGCCCCGCACGGTCTCTTCGTGACCCACATGGCCCAGGTGAACCGCGACCTGGAAGCCTTCATCCGGGCCGGCTGACATCCGGCTGTAGCTAGGCCGCTTCCTGGGCCGAAACGGTGGGCGGTGCGCCTTGGCGCGCCGCCCATTGCGCTTTCAGGGTGAGGCTGGTGTCGCGAGAGCCGTCGGGGCTCCAGCCGGGCGCCCCGAAGACCCAGCCCAGCACGTGGCGCGGCGAGCGGGCGATATCCTGGGCGATGGCGATCCACTCGTGGAACACCACGCGGACGACATTGAAGGTGCCCAGGTTGTGGACCAGGCCGTAGCGGGGAGCCTCCTCGTCGAGCTCCGATTGGAAGCTGCCGAACATCCGGTCCCAGATGATCAGGATGCCCGCGTAGTTTCGGTCGAGGTAGCGCGGGTTTCGCGCGTGGTGCACCCGGTGGTGCGAAGGGGTGTTGAAGACCGCTTCGAACCAGCGTGGCAGCTTCCGGATCGCCTCAGTATGGATCCAGTACTGGTAGACCAGGCTGATCCCCTTCTGCGTGGCCACCATGGCCGGCGGGAAGCCCAGAAGCGCGAGGCCCAGATAAAGCACCCAGCTGCCGTTCAGGTCGCCCGTCCACGTCTGCCGCAGCGCCGTCGAAAGGTTGTAGTGCTGGGATGAGTGGTGGTTGACGTGCGCCGCCCACCAGATGCGGCGCTCGTGGCTGATCCGATGGAACCAATAATAGGTCATGTCCTCCAGCAGGAAGACCGCCACCCAGGCCCACGCAGCGCTCGCAGGCACCGTGAACAGCCGATGATGGTACACCCAAAGTGTGCTCGCTATGACCACGCCGCCGGTGAGGACGCCCGCCACCGTGGAGCCCAGGCCCATCAATAGCGAGACCGCCGTGTCCTTGGTTTCGTAGCGGGCGTTCGCCTTGCCGAACCGTGCGAGCACGATCTCGAGGATGACGGTGAGGACAAAAAATGGGGTCGCAAGTGTGACGGGGTCGAGATGGGCCTTCATCATGCCGCTCGCACCGTGCCGGCGCGGCCCGCCTTTAGTCCCTTGGGCGGCCACGACTCCAGCGCGATCACGGCTCTCGGCGCCGCGGCATCGGCGAGGTCGATGCGGATGCGGCCGTCCTTGAAGGTCGTCGCCAGCGCCTGGGCCCATGGAATCTGGCGAGCCACGAAACCATCGCCAAGCCGGCAGAGCACAAGCGCCATCGTCCCCGACTTGGCGACCGCGCCCCTGCCGTCGAGGGCGACCCAAACGTCCTCCAAGTCGCGGCCAGGAAACTCCTCGGCCAGCTCTTGGCGCGCGCGTTCTTCGTCCAGGAGCGGCGTAGGCCTTGCGATGCTGGCCCAGGCCGACAGGCCGACCATGGCGGCCACTGCGGCTCCGGAGGCAGCGAGCTGGATGAAAAAGGCTTGAGTCAAAGCGGGCAGTCCTCCGTGCGGCGCGAAGGTGTGCGCTGCCCCCTGCTGCGGTCAAGAAAAAGCCCTCCCCCGAAGGCCGGGAGAGGGCTTTCGTCGCAGGTCTAAGCGGCCGAACTAGAAACGATGCGAGTAGGCGATCGACCAGACGTCGGCGTGTTGGGCGTTGCTGCCGACGAACTCCTGGCGGGTGTAGTCGCCGCGGACGCCGTTCACGCCGTCGAAGTGGTACTGGGCGCCGACCCCGAGATTCCAGGAGTTGCCGTCATCGACGTTAGCCACCTGGACCGGCGTCCCATCGGCGACGGCAGCGCCCTTGGCCCTGACGGTGCTCTCGCCGTAGCCGATCCGCCCAATCAAATCGAAGTTGTTGGCGACGGGCAGGAACCCCACGCCATAGAGAGCCGCCGAATTGTTGAGCTCGTACTTGGTGTCAACGGAAGCGCCTCCCACGGTGGTCGTGGTCTTATCGCCAACCGCACCGGCGGCAAGCTCGCCCTCGACACCCAGCCAGTTGTTGAAACGGTAGCCGAGGCGTCCCTGGATCGCGCCCAGGTCGATGCCGGAACTATGGGCGTCGACATAACCAAGGTTCGCATAAAGACCGGTCGTAGGCGCCGTCTCAGCAAACGCGGCCACCGGAAGAAGGGAAGCGGCAACAACCGCACCGAGGAAGAATTTCATACTCATTGAACTCCTAGAACGCGAACAGCCCGAGCGGCCCGGGGGTTCGGCTCCAAACGCGGCCACTTCTGGACGGTTCAGCTTCACCAGGATTGCATACCGTCGTCTGTGCTTGTGGGGTCACAAGCCCGCTGACTGCGCGCGGAGGCGTGCTATCACTCCGCTTTGTCGCCGGAGACCGTCCCCTTGCCGCAAGCCGTGATCGCCGCCACCGGCCTCTACACCCCGCCGCAGAGCCTCTCGAATGCGGAGTTGGTGGAGACGTTCAACGCCTACGTGGCGAGATTCAACGCGGCAAACGCCGAGGCGATCGCGGCCGGCGATGTGGCGGCGCTCACGCCCTCCTCCGTCGAGTTCATCGAGAAGGCGTCCGGCATCAAGTCACGTTACGTGGTCGACAAGTCAGGTCTCGTCGATCCGGAGCTCATGCGGCCGCAGATTCCCGAACGCTCAAATGAGGAATTGTCCGTCCTGGCCGAAATGGCGGTTGAGGCGGCAAAGGACGCCATCGCGCGTTGGGGCAAGTCGGCGTCCGAGATCGACGCCGTGATCTGCGCGGCGTCCAACATGCAACGCCCTTATCCAGCCATGGCCATCGAGGTGCAGCAGGCGCTGGGCATAGAGGGCTTCGCCTTCGACATGAACGTCGCCTGCTCTTCGGCGACCTTCGGCATCAAAACGGCCGCTGACTTCGTGTCGTCGGGCTCGGCGCGCGCCGTCCTGATGGTCAACCCGGAGATTTGCTCGGGGCACCTGAATTTCCGCGACCGCGACAGCCACTTCATCTTTGGGGACGTCGCCACCGCGGTGATCGTCGAGAGCGATGAGGGGGCGGGATCCGGCGGCTGGGACATTCTGGGCACGCGCCTGCGCACACAGTTTTCCAACAACATCCGCAATAACTTTGGTTTCCTGAACCGCGCCGCGCCGGATGGGATCGGGGCCGTCGACAAGCTCTTCGTGCAGGAAGGCCGCAAGGTGTTCCGCGAAGTGGTGCCGCTGGTCTCCGAGATGATCGTCGAGCACGCCGCCGACCTGGGCATCGAGCCCACCGCTCTGAAGCGTCTTTGGCTGCACCAGGCCAATATCAACATGAACGAACTCATCGGCCGCCGCGTGCTGGGCCGTGAACCGGCGCCGGGCGAGAACGTCATTATCCTCGACGAATTCGCCAACACCTCCTCGGCGGGCTCGATCATCGCCTTCCACCGCGCCAACAGCGACTTCGCCGCCGGCGACACTGGCCTGATCTGCTCTTTCGGCGCCGGCTATTCCGCAGGCACCGTGTTCGTCAGGAAGCGTTAGCCGCTGGCGGCGACGGCGGATGCGTCGCCTTCCAGTCCATGGCGCGGCGGACGCGAGTCCCGACCGCGGGGTGGTCGTAGAAGATCAGCTCTTCCAGCTTCGACGGCGTTGCGGCGCGGTATTCAATCGTCTTGACCAGGGCCTTCGCCAGGCCGTCCGGCTCATTGAAGTGTTCGAGCGAAAAGCGGTCGGCATCGGCCTCGTCCCAGCGGCTGGCGGTGTTGACCAGGGGCGTTGCGATAAACGCCACGACCGCCAGCAGGATGCTGATCACGGGAAGTCCCGCCGGGTCGGCGATGCCGCGAACGCCTTTCGCCCCCAGCAGCCGCGCCGCAAGCGGAAACAGTCGATCGATCAGCAAGAAAACGACCAGGGCGAAGAGGCCGTATTCGGCGGCCATGATGAAGATATGCCCGCGCACGTAGTGGCCCATCTCGTGCCCCACCACACCGCGCACTTCTGCGAGGTCCGCGTCCTTCTTGAACATCACATCGCTCATAGCGACACGGGCTGTGCCGAAGAGGCCCGCGACGTTGGCCGTGTATCGGTTGGACTGCTTGGAGCCATCGTAGATCACGATCTTGTCCGATGGCACTCCGACTTGCTTGGCCATGGCCACGATCTCGTCGCGCACGGCCCCGGGCGGGGCGGGCTTGTAGCTGTTGAAAAGGGGTTCGATCACCACTGGCTGCAGCAACAGCATCACAAGAAAGCCTATGGCCACGCCGAGCGAGCCCCAGGCCCACCAGGTCCTGCGGAACCTTCGAATGAGAAAGTAGAGCAACGAAAACAGGATCACGACCTCGACAGCGCCGATCGCAATCGAGAGGCCTTGCTGGCCTAGCCAGCCGGAGAATTGGCGGCTGGTCAGGCCATAGCTCCGCTCGCGCCACCAGTGCGCATAGGCGTCCCACGGAAGCGTCAGCAGCGCTTCGATCAGGGTATCCACAGCGACAACCACGGCCACGGCGAGCCACGGGCCGGACCTGCGCTTTTCCACACTGTCGCGCACGCCAACGAGGACGCCGCTTCTGATCACGACCCAGGAAACCAGGATGCTGACGAGCGTCCCCCAAAGCAGGATCCAGTGGCCGCCTTGCGTGTAGGCCGTCGCCTTGGCGTGCGCCTCCGGCGGCAGCGTGGCCAGATAGGCGGCCGTCGCCGCGGCTGGATCGAATCCTTGAGCCATTTCAGTTCCCCGTTCGCGGGATGGAGAAGGCCAGAGATTGCCAAGCTTGTCAGGCCCGAAACCGCGTTAGGTTGGATGTCACAATCGGAGTCGCCCATGAAGCTTTTCGCCGCCGCGTCGCTTGCGGTCCTCGCCGCCGCCGCCGGTTTGGGCGCGGCCAAAGCCCCGGCGCCGGTCTACGACGTTGTCATCCGCGGCGGCGAAATCCTCGACGGCTCCGGCGGCCGGCCCGCGCAAGGCGACGTGGCGGTGAAGGGCGAGCGGATCGTCTTCGTCGGTCCACACGCGCCAGGACGCGGGAAGACTGAGATCGACGCCAAGGGTAAGGCCGTCTCCCCCGGTTTCATCGAGTCCCTCGCGAGAAACCCCGTCCTTCCGGGCGGGGAGGTAAGCGATTGCGGCCGGCGGCCGCTTCTCCGGGGTTGAACAGCACGGTGACGCCTGTAGATTCGAGGCGATGATCCATCGCGGCTTCCGCTACAAATTGGC
>NZ_DASXNL010000026.1:0-2853 GCF_036495085.1 Phenylobacterium sp. | reverse complement strand
GCGGCCTTGACCCGCTGGCCGAGCGCGTCCCGCCGCACATCCTCGCGCGAAAGTTCCGTCGCGTCGTGCCTGCGGATCCAGCCGATCACGCGGCGCGCGTGCTGGCGCACTTGGTGCTTCCCCTGATGGTCACCCCCGGCGCGGTCGAACACCGCCTGGGCATGCGGCCGGTAGTAGCGATCCCACAGACTCCAGGCGTCGATCAGGTGCTGCGCCCTGATGACGGTGGGCGGCGGCGCGTTGGTCGGCCGGTTCGCCGTCCAGTCGAGCAGCGCCAGCACCGCCGCCAGCCGCGCCACGGTGCCCCGTCCCTTGCCCAGCCAGCCGGCCATGAGGCCCTGCGCACGCAGCGTCTCGCCGTGCAGGCCCTCCAGGCAGCGATCGAAGACCTCCACCGCCCTGTCCTCGAAGGCCAGCACCAGCGGCTGCTCGGGCGTGCCCACCGCGCGGGCGATGCGCTGCAGCGCGTTCACCGCCTCGTCCTCGCGTGTCGGCTTCAGCGCGCGCAGCGAGCGGTAGGGCGCGGGGCCGGGCCAGACATAAAGGAAGCGCGCGGCCAGGCCGTCGCCGGTGCCTAAAAGCGCCGCCTCCAGCCGCCCCGGATCGAGCGAGCCCACGATGCTGAACGCGGGCTTGTCGCCGCGGCCCCACGGCGGGCCGATCGCGCCCCAGGTGTCGAGGAAGGCGCCGCGGTTGCTCTCGTCGCGCCTGGTCTTGCGCCCCAGCCCGGCCAGCCAGGCGGTCGGCTCGTCGCGCCACAGCAGCACGCCCTGCCGTCGCTTGGCCACCGCCTTCTCCAGCGCCGGCAACGCCGCATCGGAGACCACCACGGGACCGCCGCCCTCGCGCGCCAGCACGCGCTCGACCGTGCCGAGCGGCCGGCGCAGCCACTCGAGCGCCGGCGTCTTGCCCGAAGACGGACCGCCGACCAGCGCCTGCCACAGGATCACCGGCTCGCTCCACGCCTCGGTGATGCGGGCCGACACGCCCTGGCCGCACAGGCCGGCGACCGAGGCCAGCAGGGCCTGCGCGATGTAATCCTCCGACGAACCCGCCCACTGCGCGGCGTCCTTCACCCACTCCCGCCACTGACCGGGGAAGACTGTCAGAGGAAAGGCGGGCAGCCGCGGACGGCCCTCCTCCTCCAGCAGGCCAGGCTCGACCGCGGGCCACGGCGGCGGGGGAGGCATGGCCGCCTTCGCGGCGTCGCGCTGCCGCCAGTAGTTGTCGAAGATCGGGTTCGGGGTGGTGACGTCGATTTCGGTGAGGGGCATCGGCCGCTCCTTCAGTTGGACCGGCCGACATACGCCACAACATTGCTTCGGAACGTCAAGTGAAACTTTTGACGTCACTTAAGTTCGCAAGATTGTTGCGGAGGGTTGGGCTCCGCTGCGGGAGCGGCGCCATTTCCGCATTTCGCGCCGTTCAGCGATGAGCTTTTGGGCTAGGCGGATGATGGTATGGGGCAGGCTTGGGGTCTTTTGAACGGTGGCTTGCATGAGCATGTCTGAGTGCGAACGCTTTGTCGCGGATCTGCAATCCAACGAAGCCCTGCGTGCCGAGGCCGAGAAGCACGCCGCCGAGAGGCATCACGAGACACCGATTGCCCGTGCGGTCTCCTTCGCCGCGAGCAAGGGTTACGCCTTCACTGCCGATGAGGCGAAGGAGCGTATCAAGGCGAAGGCCAAGGCTGCCGGCAAGACACTCACCGATGCCGAACTCGACGGGCTCGCAGGGGCGGGGTGCCACGCCCGCGACGGCGGCAGCCCCAGCAGCTGCCACCCCGGCACCTACGCCGGCCGCAACGATCGCGGCAGCTGCCACGGCCGTTAGGGCGCCGGTAGCTGACGTTACGGAAGGTCAGGAGTTCGAATCTCTTCCGGCGCGCCATTTCTCCTATCGTTAGGCTCTCTGTAGGCTCGGCCCTGCCGTCAATCTGGGCGTCGTCGCGTTAACACTACAGCCGTTGGCGGCGACGATCCGCAATCGGGAGCGCTGTAACCTTGCGCGTCCGCGGCCGCCACGAGATTGTGACCTCGCAAGCAGCTTGCGCCCGGGCCAGTTTCGAGACGACCGCTTTTGGGCAGAGAGCGGACATCCCTCCTGTCCCTTGCCATGTTCGCTTTGTGCCAATAGTGGACACGCTGAAACCGCTTGACCACCTCGTCGTCGCGATCTGGCTCACTATTCAAGGTGCTCGTCGGGAAGGCCTTCGTCATCTTGAAGAAGTCTGAGGCCGCTTCGATGTAGGCCGCATGTTGTGGACGTTGCCACGCGCGCCGAACACCTTACTGTGGTTGCATGATTTCTCGCAGGAATGTTATCGCGGGCCTGGCTGCTGCAGCGACAACGGGATGCAGCGCACCTCAGGCGCCCCGTCAGGCCTCCGTGGCGCCGGATCAGTATCCGCAAACGCCGCCACCTCAAACTCCGCCGCCTGAATATCCGATCGCGCCGGCGCCGCCTGGTCGCACACCCCAGGGACTGGATGCGGTAATCGACATCAGTGCGCACACCACTGTCGCCGATTTCCGGCTGGTACGCGCGAGCAACATCCTCGCCGTCATCCACAAGGCGAGCGAGGGCGACTTCTTTGCCGACCCTATGTGTGCCGAGCGACGGTCGCAGGCCGAGGCAGCAGGACTGCTGTGGGGTACCTATCATTTCGGCAAGGGCGATTCGTCCGGCGCGCAGCAGGCAGCCTTCTTCCTGGACTCTTCCCGTCCCGGCCCACGGACTCTCCTCGCCCTGGATCTCGAGCCCAATGAAGGCGATCCCTCGAACTCCATGACGCGGGAACAGGCCGAGGCGTTCGTGCAGGCGGTGGCCAGCGCAACGGGCCGGGTGCCGCTC
>NZ_DASXNL010000025.1:0-15861 GCF_036495085.1 Phenylobacterium sp. | reverse complement strand
CCCCGGAACCCCCGGCTGATTGATGTAGGAGACGCCGGCGTTGGCGAGCGCGCTCTTGGCGATGTCGCAGGACGAGGTGAAGCTGGCCTTGCCCACCGGATCGAACTGCAGCGAACAGTCGGCCGGATCGGCGATCACCGTGGCGGGCGACGCCTTGGTCGCTTCCGCCAGCGCGGGATTCAGCGCATTGGCCAGCATGTGGAAGCCCGGGAAATAGGCGACCAGCATCAGCACCATACCGAACAGCAGGACCGGCTTTCGCCCCACCTTGTCGGAGAGCCAGCCGAAGAAGACGTAGCAGGGCGCGGAGAGCGCCACGATGACCATCATCAGCATGTTGATGGTCGCCGGATCGACCTTCAGGAACTTCTCCATAAAGGTCTGCACGTAGAAGAAGGCGGTGTACCAGACGGCTCCTTGCGCGGACATGATGGCGACCAGGGCCAGGAGCACTGTCTTCAGGTTCTTCCACTGGCCAAACGCCTCCGCGTAAGGCGCTGTCGAACCCTTGCCCTCGGCTTTCATGGCCGCGAAAGCCGGGCTCTCCGAGAGCTTCAGGCGCATGTAGATTGAGACAGCCAGCAAGCCTGCGGAGACCAGGAACGGAATGCGCCAGCCCCAGGCGTCGAAGGCCCCGGGCCCGAACGTCTTGCCGAGCACGACGCGTGTCGCGAGGATCACCAGGAGGGCCGCAAAGAGGCCGAAGGCGGCCGAGGTCTGGATCCAGCCGGTGGAGCGTCCGCGCGCGCCGACGGGCGCGTGCTCGGCGACGTAGATCGCGGCGCCGCCATATTCGCCGCCGAGGGCGAACCCCTGCACGATCCGCATCAGGAGCAACAGGATCGGAGCGACGATGCCGACTGTGGCGTAACTTGGAAGCAGGCCGATGGCGACCGTCGCCCCGCCCATCAGCACAACCGTCACCAGGAACGCGCCCTTGCGCCCGACGCGGTCGCCAATGCGCCCAAACACCAAGGCGCCAATCGGTCGAAAGGCGAAGCCGGCGCCGAAGAGGCCTAGCGCGGCGATATAGCCCGCGGTCTCGTTGAGGCCGGAGAAAAAGGTCTTCGAGATGATCTGCGCCAGGGAGCCGAAAACGAAGAAGTCATACCACTCGAAGGTGGTTCCGGCCGCGGAGGCGGCGACCACGGTCCGCAGCGAGGCCCCCTTGTCGGCGGCCGGCATGCGATCAGCGGTGATTTCCGCCATGGCGTAGTCTCTCTCCCCCAAGGTCTTGCGGACTGAGTAGCAGCCCATGCCTTCCGCGCGAAGCAGCGCCCGCTAGCAGGTCTTATGCTTGGGGTTGCCGGCGATAGGCGGGAGGGCGTGGATGTAGGCGCCGAGGGCGGCCAGGTCGTCGTCGCTGAGCTTGCTCGTGCTGGCGATCACGTCGCGCATGCCGGTGGGCTCATTGAAGCATTTGTCTGTGCCGGACTTCAGGAAATCGGCGATGTCCTGCTCGCTCCAGTCGCCAATTCCGTCCTTGTCCGGGGTGATGTTGCTGGCGAATCGGCCACCGGCTTCAAGGTTCGGCGCGCCCTCGTAGAGTTGAGCCGCCTCGACGCCGCCGAGTGCGTTTCGCGGCGTATGACATTCGGCGCAGTGGCCCGGGCCTTCGGCGAGGTAGGCGCCGCGGTTCCACGCGACGGAATGCTTCGGATCGGGAATGAACTCGCGCGGCCTGAAGAAGAGCAGCTTCCAGAAGCCCACCGCCGGCCGCAAGCTATAGGGGAACTTCAGTTCGTGAGGCGCCGTCGGCTTGGCCACCGCCGGCAGCGTCCTGAGGTAGGCGAAGAGGTCGCGCACATCTGACGTCTTCATCAGGCTGTAGGCCGAATAGGGAAACGCCGGGTACAGATGCTCGCCGTGGCGGCCGACGCCGCGCTTCACGGCGTTGGCGAATTCCGCCTCGGTCCAGGCCCCGACGCCGTATTTCGGATCGGACGAGATGTTCGGCGCTACGAAGGTCCCGAAGGGCGATTTCAACTTCAGGCCGCCCCCAAGTTGGGTGCGATCCTCCTGCCCGGGCGTCGCGTGGCAACCGGAACAATTGGCGGCTGTGAACATCACCTCGCCGTTGGCCACGTTCGGGTGGTAGCCCGCCGCCAATTCGGACGCCGGCAACCGACGTGGGGCCGTGATGAACCAGAGGGCGGCCAGAACCACCAGGGTCAGCACGCCCAAGACAGCCGAAGCGCGCCTAAGCATCGTGGAATTCCGACAAGCTGTGAGCGACCCTAGGTTCCCGACCGGGGCCTCAGGTCTTCTTCTTCATGCGATAGAGGTCGTGGCAGGACTTGCAGGTCTCACCGAGCGCCTTGAACGCCGGCTTGAAGCCGTCGGTGTCCTTGGCCTTCGCGGCGGCGGCGGCGAGTGTGCCCATCTCGGCCAGGCGCTTGTCGAAGTCGGCCTTGTTTTCCCAGATCTTGGGATCGGCCGAGGTCTTCGGGTCCGCCGCCGTGTTGGCGGGATAGAGGCCCGTCAGCTTCTTCGCGCCGCCGACCACGCCGTCCATCAGCGTCTTCACCTTGGCCGCATCGTAAGGGGCTTGGGCCGAGGTGTAGGCGCTCGCCTCCTTCATCGTCTGGCCGACCTGCTTCATGGTCGCCTGGCGGTCTTCCACGGGATTGCCCGCCGAAGCGGCGGTGCAGAGGAGTCCAAGGGCGAGGCCAACGCCGGCGACCGCAGCGCACAGGACGGTTCTAGACTGTGTCATTCAAAGCTCCGGATGCGCCGCCCCTTGGGCCGGCGTCGAGTTGAATCGCAAATGCTTTAAAGCCAATGCAGAGCTAGCATCGGCCCCGCCGGCTCTCAACCTTTCAGGCTCATGAGGTAGTCGGCGATCTCTTTGGCCGTCGCAGCGTCGCCCGCGCCCGGATAGTCCATCTTGTTGCCGGGGATGGCCTTGGCCGGATCGAGAATAAAGGCCTGGAGGGTGTCCGCCGTCCATACGGTGCTCGAGGCCTTGAGTGCATCCGAGTAGTCGAAGTCCGGCGCACTGCCTGCCTTGCGGCCGCCCACGTTGAGGAGATTGGGCCCGAGAGACGGGTGGGCGCCGGCGGTGGTTTCGTGGCACGCCGCGCAGATGCCGAAGGAAGCAGGCGGCGCGGCCGATGGCGCCGGGGTTTGCGGCTGAGCCATCGCAGCGGTTGCGATGGCCGTCGCTGCGGTCACGGCGGCGAGCAGGCCTGCACCCAGGGGGCGCGCCAGCGATGCGGGGACGAGATTCATCTGAACTCCTGAGACCACTCGGTTCGGCCGCAGGATTAGCATCCGTTCGCGCGCCGTTGGAAGGCTAGGCCGTCTCGGTTTCTGCGGGTTCTTCGGTCAGCGAGGCGCGCTTCCCGCCCGGCTAGAAGGCGTTCTCGCCGGTGATCGCCCGTCCCAGGATGAGGGCGTGAACATCATGCGCCCCCTCATAGGTGTTGACGGTCTCCAGGTTCGCGGCGTGGCGCATCACGTGGTATTCGCCGGAGATGCCGTTGCCGCCGTGTATGTCGCGGGCTTCGCGGGCGATGGCGAGCGCCTTGCCACAGTTGTTGCGCTTCATCAGGCTGATGGCTTCCGGAACCCAGGCGCCTTCGTCGATAAGGCGGCCGAGCGCCAGGGCGCCCTCGAAGCCGAGCGCGATCTCGGTCTGCATGTCGGCGAGCTTTTTCTGGATCAGCTGGCGCGCCGCCAGCGGCTTGCCGAACACCTTGCGGGTCTGGGTGTATTCGCGGCTGGCGTGCAGGCAGAATTCGGCCGCGCCCATCGCCCCCCAGGCGATGCCGTAGCGGGCCTTGTTCAGGCAGGAGAACGGACCGCGCAGGCCCGAGACGTCCGGCAGCATCATGTCTTCCGGCACGAAAACCTCATCCAGTGCGATCTCTCCCGTGACGGAGGCGCGCAGGCTGAGCTTGTTCTGGATCTTCGGAGTCTCGAAGCCTTTGGAGCCGCGGTCTACGAGGAAGCCACGGATCACGCCATCGAGCTTGGCCCAGACCAGCGCCACGTCGCTGATCGGCGAATTGGTGATCCACATCTTCGAGCCCGACAGCAGGTAGCCGCCGGTCGTCTTCTTGGCGATCGTGCGCATCGAGGCGGGGTCGGAGCCGCCGTCGGACTCGGTGAGGCCGAAGCAGCCGACGATCTCGCCCTTGGCCATGCCAGGCAGGTATTTCATCCGCTGCTCTTCGGAGCCGAACGCATAGATCGGGTACATGACCAGCGAGGACTGAACGCTCATCGCCGAGCGGTAGCCGGAGTCGATCGCCTCGATCTCGCGGGCGATGAGGCCGTAGGCGACATGATTGACCTCGGCGCAACCGTATTTCTCGGGAAGCGTCGGGCCCAGGAACCCCAGCGCACCCATCTCGGTCATGATCTCGCGATCAAACCTTTCCTCGGCGAAGGCGGAGACCACTCGCGGCAGGAGCTTCTCGCGGGCGTACGCGCGGGCGGCCTCCCACACCATGCGCTCGTCCTCTGAGAGGCGCGAGGCCAGGTCCAGCGGATCATCCCAACGAAAGGTCTTCTGATCGGCCGCCGAGTCGAGGGGCATGGAAATGTCTCCAGAAAGAATGCGGCGCCTTATGACCGAGTATCAGGTCCCTGTGTAGACGCCCTGACGCTTCTCCAGGAACGCGGCGCGAGATTCCTTGACGTCGTTGGGCGCCTTTCGGGCGTAGCCGAGGCCGGCGGTCTCGTAGCGCAGGGCAGCTTCCAGCTCGGCCTCGGCGTTGTGTTGCAGGACGCGTTTTGACACCCGAAGCGCCACCGGCGGCCAACGGGTCATCTCCTGGGCGTAGGCGATGGCCGCGTCGAGCAAGTCTTCGGCAGCGACCAGGCGGTTCAACAGGCCCAGGCGAAGCGCTTCCTCGGCGCCTACCGCGCGACTGGTGAAGATCAGGTCGGCGGCGGCTGCGTACCCCACCACGCGAGGCAGGAAGAAGCTCAGGCCGCAGTCCGGCGAGAGCGAGCGTTCGACGAAGACGCTCTTGAAGCGGGCGTGCTCTGAGCCAATGCGGACGTCGCACGCCAGCGCTGTGGACATGCCGGCGCCGGCAGCCACGCCGTTGATGGCGCCGATGATCGGCTTATCGAGGCCGGACCACATCATCGCCCAGCGCCCGACCCACCCCATTTCGTCGAGCCGCCCGTCTTGCGTTGTGGGTTCGGGGGCGCGGCCTGTGGCGACCGGACCTGAGCCCAGCAAGTCGGCGCCGGCGCAGAATCCGCGGCCGGCGCCGGTGACCACCAGGGCGCGCGCCTCATCGTCGGCCTTCACGCGAGCGACGGCGTCGGCGACCTCGCTGCGCAGCCCCGGCGAAATCGCGTTCAGCCGGTCGGGCCGATTGAGGGTGAGCAACGCCACGGCGTCGCGCCGTTCGAGGGTGATGGCTTCGTAGTCGCCTGTTTCGTAGGCCATGGCGCAGCTTCCCGGGTTCGTTTTGGCCAGCATCGCGCCGATCCGGACGGCCGTCGAATCCTGCGCCCGAAAAGTGCGAACGCTTCTGCAAATCATTCTCATTGCTAAGCGTAACCGGTCTTACTAAGAACGACTCGCAATCTCATCTCGGGCTGGGAAATTTGTATGCGTAGCGGCGTGGTTGGAGTGATCGCCTATAGAAAGGCGCGACCGCCGCGACTTGGCCTGGCGATGATGGCCGGAGCCGCCAGCCTTTGCAGCGGGGCCCACGCCGAAATCGCCCCTGACGCGGCCGATGAGGGCGCCGCCGTCTCCGGCGTAACGGTGACCGCCGAGACAAGACCACTCAATCGTGACACCGGCCTCTCGGCTCTTCAGTCCACGGTCCAGGATACGCCCCAGGCGATCAGCGTGGTGACCAACGCCCAGCTGAAGGCCCAGGGGATCAACACGCTGGAGGGGGCGTTGCGCAACGTGCCCGGCATCACCATCGCCATCGGCGAGGGCGGCACGCTCTCGGGAGACCAGTTCAAGATCCGCGGATTCGACGCCAAGGACGACGTCTACGTCGACGGCCTGCGGGACTTCGGCGCCTATACGCGCGACAGCTTCAACTACGAAGAGGTTCAGGTCCTGAAAGGACCCTCGGGGGCCATGTTCGGGCGCGGCACCACGGGCGGGGCGATCAACACGATCTCCAAGCAGCCGAAGCTCGAGGACTTCACCACCCTCGACGGCTATGTGGGCAATGGCGACTACTCTCGCGCGCTCGCCGACATCAACCGCAAGATCGGCGACACCGCCGCCGTCCGCGTGACCCTGATGGGCAACTCCACCGGGGTGGTCGACCGCGATCTGATCTTCTCCGACCGCTGGGGCGCAGCGGTGACCGCGGGCTTTGGTCTGGGCACGGACACACAGCTGACGATCAGCGCCCTCCACCAGCATGATCACCAGCGGCCCGACTACGGCATTGTCATCGTCCAGCGGCCCGGCGACATCGTCGCGCTGCCGGCCACGGAGTATGACGTCGGCGTCCGACGCTCCAACTTCCTCGGCTTCCGCAACGACGTCGACCGCTCGGACACCGACATGCTGACGGTGCGCTTTGCCCATACGATCAACGACAAGGTGAGCCTCACCTCGGATACCCGGTACGCGATCTATTCCCGGTACTTCCAGTACACGACGCTCGATCAGTGCCCGGCCGCCTGCACCAGCGCATTGTTCGATGGCGACCCGGCGACCGAGGCCTTCGGCGGCATCGGCGGCCAGGGTCCCTACGACATGGACGCCTGGGGCCTGCAGAACGTCTCGACCGTGCGCTTCGACTACGATCTCGGCTCCCTGAAGAACCAGGCGATCGTGGGCGTCGACCTTTCGCGGCAGTCGAACGACAAGAGCTTCTTCGTCTACACCCTGCCGCCGCCGTTCACGACCCGGCCTGCGATCCCGCACCCGATCACAAATCCGAACCCCAATTTCCCACCGGGCTATGCCGTCCTGCGGGCCGTCCCTGGCCAGAACATCTCCTGCCCCTCCACGACGGCCAACTGCACCACGATCGTCAACGGCGTGTCGGTGTTCACCAACACCTTGGGTTCTGCGACGCAGAGTAGCGAGGGCGAATCCACCGACGGCGGGATCTTCCTGACCGACCGCCTGTGGCTCACGAGCACCCTGTCGATCATCGGCAGCTATCGGGTGGACCTCTACACCGCCAAGCTCAATTCGCTGTTTTTCAACAACACCTCCTCGGAGATCAAGGTGAGCCCCACCTTGAAAAGCCCGCGGTTGAGCGGGGTTTGGGAGCCGTCGGACGACCAGACCTACTATCTGTCGTGGGGCAGATCGCAGACGCCGCAGGGCACATCGGTGGTCGGAGCCGCCGCAGCGCTTGCGGTGACCAGCAAGGACCTGGCGCCGGAGGACAGCGAAATCTGGGAAGCGGGCGTCAAGGCCAGGATTCCGCGTACGAGCCTGTCAGCCACCGCCTCGATCTTCGACATCAAGAAGGACAACGCTCTGCAGACCGACCCCGCGACCGGCTTCCTCCAGGCTCAGTCCGGAGAACGCCAGGAGGTGACGGGGATCGAGCTCGGGGTGACCGGCAGCCTGACACCGGCCTGGACCCTCAGCGCCGGCTACACCTACCTGGACGCCCGGATCAAAGAGTCCTTCACCAACTGCGCCGTGCCGACCTCAACCGTTGGCGCGCCCAGCGCCATCGCCTGCCCGGTCGGCGTCACCACAGCCTTCCCCGTGCTGAACACCATCGCCGTCGGCCAGCAAGCGACCTTCGTGCCGAAGCACTCCGCGACGCTGTTCACGACCTACGACCTGTCCGACTGGATCAACGGGCTCTCGATCGGCGGCGACCTGATCTACCAGAGCGAACTTTTCCTGGGCTACGCCCCCAGGAGCGTCAGTTTCACCGACCGTTCGACGTTGACGGCGGCCAAGATCGCCGAGGCTCCGGAAAACGTCACCGTCGACGCCTACGTCAGTTATCGGCGCGGCGCCTACCGGTTCGCCATCAACGGTTACAATCTGGGTGATCGGCTGAACTACACCCAGGTGTTCGCCAATCGGGCGACGCCGGCGCCGGGGCGCACGATCGTCTTTTCCGTTGGCGCGAGCTTCTAGGGATCGGGACATCCGGCCATGCTGGTCCACATCGAGCAGGTGCTGAATTCCGAAGAGGTCGCTGGTTGCCTGGCGCAGTTGGCCGCTCAAGATTGGGTCGACGGCCGGGTGACCGCCGGCGAGCAGTCGGCCCGGGTCAAACACAACCTCCAGGTCAGCCAGGAGGCGCCCGCGGCGCGCGAACTCGGCGACATGATCCTGGGACGCCTTGGCAAGACCCCGGCGTTCGTCTCCGCCGCCCTGCCTTTGCGGGTCTATCCTCCCCTGTTCAATCGCTACGACGAGGGCATGGCCTTTGGCGAACATGTGGACAACGCGATCCGGTTTGCAGGCCCCGTACGGTTCCGCACCGACCTTTCGGCCACCCTCTTCCTGACCGAGCCGAGCGATTACGACGGCGGCGAGCTGATCGTCGAGGACACCTTTGGCGAACATGCCGTGAAGCTCGCCGCCGGCGATATGATCCTCTACCCCGCTTCCAGCCTGCACAGGGTGGCGTCAATCACGAGGGGTTCGCGCTGGGCCGCATTCTTCTGGGTCCAGTCGATGGTCCGCGACGACGGGCAGAGGAGCCTTCTCTACGACCTCGACAACACCATCCAGTCGCTTAGCGTCCCGGTGGGCCAGGCGGACGCGGCGGCGGTGCGGCTGACGGCCACCTACAACAATCTTCTTCGTATGTGGGCCGAGGTCTAAGGCCGGCGCAACCAAGCGGGCCGGGCGGTGTTCCCCTCATAGACACCGCTCAAGGGCCCGACGATGCCTGCCTCCAACCTGTCAGAGATCGTCCGACCGTTCGCCTGGCTAGCCGCATTCGCCTTCTTGGTCGGATTCGTCAGTTACCTGGCGCTTGGCCGTCCGGCGGCGGCGGCAGGCGAAGGGGCGCGTCAGGAGTTCATAACCTCCGGACCGGCCTCCAAGGTCTGGAACCTCCCGAAGAAGATCTAGTCGCGACTAGGCGCCTCGCGCGACGAACCAGCCGTTGCGGAAGCCGTCCTGAGCCTTCCCATATACGAAGGGCCGCCCTTCGGGCGTTGTGAAACGGCCACCGGCCGCCTCCAGCACCGCATGGCCCGCAGCGGTGTCCCATTCCATAGTTGGTCCGTGCCTTGGGTAGATGTCGGCCATCCCCTCGGCGATGCGGCAGAGCTTGATCGAGGAATCCATGGGCTCGCGCAGGTGGAAGCCGTAGTCCTGCGCCAGCTTGTCGGCGGTTTCGACCTTCATGGTGTGGCTGATCAGCGCCAACGCCCGGCCCTCGGGCCACGGCCGCGCCCGGACCGGTCTTGGCGCCGCGCCCTTCAGTCGCTTCATCGACCGGCCGGCCGCCGTATACCAGACCTCTCCGGAGGGCGGGGACGCGACGGCCCCGGCGACCGGACGACCATCCTCGATCAGGCCGATATTGACTGTGAAATGAGGGTCTCCGCGGACGAAGGCCTTGGTTCCATCCAGAGGGTCGACCAGGAAGAAGCGCGGTCCGATGGCGTCGGGCGTTCCGAACTCGCTGGCGTCCTCCTCGGATACCACCGGGATGTCAGGGAAGCGTTCGGCAAGCGCCTTCAAGATCAAAGCCTCGCCTTGGCGATCGGCTTCGGTCACGGGACTCTCATCGGCCTTCTGGGCCACGGCCAGGCCGGTTCTCCACAGGGGCAGGATCAGTGCAGCCGCCGCGTCGCAGATCTCGGCCAGCTCGGCCCCGATGTCATTCATGCGCAATCTCCAGGCGGGCTCTCATATGGGCCGCGCGTGGTTTTCCAAAGGTTCAAATCACCGCAAGGTCCATGGCATGACGGAAATCGCCGCCCCTGACGTTTCAGAAACCCCGCCCCTGCGCGCCGCCGAGTTGGCCGCCTTTCTTGCCGCGCGGATGTGCCACGACTTCATCAGCCCGGCGAGCGCCATCGTCTCTGGGCTCGACCTGCTGGAGGACCCGACGGCGCAGGACATGCGCGACGACGCCATGGGGCTGATCGCAACCTCGGCCCGGAAATTGGCGGACCTGCTGGCCTTCACGCGGGTGGCGTTCGGCGCTTCGGCCTCGGCCGAGACCTTCGATGTCCGCGAGCTCGAAAAGCTGGCCCAAGGGGTCTTCGGTCATATGCGCGCCGAGCTCGACTGGCAGGTGGTGACGCCGGCGGTGAACAAGCCCGTCGCGCGCACGCTCCTCAATCTCGCACAGATGGCCGGCGCAGCCCTGCCCACCGGCGGGACGGCGCAGGTGCGTGCGGTGGAGGAGGGCGCCACCGTGGTGATCGCCGTCGAGGCGACCGGCCCGCGGGCGCGACTGCGCCCCGAGGTGCTGGCCGGCCTTCGTGGAGAAGGGCCAGGCGAAGGGCTGCATGGGCACTGGGTGCAGGCGCGCTACCTCCACTTCTTTGTGACAGACGCCGGCGGCCGCGTCTTCGCCGACCTGACTGAAGAGAAAGTAACCCTGGCGGCAACGATTCCGGCCTGAGCGCTGGAACTGGCGAACCTGGCTAGGGGCGGGGTTGTTCGCTGTCGGCCTTGGCGGCCTGAAGCCGGCGTCCGACGTCCGGGCCGTGGAATCGGCCTGGTCCCATCACGACGCAGGATACCTGGCCCTTGCGCACGGTCACGGCTGCGCCGTGGCCGATGCCTGGTTCGAAGAATGTCGTGCGCCCGGTGCTGGTGACCTCCACCGCGCCCGGCGCATCAAACTGGCAGACCGTATAGTGTGAGGGGTCGAAAAGGCTCTTCTCCGGCGAGGCTACGCACTCGACGTCGCCGATCTGATAGGCGAAGGCCGCACCGCGATAGACAAAAGCCGGCGGCGGTTTGGCGCCGCGGGCAGCGGCCGAAAGGCTCGCCTTCACGGGACAGGGCGTCCCCGCGATCGTCCACTCGCGCCGGATGTTCTGGTGGTCTTTCCAGGTGGCGTAGCCGACTGAGATCGGAATGCCGACGACGGCCAGCAGCACCACGAGGATGGCGAAGGTCTGGAGTCGAGCGATCATGGGCCCGCCGAATTGGACTACGCATGTAATAACCTACATCTGTAATATGTGTTAGCGGGGTTGGCGAGCCCGAATGTCGCTACGGCTCCTTAACCCTCAGGCGCGACAAGAGCGGCATGGTTAAGGAGTCCGCTGACCGGAAGCTCTGCCTCGTCGTCGACGACAGCCGCATCGTGCGCAAGGTGGCGCGGCGGATCCTGGAGGATCTGAAGTTTGACATGGCCGAGGCCGGCGAGGGCGCTGAAGCGCTGGCCTGGGTCCGCACCGTCATGCCGGACGTCATTCTACTCGACTGGAACATGCCGGTGATGGACGGCCTGGAATTTCTGCGTCAGCTGCGGCGCGAGCCCGGCGGCGAGCGGCCGAAGGTTATTTTCTGTTCGGCGGAAAACGACCTCGACCGCATTCGGCAAGCCCTGACGAGCGGCGCGGACGAATACATTATGAAGCCCTTCGATGGAGACATCGTCGCCTCAAAGCTGGCGCTGGTGGGGGTGTTGTGACCCCGCAGGACCGCGAACTGATCGCGCGTCTCTGCGCCGACCGCGCGGGCCTCGCGATCGATCCCGACAAAGCCTACATTCTGGAAAATCGGCTGGGGTCCGTCGCGCGGCGCGAGGGGTTTGGCTCGGTGCACGAGTTCGTGGCCGCGGTTCGCGATCGTGACGAGGAGCGGCTGATCTGGGCCGCGGTCGAGGCGATGTCACCTGCCGAGACCGCGTTCTTCAGCGAACCCCGGACCCTTGAGCGAGTCGTCGGCGAACTTCTGCCGGAGCTCGCCCGGCGGCGGGGCGGTGGGCCTTTGCGGCTCTGGGCGGCCGCCTGCGGCGCGGGCCAGGAAGTCTATTCCCTGGCCATGGCGCTGGATGAGAGCCCGCCGGCGGGGGCGAGCATCGAGCTGTTCGGCTCCGACCTAAGCGAGCAGCGGCTCGAAAAGGCGCAGGCTGGGCTCTACAGCCAATTCGAGGTTCAGCGCGGGCTCTCCGCACAGCGGCTTGTCCGGCATTTTGAGGCCGCCGAGGATGGGTTCGCCCTGTGCCTTCGCGTGCGCCAGACAGTTCGCTGGCGCCGCGTCAACCTGATGGACGACCCGGCGCGGCTTGGCCAGTTCGACCTCGTGCTTTGCCGCAACGTGCTGGGATACTTGGCGCAGGATGCGCGAGCCCGGGTGCTGGCGAACCTGCAGCGTACGCTTGCGCCCGACGGCTGGTTGGTGCTGGGCGAGAACGAGGCCGCACCCGGTCTCAATAAAGCGCCAGGACGCCGCGGATTCTACCGAAAGCAACCGTCGACCCGGGCCGTCGCCTGAAACCTGCCACCTAAGACCGGCGATTCGGACCGGGCAAAGGAAAACCCCGCCGCGAGCGGCGGGGCTACTGAGGTGCGTAACGCCTAGTGCTTGGCGTCGTCGGCGGTGGTGGTCACGGCCTTGCCGGCCGCGGACACGTCCTTGCCCGCGCCTTCAACCGTGTTGCAGGCGGCGACGGCCATGCTGGCGGCCATAACGGCGAAAAGTACGAACTTGCGCATGGTGGGCTCTCCGGGGATTGAAACTAGCTCCGCAACAACGTTTACGCTGCCGCCTGGTTCCCCCCGGCCCCCGTGCCGGCTGCCTTGCCGCGCACTTCGGCGGCGGGTGTGGGGAATACCAACCTTGCCGTGACGCCGCCGCCGGGGTTGCGCACCAATTCGGCGCGGCCCCGCAGCTGGCGTGCGAAGGCCGTCATCAGGGTGCGGCCGACGCCGGTGGCGCTCAGCGGGTCGTCGCCGGCTTGGCCGTCGTCGGAAATCTCAAGCACCGCCTCCTCGCCGCGAACCCGGAAGGCCAGGGTCAACGTCCCGCCGCGCATCGCGAATGCGTGCTTCTGGGCGTTGGTGATTGCTTCAACCGCGAAGAGCGCCAGAGGCGCCAGCCGGTCGGGGTCGATGACGAGGGTGTCCACGAAGAGCTCGGTGCGCACCGCCGGCCCATGGTTCATCTCGCCGGTCACCACCTGCGCGGTCAGCTCTTCCAGGAAGGACCGCAGGTCCACATGCTTCAGATCGGAACCCTGGTAGACGGACCGGTAGATCAGGGCCAGCGCGGTGATCCGCTGCCGGGTGTCCGACATGGCCGCGCGAGCGGCGGGGTCGCTCAACGCCCGTTGCTGTATGTTCAGCAGCGAGGAGATTACCTGCAGGTTGTTCTTCACCCGGTGGTGAATCTCACGCATCAGAGCGTCCTTCTGCGCCAGGGAGTCCCGCAGCGAAGCATCGCGCCCTACGATGGCGTCGGCCATGTCCTCGAGGGTTTCAGCCAGGTCGCGGATCTCCGGCGGCATCTGTTCGGCCTGTATCGGACGCACGCTGAAGCGGCCGCGTGCGTAGAGGGAGGCGATCCGCTGCAGATAGCTGATCCAGCGAATCACCACGCGGTCGGTGACCGCCATGACCGCGGCCAGCGCCAGGACGAAGGTCAGGATCGGGAAGAGAATCCCGGAGAGCGGATTGAGCCAGGCCCACGACAGGATGCCGGGCGAACCGGCGGACAGCACGACGTAGACCTCGTTGCTGGCCACCGGCGCGGCGGAGAAGACGCGTCGTCCGCCGATCGTGTCGGGGCCATACCAGACGTGGGCGCCGTTCAGCTTGATCTGGTCTCGCCAGTCCTTAGGCAATGGCGGGAAGGCTTCGGCGTCGGTGACGCTGATGTAGCGCCCGGCCGCGTCCGCGAGGGCCACATCGGAGTGGGCCGGCAGCGTCGGGTCGGTGACCGACGGCTCCAGGCTGGCCAGGGTTATGACCGCTGCAAAGGCCCCGTCGAACTCGCCTCTCGGCCCCTCGGCGGGTACTGCGGCCAGCACGGACGGCTCGGTTGAATAGGCCGAGCCGGGCTCCCGGCTGATCACCAGCTTGTCGCCGCGCGCCAAGCGCTGAAACCAGGGTCTCTGGGCGCGCTGGGCATCGGGGGGGACGTCGCCGGCCGCGCAGGCGACGCGGCCGCGGCGGTCGAAGCGCACCAGGTTGGCATAGCCGGGAGTCCGCCGGGCGACCTCCGCCAGCCGATCGGCGCACTGATACCCCAAAGAAGCTGGGGCCAGGGTCTGCAGCAGGATGCCGGCGCCTTCCATCCGTGTGCGCGCCGTCGCTGCGCTGCGTTCGGCGGCGAAGCTCAGGTTCTCGCGAAGTATTACGCGTTCCCGATTGAAGGCGATCGCGGACTGGACAACACCCAACACCAGCACCGGCAACAGGGCGGCCGCTAGCGCCGCCGTCAGGCGGACCCTGATCGTGCTCAGCGAACCCCAGCGGAGGGCGGTCATGGAAGGGCGGTTCCCGTCCTCAACGGACGGTGCTTAGCCGCTCCGCGTCTGCTAGGATAGCCCGCATGGCGTCCCCCGCCGACGCGCCGTCGCGGTCGTAGGAGCCATCTTCCAAGATCACATGCAACGCGCGTCGGGCGCGGCTGACGCGACTTTTTACGGTGCCCACTGCGCAGTTGCAGATCTCGGCGGCCTCTTCGTAGGCAAATCCGCCGGCGCCCACCAGGATCAGGGCCTCGCGTTGTTCGGCCGGCAGCATGGCCAAGCCCTGGCGAAGTTCGTCCAGCGCGACCGGGGCCTCCGGATCGTCCACGGCCACCAGGGTTCGCTCGGCCGCTTCCTGGTCGAGCTGGCTCTGGCGCCAGGAGCGGCGCTTCTCCGAATAGAACTGGTTGCGCAGGATCATGAAGGTCCAGGCCTTCATGTTGGTGCCCATCTGAAAGCTCGCGCGCGCGTCCCAGGCCTTCATCATGGCGTCCTGCGCCAGGTCATCGGCCGCGGCGGGGTCCCCGCAAAGGGTCCTGGCGAACGCTCGCAGATGCGGAATGAGCTGAACGAGCTCGCGTTTAAAGCCCTCGTCGTCCGAACCGGAGCGCGAGCGGGTCACGGTTTCGTCCGACATCAGCCGTTCTCCGCGGTCTTGCTGTCAGCGCGCCTCAGGATGTCCAGGAACTCATCCGGGACATCTTCATTGACCACTTCGTCGAACATCTGGCGAAGGCGCACGCCTATGGCCTGTTGGCGCAGGCGGGCCTCGTCCAGGGCTGCGGACGGCTTTCGCGGGTCCGGTGTGGGCATGTTTTCTATCATACGTCCGGCAGGTCGCTTTCGCGAAGGCCGCCCCCTCTTGGCATCCTCGTCGCTCATCAACGCCCGGCTCCGCTCCGAGTTCCAGATCGAAGCACCCAAGATTCGGAAAACCCGCGGTTTTGGGAACGAGTTCCCTCATGTAACGTTTTTGGCGGATGATGGCCTTTCGTCGGGGACAGCCTTCGAATGACCTTGTTTGAGAGGCTTACTTTAAGTTCACTGCCAATGGGAGAGGTCACCCCTTGAGTCTGCTAGCCCGACTTGCGCCCCACCTGCCCTACGTCCGGCGCTACGCCCGCGCCCTTACCGGCGATCAGACCACTGGAGACCACTACGTGCGCGTCGCGCTGGAGGCGTTGGCCGCGGGGGAACGGACTCTCGAAGCCAACCTTACGCCTCGCGTTGCGCTCTATCACGTCTTCCACGCCATCTGGTGCAGCTCGGGCGCCCATCTCGAAGGGCCGCAGGACGATGATCCTGATTCCGATGATACGACGCGGCGGCTGATGCGCATCGCGCCGCGCTCGCGCCAAGCGTTCCTGCTCACCGCGCTCGAGGGCTTCACACCCTCCGAGGCCGCCCAGATCCTCGACGCCGATTTCCCGGAGATCGAGCGACTGATCGCCGAGGCCCAGGCCGAGATCGACGCGGAGCTGGCCACCGACGTGCTGATTATCGAGGACGAGCCCGTGATCGCCGCGGACATCGAGGCCCT
>NZ_DASXNL010000024.1:0-3853 GCF_036495085.1 Phenylobacterium sp. | reverse complement strand
CATGAAACCCCAAATTGTGGATATAGCCCGCAATGCCTCGCCTGAGACTAGCAACCCTCACGAACCTGCCATGATCATCCTCTATGAACATCAACTATCGCCCTACGCCCAGAAGGTCAAGATCGCTATGCGCGAAAAGGGGCTGAATTTCGAATTCGCCGCGCCGGTCGGCTTGGGTGCCGGCCCCATCCTAGAAGGCGATTTCGCCAGGATAAGCCCGCGCGGCGAGGTGCCGGCCCTGGTGGACGGTGAGGTCGCCATCTTCGATTCCACCATCATCCTGGAATATCTCGAGGACAAGTTCCCGAGCCCGGCCATGCTGCCGGCCAGCGCCGCCGAGCGGGCGCGGGTGCGCATGGTGGAAGAGGTGATGGACACCCATTTTGAGCCCATCGCCTGGGGCCTGGCCGAGCTGAACTGGTTTCGCCGCGCCGAAGGCGAGCTGGCCGAGACCCTGCGCGCCAGCGCCAAGACCCAGACCGAGGGCTTCTTCGCCTGGCTGGAGCGGGAGCTGGGCGAGCGAGAGTGGTTCAATGGCGAGGCCTTCGGCTGGGGCGACCTTTCGGTCGTCCCGTATTTGAACCGCTCGCTGGGCGGCGCTCCTCCGCCGGCCAGGGGCTTGAAGCTGTCGGCCTGGCTGGAGCGGGCCAACGCCCGCCCGTCGGTGGCGATGACCATCGAGGAGATGGCCGCGCCGCGCCTGTCCATGACCGACGCCGCCAGCCTGGTGGAAAAAGGGCTGTTCAAGCGCGAATACCGCGATCATCGCCTGGAGTGGATGATCAAGTCGGGCGGGCTGGAGGTAGTGGTCAAGGGCCTTGAGGCCGACAACATCCGCTTCAGCCCCACCTTCGAGTAAACGCCATGGCCGAGACCTTGATCCTGCATCACAACGACCCCTCACCCTTCTCGGAGAAGATCAGAGTTGCGTTGGGCGTAAAAGGAATAGCCTGGCGCTCGGTTCATATCCCCAACATGATGCCGAAACCGGACGTTCTGCCTCTGACCGGCGGCTATCGCCGCACGCCGGTGGCCCAGATCGGCGCCGACGTCTTTTGCGACACCCAGGTGATTCTGGCCGAAATCGAACGGATCGGGCCGCCACCGAAACTGGCCAGCGGCCTGGACTGGGCGGTCAACTGGTGGGCCGACCGGCTGTTCTTCCACACCACGATGCCGATCATCTTCGGCACCATCGGCGACAGTGTACCCGAAGCCTTCCTGAAGGATCGCGAACAGCTGGCCGGCCGCCCGTTCGACCCCAAGGCCATGAAAGCGGCCGTCCATCCGCTCAAGGCCCAGTGGCGCGCTCAGATCGGATGGCTGGAACAGCAACTGCAGTCCAACGCCGCCTGGCTGTCCGGTTTCGCCCCGGGGCTGGCCGATGTGGCCGCCTATATGAACATCTGGTTTTTGGAGCGGAACCTGCCCGATGTGGCCGCCGAGCTGCTGCAGGGCATGGGCGAAACCCAGGCCTGGAAAGCGCGGGTCAAGGCGGTAGGGCATGGGAGGTCTACCGAACTGGACTCCAAGGCCGCGCTCGACATCGCCAAGGCGGCCGAACCCAGGGGCGGAATCGACCATGATCCGACCGATCCCATCGGCGTGGCGCCGGGGGGCAAGGTGTTCGTCATGGCCGACGATTATGGCCGCGACCGCATCGAGGGCGTTCTGGTGGCCGCCAACCCCGAGCGGATCGTCATCGCCCGCGAGGATCCCGCTGTCGGTGAGCTGAACGTGCATTTCCCGCGCGCGGGCTATTTCGCCGGGCCCAGCCTGAGCGGGCCCTCTCGCCTCGGCGGAAATCGCGGCGTAGGCTCTGTGCAACAGGCCCACCAAAGGCCGCCCGACCTTGGGAGATCGTCATGAACCAGCTCGCCCGCAACCTGACCGTGCTCGGTCTGGAGATCGCGCCCCTGACCCCGACCGTCGGCGCCGAGGTGCATGGCCTCGACCTGGCCGAACCGCAGGATGACGCCACCCTGTCGGCGCTGCGCGCGGCGCTATTGGACTGGAAGGTGCTGTTCTTCCGCGACCAGGACATCACCACCGAGCAGCACCTGGCCTTCGCCGGACACTTCAGCGAACTGGAGGTTCACCCATCCCCGCTGGAGCCGCTTTAGCGGCGGAATGCGGGGGACCCATGAACACTCACGCATCACGGTGACATGGGTGGCCTGGACAAGCCGGGCCCTTCTCGGTCACTCAGCCTTCGCGCCGGGAATGGCTCTTCATGCCCCAAAGCGGCCGTGACGACGGGCGAGGCTTCACGGCTCCGCAGGCAGCACCCGCAAACAGGTCACCCTCTACGACTGTACGGGATCGAGGAACACATAAAGCGCCGCGATCTTTCCATCGCGGACGATGACCACATCCAAGCCTGTATAGTTGGGCGGCTCGCCGCGCGGCCCCGATCCCCACGCCAGCCGCCCGGCATTGTGGAGGGTCTGGGCCTCGCCGTGGGGGGTGTAAACGAAGTGCGGATGGGTCGTGCGGAGATCGCCAGCAAACTTGTCGAGGGCTTCGGGGCCGACGAATATGCCGGGTGGCGCATACAGCGCGCAGTCTTCGGTATAGAGGCTCTCAATCGCTGCTCGGCGGCGCGCCGCATTACCCTCGCCGAAGACTTCTTGAAGGTTGCGGTGAAGCAGTTCGCGGATATGGTCGGGCATAGGTTATCTCCGTAGCGGACGCTCCGCCGTATCCGTCATGCCGCGCGACGGGCCTTTCTCGCGGCGACGCTGGTGGGAATGGTCGCATGGGCAGTGTTCAGTGCCGCTTCCCGATGCGCGGGGCTGAGCGCAAGCCCTTCGGCGCGGATGATTTCGATGTCGCCGATGCCGAGGAAGGCGAAGATCGCGCGCAGATACTTCTCCTGGAAGTCGTTCGCCTCGAACGGCATTCCCGGTGCGTAAAGACCGCCGCGCGACGAGGCGACGATCACGTGCTTGCCGCCGGCCAGCCCGATTGGCCCGTCCGCCGTGTAGCTGAAGGTTTTGCCGGCGATCGCGATGCGGTCGATCCATGCCTTGAGTTGGCTCGGGATACCAAAATTATACATCGGTGCGCCGATGACGAGGATGTCGGCGCTAAGGAACTCGTCGAGCACGTCGCTGCCACCCTCGTCTGCAATTCCGACCGCACCTTCAGGTGCATTCGCTGGCCGGACGGTCGGGAGGCGCTTGCTATCAAGGTGCGGAATCGGATTGGCGTCGAGGTCACGCCGGATCACTTCGAGACCTGGGATCGCCGCTTTCAGTGCAGCGACCGACGCTGCCGAAAGCTGGCGCGAAGCCGAGTTAGCGCCCGTGATGCTTGAGTCGATGTGAAGAAGTTTCATGGTCTTCGTCCCTGGTCAACGTTTGTGCGGACGCCCAAGTCCGGGCGCTACCTTCCCAAAAATGTCAGAGGAGACGGCTGGACGCCGGCTTGGATAGCTTTCGCTGAATTGAGAATGCCTTTTGTCGTGTCTTCGGTCCTAAAGAGGTCGATCGCCACGTCGAGCATCATCACGTCCGCTGCGGCGATGCCTCCCGCCGACCACGCTTTGAGAAGCGTGCGCGCTGCCGCATAAGCCTTGGTTGGGCCGTTCGCGAGCTTGTCCACGAGCTTACGGCTCGTTTCATCCAAATTGGCTTCAGGCACCACGAGCGTAGCAATGCCCAGATCGCCCGCGATGATGCCGCTGAACGGCTCACCCAATAGAGCGAGCTTAGCGGCGCGGGCGCGCCCAACCCGTTCTGCGAGCCGCTGTAGCCCGCCCGCCAACGGAATGTTGCCCGAACGGATCTCAACGGCGAAAAATGTCGCATCCTCCGCCGCGACCAGAAAGTCGCAAGCAAGAGCAAGCTCA
>NZ_DASXNL010000023.1:0-129658 GCF_036495085.1 Phenylobacterium sp. | reverse complement strand
GACGTCTCCACAATGGCTCTGGCGTGCCACGATCTTTGCGGTCGGCGCGGCCGGATATTTCTACGGACTTCGGCTGCTCGGCCGCCTCTATGCTGAAATCGCAGGGCCGGAGGGGTTTGATCGAGCTGTGCTGCAGCGACGAACGCTGCTGCCGGGCATCGCTGCGGCTGCGGTCGCCGCCGGCGCGGAGTTCGCCGGGCGCCACCCGGCGGTCGGCACGCTAGCATTGACGCTGGGATGTACCGTCTTCGTCGGCTGGTGTCTCAGCCGCATCGGGGATTTCAAGCCCCTTGCGACGCTTGGGAAGGTCGCCACACTGTCCGTCCCGCTAAGCATAGGCTGGCTGGTTGTCGCCGCAATCGTGTCCGCTGGTTTTGTTGGGCTCATAGGACCGGTTGCCCTGTTCTGAGGATAAGCGCCCCGATGCAGGGTTCCGGGGCGCAGGCAAGGCTCCGCACCAATAACCGTTGGCGTCAAACAATACAGCTCACGATCTGGACAGGAATGGCTGCTCTCCACCCCCAACGGCTGTTGGAAACGTCGGCTTCCTGCCTCTGAGGAGTGACCACCGGCGAATGTCGGGTTGCTGGAGGGAAGGTCAGGCCCGCTGGCGACCCCAAAGCGGCCCCGGTGCGATTGCCGAAGAGCGGTCATTCCACCCACGTCAGATGTCCGGAAGGCTGCTTCCGGAAAGGATCCCGAAAAGCTAGGCTGTCGCACCCTGACCGCCTCGGAAATTGAATGCCCCTCCTCATAGTCATCCCGTTCGCAGCCTTCGCGTGCTGGGTGCTAGGTCAGTTCTACGCGATGCGGCAAGTGCGGCGCGTCCTGGCGAATAAGCACCCAAACGTGTGGCGTGAGCTCTCCTCGAAGTCGTTCTTCATCGACAATGCGGTCTTAAATTTTGTTTGGAAGAAGCGCGACAGGAGCCTCGGCGATCCAGAGCTGACCACGGTGGCTGACCGGATGCGTAAGCTGCAATTCGTCGCCATTGGAGTTTGGCTGATCTACATGGTGACGCTGTTCACAACATTTGGCTCTTCGAAGCCATAGGGACCCGGGTCTGCTCGCTCCACGAAGATCACCGGCAGTGAAGTCAACAGCTGGTTTCCACCCCCGACTGACCTTGAGAAGGTCCGGACCTGGGCATCGTCCGCCAAGGTCGCGTTCGCGCCCTGAAGGCAAGGACCGCTCGCGACCCCTTGGCGGACATTGGGCGCGTCCTACCGGCGGCGCTGCGTGAATAGCCAAGCGGCCATGGCCGGGTCCTCGTAGGCCGAATCCCAGGCGTTGTGACCCACCCCCGGGAGTTCGGTGTAGTGGACGTCCGCCGCCACCGTCCTGAGGGCGGCCGACATTCGGCGGCTTTCGTCGACGGGGACCGACTGATCGGCGTCGCCGTGGAAAAGCCAGATCGGCAGCCCCGCGACGCGGCGCGCGATCGCGAGGTAGGGGTCGCCTTGCGACGGCGGCGCGATGGGCGGATAGACGACCCCGCTGGTCCGCCCCGTGAACGCGTTCGTGAAGCCGCAGACGACGACGACGGCCGCGAACCGTTTCGGATTTCGATAGGCCAGCGACCAGGCGCCATTTCCCCCGGCGGAGAACCCCGTGAGGTAGACGCGCGCCGGGTCACCGCTGAACTCGGCCAGTGCCTGATCGACTGCGGCCAGCGCGGCCTCGCCGCCCTGTCGCTGCCATCCGGGCGTCCCGTCCGCATGCGCCTGGGCGAAGATCACAATGGCCGGATAGCGGTCGGGATGGAGGCGGATCGAGCGCGCCAGCGCGCCGCCGGCCGGACGCAACCCGTCCGAGCCATATTCGCCGCCGCCGTGCAGGGCCAAGATGACCGGCCAGCGGCGCGCGGGATCGAAATCGCGCGGCACATAAACCTGGTAGCGGTATTCAACGCCAGCGAGGGACACGGTGCGATCAAGGAAGCCGGTCTCGCGCGCGCTCACGCAGCCCGGGACGGCGGCGAGCAAGGTCACGACGAATGCGATGACGCGCAGCATGCAGGGCCCCCGTTTGCGCGCCAAGTCTAGGTGCAGGCCGAAGCCGAAGACAACGTCCCTTCTCCACCACCCTCTGCTGACGTTCGGAGCGACCGCTTGTTGGCGTTCGGGCCGGTTTCAAATCCAGACCCGGACCCAGCCGGTCGAGCCACACCAAGCGGACCGCCTTACGTCGGACGGCGTCGCGTCGGGGCCGAGGCGTATAAACGCCTCATCGCGGGTCCATGACGCCTGCCGCTGGCAAACCTTGCACAGGATGTTGAAGCGAGTGCCGCCGGTCACCATGAGGCGAAGGTTCTGGAAAGTCACAGCGCCGGCTACATGATCGCTGGGAAGGCCGAGCATCTCTAAAGGCGCCAACCTTGGCGGCGTCATCGGTGGGCGAAACCGCGCTGAGGCGCTCGTCCTTGTCCGCTTGGTGGCCTCCCACGGATAAATTTTCAGGGTGAAGGCGCCGCTTGCAGCGGCCCTGGAGCCCAAATCATTGCTTCTTCTATGATGGATGTCGTGATGGGTAACATGCAAAAAGTAGGCAATTACCGTGCTATTTCAATGTGACGTGGCGGACGGGGTGGGATTCGAACCCACGGTAGGCTCGCACCTACGGCGGTTTTCAAGACCGCTGCCTTAAACCACTCGGCCACCCGTCCGGGACGGGGTTCTTAGCAGGGGTCGTTCGAAGGCTCCACCTGTCAGCGCGCCGCAATGCGTCCCCAACGCGGCGGCAAATGCAGAAAGGGCCCCGGAAGGTTCCGGAGCCCCGCTTGCGATGACCCGACCCAAGCCAGGTCCCCTCTACTTCTAGTCTACTTCTAGGCGGCAACCGCCGCTGAAACCGCACGCCGCCGACGCAGGGTCGCGCCCATGGCGCCGAAGCCCACCATCATCATCGCCCAGGTCGCTGGCTCAGGAACGCCGCCATGGGGCGTCACTTCGGCGGCGTTCGCCGTCATGCTCCTAAGGAGGACATTTCTCCCACCGGCGTTCGCGCTCGATTCGACGTCGTAGTACCTATACGACGCAAGCACGGGGGTGTTGGTCCCATCGCCCGCCCCGCTGAGGACAACGCTGCCCAGCACGCCGGCAGTGTTGCTGCCAAAGATGCTCCATTGCTCGCCGTCGGTGGTGCTACCGAATGCGAGTTGGATCGCCGTCAGACCGGCTGTGTCGATCTGGATGAACCCTTTGCCAAACAGGATCTCGTGTTCCGCTGTGTCACTCGACAGGCCGACTCCATTTTCGTCGCCTCCGGCATGCTTGCCATAAAGATCGGCGGCAGGCGTGCCGAAGGCGGTCAAGACGGTCGTTAGGCTCCCGGACGAATAGGTGTGGGTGAGGCCTAGGAGCCCGTCCGATTAATCGCTGGGCGGTCGATGGCGCGTTTCATCGATCGGGTTGAGTGCGGGATGAGCGGCTCATGCGGTCGCTTTCGCCAGCTTGAGGAGGTTGTGGACGGTGCAGATCATCGCCCATTCCGCTCTGACCTTATCGAGGCCTCTCAGAAGGTGCTGTCGGAAGCCTCTGGCCTGCTTGATCTGACCGAAGACCGGCTCGACGACCTGTTTTCGCAGGCGGTAGCGCGAGCGGTGGCCGGCGCGCTTGAGGGTCACGGCCATGGCGCTCATCCGTGGTCGCTTGGCGACGGCTTGCGGGCTGGCGGTGTGGGTTGGGTTACGCTGGCTGCGGGCTGGCGGCAGATAGGCGCGGATGCGCCGCTCGGCCATGGCCGCCAGATTTTCCTCGGTGGCGAAGCCTGAGTCTCCGGAGACTTCCCTGAGCTTGCGACCCAGGTTGACCTTGGCCTGGTCGACCAGCGGGGCCAGGGCTGAGAAGTCGGCGGGGTTGGCCGCCAGGCGTTGGGCGACGATGATCTGATGGGCCGCATCGACGGCGATCTGGCCGTTGTAGCCGGCGATGAAGCCGTCGCGGGTCGGTTGGATGCGACTGTCGGGATCGGTGAAGTTTCGCTGCGCCTTGTCCGGCGGTCCGCCGTCCGAGGTCTTCTTGCGCCGGCCATGGTCCTGCATGCCCGAGGAGGGGCCCGGCCCCTGCGGATCCTGGTCGTCCGGATCACTGGCCGCCTCGGCCTGAAGCTCCGCCATGGCCTGACGGATCCGCGCCAGGCGCTTCTGCTTGTCGGCCATCCAGTCCGGCGTCTCATCGCCGCGCAGCTCCGCGCCATACTCGGCGTCGTCGGCCGCGTCCTGGGCCGCGGCCGCTTTCAGCCAGGCCTCCACCTCGCCCGCCAGTTTCGGCTCGCTTTGCTTCATCCGCCCATAGCTCATCGCCTTGTGCCGGCTGGCGTTGGCCTTCAGCTTGGTCCCGTCCACCGCCACGTGCCCCAGCTTAACCAGTCCCGCCGATTGGCACAGCTGAAGAACCTGCACGAACAGGTCCGACAGCGCCGCCAGATGGCGCAGGCGAAAGTCGCTGATCGTGCGGAAGTCCGGACGGTTGAGCCCCGTCACCGCCATGAAGTCGACCCGCTCCTCGCAGGCCTGCGCCAGCCGGCGCGACGAGTAAACGCCGCGGCTGTAGCCATACAGCAGCAGCGCCACCATCATCCCGGGGTGATACGGCGGCTGACCGCGATCGACGTCGTAGCTCCCCACGATCGCCGACAGGTCCAGAACCTCGCGGACCGTGTCCCGAACAAAGTGCGCCGGGTGACCCACCGGCACAAACTCGTGCACCGAGGGCGGCAGCAGCCAGCTCTGATCCACGTCCCACGACCGAAATGTCTTGCTCATGCACCGAAGTGAATCAGCCTTCGCGGCGCCCGTCGAGACGATTACTCGGACAGGCTCCTAGATCTCCAGTCGACGAGGAGAAATCAAAGACCGCGGCTTTCGCGCCCGCAGAGGCGGCCATTGCGATGGCCATGCAAGTTAGGAGGACCGCCTTTTTCATCTCGAACATCCCTGTTTTTTCCCAGCAGTCAGCCCGAATAAAGGTCTCGGAAAATAACCGTAGCGGTTTCTCCAATAAGGCGAGTTCTATCCTTAATCGCAACCAGGAAGTGTGTAGACGACTACAACTACTTTTCGGGTGTCGCAGCCACGCGAGCTGTGGGGTGTCCAGACCCAGGAAAAGGGCCCCGGATTGCGCCGAGGCCCTTGAGGACGGACGGCCTTCAAGGCCGTGTGCGCTCGTCTCGAGTTAGACGGCGCCAAGCGCCAAAGCGGCGCGCCGGCGACGCAAGACTGCGCCCAGGCCGCCGAAGCCGATCAACATCATGGTCCAGGTGGCGGGCTCAGGAACGCCACCACCACGCGTCGTCCCCCCGGCGAACGCGGTCATGCTCGCCAGCACGATGTTGTTTCCGCTGGTTCCGCCTGGCGCGGTCGTGGACTCGACGTCGTAGAAGCTGAACGTGGGGAGGACCGCTGTCATGGTTTCAGCCATGCCCGAGGTGATCAGGGACCCAAGGACCCCGGAGGTGTTGCTTCCAAAGACGCTCCATTGCTCGCCGTCGGTGGTGCTGTTGAATGCGAGCTGAACCGCGGACAGGCTCGTTGCGTCGACCTGGACGAAGCCCTTTCCGAATTGGATCTCGCCGTCGCCCGTCGTGTCGTTGGTCATGCCGACGCCGTTTTCGTCGCCGCCGGCCGCCTTGCCGAACAGGTGGGCGGCGGGCGTGCCGACGGCCGTCAGCGTGGTCGACAGGGTCCCAACCGTATAGGTGTGGCTCGTGCCCAGATCCCCGGTCGGGGTGGAGAAATCGAAGACGGCGGCCCTAACCCCGGTAGCGGCGGCCAAGGCCATCGCAGCGCACGTCAGCAGAACGGTCCTTTTCATATCAAGCGCCCCTTAGGAATGCTCCAACGCTTGAAGGCTAACACAATTCTAGGTCGTTCCCAGCGCGTTCGCCCGACAAGAGAATCATTCATCAATTTGCGATATTCACAACTTTCGCGGGTATTTCCGATCCATCTACTTCCGAACGGTCTTGACCGCTTTGCCACCGCCGCTGGCCCGTGCCCAGATCAACGTCCATGCGCGGCGTGCGCGGCGCTTTCGCCGCGGTCGCCTGCGCCATCGTCACCTTCAGGGACGGGGCCGCCACGCGCGAGATGCCACACAGGCTCGACCGCGGCGCGCTTGCAGCGCGCCCTGCTTGCGGGCGAACAGACCCCAGCCCCACTGGTGGCGACTTCAGGACTTGTCGGCTTGCCGCGCTGCAGTTGGGGGCTAGGCTTGGGGCCTCGAGCATTCATGGGAACGAGGCGCATTGCGATGATCGACGTCCATTATTGGCCCACCCCCAACGGCAAGAAGGTGACCATCCTCCTGGAGGAACTAGGCACGCCCTACCGTATCGTGCCGGTGCATATCGGCCGTGGCGACCAGTTCACCGACGGCTTCCTGAAAATCAGTCCCAATAACCGCATGCCGGCCATCGTCGACACGGAGCCCAAGGACGGCGGCGAGCCGATCTCGGTCTTCGAGTCCGGGGCGATCATGATGTACCTTGCCGAGAAGGAAGGCCGCTTCTACCCGCAGGACATTCGCGGCAAGTACGAGGTCGCCCAGTGGGTCATGTGGCAGATGGCCAACCAGGGCCCCAAGACCGGGGAGCGCGGCCATTTCAGTCGCGTACCCCCGGAGCATGGCGACCAGTCCTACGCCCAGCGGCGCTTTGCCGACGAGACCCACCGGCTCTATGGCGTGCTCAACAACCGACTCTACGACAGGCGCTACCTCGCCGGTGACGAATATACGATCGCCGACATGATCTCCTACCCGTGGACCGCCAGCTGGAAGCTGCAGGGCATCGACCTCGACGAGTTCAAATATTTCAAGCGTTGGTTCGAGGAGCTTTCCGCACGCCCCGCGCTCCAAAAGGGCATGGACGTGACGACCGGCCTGCCGCCGGAGGACCCCGCGACATTGCCCCCTGAGGAGCAAGAGCGACGCCGCAAGCTGCTCTTTAACCAGCGCGCCCGGCCCGCGCCGGCCGCCTGACATGCCGCAAGGTCTGCCGGTCATCGATATGGCCGCCCTGTTCACAGCCGGCGACGCCGAGGGCCGGGCCAGGGTTGCTGCCAAGATCGCGCGGGCCTGCCGGGCACATGGCTTCTTCTATCTGGTCGGGCATGGGGTGGGGCTGGATGTGCTCGACGCGCTGGAAGCAGAGAGTCGGCGCTTCTTCGCCTTGCCGCTCGAAGCCAAGATGGCGATTTCCATGGATCGCGGCGGCAGAGCCTGGCGCGGGTACTTCCCCGTCGGCCGGGAACTCACCTCGGGCCGCCCGGACCTGAAAGAAGGCCTCTACCTGGGGACTGACCTTAAGGCGGACCATCCGCGGGTTCGGGCCGGCCTGCCGATGCACGGACCCAATTTGTGGCCCGCGCAGCTTCCCGGACTGAAAGCCGCCGCCGAAGCCTACATGGCCGCCGCCACACAGGCCGCTGCGGTCCTGATGGAGGGGGTGTCGCTGAGCCTCGGCCTGGACGCCCATTACTTCGCACGCGCCTACACCGCCGAGCCCACCGTGCTCTTCCGCATCTTCCACTATCCGGCGACCGGCGCCGACGACGTTGACTGGAGCCAGTCCTGGGGCGTCGGCGAGCACACTGACTACGGCCTCCTGACCCTGCTCGCCCAGGACCGTTACGGCGGCCTGCAGGTCAAGACGCCGGCCGGCTGGATCGAGGCGCCGCCTATCGAGGGAGCCATGGTCTGCAACATCGGCGACATGCTCGAACGATTGACCGGCGGGCGCTACAAGTCGACGCCGCACCGCGTGAAAAACGTCAGCGGCCACGACCGGCTCTCGTTCCCGCTGTTCTTCGATCCCGACATCCAGGCCCCGATGCGGCCCCTGCCCTCGGTGGCCTCCGACGCCTCCCGGGCGGCGGCCGATCGGGCCGAGCGTTGGGACGCAGCCAGCGTCCACGAGTTCGAGGGAACCTACGGCGACTATCTGCTCGACAAAGTCGCCAAGGTGTTCCCCCAACTGGTCGAAGACGTGCTCGGTTAGCAGGACATTCCCGGCGGGTAGGAGGCTGTCCTTGCGACTATCGAAGGCCGCGGCGTTAGACAGGCTTCAGCGGTTCGTGCGCACCAGGGGGCGCCTCGACGATGATCGCATCGCCCGCCCTCACCTCGCCGCCTGCCAGCACAACGGCCATGACGCCGGCTTTCCGAACCAACTCCGCGCCGGTTTTGTCCAGGCAGGCCGCCATCAGTCCCGGCTGCAACTCATCGAGTTGGTAGCAAGGATTGCGCAGGCCGGTGACCCGGACGACCGCCGTTTCGCCGAGCCGCAGAACCGCACCGGAAGGCAGGCCCAGAAGCTCGACGCCGCGGGTGGTGACGTTCTCGCCCATCAGGCCAGGCCCGACCGCAAACCCCTTGGCTGCCAGCTCCTCGAAGAGCTCGGCGTGCATCAGGTGAACCTGGCGGATGTTGGGCTGGGTCGGGTCGCGTCGCCAGCGGCTGCGATGCTTCACCGTGGCGCCGCAATGGGCGTCGCCCTCGACACCTTGGCCGGCCAAGAGGCGGATAACCCCTCGGTTTGTCTTGTTTACGCCGTGCTCGGGCTTGGCGCTGACCGCGACGACCTCACCGTTCAATAGACTACGACGCTCCTGATGCTTTCGCCGGCGTGCATCAGGTCGAAGGCCTCGTTGATCCGGTCAAGCGGCAGCGTGTGGGTGATCATCGGGTCGATTTCGATTTTACCGTCCATGTACCAATCGACGATCTTCGGCACGTCGGTACGGCCGCGCGCCCCGCCGAAAGCCGTGCCTTTCCACACGCGGCCGGTGACCAGCTGGAACGGCCGCGTGGCGATTTCCTTGCCTGCCTCGGCCACGCCGATGATCACGCTCTCACCCCACCCCCGGTGGCAGGCTTCCAGCGCTTGCCGCATGACCTCGGTGTTGCCGGTGCAGTCGAACGTGTAGTCCGCGCCGCCATCCGTGAGTTGCACCAGATGGCCCACGAGGTCGCCGTCCACTGTTTTCGGGTTGACGAAATGCGTCATGCCGAAGCGCCGCCCCCACGCCTCGCGCGCTGGATTGAGGTCGACGCCAACGATCATCGCGGCGCCCACCATCCTGGCGCCTTGGATAACGTTCAGCCCGATGCCGCCGAGGCCGAACACCACCACGTTGGACCCTGGCTCGACGCCGGCCGTGTTGACGACCGCGCCTACCCCTGTCGTCACCCCGCAGCCGATGTAACAGGCCTTGTCGAAGGGCGCGTCGGTGCGGATCTTAGCGACCGCGATCTCGGGCAGGACCGTGTAGTTCGAGAAGGTCGAGCAGCCCATGTAGTGGAAGACCGCCTCGCCCTTGTAGGAGAACCGGCTGGTCCCGTCAGGCATCAGCCCCTTGCCCTGGGTCGGACGGATTGCCGTGCAGAGGTTGGTCTTGCGCGAGAGGCAGCTTTTGCACTGCCTGCATTCCGGTGTGTAAAGCGGGATCACGTGATCGCCCGGCTTTACGCTCAGGACGCCTGCCCCCACTTCGACGACGACGCCCGCCCCTTCGTGTCCGAGGATGGAGGGGAACAGGCCCTCCGAATCCAATCCGTCCAGGGTGTAGGCGTCGGTATGGCAGACGCCGGTGGCTTTTATTTCGACAAGGACCTCTCCGGCGCGCGGGCCCTCCAGGTCGAGTTCAACGATCTCCAGCGGCCGCTTGGCTTCAAACGCGACGGCGGCTCGGGTTTTCATAACAGGCCTCGGACTGTTGTCGTGGGCGGCGACCATTTCCCATGCGAGCGCACTTGTGAAGAGCTGCAGCGCGGCCGGCCCGTTGGATCGCAACAGACACGCTTGATCGGCGTTACCGCGATATGAGCGAGCTCCACGATCTCACCCCCGACGAGCGCAGCGTTCTCCTGGCGGCGCTTCAACATCCCCTCGTCGACCGTGACCCGGTGATCACGGGAGTTTGCGCCGGGCTTTGCACCCGCCGGCTGTTGCAGCGCGCCGGAAGCACGGCCATGGCCAATGGCTGGCGCGGCTCGCCATTCGCTTTCGTGCTCACTCGCGATGGTTGGAACTGGGTGATGGCCGAGCGCAGGGCGCATGCCGGTCCGATGCGCGAGCTGGCGCCGCGGCGCTAACGGTCCGCCTCCGGCGCCAGGGACAAGGGCGGCGCGACCTCCTCCAGCGGCTTGCGCTCCGCCTGAACCCCGAGCGCCAGCTCAACCAGGGCGGCCAGCATCATCAGCCCGCCACCAAGGAGGTAGCCATGGAACACCTGGACGCGCTCTCCGGTCTCTATGAGCCGCCCGAACACCGCCGGCGCAGCTACTCCGCCGAGCAGTGTTCCAAAGGCGTAGAACAGTGAGATGGTGACCGCGCGGATTTCCAGAGGGAATAACTCGCCCACCGTGAGATAGGCCGCGCTCGCGCCGGCCGAAGCAAAGAAGAAGATGATTGTCCAGGCGAGCGTCTGGGTTTCGGCCGAAAGCAGGCCGTGCGCGAACATCCAGCCGGTGACGCAGAGCAAGGCTCCGGCCAGGCCGTAGGTCGCTGAGATCATTGTCTTGCGGCCAAGGGTGTCAAAGAGCGGCCCGAGGATCAGCGGTCCGGCGAAATTGCCGAGAGCGAAGGGGAGCATGAACCACCCGATTGCGGCCGGCTCGATTCCGTAAAACTTTGTGAGAATAAGTGCGTAGGTGAAAAAGATCGCGTTGTAGCAGAAGGCTTGGGTCGCCATCAGCACGATGCCCAACGCGGTCCGGCGCGGATAACGAATGAGCAGGGTGGCGGCGATCTCGGCCCACTTTGTGGGCCCGCGATGGAAGAACCACAGCCTTGGGGTCTCGAGATTCGTCGGCGGCAGGGCGCCATCGCCCAGGACGCGGCGCTCGATTTCGAAAACGACGGCCTCGGCTTCCTGCGGCCGGCCATGGGTCATCAACCATCGTGGGCTCTCGGGTATGAACCGGCGGATATAGATGATCAGGCCGGCCAGGAGCCCGCCGACGATGAACGCCAGCCGCCAACCCCAGGCCTGCGGAAGGACGGCCGGGTTGAGCACCACGAGACTGGACAATGCGCCCAGCGCTGCGCCCACCCAGAAGCTGCCGTTGACCGCCAGGTCGGTATAGCCCCGCCGACGGGCTGGGATCAGCTCCTGGATAGCCGAGTTGACGGCGCCGTACTCGCCGCCGATTCCGGCCCCGGTGAGGAAGCGGAAGATGAGGAACGACGTGGAATCCCAGGCACAGCCCGTCGCAACGGTCGCGACCAGATAGACCATCACCGTGACCGTGAAGAGCCTGCGCCGTCCCAGGGTGTCGGTAAGCCGTCCGAATACTAAGGCGCCAAGCACCGCGCCCAGGATGTAGGCGCTGCCGGCGAGCCCGATCTGGCTTGAGGTCAGGCCAAGCGCATCCGGCCGCTGGATCGCCGGCGACAGCGAACCCACCAGCGTGACCTCCAACCCATCGAGTATCCAGGTGATGCCGAGCGCGCCCACCACCAGCCAGTGAAAGCGGGCCCAGGGCAAGCGGTCGAGTCTCGCCGGAACGTCGGTGGAGTACACCTCCCCTGTGGCCGGCATCGCAAGGTCCCCCGCTCGCTCCATGACCCAGCTTCAACGTGCAAACGTCAAGCTTGGGTTCCGAGGCCCAGGCGTGTAATGCGGCCGCCCATGACCTCTTTACACCCCAGCGAGGACATCCTCGTCGACGCGCGCGGACATCGCTGCCCGGTGCCCACACTGCGGCTGCGCAAAGCCCTTGAAGCCGCCGCGCCTGGCGCGCGTGTGCGCCTGCTGGCCGACGATCCGATGGCGCGGATAGATGTTCCCCACTTCGCTGCCGAGGCCGGAGCCAGGATCCTGACCCGCCAGGAGGTGGACGGCGGCTTCAGCTTTCTGGTCGAGAAACCATAGGTTCCTCACCGCGCAGGTCGGTCAGGAGCGATGGCGCCGCGTGGGCGTCGATGGCGATCTCCACTTCGGTCGCCAGCGCTCCCCCGAAGAAGATCGCGTTCACATTCCACGACAACCAGATGAGGAAGATGACGACCGTGGCGATTGAGCCGTAGGTGGCGCCCAGATGGGCGATCTGCTCGACGTAGAAGGCCGTGGCCCAGGACGCGAACAGGCACAGCACCGCAGCGCTCACCCCGCCGACGAGGGATGCTCGCCAATCGACCGGCCGCCGCGACATCGCCCAGCGGTAGACCAGGCTCATGCCAAGGGTCATGAAAACGCTGGCCCAGGTCCACTCGCTATAGAGCCAGGAGACGCCACGCAGCGGACGAAGGTTGAAGGCCGAGCCCATGACGCGCAGCCCGAAAAAGACCGCCGAGACGACCGCCATCATGGCGAAGGTTGCGACCAGCACCACCAAGGCCAGCAGATTGAAGCCGACAAAGCCGTGCGGTTCGTCCTCGTTATGAATGAACGACAGGCCGGCCAGCATCGCCTTGAAGCCGCGGTGGGAGGCGTAGAGTCCGACCAGAACCGCAAAGACGCCCTGGGCGGACATGGCCACGTGCGGAGCTTTCGCGAGCCGCACCAGTTCGGCTTGGACGATATCGCGGGCGCCCGTTGGGATCACACGGGCCAGGACTTCGCCCTCTTTCGCCGCCTGCACGGGATCTGAGAGCAGGCTGTAGAGAGTGACCAGGATCGCCAGCCCGGGGAAGATCGCCAGCAGGCTGAAGAACGAGACGCCACCCGTATAGAGCATCACGTCGCGGCCCCACAGGCGGGTCAAAGCCCGGCCGAAGGTCGCAAGGGATATCCGCAGCCAATGAAGCGGATCCCATGGCGCGGATCGAAGGCGAGAGAGGAGGTGTGGGGCCGCCATCGATCCGGAAAGTGCTGAGGAACGCCGCCGGTGGCAAGGCTTCGCCGAAGAATTCCGCTCGACGTGTCGGGGCCGGACGGCATGGTTCGTCGTAATCAATGGATGCCAGGCGTTTCGCCTGGGCACGGACAGTCAGGGAGCGACAGCGATGCGGGTGATGGTGATCGTAAAGGCCAGCAAGGAATCGGAGGCTGGCGCCCTGCCGAGCTCTGAGATGCTTGAAACGATGGGAGCGTACAACAATGAGCTGATCGCTGCGGGCGTCATGCTCGATGGCGCCGGCCTTCAATCGAGCGCCAACGGCGCGCGGATCACCCTGCAAAACGGCAAAGCGGTCGTCACCGACGGCCCCTTCACCGAGACCAAGGAGCTGATCGCCGGCTATTGGATCTGGCAGGTGAAGTCGCTGCAGGACGCCATCGACTGGGCCCGCAAGGCGCCAAGCGATGGCGACAGCGAGTTCAACCTGGAAATCCGCCCCTTCTTCGAGCCGGAGGATTTTGCCGAGGTCGCCTCGCCCGAAATGATCGCGCAGGAGCAGGAGTGGCGTGAGGACCAGATCAGGAAAGCTCCCAAGGCATCAGCCTAGGGTAGAGCTTCTCACGCAAACGGCGCGCCACCCTTTCGGGGTGACGCGCCGCCCGATGGGCGTGTCGTTCCATCAGGTCACTCGCCGCTTCGAGGGACGGGAGAGCGCGACGAACAACCTGGGATGAGTTTGCAGCTCCCAGGCTGAACCCAACCTGAACGTGTCCTTCAGGAAGCGGTATCTTTCACCCCTGTGTCGGCCATGTCGATTTCGGCCGGGGTGAACCCCCAGTCGACCAGGACTTCGCGGTCGTGGGCGCCGATCGCCGGCGGCGGCCCCTGGATGGCGCCGGGCGTCACCGAGAATCGGGGCGCGGGCCCAGGCTGGGTCACTCCGCCCACCTCGACGAACGTCCGACGCGCGGCGTTGTGGGGATGGCGGGGCGCCTCGTCGAGGTCGAGCACGGGGGCGAAGCACACATCGGAGGCATCCATGATCTCGCACCATTGGGCCTGCGTCTTGCCGGCGATCACCTTGGCGAGCTTCTCGCGCAGCTGTGGCCAGGCGCTGCGGTCCATTTGGCGGGCGAAGTCCGGGTCGTTGATTTCGGTCTTCTCAAGCAGGAGCGCATAGAACTGCGGCTCGATCGAGCCGATGGAGATCCATTTTCCGTCGGCGCATTGATAGGTGTCATAGAAGTGGGCCCCGCCATCGAGCAGGTTCTCCCGCCGGGATTCCTTCCACGCCCCAGAGGCCTTGAAGCCGTAGAACATGGCCATCAGCGAGGCGGCGCCGTCGCTCATGGCGCAATCAATCACCTGCCCCCTGCCCGTTTCGCGCGCCTGGATCACCCCGGCCAGGAGCCCGAAGGCGAGGTATAGCGCTCCACCCCCGAAGTCGCCGACCAGGTTCAGGGGGGGGATAGGCTTGTCGGCGGTGCCGATTGCGTGGAGGGCGCCGGTGATGGCGATGTAGTTCATGTCGTGGCCGGCGGCGTTGGCGTAGGGGCCAGTCTGGCCCCAGCCTGTCATCCGGCCGTAGACCAGTTTCGGATTTCGCTTCAGGGCGACGTCGGGGCCAAGCCCAAGGCGTTCCATGACGCCCGGCCGAAAGCCCTCGAAGACCGCATCGGCCTTGGCCATCAACTTCAGGCAGGTCTCGATCGCGCCTGGCGTCTTAAGGTCCATGGCGACCGAGCGGCGCCCGCGCGAGGTGATATCCGACGCAGCCCCACCGCGGCCGCCCTTGCGGTCGATGCGAACCACGTCGGCGCCGAGGTCGGAAAGCAGCATCCCGCAGAACGGTCCCGGCCCGATGCCGGCGAACTCAACGATTTTCAGGCCCGTAAGCGGTCCCTGGCGCATTGGCGTACTCCCTTTTCCGCCATTTAAGCGCCTTGCCCCGCGGTCAGCCAACCTCGCCTAGCGAACAGAGTATCCCCGCCCGCTCATGCAGGCCGTGAGGGCGCGATTGTAGCCTTCCAAATTCTGCGCCTGGCGCTCATTGGCCTGCGAATTCTGGTTGTGCTGCCGCACTCCGCCGATGAGCCCGCCGACCGCGGCGCCGGCCAGAGCGCCGCGGCCTGCGTTGGCGTTGAATGATCCCGCCACCCCGCCGACGGCGCCGCCAGCCACCGCCCCCCTCGCCACGCCCCCGGACCTCTGCGGCGGAGCCGCCGCGAGCGTCGGATCGAAGCCGGTCTGATCCACCGCCCACCGATGGCAGGCCTGACGATCGCTATTCTGCCTTTTGTGGCTCTGGCCCTTGGCCGGATAGAAGACCGGCTGCGCCGAGGCGACGGACGCGGCGAACAGCACGGCCATCAAGGCTACAGCGAAGCGAATCGGCGGCGAGCGCAAAAGGGCCTCCTTTGGCTGCGGGTCCGCCAATTTGGGCGCGCAAACCCCAGTCGCGACATCGGGTGTTTCCCCTATACGGGCCGGACTCGGGGACTAGCTCTGCCCCCAAGCGAAACTCAGCCGCCGCCGGGAAGTGACTGTCCGTCGTCGATGACGATCACGCTGCCGGTGATCGCCGAGGCTGCGGGCCCCACCAGCATCAGGAAGGCCGCGTCGAGGTCGCTTTCCTGCATCAGCCGTCGGCGCGGGAAGCCCTTGAGCTGCTTCTGCCCGCCCTCGGTCGGCCACCACTGCGTGTTGATGTCGGTGTCGATGTAGCCGGGCGCGAGCGCGTTGACGGCGATCCCGCGGCGGGCCCATTCGCGCGCCATCCCGCGGGTCATCATCGCCACAGCCGCTTTCGAGCCGCAGTAGACCGATAGCCCCGGCAACACCGTCTGGCTCGCGATGGAGGCGATATTGACGATCCGGCCCACCCCGCGCTCAGCGACACCGGAGGCGAGCATCCGCTTGGCGGCCTCCCTCGCCGCGATGAAGGTCCCGCGCACGTTGACGGCAAAGGTTTGGTCGAACGCCTCGACCGCGACATCAAGCGCCAGGCCTTCACCGCCGACGCCGGCGTTGTTGACCAGGATCGAGACGGGACCCAGCGCCGCCTCGACCTCGTCCAGCGCAGGGCCGATGGCGCCCGCGTCAGCGACGTCCAGGCGCAACGCCATGGCGCGGTGGCCGGCGCCCGCCAGCTCGCCGGCCAAGGCCTCGACCTTGTCCAGTCGCCGGGCCGTCAAGGCGACCGCAGCGCCTTCTGCGGCCAGCAGGCGGGCGAAGTGCGCACCGAGCCCCCCGGACGCCCCGGTCACCACGGCGACCTGACCCTGCAATGATGTCCCCAAATTCAATCTCCTTAACCTTTCGCGACCTGTTGCAACTTACGCTTGCCGTCTAAGTTGGCGCGGCTCGATTCCTCTTTTCAGTGGAAGTGGAGCGCAGAGGAAGGGGTCTTATGTCCGTAGCCGTCCAGGCGCGCATTCTAATCGTCGCGCGGGACGACACCTTGGCGGGTCCGCTCGCCGAGGGGCTGGATCGTCTTGGGTGGCGCACAATCACCGCTCGCGGACGCGTCGCTGCGGTCACCGCCATCACCGACCTGCAGATTGAGGGCGCCATCATCGACCTGCGTGGGGTGGGCGAGGAAGCCCTCGGCCTGGCGCGTCGCCTCAAGGCGGCCTGTGCGCCGCGGCGGCTGCCGGTCATCGCCATCGGCGATCCCGACCCGATCCTTGAAACCTACGGCTTCGACGTCACCCTGGCTGCCCCGCTCCACCCGGCCCAGGCCGCCATGCGTCTGGAGACCCTGGTCCGCACCGCCGTCGCCGAGGAAGAGTTCCAGCTCCGCGCTGAAACCTTCGCCGATTTCGACCGTATACTCGAGCCGCCCGAAACCGACGTCAGCCCCTATAAGGTCCTGGCCATCGGCGAGCCTGCGCCGCAATTTCTGGCCCTGAACAACGCCCTCCTGCGCAACGGAGCCGACGTCGTGGGCGCCTTCACGGCCTACACAGCGTTCGACTACCTGCACGAGCGGATTTTTGACGCCGTCGTGCTCTGGGCCGGGGACAATCCACAAGAGGCGCTGTCGATCGCCGCGGGCCTTCGTCGCAATACGCGCCTCTACCACACGCCCGCGCTGCTCTACATGCGCAAGGAAACCCACGTCACGGTCACCGAGGCCTTCCACCGGGGCCTGTCTGACGTCGCTTCGCCCGAGACGCCGGAGACGGAAACCGCGCGGCGGATCGTCGAGCTGGCCCGCAGCTACCGGCGCCAGATGGCGGTGCGCCAGGCGCTCGACCAGGCAAGGACGTCCGGCCTGATGGATGCAGCCACCGGCCTCTTCACCCGCGATCTCTTCGCCTCCCATTTGAGCCGGTTGGCGCATGCTGCGAAACTTCGCAACCGCGCGCTCAGCGTCTGCGTGCTGAAGGTGATGGAAAAGCCCGAGCTGAAGGTCGTCCGCGCCGGCGGCTGGCTAGACCGCGCCATTCCCCAGATCGGTTCGATGATCGGCCGCCTTGTGCGCGTGGAGGACACCGCCGCGCGCCTCGGTCCGGAGGTCTTTGCGCTGGCCCTGCCGAACACCCCCGGGATGAGTGGACGCCTGGCGGGCGAACGGATCGCCGCTGTGATCGGCTGCACAGCTTTTGAGGCGGGCGAGGGCCAGACCCCGTTCGTCGTGGAATTCGATCTCGGCGTTGCGCCTGTGACCTCGGCCGAAGACGCTGGACGTGCGCTCGAGGAAGCGGCGGCCGACGCCCAAGGCTTGAGGGCCGGCTGATGCCGACGCCGCCACCCAACGCGCCCTATTGGACGTATATGATCCCGCTGGTCGCCCTGGCGCTGGTGATCCTGCGCAGCCGGCGTGCGCGCCGGCTGCGCATCGAGACGCTCTGGATCATGCCCGTCGTTATCCTGGCGCTCGTCGGCCTGTCATTCAGCCAGCAAGCCACACCAAGCCCGCTGATGTTGGCGGCCTATATCACTGCGCTCGCGATTGGCGCCCTGCTCGGCTGGTGGCGCGCGCGGTTCACCCACATCACGGTGGATCGCGCCACCCACCAGCTCACCAGCCAGGCCTCGCCGCTCGGCGTGCTGCTGATCCTGGCGATCTTCGCTCTGCGCTACGGTATCCGCATGTTTGCCTCCGAGAACGCCAGCGCCATGCATGTCTCGGTCAACGCAGTGGCTGACGTAGCTCTGATCATCACGGTGGGTCTGGTCTGTGCGCAGCGCCTGGAGATCGCGCTTCGCGCCTCGCGCCTCCTGAACGAGGCAAAGGCGGGGGCGACCTCCGCCTAAGGCGCCGGCGGCTTTCCGGCGCCCTGCGCCTGCAGCCGCGCGGCGATCTCGGTGACCGTTTTGCGCCGCGCGTTGAGCTGGGCCCCACAGCGCTGAACTTCGGCGATCATGTCCTGCGGCTTCAGCTGCGCCAGCTCCTGCTTAAGCTGGCCTTCCAGGTCGAAGTTCGGGTCGCGACCATCCAGCTTGCCGAGAAAATAGAGGGCCGCCGCCACGCTGACGCCTTGGGCTTTGGGGTCGGAACTCTGCGCCATGGTCGCGGCGACCGCCAGGCAACGCACGTCAGAGTTCGCCCCTTCATCGGCAGCGCGTGCGCCGGTGGCCGCGGCGAGGGATGCAAGCGCGGCAAAAAACACAATGGATCGGATCATGTCTGGCTCCGGCCGCGCCGATTGGCGGCAAGGGCCAGCTTGGGCTCAAGCGGCGAGTTTCGCCAGTTCGCTCAGCACCCGCTCGGCCGCGCCCAAGCGCTGCTCGGGGGTCTCCCACTCGCCTTTCACGACGACTTTATTATCCGGGCGGATGCGCCAGGCGATCTGGTTGTTGCCCACGAAAGCGATCAGCGCGCCTGGGTTCTTGAAGTCGTCGTTGCGGAACGAGACCACAGCGCCCTTCGGCCCGACGTCGATCTTGGCGACGTTGGCTTCGCGGCAGAGCCCTTTGATGGCGACCACTTTGAGCAATTGTCCGGCCTCAGGCGGCAACGGTCCAAATCGGTCGATGAGTTCGGCGGCCAGGGCCTCGCGGTCCTGTGCTTTTTCCGCATCCGACAGGCGCCGGTAGAGCGACAACCGCACGTTCAGGTCCGGGACGTAGTCCTCGGGGATCAGTACGGCCGCACCGGTATTGATCTGCGGGGACCAGCCCCGGTCATTATCCAGTCCCTCGGCGCCGGCTCGGGTCTTCAGCTCGTTGACCGCGTCCTCAAGCATCTGCTGGTAGAGCTCGACACCGATTTCGCGGATGTGGCCGGACTGCTCTTCGCCCAGCAAGTTCCCGCCCCCGCGAATGTCGAGGTCATGGCTGGCCAGTTGGAAGCCCGCGCCCAGGCTGTCCAGCGACTGCAAGACCTTCAGCCGTCGCTCGGCTGACAGCGTGATCTGCTTTTCCGCAGGTGTGGTCATGTAGGCGTAGGCGCGGCTCTTCGCCCGGCCGACGCGCCCACGCAGCTGATAGAGCTGCGAAAGCCCGAACATGTCGGCGCGATGGATGATCAAGGTGTTGGCCGTCGGAATGTCGAGACCGCTCTCGACAATCGTCGTCGAGAGCAGCACGTCGTATCGCCCGTCGTAGAAGGCGCTCATCACCTCCTCGAGTTGGGTCGGCGCCATCTGGCCGTGGCCGACCACGAACTTCACTTCCGGGACCTGTTCGCGCAGGAAGCGTTCCAGGTCCGGCAGGTCGGAGATGCGTGGCGCGACATAGTAGGCCTGGCCTCCGCGGTACTTCTCGCGCAACAACGACTCGCGGACCACGACCGGATCCCAGGGCGTGATGTAGGTGCGCACCGCAAGGCGATCGACCGGAGGGGTGGCGATGATCGACATCTCCCGGATGCCGCTGAGCGACATCTGCAGCGTCCGTGGAATGGGTGTCGCCGTCAGCGTCAGCATATGCACGTCGGCGCGAAGCTCCTTGAGCTTCTCCTTGTGCTTCACCCCGAAGTGCTGCTCCTCATCGACCACCACCAGGCCGAGGTTGCGGAATCCGACCTGCTTGGACAGCACCGCATGGGTGCCGACGATGATCTCCACCTCGCCGTTCTTCAGCATCTCGCGGGTCTCAGCGGCTTCCTTGGCCGGGACCAGGCGCGAGAGGCGGCGCACCTTGATTGGCCAACCCTCGAACCGCTCGCTGAACGTCTTGTAGTGCTGGCGGGCAAGCAAGGTCGTCGGGGCCACGACCGCCACCTGCTGGCCGCTCATGGCCACCACGAATGTGGCCCGCAGCGCCACCTCGGTCTTGCCGAAGCCGACGTCGCCGCAGATCAAGCGGTCCATCGGCTTGCCGGCCGAAAGGTCCTCCAGCACGTCGCCGATTGCGGCCAGTTGGTCGTCAGTCTCCTCGTAGGGGAAACGGGCGCAAAATTCGTCGAAGACCCCGTGCGGCGGTTCCATCGGGTCGGTGACCCGGGTCGCTCGTTCGGCGGCGATGCGGATCAAGCCCTCGGCCATCTCGCGAAGGCGGGTCTTGGCGCGCGCCTTGCGGGCCTGCCAGGCGGCGCCGCCCAGACGGTCGAGGATCACCCCCTCGGACTCCGATCCGTAGCGGGTCAGTAGGTCGATGTTCTCCACGGGGAGGTAAAGCTTGGCCTCGCCGCCGTAGTGGATCTCCAAGGTGTCGTGAGGCGCGCCCTGCACGTCGAGCGTCTTCAGACCCTCGTAGCGCCCGATCCCGTGATCGATGTGGACGACGAGGTCGCCCTGCGTGAGGGCCGAAGCCTCCGCCAGGAAGTTGGACGCCCGGCGCCGGCGCCTAGGCCGCGACAGCCGGTCTCCGAGGATGTCGGTCTCCGAGACGATCGCCAGCGCGTCAGTCTCGAAGCCCGACTCCAGGGGCAAGACAATCCGCTGCGGGGTCTTGGGGCTGGCGGCCCTAGCCGCGTCCCAATAGGCCGCGAAGGGCACGGCCGTGAGGCCGTGGTCGGCCAACATCGAGCCCAGTCGGTCTGAAGATCCTTCGGACCAGGAAGCGAACAAGACCCGCTTGCCGTCACTCGAGAGCTTGCGAGCGTGGTCGGCGGTCGCCTGGAAGAGATTGACGCTGTCGCGCTGCCGTTCCGGGGCGAAATTCCGGCCGGCCCGCGCGCCCATGTCGATGACGGTCTCGCCCTCGGCCTCCCGGAAAGAGGAGAACCGGCGCGTGGCGCGCCTGGCCAGCAGCGCCTTCCACTCCTCGGCGTTCAGGTAGAGCTTGTCCGGCGCCAGGGGATGGTAGTGGATGCGTCGTTCGGCCTGGGCGCGGGCGTCATAGGCATCGGCGATCATCGCCAGTCGCTCGTCCCTCGCCTCGCGCGCCAGATGGTCCAGGGCCACGAGCGCACCGTCGGGCAGGTAGTCGAAGAGCGTCGCCATCTGCGGATAGAAGAGCGGCAGCCAATGCTCCATGCCCGCCCGTCGACCGCCTTCGGAGACTGTCGCGTAGAGCGGGTCATCACCTGCCGCACCGAAGGTCTCCAGATAGCCTGAGCGGAAGCGGGATATCGCCGCCTTGTCGAGCAGGGCCTCGCTGACCGGCAGGAGGCTCACCTCCTTCAGCTGCTTCGTGGAGCGCTGCGTTTCGGGATCGAAAGCGCGAATAGATTCTAGGGTGTCGCCGAACAGGTCGAGCCTCACCGGCTCCTCGGCGCTCGGTGGGAACACGTCGATCACCCCGCCGCGGATGGCGAACTCGCCCTTCTCCGAGACGGTGGATGCGCGCTGATAGCCGTTGATCGCGAAATACGCCTCGAGGGCGGCGATCTCCACCACATTGCCGGACCGCGCCGAATAGCTCGCGCGCTGGACCGAGCTTTGGGGCGGGAGGCGCTGGACCAGCGCAGGGACGGACGTCACCAAGAGACGGAGGGCCTTATCGTCCGACCGTTCGCTCAGCCGCCAGAGCGTCATCATGCGCTGCGCCGCGATCCCGGCCGAGGGGCCGACGCGGTCATAGGGCAGGCAGTCCCAGGCCGGGAACGTCAGGATCTCCACGCCCGGCGCGAAGAAGCGGAAGGCCTCTGCGAACGCCGAAAGACGCGTTCCATCGCGCGCTACGAAAACCGACAGACCTTTGCGGGCGCGCACGATGTCGGCCATCACCAGGGCGTCGAATCCCTCCGGCGCACCGACCAGGTCGAGCGAACCGGGGTCGTCGGCCACTCGGCGCATCTGCGCTGCTGTCACCGGTCGTGCGTCGTCAGCCGCCACGATCATCGCCCCGTGCAATATGAGCTTCGAAGCGGAATTGCTTGATCCGGTTCATGATCTCGCCGTCATACGCAGGCGGCGTGGGCGCCGTGCCGATAATCCAGGCGTAGAGATCCTGATCTGGCTGCTCGAGCAGATCTTCGAACCAGTCGAGTTCCGCGGCTGAGAAATCCGCGACATGCTTGTCCGCGAACGGCCCCAGAATGAGGTCCGCTTCCCTGAAGCCCCGGCGCCATGCCCGGAACCTCAGCTTCTTCAGCCGGGCGTCGTCATTGGTCGTCATGAAGAGTTGGCGGATATAGAGCGCGCGCACCGGCTTTGCTAGCCAGGGATTGGGCGCCAGTCAGCTATGCTGTCGTCATGCGGCCGGAGATTCTGTTCCCGCTTTTTGCGCCCATCGCCTCCCTGAAGGGGGTGGGCCCGCGCGTGGCGCCATTGCTGGCCAAGCTGGCCGGCCCAATCGTTCGCGATGTGCTCTTCCTGACGCCTCACTCCATCATTCGCCGGACGCCGGCTCACCTCTCGGCGGCGGCGGACGGCCAGATCATGACCTTCGAGGTGACGATCGAGGAGATCCAGAAGCCGCGTTCGTCCGCCCAACCGTTGAAGATGCGCGTCAGCGATCCGACCGGCTTTCTGACCCTGGTGTTCTTCGGCCGCTTCGGCGACCAGATCGCCGGTCGCCATCCCGTGGGCGCAAAACGGATCATCTCGGGCAAGGTCGAAGACGACAAGTTCGGCCGCCAGATGGTCCACCCGGACTATATGGTCGCGCCGGAAAAGCGCGACGATATCCCCGAGCTGGAGGCGATCTATCCCGCCACCGAAGGCCTTCCGGCCCGTCGCGTGCGGACCTTTGCACTGGAGGCCCTGGAACGCGCGCCGGAGCTCCCGGAATGGCAGGACCGCGCCTGGCTGGCCCGCCAGCGCTTCGTCCCCTGGCGGGAGGCCTTGAACCGCTTGCACAGCCCACAGGCGGAAGCCGATCTCGCGCCCACCAGCCCGCACTATCGCCGCCTCGCCTACGACGAACTCCTGGCCCAGCAATTGGCCATGGCCCAGCGAAAGGCCGAGCGGCGCAGGGAACCCGCCCCGAAGGTCATCGCAAGCGAGACCGCTGCGAAAATCCAGGCCGACCTGCCCTTCGCCTTCACCGGGGCCCAGGAGCGGGTTCTCGGCGAGATCCGCGCGGACCTCGCCGCCGGCGAGCGGATGAGCCGGCTGATCCAAGGTGACGTGGGCTCCGGAAAGACCGTCGTCGCCATGACCATCATGGCCGACGTAGCGGCAGGCGGCGGCCAAAGCGCGCTGATGGCCCCAACTGAAATCCTGGCGCGTCAGCACTTCGAGACCATCTCGGGCCCTCTCAGCGACCACGGCATCGGTGTCATTCTGCTCACCGGACGCGACAAGGGCGCGGGGCGCGCCGAGAAATTGCGCGCGCTGGCCTCGGGCGCTGTGAAGGTCGCGGTCGGCACGCACGCGCTCTTCCAGGACGAGGTGGCGTTCAATCAGCTGCAACTGGCCGTGGTCGACGAGCAGCACCGCTTCGGCGTCGCCGAGCGCCAGCGGCTGCAGGCCAAAGGCTGGGCCACGCATCTGCTCGCCATGTCGGCGACGCCGATCCCGCGCACCCTGGAGTTGACCCTCTATGGCGACCTCGATGTCTCGCGCATCGACGAGAAACCTCCCGGCCGGACGCCCGTCGCCACCCGTGCCGCGCCGATGACCCGCATCTCCGAGGTCGAGGACCGCCTACGCGATGCGGTGAAGGGCGGCGCGCAGGCCTTTTGGATCTGTCCCCTGGTCGCGGAATCCGAACTTGTCGACCTAAAGGCGGCTGAGACCCGAGCCGGCGAGCTCAAGCAGAGCGTCGGGCCAAGTGTCGGGCTGGTGCACGGCAAGATGGCGTCGGCCGCCAAGGACGCGGTGATGGCGGAATTCGCCGAGGGGCGGCTGTCCGTCTTGGTCGCCACCACGGTCGTAGAGGTTGGCGTCAATGTCCCCAACGCCACCATCATGGTCATCGAGCAGGCCGAGCGCTTTGGCCTGGCCCAACTCCATCAGCTGCGTGGCCGCGTGGGTCGCGGCCGCCGGGAGAGCGCCTGCGTCTTGCTGTATGACCCGCCCCTGTCGGAAACCGCGCAGAAGCGGCTGGATATCCTCAGGCGCACTGACGACGGCTTCTTGATCGCCGAGACCGACCTGGAGCTGCGCGGGGGCGGAGATCCGCTGGGCCTCAAGCAATCGGGCTTTCCCGACTACATCTTCGCTGACGTGACCGGCGCGCACCGCGACCTGATCGCCGCGGCCGGTGACGATGCTCGTCTCATCGTCAACCGCGATCCGGAACTGAAATCGGAGCGCGGCAAGGCGCTCCAGGTGCTTCAGGAGCTCTTCGACTGGAAGGCCGGTCTTGGACTGAGAGACGCCGGCTGAGCCTCAGGAGACGATGTGAGCGCTCAGGCCCTCATGCTCGCCTTCCAGATAGACCCAGATCAGGTCCTTCTGGCTGGCCCTGATCTCGAAGTCGCCATACCAAGCCCGGTCGCAATCCGGATCGGGATCCAGCTGGATGGCGTCATCGCCGCCTTCGACGAAGAGGGTCACGAGCTCCTTTTCGGAAGCCTCGATCCACCGGATTTGGTAGCCGGCGGCCTTCAGTTCGGAGAGCTTGCTCTTGAGACGATAGGTAAGCGTTGTCTCGCCATCGACGGCGACCTCGGCGGGGCCCGGCTCGGCCTCGTCTGGGAAGAGCTCATCGAACCTGTAAACTGCGCTCATCGAAGGTCAGCTCGCGCGCGGCACGTCGGATATTGAAATCGACGCCGATTCGCAAACGACCAGAAGCCAAAAGAGTCAGCCCGTCCCTACCTGACCTTGATCATCCGCTTGCCGCGGTTCTCTCCGGCCAGCAGGCCGATGAGAGCGGTGGGTGTGTTCTCCAACCCCTCGATGATGTCTTCCTTCACCCTCAGTTGGCCCGACGCGACCCAGCTCTGCAGCTCTTTCAGGGCGGCGTCGCGTTGCTCGTCGAAGTCCATGACCACGAATCCCCGAAGGGTCAGGCGCTTGGTGACGATCAGGCCCGGGATGCCGCGCGGCCCGTGCGGCGGCGCGGCGCCGTCGTACTGCGAGACGGCTCCGCAGCAGGCAATGCGGCCAAAATTCTTCATGGCGAAGAGGCAGGTCTCGAAGATTTCTCCGCCGGTATTGTCGAAATAGACGTCGATGCCCTCGGGGATCGCTTCCTTCATCTGGCGGCGCAAGTCACCGGCCTTGTAGTCGAGCGCCGCATCGAACCCGAGCTCTTCCACCAACCAGCGCCCCTTCTCGGCTCCGCCGGCCACGCCGACCACCCGGCATCCTTTGATCTTGGCGATCTGACCGACGATGGAGCCCACCGAGCCGGCGGCTGCCGACACCACGACCGTCTCCCCGGGCTTCGGCTTGCCGCACTCCAGGAGGCCGAAGTAGGCCGTAAGTCCCGCAATGCCATAGACACTCATCAGATGGGTCATCGGCTCCAGGGCCGGCAACTTCGCCAGCCGCCCGCCGGGCAGGACCGCGTAGTCCTGCCAGCCGGTATCGGCGAACACGATGTCGCCGGGCTGCAGGTTTGCGACATTCGACTCCACCACCTCGGCCAGCGCGCCGCCGGCCATCACCTGACCCGACTCCAGGGCGGATCGATAGGTGGCGCCTTGCATCCACGCGCGGTTGGCGGCGTCGAGGGAGATGAAGCGGGTTCGCAGCAGCACCTCGCCCTCCCCGGCCGTCGGCCGTGCGCCGTTGGTAAGGCGGAAGTGTTCTGGCGCGAGTTTGTCGCCCTGTGGCAGCCGATCCAGCACGATCTGACGATTGGCGTCCGCCATGGCGTGTCTCCATCATTTTCAGAGTCTACGAGGACGCCAGGCTCAGCGTGCGGTCAAGGCCGCCAGGCGCGCGCGCGCGTCGTTCTCAAGGTCGGCATAGAACAGGTTGAAGCCGGGCGACATGCGTTGTTCGGTCCAGGACCCGGAGGGCCTCAGCGAGGCGGATTTGGGCGAGGAGACCCGCAGCACACCCTCCTCGCAGCGTGCAGACACCTGCCGCGCCAGAAACGCGGGCCGTGCGCCCCACTCCAGTCCCGTGGCGTTGGCGGCGCCTTCGTGCATCCGCGCAGGCGCCGGCTCATCGGTGGTCGCACCGAGAATCGGGTTGAAGCACAGGGCCGGCCCCTCAAGGTTCTGCAACTCGCCGTTCGTATCCCAGACCAGGGCGCGGGCGAGCAGGATGCGTCCGCGGTCGATCTCGCTTTCCGGCACGCTCGCCCAGGCGGCCACGCAACCGGCCTCGTCGCGCCGAGCGCAGGGCGGCAGCGGCGGATGAGTGGCCGACACCACGGTCTCAATCAGGTAAGCGCCGGCGAGCCTGGCCCGCAACGCCGGATTGGGGGCCACTTCTTCGGCCAGCAGACGGGCGGCCAAGGTGCCGCCCTGCTCGACGCCCACGATGAAGAAGGGTCGCTCCGCGCCGGCATTGTCGCGCCAGTAGCGGAAGGCTGCTGCGACGTCGACGTAACCGAACTTGCGCGCGTCACGGGCGTCGTCGCGCAAGGTGAGAAGACTGTAGAGACCAGCTTGCCGGTAGCGAGGCGCAAAGATGCGTCCGATGCGCACGAACGGTCCGGCGTAGTTCGGCGCCATGACCTGTCGAAAGATCTTGTCCGACCGGGGCGCGCCGATAGGCGCGTTCCATTCGTGCCCGCCGGCATAGGTGGTCGGCGAGATGAAGAACACATCGGCGGGCGGTTCGCTGGCGGCCGGAGTCGCCGGGTTTGTCGGCAAAAGGAACCACGCCGAACGCTTTGAATAGTCTGGGGCCGGCGGCGGTCTGTAGGTTTGGTACGGCGTCTTGGGATCGAGTGAGTAGCGGATGAGGTCGCTGCGAAATACCAGGAACGCCACCCCGAGGATGACGATGGCCGACAACAGGCTGAATCCCAGCCATCGCCTCGGGCGCGGCTGTGCCTCAGGCATGGCTTACCGGTAGGAGTCGGGCTGGCTGAGATAGGATCGGACATAGTCGCCGATCCCCTCTTCCAGCGTAGTCATTGGCTTGGCATAGCCGGCGGCGCGCAGCCGATCCATCCGGGCTTCGGTGAAGTACTGGTATTTGTCGCGGATCGCCGGAGGCATCGGCGTGAAGTCGATCCTGGCTTCCCTGCCTGCCGCCGAAAACACCGCCCGAGCCATGTCCTCGAACGTACGCGCTGCGCCAGAGCCCAGGTTGAAGATGCCGCTCACCTGCGGATTCAGAGTTAGCCATTCGACGACCTCTGCGGCGTCACGGACATAGACGAAATCGCGCTTCTGGCCGCCGTCGGGGACGTCCTGGCGATAACTCTTGAAGAGCTGCACCCCGTGGCCGTCGCGTACGTGCGGCCAGATTTGCGAGGCCACCGATTTCATCGAGTGTTTGTGCTCTTCGTTGGGCCCGTAGACATTGAAGAACTTCAAGCCAACCCACTGCGGCGGAGCATAGTCGCGCAGCGCCTGGCGCGCCGCAAATAGGTCGAACAGCGCCTTCGACCAGCCGTAGGTGTTCAGCGGGCGCAGGTTCGCAAGCGCCTCGTAGTCGTTATCGTCATCGAACCCATGCCCGCCGTCACCGTAGGTGGCCGCCGATGATGCGTAGATCAGCCGCCGTTGCCGGTCGGCGCACCAGCGGAAAAGGTCCCGGCTCAGCGTGAAGTTGGAATGGATGATCTTGTCGGCGTCCGGCTCGGTGGTCGAGGAGATCGCGGCCATGTGAACCACAATCTCGACATCGCGCCAGCGCTTCTCCAGCCAGTCGAACATGTCCTCCGGCGCCACGAAATCGCCGATCGGGTGTTTGGCGATGTTCTTCCATTTGCCCAACTCGGCCTCATGCAGCCGATCGCAGACCACAACATCGAGCGTGCGATCTTCGGCGAGCTTGGCCACGATGTTCGAGCCGATGAATCCGGCCCCGCCGGTGACGAAGGCTATGCGACGCTGGGTCATGCGGACGCTTTCCCCGAAACCTTGCCTGCCGACATCTTGGAGATCGCCGCGGTGGTGGAATAGCCCTCGACGATCGGGGCGAGCTTCACCTCCCCACCCCAACTCTTGACCAGGTCGCCGCCGACCACTTCGCTTTCGGCGTAGTCGGAGCCCTTGACCAGCACGTCCGGCTGCGCGGCCTCGATCAGCTTGACCGGGGTCTCCTCCCCGAATGGCACGACGAGGTCGACCGAGCGCAGGCCGGCCAGCACCAGGGCCCGCGACTCCAGATCGTTAACCGGCCGGCCCTCGCCCTTCAGCAAACGCACGCTCTCATCGGAATTCAGGCCCACGATCAGCCGGTCGCACCATGCTCTGGCCTGCGCCAGGTAAGCCACGTGGCCCTTGTGCAGGATGTCGAAGCAGCCGTTCGTGAAACCCACCTTGAGGTTCTTGGCGCGCCAACGCGCGACTTCATCCAGCATTCGTTGGGTCGTCGCCACCTTGGCCTCAGCCGGCGCCATGTGAGCGGAAAGCGCCGCCTCGACGAGCTCGTCGGGCGAGACCGTGGCTGTGCCCGCCTTACCCACCGCCACGCCGGAGGCCAGCTGCGCGAAAGCGATGGCGTCTTCGATCGACGCCCCCGCGGCAAGGGCCAGCCCCAGGGCGGCCAGGGTCGTATCGCCGGCGCCAGAGGCGTCGAACACCTCACGCGGCGTTGTCGGGAAGTGCCGGACCGGTTCGCCGCGTATGGCCAGGGATATTCCCTTGGACGCGCGTGTCACCAGGATCGCCTTGGCTTCCCAGAGTTCCAACGCGCGGGCCAGGGCTGTTTCAATCTGCGCATCGGTGTCTGTGGGAAGGTCGGTGGCGTTGCCCAGCTCTGCGGCGTTCGGCTTGATCATGTCCACGGCGCCATAGCGGGCGAAAGACCGCGCCTTGGAGTCCACCACGAGCCTGCCGCCAGATTGCGCCGCGGCCTCGCGACAGACTGCGATGACCGCATCGGTGACGACGCCCTTGCCGTAGTCGGAGAGCAGGATGGCCCCGGCGCCCTTGGCCGCGGCCCGGATCGTGCGCACCAGCCGCTGCTCCACATCACCCGTCACCGCGCGCGCGGCCTCCAGATCCACGCGCAGCATTTGCTGGCCGCCGGCGACGAACCGCGTCTTCAGGGTCGTCGGGCGGCCGGAATCGGTGACCAGGTAGCCCTCAACTCCGGCTTCCGCACCCACCAGACGAAGCGCCTCGTGCCCTTCGGCGTCACCGCCCACCAGGCCCACCAGAGAAACCTCGCCCCCCAGGGCGGCTACGTTGCGCGCCACGTTGCCTGAAGCGCCCAGCATCACCAGCTCGCGCGAACGGGCGAGCACCGGTACAGGCGCCTCGGCCGACACACGACTCACATCGCCATAGACAAAGCGGTCGACCATCAGGTCGCCGACGCAGGCCACGCGCCGGCCGGGCGCCAGGGCCAGAAGGTGCTGAAGGGCGGAGAGATCCATGGGTTTCAGGGTGTGCGGCGGAGCGCAGGCGCGGTCAAGCCGGCTGCACGATGGCGTGGATGGCCTTGAGCGTGGCCAGAAGCTCGCGAGCGCCGTCGAGGGGAAGACAGCTGGGGCCGTCGCAAAGCGCCTTGTCCGGCTCGGGGTGGAATTCCAGGAAGACCCCATTGGCTCCCGCCGCGATCGCCGCCTTGGCGAGCAAGGGCACGCCGAACCGCCGTCCGCCGGTCGAGGCGCTGTTGCTCCGCGGGTCGGCGCCGGGAAGTTGCACGGCATGGGTGGCGTCAATGGTGACCGGCGCGCCCAGCTGCTTCATCTCTTCAATGCCCAGCATGTCGACGACCAGGTTGTTGTAGCCGAAGGAGGCGCCGCGCTCGCACAGGATGGTGAAGTCCCGCCCGGTCGCCTCGCGAATCTTGTCGAGGATGTTCTTGCAGTCCCAGGGCGCCAGGAACTGGCCCTTCTTGACGTGCAGCAGGCCTCCAGCTCGGTCGGTCGCCTTAGCCGTGGCGATCACAAGATCGGTCTGGCGGCAGAGAAAGGCGGGGATCTGGACGATGTCCGCAAGCGCGGCCACCGCCTCGGCCTGGTCTATTTCATGGACGTCGGTCACGATCGGGACGTCGAATTCGGCCTTCACCTTGGCCAGAATTCGAAGCCCCTCGTTGAGTCCTGGTCCGCGGTAGCTGTGGATCGAGGAACGGTTGGCCTTGTCGAAGCTGGCCTTGAAAACGTAGGGCAGGTCCAGTTCGGCGCAGACGTCCTTGAGATGGCGCGCCGTCGCCAGCGCCAGGCCTTCGTCCTCCAGCACATTCAGCCCGGCCATCACCAAGAGGGGCTGGCGATCGCCGATGGCGATATTCCAACGATCAAGCTTCAGAACAGCCATGAGACTCCCCGGCTTTGGAACGACCGCCGGCTAAGTGGCGCGGGTCGGATCGCGGCGCAAGCGGCGACTGGTGTGCGGCGCCGATGGCCCTTGCGCAGCGCGTGAGAAGTTTGGGGCTTCTCGCCGGGTTCAGGATCGGTGTTAATGTCGCAGGCAGGGATTGGGTAGCACGAGCAAGAGCTTGGCCCGGGAAACTACGCTCGCAAGTCTAGCCGGCGATCGCCGCGCCTTCCGCCGCTTGCCGGAACTAAAGGGCGTGCCGGCCACCTTCCGTGCTGCGCTGCGGCTCATCGCCCGCAACTGGATGCTCGGCTCGGTAACCTTTGTCTTGCCCTCAGGGCGCGAACTGCGCATCGCCGGCACCGAGCAGCCTGGTCTGTCCGGCCGGGTGCTCGTGCGCGATTTCCGCTTCATGCGCCGCGTCCTGGCCACCGGCGACATCGGCTTCGCCGAAGGATACATGGCGGGCGAGTGGGACACGCCCGATCTGCCTGCGCTTCTGTTGGTGTTCGCCGCCAACTGGGCGCGGTTGCGGCGCGTGACGACGGGAAATCCGCTGGTCTGGACCATCAACCGGGTCCGCCACACGCTGCGCGGCAACACCCGGCAGGGCGCGCGCCGGAACATCCATGCCCATTACGACCTGGGGAACGCCTTCTACGAGCGGTGGCTGGACCCCACAATGACCTATTCATCCGCCCGCTACGAACGTCCCGACCAGCCGCTTTCCGACGCCCAGACCGCGAAGTATCGCGCGCTGGCGCAGGGCATGGGGCTGCAGGCGGGCCAAAGCGTCCTTGAGATCGGCTGCGGATGGGGCGGCTTCGCCGAATACGCCGCCCGGGAAGTGGGCGCCAAGGTGACCGGCATCACCATCTCCGAGGAGCAGTTCAAGTTCGCCAGGCAGCGGATGTTCGCCCAAGGGCTGAACGAGCGGGCCGATATCCGCTTCGTCGACTATCGCGACGTCGATGGTCAGTTCGACCGGGTGGCCTCGATCGAGATGTTCGAGGCCGTGGGAGAGCGCTACTGGCCTGCCTATTTCGGCAAGATCAATGAGGCGCTGACGCCGGGGGGCCGGGCGGGCCTGCAGATCATCACCATCCGCGACGAGGACTTCGAGCGGTACCGGGCCCGCGCCGATTTCATCCAGAAATACATCTTCCCCGGCGGCATGCTGCCTTCCGAGGCGCAGCTCAGAAAAGCCACCGACAGGGCGGGCCTCGCCTGGACGGCCATCACGCGCTTTGGGCAGGACTACGCCGACACGCTCTCCCAATGGCACCGCAATTTCGAAGCCGCATGGAACGACATCGCCGCGCTCGGCTTCGATGAGCGTTTCCGCAAGCTCTGGAAGTTCTACCTGGGCTATTGCGAGGCGGGTTTCCGCACCGAGCGCACCAATGTGGTGCAGCTATCGCTCGCCAAAGCTTGAGCGGTCTTCTGATTGTCAGCCGGCGCGACTAAGTAGCGGTCATGAGCATCGCCCACAGCGTCCTGGACGTCATCGGAAACACACCCCTGATCCGGCTCGACAGGGCGAGCGCGGCCACCGGCTGCGAGATTCTCGGCAAGGCTGAGTTCATGAATCCCGGCCAGTCGGTGAAAGACCGCGCGGCCCTCCATATGGTCCGCGACGCCGAGGCGAAGGGCCTGCTCAAGCCCGGCGGGAGGATTGTCGAGGGCACGGCGGGCAACACCGGCATTGGCCTGGCGATGGTCGCCAAGGCGTTGGGATACAGCTGCACCATCGTCATCCCGCGCACTCAGAGCGAGGAGAAGAAAGACGCTATCCGACTCTATGGGGCTGAACTCGTCGAGGTCGACGCCGTCCCCTATTCCAACGAAATGAATTACGTCAAATATTCCGGACGTTTGGCGCAGGAACTTGACGCGAACGAGCCGGCCGGCGCGGTCTGGGCCAACCAGTTCGACAATGTCGCCAACCGCGAGGCCCATCGCCTTGGCACCGGTCCCGAAATCTGGGCCCAGACCGGCGGCAGGATCGACGGGTTCATCTGCGCCGTTGGTTCGGGGGGCACCTTGGCCGGCGTGGCCGAGGCGCTGCGCGAGGAGAACTCCAGCGTCGCCATCGGTCTGGCCGATCCGCACGGAGCCGCCCTCTACAGCTGGTATTCCGACGGCGAACTCAGAGCTGAGGGGAATTCGATCACGGAGGGCATCGGCCAGGGGCGCATCACCGCCAATCTGGAAGGCCTCATCATCGATCACGCCTACCGCGTATCCGACGAAGAGATGCTGCTCGCCCTTTACGAACTGGTCGAGCACGAGGGTCTGGTGATGGGCGGATCGACCGGGATCAACGTCGCCGGCGCGATCCGAATGGCCAGGGACTTAGGCCCGGGCAAGACGATCGTCACGGTGCTCGCGGACAATGGTCAGCGATATCAGTCAAAGATCTATAATCCCGCCTTCCTGAAGGAGCGGGGCCTGCCCACACCCGCGTGGATGGAATGAAAGACCCCCTGGTCTCCACAGCCTGGCTCGCCGAGCGCCTCGACGACCCCGCCGTCCAGGTGGTTGACGCCACCTGGTTCATGCCGGGCGAGGCCCGCGTGGGTCGCGACGCCTACGCCGCGGCGCACATCCCTGGCGCTGTCTTCTTCGACATCGACCAGATCGCCGACCGCGAGACGGACCTGCCGCATATGCTGCCTGCCCCGCAGGACTTCGCCGCGGCCGCGGGTGAACTTGGCTTGAATAGAGAAGCGACGGTCGTGGTCTACGACGGCCTGGGCATCTTCTCCGCCCCGCGGGTCTGGTGGTCCTTGCGCGCGATGGGTTTTCCGAAAGTCTTCGTGCTGGACGGCGGCCTTGCCAGATGGCGCGCCGAGGGTCGGGCGCTGGAGGAGACGCCGGCCCAGCCATCCACCACCCACCTCCAGGCCGCCTTCGTCCCGGGACTGGTGCGTGGCCTGGACGCAGTCCGAGGTGTGCTCGAGCGCGGCGACGCTCAGGTGATCGACGCGCGCGCCGCTCCCCGTTTCCGCGGCGAAGCGCCTGAGCCCCGCGCGGGCCTGCGCTCCGGCCACATGCCTGGGGCCTGCAACGTACCGTGGAGCGTGCTGCTCAATTCCGACGGCACGATGAGGGCCGCGCCCGAAATCCGCGCCGCCTTCGAGGACGCAGGCGTCGACCTCGCCAAGCCGATCGTCACCACCTGTGGTTCAGGCGTCAGCGCCGCTCTGCTGGCGCTCGCGCTCGCCCGCCTGGGCCGGGAGGACGTGGCGGTCTATGACGGATCCTGGACGGAATGGGGCGGCCGGGCCGACACTCCGGTCGTCACCGGAGCCGACTAACGCAACGGCGGGGCATAGAGCAGGCCGGGCTTCGGGGCGCTCCAAAGCGCATTGAGGCCGCGATCCAGCTTCAGAGGTGATGCGGCGCCCACGTCGCGGCGAAAGATCTCGTGATACGCGCCCACCTGGCGGATGATCTGGTAGGCCCAGTCCTTGGAGAGCCCCAGCATGGCTCCGTAGTCGCCTTCCACGCCGAGCAGCCGGCGGGTCTGCGGATCGGACGCTGTCTCGCGCGCCTGGGTTACGGTCTTGGAGCTCAGGCCAAGCTCTTCGCCGAGGATGGTGGCATAGACCGACCAGCGCACGATATCGGCCCAGACCGGATCGTTCTGGCGCACCACAGGCCCCAGGGGCTCCTTGGAGATCACGTCCGGGAGAATCACGTGGGCGCCTGGGTTGTTCAGCACCGAGCGCGAACCGGCCAGGGCGGAAATATCCGCCGTGAAGACGTCGCACCCGTCGTTCTCGTAGAGACGCCTTGCCTCGGCTTCGGAGGCGACCACGACCGGCTTGTAGGTCAGGCCACGCGCCCTGAAGAAGTCGGCGAGGTTGTCTTCGCTCGCGGTTCCGGCCTGCACGCAGATGCGCGCGCCGGAAAGCTCCTGGGCGCTGGTCAGCCCCAGGGCCTTCGGGGCCATGAAGCCTTGGCCATCGAAATAGGTGGTCGCAGCGAAATCCAGCGCGAGGCCGGTGTCGCGGGAGTAGGACCAGGAAGTGTTGCGCGACAGGATATCGATCTCGCCCCTCTGCAGCGCGCTGAACCGATCCCGGGCGGGGATCGGAGTAAAGCGCACCTTGCCGGCGTCTCCGAGCACGGCGGCGGCCACGGCGCGGCAGAAGTCGACATCGAAACCCCGCCAGTTTCCGCGCACGTCGGGATAAGCGAAGCCCGGCAGTCCCGGATTTACGCCACACGCCACGTAGCCGCGCTTGCGGACGGTGTTGAGGACCTTGCTGGGCGTTGCCTTGTAATGGGCCTCGACCCGGGCCGCCGGCTTGTTCGACGGGGCCGCCGCCGGCGCGGGCTTGGAGCCTCCATCGCAACCTGCGAGGGCCAGGATCAGAAGCGCCGCCGCTAGCCGCCGGATCATCCGTGCTCCTTGAAAGAGCCAAACCCTCGGGCTCTAAGTGCGTCGGGCACTCTCGCCCGGCAGCCTAGGCCTTCGCAACCCGTATGCCCCCGACGAAAGGCCGAGACGAAACCCGCTTGATCCGCGCGGGCGGTGGGCCGCAGAAGCTGGCCAAGACCGTGGGGCCGCCGATTCAGAAGGGCTCGACGGTTCTGCTGCCTGACGCGGCCAGCCTCTACGACGACGCCAATCAGCTCACCTACGGACGCCAGGGACTCTCCGCCCAGTTCGCCTTGCAGGCGGCGCTGGGCGAGATGGAGAACGCCGAGGGCGTCACCCTCTATCCGTCGGGTCTTGCAGCGCTCACGGGCGCTTTGCTGGCAGTGTTGAAGGCGGGCGATGAGGTGCTGGTCACAGACGCGATCTACAAGCCCACACGCCGGTTCTGCGACCACGTCCTCACCCGCTTCGGGATCATGGTCCGCTACTTCGATCCCCGCGATACGCCCGCGGACCTGGTCGGTCGCGTGTCAGCGGCGGTGAGGATGATTCTGATGGAATCGCCCGGTTCGTTGAGTTTCGAGATGCAGGACATAGCCCGTGTCGCCGAACTGGCTCGCCTGAAAGGGATCTTGACTGTCGCCGACAATACGTGGGGCGCAGGCTACCTGATGAAGCCCCTCGACCTCGGCGTGGACATCTCCCTGCAGGCGCTGACCAAGTACGTCGGCGGCCACTCCGACATCTTCATGGGCTCAGCGGCGGCGAAAGACCCAAAGCTGGTCCGAGCGCTTGAAGAGGGGGTGCTGAACCTGGGCTGGGCGGTGTCGGCAGAAGACGCCTACCAGATGCTGCGCGGCCTGCGCACCTTGCCCACGCGCATCGCCCGCCAGGGCCGAAGCGGCCTTGCCATCGCGGCGTGGCTGGAAGGACGTCCGGAGGTGGCGCAAGTCTATCATCCCGCCCTGCCCGGCTCACCGGGCCATGAATTTTGGGAACGCGACTATTCCGGCGCCTGCGGGCTCTTCGCCTTCGCCCTGAAGCCCGGCCCCGAGGTGGCTGTCCGCGCCTTCCTCGATGAACTCACGCTCTTCGGGCTGGGTTTTTCATGGGGCGGGTTCGAAAGCCTGGCGGTCCATTGCGATCCGCAATTCAGGAACCGGACAATCAAACGAGACTACGGCGGCCCGATGATCCGGTTGCACGTCGGACTCGAACACCCCGACGACCTGGTCGCCGACCTGCAGCGCGGCCTGGAGGTCTATGCCGCGCGAGCAGGCTGACGACGGGGCCTTGTGACCGCCCGACCCACGTCCTTCTGGCCTCGCCTCACGCCTCCAGATACATCACCGGCGAGATCCTGCCGGTGATCGGCGGCTTGAGTGGGGGCTGGAGCCCCTAGAGGGGCGCGCGTGAACGAGACTGGGCTGGAGCGTTTTATCTCCGAGGAGGGCCTGCCCGAAGCTTTCCGCAGGACCGCGGAGCTGGTCTGCGAACCTCTCGCTGCACGCGCCCAGCGCCGCCGGATCGACCGCAAGCGCTGCGCGGTGATCGGGCTCTGCGGGGCGCAGGGCTCCGGCAAGACGACAGTCGCGCGCTACGCTGCCCGGTTGCTGGAAGAACGCGGCCTGCGCGCTGTGGCGCTGTCGCTGGACGACTTCTACCTGACCCGCGACGCGCGCGAGCGCCTGGCGAAGGAGGTTCATCCCCTTCTGGCCGTTCGAGGGCCGCCGGGCACGCACGATGTCGGCATGGTCGGCGCGGCCATCGACCAACTGCGCTCGAAGGGCAAGGTCTCCCTGCCCCGCTTCGACAAGGCCGTGGACAATCGCGCGCCCCGCGGAACCTGGAAGACGATCGCCTCTCCGGTCGATGTGATCATCCTGGAGGGCTGGTGCGTGGGGGCCGTGAGCCAGGGTCGCGCGGCGCTGGCGACGCCGGTCAACGATCTGGAACGGAACGAGGATCCGAAGGCCGTGTGGCGCACCTACGTCAACGATCAGCTCGACGGCCCTTATCAGATTCTGTTCACGCGACTGCACGACCTCGTCCTGCTGGAAGCCCCGAGCTTCGAAGTCGTCGCAGGATGGCGCGCCGAGCAGGAGGCCAAACTGCGCGCCGGCGGCGCCGGAGGTATGGATGACGACGAGGTCAGGCGATTCGTCGCCCACTATGAGCGCCTGACCCGATGGATTCTGGCTGAAATGCCCGCCCGTGCGGACTGGGTCGTTCCTCTGGACACAGAGCGAAATCCTTACGTCTGAGCTTGGGTCTAGAAAGCTCGCTGAGGAGGAGATGATGAAATCCAGCATAGGGCTTCTGATCTCGGCGACCCTCGTCGCGAGCACAGCCGTGGCGGAGCCCCCCGCTCCTCCGCCGGCGACGTCCATCTCCCCGCCTATATCGAGCGTGTCCCCAGAGATCGTTCCGTCCGAAGCTGGCTTGCCGGTGAAAGCCCGTGCTGCCGCAGGCAAGACGGTCGACGGACTGACGGTTGTCGCGCCTGCGGTGGGCAAGCCTTGCGGTTCCCGGGATAGGGAGTGCGTCGCCTTGGTCGTAGCGGAATTAAAGCGGCGCTACCCAGAGGAGCTCAAGCGGTTCTGCTTCCAGCGGCAGATGCGCGCCATGCGCTCCGAAGTGGTCAATGAGCAGCTTCTCGAAGGACTAGGCGGTGGCGCTCCGCCAGTCCCGACCGCGTTCGGCGTCAATTCGGCGCTCAAGACGGCCTGCGCAGAAGAAAAGAAGTAGCGCTCTTAAGTGGCGTCGCCAGCGCCCACCTCCCGCTCTTTGACCCTTTTCTCGGGCTCCCCCGGGCAACCCGTTCGGCCCGAGGCTGTCTTAGGTGCGGGATGCAATCCCTTGTGTCCGGTTCGGACACTCTAGCGCTGGCGCGCCCTGCAGGACTCGAACCTGCAACCGCTCGCTTAGAAGGCGAGTGCTCTATCCGGTTGAGCTAAGGGCGCTCTCCAGCGTCAATGCGTCCACGGGATCTTGCGGCCGAAGGCGAAATTATCAGCGTAGGCCTTGATGATACGCTTGGCGGACTTGGGATCGATCAACTGGAAGGCGATGCCGTGCTGGTCGGCGTAGCGTACAGCCTCCTCCCGGGTTTCGAAGGACAGGCGCACCTGGCTCGACTCGGTATCACCGGTCTGGGTCCAACCCATCAGCGGGTCGGGACGCCTGGCGTCCTTGGGTTCGAACTCCAGCACCCATTCGTTGGTCTTGCCTTTGCCCGACTGCATTGCGGTCTTGGACGGGCGGAAGATGCGCGCAAGCATGGACGAACCCCAGATTCCCTTTGCCGGCTGGTCGGGGCGGCAGGATTTGAACCTGCGACCCTCTGCTCCCAAAGCAGATGCGCTACCAGGCTGCGCTACGCCCCGATCTCGCCGGCGGGCTTGCGATATAAGCGTTTTCGACTTTCGGCAACGGAAGCCGTGATCTTAGGTGTGCGGCGCGAGGCAATGCCGCATGCCGACCGACACATCTCGCCCGGCGAAAGCGTCTAACGGTCCCGGCTCATCAGCTTGAAGATGCCTGAGCAGCGAACGACGTCGTGGCTGCCGACATAGGCGCGCCCCTCGACAAAGGCCACGTCGCGGGTGGCGCGGGTCAGCTTGGCCTCACCCATCACCCACTCGCCGACCCTGGCCATGTGCAGGAAGTCGATTGAAAGGTGGATTGTTACCGCCCGCTTGCCGGTCCCGCGCCATACCGCCCCGGCCAGCACGCCGTCCATGAAAGCCGACAGCATGCCGCCGTGCACCAGACCAATACCGTTGGCATGACGCCTCAGGGCGAAGAACGCCTGCTCGGCCATCAGCCCGTCGCCCGCACGGTGGAAGTAAGGACCGTTGAGGGTGGAAAATGCCCCACGGCCCTCCGAGGGCACATAGCCCTCCGGCGGCGAGGGCGTCTCCTCATCGTCGGGGCGCGTCATCGTGCCGCGCCCTTCAGCGGCGTCAGCCGGATCTCGTAGAGGTGCGGCCAGTTCTTGCCGGTCACGAACAGCCGGTCGTGCTCGCGGTCATAGGCGATCCCGTTCAGTACCGCGTCCTGGCCTGCTGGACGCTGCGCTTCGGGCAGGCTCGATAGGTCGATCCACGCCTTCACGGCGCCGGTCTCCGGGTCGATCCGCGCGATCTGGTTGGTCTGCCAGATGTTGGCCAGGATCTCGCCCTTCACCCACTCCAGCTCGTTGAGGTTGAAGACCGGCTGACCCTCGGCGGTGACCTTGATCCGGCGAACCTCGCGCAGGGTGACCGGATCCAGGACCCGCAGCGTCGGGGTGCCGTCGCTCATGATCAGGTTCTTGCCGTTCTGGGTCAGCGCCCATCCCTCGCCCGGATAATGGAACGTGCTCTTTGGGGCGAAGGTCTTCTGATCCCAGCGGAACCCTACCCCATTGCGCCAGGTCAAACTGACGATCTCGCCGCCCCAGTTGACGATGCCTTCCCCGAACAGGTTCGGCGCTATTGACCGCGACTGCAGGACGGCGCCGTCCGCAAGGCGCACCTTGCGGATGGTGGAGCGCCCTTCAATCCCGGTGCTCTCGTAGAGGAACCCGTGGAGATAGAAGAGGCCCTCGGTGTAGGCCTGATTGTCGTGGGGATAGACGGTCTTGAGTTCGAAGCCCTGCATCGGCACGGCCGCCGAGGCCGGTGTCCAGGCAAGGGCCAGACTGAAGCCCAGGAGATGCGCCGCCCGGCGAACGCGCGCGGCGATAGCGGCCCAGGGCCGGGGACGTTTCGAAGACGGCAAGCCAGACTCCCGGGCAGCGGCACGCCTATCCTTTGGGACAGGCGACATTCGCAGGCAAGTGGCCGGTCTTAGTCCTGCTCGGGAAGTTCGATCTCTGCGACGACCAGGCCCTTGGGGCCCTCGGCGAACCGCACCATGACGTCGTCCCCGGGCTGCAGGTCTTCCATGCCTGACCGGCGCAGGGTCTCAATGTGGACGAAGATGTCGCCGGGCTCGAGGTCGCGCACGACGAAACCGTAACCCTTGGTGCGGTTGAACCACTTTACCTTGGCCCGCTCCAGCGGCCCCGTGGCCACGGGCGGGCGGCGCGGCGGCGGACGGTTGGCATAGTCGCCGCGCAGGAAGGCCTCACGGTCATTACGCAGTCCGTCGCGCGGTCGGCGCTCCGCCGCCGGCGGCGCGGCGCTCTCGTCGATCTCGACGACCTCGGCCACCTGCCAGCCCTTCGGCCGGCGAACGACGTCGCAGGTGATCGTCGCGCCCTCGATCGCATGCTCGCGTCCTGAACTTCGCAGGCTTGTCACATGCAGCAGGACGTCTTTCAGATCGGTCTGGGTTGGATCATCGGGAACGATGAAGCCATACCCCTTGCCTGCGTCGAACCATTTGACGCGGCCACTGATCCGTACGGCTTCTGCCGCCGAATCCACTTGCTCGAACTCGTAACCAGCCATCTGCCCCTCGGCCCGTCACTCCCCGATCCCGACTTTGGAACTGAGCCAACTATAACACTGTTCTTGTAACTGGACGCGCGTCAATGCGTAAAACGCATGACCTTGGCGGCCCAAGGGGCGGGGCGACGGACTTCGGAGGGAATCGCGTGGCAGTCCCTAGGGGAGTCGAACCCCTCTCTCCAGGTTGAAAACCTGGCGTCCTAACCGATAGACGAAGGGACCGCGTGACGCGAAGGGCGGCTCTATATCTGCCTTCCTAAGGGGGTGCAAGGCTACCGAAGTCGCATCTTGCGCAACCTAGGCCTGACGGGGATCTGCGACGTCCTCGATCTCGAATTCGACGCCCTGGCGACCCTGCCAGTCGTCCGGCTTGAGGCGGCCCGCCACGTGGATCGCGCCACCGTCGCTCATAAGCCTGCGGCCGGTCTCGGAGCCCTCTACGCGCCAGGCGACCGCTTTCACCTTTCCCCCGGAACCGTCGGTGAGCGTGCAGCGCACGTGGCCGCCCCTGAGCGCCATTGGCCGCTCGATCCGCACGGCGCTGAGCGCGAACAGCGGCTCGACGTTGCCGGTCCCGAAGGGCGCCATGCGCTGGAAGTCCTGCCATAACGCTCGGTCACAGCCGCGCGCCGTCACCAAGGCGTCGATCTCGATGACATCTTCCGCGGCCGCGATTTCCGTTTCCGCCGCCAGCCGCTCGCAGAGGAAGGCGCGCAGCTCGGGAATGGTGTCGGGCCGCACCGAGAGCCCGGCGGCCATGGCATGGCCGCCGCCGGCCAGCAGCAAACCCTCGTCGTAAGCTGCCTGCACCGCGCGGCCGAGATTGACGCCGGGCTGCGAACGCCCGGACCCCTTGCCGACATTGGCGGCTCGGTCGAGGCCAACGACCACGACAGGTTTGCGGTATTTCTCTCGCAGGCGACCCGCGACGATGCCGATGACCCCGGGATGCCAATCGTCGGCTGCAACCAGCAGCATCGGCGCCTCGGCCTGGTTGCTCTCGGTCTCAATGTGGGCGATCGCCGCCTCGGTCACCTCGCGCTCGACTTCCTTGCGCGAGGCGTTGAGGGCGTCCAATTCCTCTGCAAGGACCCTCGCCTCCTCGGGATCATCCGTCGATAGGAGCCGGGCGCCCAGATCAGCCCTGCCGATTCGCCCGCCGGCGTTGATCCTGGGCCCAAGAATGAAGCCGGCGTGGAACATCGAGGCGGGCCCCTGGCTCTTCGCCACGTCCAGCAGGGCTTTCAGACCTACATTCCGCCACGACGACATCACCTTCAGCCCCTGCGCCGCGAGCGCCCGGTTGAAGCCCCGAAGCTCGGTGACGTCGCAGATGGCCCCCATGGCGGCGAGATCGAGCCATCCGCGCAGGTCAGGCTCTGCCTGCTCGCCGAAAAGACCGCGTCGACGCGCCTCGCGGTTGAGCGCCGCCAGGAGCACGAAGGTCACGCCCGCGGCGGCCAGACGCCCCTGTCCCGAGGGGCAATCGGGCCTATTGGGGTTTACCAGGGCCGCGACATGGGGAATCGCGTCGCCTCGCATCAAGTGGTGGTCTATGACCACGACCTCGAGGCCGATCTCGGCGGCGCAAGCCAGCGCATCGTGCGCCGCGGCCCCGCAATCAACGGTGATCACCAGTTCTGCGCCTTCGGCCTTCAGCCGGCGGAAAGCGGCGGGCGACGGGCCGTAGCCCTCCAGGATCCTGTCCGGCACGTAGATTGGCAGTTCCTGGCCGAGCGCACGGAACCAGCGCACCAGCTGAGCCGCGGACGATGCTCCGTCTACGTCGTAGTCGGCGAAGATGACGGACGGGCGCCGGCGTTCCAGCGCGTCCACCAGGACTTCCGCGGCCCGGTCCATATCGATGAACGACGACGGGTCCGGAAAAAGCGCCTTCAGGGTCGGGTTGAGGTAGGTTTCGCCCTCATCGGCCGTAACGCCGCGGGCAGCGAGCGCCCGGGCCAGAGGCTCAGAGAGGCCATGGCCGAGCTGATGGCGGCGCACCAGCTCCGGATCCGCCGCGCGCTCGCGCCATGCCCGCCCGGAGAGCGAGCGGGTGATGCCAAGGTAGCCGAACTGTGGATTGCCGTCGGCCAATCGCCGCTCCTTCCCCCTCAACCCCGCCACTATCCGCTCTCGCCCCCTGAGTCGCCAGCCGGCGGCGCCCCGGCACTTCGCCGCACGGGAACGTCAGAACCGGACGCAGCGACCCCGACCGCCTCGCCGCTGTCATAAAAGGTTCAATGGCGCCTCCGATCTTTCAGGCCTACCGGGCGACCGCCGCCGTCGCGGCGACATCGAGGTCAGGACTGCGCCGGGTCCTGCGCCGACGGGGTCGGCGTACGGGGGTTACTGGATCGTTTGGAGGAGTGCTCGGGCATGGACGATGTTGCGCGTGGGGACGTCGAGGATCTTGAGACCTGTGCGCGCGAGGGGCGCCGGCCGCGCGATAACGGTCCATACCGGGTCCAGATCGGGGACGCCTTGTTCAAGTTCCAACCGCTCGTCGCGCCCGAGGCCTCCTATACTGGACGCAGCCTGCTCGAACTGGCGGAGTTGAAGCCGGCTGAGCAGCACGTTCTCTTCGCTGTGCTCGTCGACGGCCTTCTCGAAGAGATCCGGTTGGAGGAAACGGTCGATTTGCGCGAAGGAGTCGAAAGGTTCCTCGCTTTCCATAGTGACCGCATCTTCCGCCTTTTGATCGACAGGCGCGAATACCATTGGGGTGGCCCGTTCATCAGCGGCGCGACGGTGCTGAAACTGGCGCGCGAAAGCCTCGCCGGCCACGGCGTGTGGCAGCAGGCCGAGGGCGTAGAACATCGGGTGGCGGCGACGCAGCTTGTGGACCTGAGCCAGCCCGGGGTCGAAATCTTCATCACACGGCCCCTCTAGGGCTGGCAGCCGGCATCGTAACAGACCGTCAGGCGAGCGCCTGGGCGGGTCGGACGCGCGACGCCGGGCCGCGGCGCTGGAAGAGCTTCAGTCGTATCTCCGGGCCATGACCATGGCCTCGGTCGTTCCTCCCCTTTAGACCGGCCGCTTCATCCGCACTTCGCGGGCGGTCCGGGTGGCCGAGTTCAGCACCAGGGTGTGGGTGTGCACGAAGCCGCCCTCGAGCTTCACGCCGTCCAGCAGAGCGCCGTTCGTGACGCCGGTGGCGGCAAAGATCGCATCGGCGCGCACCATCTCGTGCAGGTCGTACTTCTTGTCGAGATCGGTGATCCCCACGCGAGCGGCACGCGCGCGCTCGTCGGCGTTGCGGAAGACCAGGCGGCCCTGGAACTGGCCGCCGACGCACTTCAGGGCGGCGCAGGCGAGCACGCCTTCGGGCGCGCCGCCGGAGCCCACATAGAGGTCGACACCGGTCTCGGGGTCGGCGGTGTTCATCACGCCTGCGACGTCGCCGTCGGTGATCAGATAGACGCGCGCGCCTATCGCGCGAAGCCCGGCGATGATCTCGGTGTGCCGCGGGCGATCGAGCACGCAGACGGTGATCTCGCTGGGATCGACCCCTTTGGCCTCGGCCAGCGCCCTGACGTTGTCGGCCGGGCTCTTGTCGAGGTCGATGACGCCCTGCGGATAGCCAGGCCCGCAGGCGATCTTGTCCATGTAGGTGTCCGGGGCGTTCAGCATTGTGCCCTTGGGCGCCCAGGCCATCACGGCAAGGGCGTTGGCCATGGCTTTGGCCGTCAGCGTGGTGCCCTCCAACGGGTCGAGGGCGATGTCGATCCTGTGCGCACCGCCTTTGCCGACCTTCTCGCCGATGTAGAGCATCGGGGCTTCATCGCGCTCGCCCTCGCCGATGACGATTTCGCCATCGATCGCCAGGTCGTTCAGGGCCGTACGCATGGCGTCCACGGCGGCTTGGTCTGCGGCCTTCTCGTCGCCGCGGCCCACCAGATTCCAGGCAGCGATGGCGGCGATCTCGGTGACGCGGACCGCCTCCAGCACCAGGCTGCGGTCCAGATTTTCAGAATTCATCTCTTCAGCGTCTCCGACGGGTCTTGTCTCGAGGAACGTTCAAATGCGGGCGATGCGTAGCAGGCGTGGCCGTTCGAGCACAGCCGGGAGACCGGCTATGCGCTCGATTGCCGCCTTGAGCACGGATTCGGCCACGGCGTGGGTGGTGAGTACGATGGGCACGCCGTGGGCGTTCTCCACGGGCTTCTGAAGGAAGCTCTCGATGGAGACGCCCGCTTCGGCCAGGGTCTCCGAAACCGCCGCGATCACCCCGGGCTCGTCCTTGACCAGGAAGCGCAGGTAGGCGCGTCCGATGCTCTTCGACGGATCAACGGGCGTGAAGGGGGTGAGCTTGCCGGCCGGCGCCTGGAAGACCGGTCGGACCGCAGCGGTCATCACGTCGGCAATGTCGGCAGCGACCGCGGCGGCGGTGGGACCTGCGCCTGCGCCCGGCCCCTGGATGAAGATGCGCCCGATCCGCACGCCCTCGATGAAGAGCGCGTTCAGCGCGCCGCCGGCCTGCGCCAGCGGATGGGCCAGCGGCGCCAGCGATGGATGCACGCGCACCAGTACGCCATCCGAAGACCGGTCGGCCGAGGCCACCAGTTTAATCCGGTAGCCGAGGTCGCGAGCGAGCTGGATGTCGAGGAGGTCGACGGCTTCGATGCCTTCGATCTCGGCGGCGGCGTAGTTCGGCGCGCAACCGAACGCCAGGGCGGCCAGGATCGAGATCTTGTGAGCGGCATCGAAGCCGCCCACGTCCATGGTCGGATCGGCCTCGGCGTAGCCCAGCCTCTGCGCCTCGGCGAGCACTTCAGCGAAGGAGCGTCCCGTGGCCTCCATTTCGGTCAGGATGTAGTTGCAGGTCCCGTTGAGGATGCCGGCCACCGACCTGACCTCGTCGCCGACCATCGCCTCGCGCAGCATCTTTACAGCGGGCGTGCCGCCCATGACGGCTGCCTCGAACAGCAATGGTGCGCCCTTGGTTTCGGCGAGCGCGGCGAGTTCTGCCCCGTGTTCGGCGATCAGCGCCTTGTTCGCGGTGATCACGGGCTTTCCAGCCGATAGCGCCGCCTCGACCGCAGCCTTCGCCGGGCCGTCCGAGCCGCCGATCAGCTCGACGAACACATCGGTCTGCTCGGAGGTGGCCAGCGCCACCGGATCGTCGAACCAAGGCAGGTTCGAGATATCGAAGGGCCGGGGCCGAGAACGCGAGCGCGCGGAGACGCCGGTCACGACAGCGCGCCCCCCCGCCGGCGCAAAGTCCGGACGCTCGGAGAGGAAGTTGAGAAGTCCAGCGCCGACGGTGCCGAGACCTGCAACGCCGACACGCCAGGTGCGAGGGCCGCTCATTGAGCGGCCAGGGCGTTGTGGGACCGCGCCAGGATGTCGTCGGCCTGGCTAAGGAACTTCTTCACGTTTCGCGCCGCCTGGCGGATGCGGTGCTCATTCTCGACAAGGCCGACGCGAACGTAGCCCTCGCCGTATTCGCCGAAGCCCACGCCGGGCGCCACGGCGACACCGGCTTCTTCGATCAGGAGCTTGGAGAACAGCAGCGAGCCCGCTTCCTTGAATTGTTCCGGCACGGGCGCCCAGGCGAACATTGAGGCGGCGGGCGAAGGGATGTCCCAGCCGGCGCGTTTCATGGAATCCACCAGGACGTCGCGGCGGCGCTTGTAGATTCCACGGATCTCGTCGACGCAGGCCTGCGAACCATTGAGCGCCGTCGCCGCGGCGACCTGGATCGGCGTGTAAGCGCCGTAGTCGAGATAGGATTTCACACGCGCCAGAGCCGCGCAGATGCGCTCATTGCCGACGACCATGCCCACTCGCCAGCCGGCCATGGCGTAGGTCTTCGAAAGCGAATTGACCTCCACGGCGATGTCTTTCGCGCCTTCGATCTGCAGCACCGACGGCGGCGGGTTGTCGTCGAAGTAGATCTCCGAATACGCGATGTCGGAGATCACCAGCATCTCGTGCTTCCTCGCGAGCGCAATGGCGTCCCTGTAGAAGTCGAGGTCGACACACTGGGCCGTCGGGTTCGACGGATAGGACAGGATGAGGACTGTCGGCGGCGGGGCGGAATGTTTCACAGCCCGGCTGACGCCCGCCAGATAATCCTCAGGCGAGAGCGCCGGCACGTGACGGATCACGCCCCCCGCCATGATGAAACCATAGGCATGGATCGGATAAGCGGGGTTCGGGCATACGATGACGTCGCCGGGCGCGGTCAGGGCCTGGGCCAGGTTGGCAAACCCTTCCTTGGAGCCCAGCGTCGCGATCACCTCTGTGTCGGGGTTCAGTTTCACCCCGAAGCGACGGTCATAGTAGCCTGCCATCGCCCGACGCAGGCCGACGATCCCTTTCGACGCCGAATAGCGTCCGGACTTCGGGTCGCGCGCGGTCTCGATCAGCTTTTCGACAATGTGCTTTGGCGTCGGCATGTCGGGATTGCCCATGCCGAAGTCGATGATGTCCGTACCTTGGGCGCGCAGCCGCGCCTTGATGCGGTTGACCTCCTCGAGAACGTAGGGCGGGAGGCGTCGGATGCGGTGGAAATCGGGGGTCATTTTCAAGATCTTGCGCCGCGAGATGCCCGAGTGCGGCTTTCATCGGAGGTGAAGTCGGGATTTGGATAGACTCCGGGCGGGAGACAGCCAAGCCATGGTTCGATGAATTTCTGCCTCCGCAGGACCCTATCTCTTGGTCGGCGGAGGCGGGGTAGCTCGCTGGCGAAGGGCCGCCGCAAATGCCTCAGTGTCCGCCTGCTGGACGGGCGTAAGGTCCGGCCCGACTGCGGCCTGGGCGGCTGCGACAAATGATTCGGTGCCCGTCAGGGTCCAGGTGTTGTCAGCCGTAGCCCGATCGAGAGCGGCGGCGGACTGATCGATCTTGCCGGCGTCCACGCCGTACTCCTTGCGCGGGCGCACATCCTTCGGGACGGGCGGAATGCTCGCGAAAGTCGGATAGGCGGCATCGTGGCGCACGCTCTTGGCCACCTCGGCGGCGATTGGCGAGCGCGGATCGACCTTGGCGTCCTGGAAGGGATTGCCAATGCAGCCTGCGAGCAGGGCGCACGCTCCTACGCTCGCCAAAAGCTGTGCAGCCAGGCGGGGCTTCAGGGCATTCACGAAAAGGCTCGACCGGACAAACATTTTCCGATCCGGTCTTATGCGATGATCGTCACAGGCGAAAGAGCGCACGCACCTTTCGCCGCGGGAGGAACAGCGGATGAGTGGGCAAACCTCGCCGGCCAAGGTTCAGAAGAGCTCCAAGGCGAAGAAGCGCGGCGCCAAGAAGGCGAACGGCAAGGCGTCAAAGGCCTCGGCCGCCGCGCCGGAGGTCCTGGCGGCTGGCGTCGGCGAGACGGCCTCCAGCGCCGCGGCGCCCGGCCCCGACGCTAAAGCGCCCGACCTTGCCACCATGAGCGCCGAGCAGCGCGACCAGGTCGAAAAACTCTCCGCCAACCTGGCCCGTGCGGCGCTCACCGCCCAGGGCGCGATCGCCGAGATGGCGCTACGTCAGGCCGACCGGCCCGCGGCGCTCTCGCCCGACCCGTTCCATGTGGCCCCGGCGATGACCGAAGTGATGGGCCGCCTCGCCGCTCAGCCTGATCGGCTGATGCGCGCCCACGCCGACCTCTTCTCGCGCTACCTCGAGCTTTGGCAAGCAACGGCGCGCCGGGTCGGTGGCGAGACCCCTGAGCCGGTGGCCACGCCGGCGCGCGGCGACAAGCGCTTCACCGATCCCGACTGGGCGGAGAATCCCGTCTTCGACGTCATCAAGCAGTCCTACCTGTTGACCGCCGACTGGATGAACGGGCTGGTCGCAGGGGTCGACGACATCGAGCCGATCACCAAGCGCCGGGTCGAATTCTTTATGAAAATGCTCACCGACGCCTTCTCGCCCTCCAACTTCCTGGCCTCCAATCCCGTCGCACTGCGTGAGGTGATGGCTACCGGCGGTGAGAGCCTAGTGCGCGGCATGGAGAACTTCGCCGCCGACCTCCAGCGCGGAGGCGGGCAGCTTTCCATCGCCCAGACCGACTACGAGATGTTCAAGATCGGCGAGAACGTCGCGACTGCCCCAGGGAAGGTCGTATTTCGTAACGAAATCATAGAATTACTGCAATTTTCTCCCTCGACAGAGACAGTCTGCGAGATCCCGCTGGTGATCTTCCCGCCCTGGATCAACAAGTTCTACATCCTCGATTTGCGGCCGGAGAACTCGATGATCCGCTGGCTGGCCAGCCAGGGAATCACCGTATTCGTGGCCTCCTGGGTCAACCCGACGCCTGAACTCGCCAGCCGTACCTTCGAGGACTACATGCGCGAGGGCATCTACGCCGGGACCGAGGCGGCGATGAAGCAGTGCGGCGTCGACCAGGTAAACACGGTCGGCTACTGCATCGGGGGCACCTTGCTCTCCTCGACGCTGGCCCACATGGCGGCCAAGGGCGATAACCGCATCGCCTCGGCCACGTTCTTCGCCGCTCAGCAGGACTTTTCGGAGGCCGGCGACCTCCTGCTGTTCACGAACGAAGACTGGCTGGCCGACCTCGAAAAGAAGATGGACGAAGGCGGCGGCGTGCTCCCAGGCCAGACCATGGCCGAGACATTCAACGCCCTACGCGCCAACGACCTGATCTGGTCCTTCTTCGTGAACAACTATCTGATGGGCAAAGAGCCTAAGCCCTTCGACCTGCTGTTCTGGAATTCGGACCAGACGCGGATGCCGAAGACGCTGCATCTCTACTACCTGCGCAAGTTCTACGGCGAGAACGCACTCGCCAAAGGCGAACTGGTGCTGGACAACGTCAGGCTCGACCTCGGCAAGGTGAAAACGCCTGTCTACGTGCAATCCTCAAAGGAAGACCACATCGCCCCTGCCCGCTCGGTCTACAAGGGCGCAAGGCTTTTCGGCGGGCCTGTGACGTTCACACTTGCCGGCTCCGGCCACATCGCAGGCGTGATCAATGCTCCGGTCGCCAATAAATATCAGCACTGGACGAACGAAGACCTGCCCGCCTCACTGGAAGACTGGCAGGCCGGCGCCAAGGAGACGCCCGGCTCCTGGTGGCCGCATTGGGCCCAGTGGCTGAAGGCCAGGTCCGGCAGCCAGGTCCCAGCCCGCGATCCGGCGAAGGGCACGCTGCTGCCGCTCGGCGAAGCGCCGGGGGAATACGTGAAGGTGAAGAGCTAGGCTTGGCTTGCCTTCCCTGCAACTGGGAAGGGGACCGTCGGCTGAAGAGTATCTACCGGGTCGACCGGTCGAGCCAGCGGGCCTGAGAGTTCGGGCAGGTGGATCACGCGGCGAGACGGAGGGGCCCCAAAACCTCAAACCGGAGTTCGCGGGCCTCAGCGCCTCCCTCCGCCGCGCCTCTTCAGGGCGCGGTCCCCGTCCCCCGTCGTCCACGCGACCGGGCAGGAGCGTTACACGTTACTAAGGTTTAATGCCAGCTACCTTGTACCGCCCACTACCTTGCGATAGGTCTTCGCTTCGCAAGGAGGCGCCCGACGTGCCGGAGGCCATCGAAATCCAGCTGAAGAAGGGGGCGCTCGAGCTTTGCGTGCTCGCCCTCCTCTCCCAGCACGACAGCTACGCCTACGACATCGCCAGCCAGCTCTCCGAATCGATCGGTATGGGCGAGGGCACGATCTATCCGCTGATGCGCCGGCTGCAGAACGATCGGCTGGTGGAGACCTATCTGGTCGAGTCCCCGGCGGGTCCGTCGCGGAAATACTACCGGCTAACCGATGCCGGAAGGGCGAGCTTCGCCTCGCAAAGGGCCGCCTGGAGTTCGTTCTCCGGCGCGGTTCAGGGGATTCTTGGAGGGGTGAAATGACCCGTCAGGCATTTATGGCCCGATTGCGCGAGGGCTTGCGCGGCCTTCCGCCATCAGCCGTAGCCGACATCGTCGCCGACTACGAAAACCATTTCACCGAAGGAGCGGCTGCTGGGCGCAGCGAGGAAGACCTGGCCGCGGCCCTGGGTGATCCCGGCCGCTTGGCCCGTGAGTTGCGGGCCGAGCGCGGTCTGCAGCGATGGGAGGAAGAGCGCACCCCCTCCGCCGGCGCAGGTGCGGTCTTCGCTGTGCTTGGCCTCGGGGCGATCGACATCCTGTTCCTGCTGCCGATCCTGATGGGCGTCGGCGGGGCGATGTTCGGCGTTGGCGTGGCGGTGATCGCGGTGTTCTTCGCCGGCGGAGTCGTCTTCGCTGCGGGACCCTTTACCGGCGTTCCGGGGGGACCAGCCGCCGCGATCCTTGCCGGGATCGGCCTGATGGCCGGAGCTACGGCGATCGGAGCCGTGCTCGGGATCTGCACGATCGGCCTGGTCAATGCCCTCGTCTGGTACGGCCGCCTGCACTACCGGCTGCTGAAGCCGGCGCTCGAACCTCAAGCCGCTGGAGGGGTGCAATGATCCGTGTGCTCGTCATTATCGCCGTGACCGGTTTCCTGGTCTCGGTCGTGACCCTGTCGACGGCGGTCGCCATTGGGGGGCCGGATCTGTTGGCGGCCGGCGTCTGGAACTGGGGCCGCGACGGCATGTGGGACTTCAGTGACTATGGATGGGGCATGCGCGACCATAGCTGGGGCCACCACGGACGTTGGACTGAGGGGGGTGCGCCGGAGGGTCCGCAGACGACTCGTGAAATGGCCTGGACGGGGGGCGACACCCTGGAGGTCGATGTGCCGGCCGAGTTGACCTACACCCAAGCGCCGGGCGCCGGGAAACTGACGATCACCGGCCCGAAGGACGCAGTGGAGGCCCTGGAGATCGACGGCGACCGGCTGCGCTTTTCTGATGATCGCCACCACTGGAGCGAACTCACCATCGCCATGAGCGCACCCTCGGTCACCCGCTTCGACCTGCACGGATCGAGCAAGCTTGCGATCGAAAGCTATAAGCAGGACAAACTGAACCTCGACGTCTCCGGCGATGCAGCCGTCAGCGCAAAGGGCGAAGCCCGGACCCTGGCCTTAGCCATCTCAGGTTCCGGCGACACCGACCTGTCGGGCCTGAAGCTGCAGGACGCTGACGTCGACATCACCGGATCCGGCGAGGCGACCCTTGCTCCAACCGCCTCAGCGAATCTCAACATCTCCGGTGCCGGCGATGTCACGCTGCTGACCCATCCTGCCAAACTGGAGAGCAGCGTCACGGGCTCGGGGAGCGTGCACCAGAAGGACGGGGCCTCGACCTCAAACACACCTTCTGCGTCGCTCTCGCCGACGCCGTCACCCAGGCACAGCAAGCGGCTCTAGGCTGCGATGAACCTCAACGCCACGCCGTTGTTGCAATAACGCAGGCCGGTTGGCTTCGGCCCGTCGTCGAAGACGTGCCCCTGGTGTCCCAGGCATTGGGCGCAGTGGTATTCGGTCCGCGGCACGCCGATCGCGAGATCCATCTTCTTGCTCAGTGCGCCTGGAATGGCGGTGTAGAAGCTGGGCCAGCCGGTGCCGCTCTCGAACTTCCACTCCGATTTGAAGAGCGGCAGTCCGCAGCCCAGGCAGGCAAAGGTCCCTTTGCGATGCTCGTTCAGGAGCGGGCTGGTGCCCGGGCGCTCAGTGTCCTCGTGGCGCAGCACCCCGTAGGAGGCTGGCGGCAGGCGCTGCTTCCAGTCGGCGTCGGTCAGCTTGCGGAACGGCGAGGCTGCGTAAGCGTCGGCAGCGGCCCAGGCCAGGCTCGGAATTGCGTACGCGACAGCCGAGGCCATCAGGAATCCGCGGCGGGAAAGTGTCTCGATGCTCATGCCGGGAATTACGTGGCGCAGCCGTTGAAAGTTACAAGTCCTGTTCGATCTCAGGCCTGTTACGCGGGCAAACGGCCGGGTGGCCCGCCGCACTTGAGGCTCGCGCCGCCTTAGGGGGGTGCGCCTCGGGCGCCCTCAAGGAGTCCCGCCGCTTCGCCCTTGTCGATGACCGGGCCGCCGGGCCGGCGCACCTGGCCGGGCTTGAGGTCGGCCGGACACGGCCCCAGGCGGACCATGTGGCTGTCGTGCACCGTGGTCTTCGGCTCTCCGGTGACGGAGTCGAAGGCGTACGTCTCCGTATGGTTTCGCAGGTCGTTCGGCGTCCCGTCAGCAGTCATGTGGAAGCTGGCCCGCGCGCCTTTCGCCCGGTCGCACCTCATTTCGATATGGACGGAGCCATCCGTTCGCACCTCGCTCGTATGGCTGCACCCGGCTACAGGCGATGGCGCATCCGCCGGTCCAGCCTTCGCCCGCGCCTGGGCGGTCCTGATAGTCGCCGCCGGGTCCGTGCAACTCTCGAACACGCCGCTCATCTTGGCGTCGCCGGATATTGTAATCCGCGCAAAGAAGGGTGGCATGGCCTGGCGCTCGACGGGCGGGACGGGCAAGGGCGGGAAGGCCCTGGGCGCGACGGGCTCGGCGCCGATCAGCACGGCGCCTGCCGCGATCGTTCCCGCCACGGGGCCCCAAGTCACCACTCGTCGCATCATCGAGCCCCACGCTGCCGCTGCCGCCAGCGATGCATTCGGATCAGACGCAACCACTGCGCGCTCCTCAAGCTTTACCGTCAAGGCCGGGCCGACGCGAGGCAGCGCGGCGCACGGCCGGATTAAGCCGGGCGCCACTCGTAGAGGGCGTCCGGGGTCTTCTCCTCGTTGCCGGAGCCGTCGGTGAGTTCGAGCAGCACGAAGCCGCGGTCTTCGTAGAACCTGCGCGCCCGCGTATTCCGCTGGAAGGTCCAGAGCTTGCGGCGGCGGCCATCGGAGAGCGCGAGTGCGAGCAGCTGCGGTCCTAGCCCCTGCCCCTGGTGTTCGGGCAAAAGATAGAGGTGGTTGATCCAGCCATCATCGAAGCCGATGTAGCCCACCACCACACCGTCGGTTTCGGCGACCCAGACCTCATTGGTCGCCAGGAACTTCTGCGAGAAGAACCGCAGGTCCTCATCAGCCGTGTGCAGCTCCGGCAGGAAGGCGAGCGAGATGCGCATGGCCGTGCGGTGGACGGTGGCGATCGCCTTGGCGTCGTCCGCCGTGGCCCGGCGCAGCACTGTCACGCCCTATTTCACATCGAAGTCGAATTGAAGGGTCGGCTGATCCTCGAGCGTGGCGGTGGTGTGCAAGACCTTCATGGCGGCTCCGGGAAAGGCGGCCGCCAGCTAATCCGGGAGGAAGCTCAGGAGCAAGCTAGAGCCCGGCGCCCTCCTCGAGGCCCAGCATCAGGTTGAGGTTCTGCACCGCTGCCCCGGAGGCGCCCTTGCCGAGGTTGTCGAGCAGGGCCACGAGGCGAGCCTGGGTGCGCTCGGCGTTGGCGAAGACGTAGAGCTTCATGCGGTTGGTGCCGTTCAGCGCCTCAGGGTCGAGGGCGGCGACGTAGCCTGCCGCGCCGGCGCGGGTCTTCGCGAGCTCCGCGCACTCGCCCCCGCTGGCCACCTCCACGAACTGTTCGCCCATGTAGGCCGCCTGCAAGGCCACGTGCAGGTCGCTTGGGTCCGGTTTGCCGGGCAGCGCCCAGAGCTGCAGCGGCACTTCAACGATCATCCCCTGGGCGTAGCGGCCGACCGAGGGCGCGAACACCGGCGAATGCCTCAGCCCCCCGTGCTGCTGCATTTCCGGCAAGTGCTTGTGCGCGAGCGTCAGGCCGTAGACGCGAAAGGCGTCCTCGGTGCCGCCGGGCGCCGGGCGGCCCTCGAACTCCTCGATCAGCCCCTTGCCGCCGCCCGAATAGCCGGAAATTGCGTTCACGGTCAGCGGGAAGTCCGGCGGGATCAGGCCTGCGGCCACAAGCGGCCGCACCAAGCCGATGAAGCCGGTCGGATAACAGCCGGGGTTCGACACGCGCGTGGAGCCCGCGATGGCGGCGCGCTGGCCTGCGTCCATCTCGGCGAAGCCGTAGGCCCAGTCCGGCGCCGTGCGGTGCGCCGTCGAGGCGTCGACGATGCGCACGCTGTTCGACTGGACCAGCGAGACCGCCTCGCGCGCCGCGTCGTCCGGTAGGCAGAGCACGACGGCGTCGACGCCGTTCAGCAGCTCGGCGCGCGCGTCGGCGTCCTTGCGCCTCGCGGGATCGATGGAGACGACTTCCAGGTCGCTGCGGCCGGCCAGGCGCTGGCGGATCTGCAGGCCTGTGGTGCCGGCTTCGCCATCGATGAAGACTGTATGGGTCATAGCCTCGTGATCCAGACAAAGAGAAAGGGCGCTTCGGTTTCCCGAAGCGCCCTTCCGAAACGCGAGTTTTCGCGCGCGGCTGTTAGCGCTTCGAGAACTGGAAGCTGCGTCGGGCCTTGGCCCGGCCGTACTTCTTCCGCTCGACCACGCGGCTGTCGCGGGTGAGCAGGCCGTGCGGCTTCAGCACGTGGCGCAACTCGGGCTCGAAGTAGGTCAGCGCCTTGGAGATGCCGTGGCGGATCGCCCCGGCTTGGCCGGAGAGGCCCGAACCCTGCACGGAGACGACGACGTCGAACTGGCCAGCGCGGTCGGCGAGCTCCATCGGCTGGGCGATCATCATGCGCAGCACAGGGCGAGCGAAGTAGACCTCTTGGTCGCGACCATTGATGGTGATCTTGCCCTTGCCGGGCTTGATCCAGACGCGAGCGATAGCGTTCTTGCGCTTACCGGTGGCGTAGGAGCGGCCCTGGGCGTCGACCTTGCGCTCGTGGACGACGACGTCCTCGGCGGCTTGCGTGCCCAGGCCCTTCAGGGCGTCGAAACCGGTCGCTTCGGTGGTGGTGGCTTCCGACATGCTTACGCGCTCCGCACGTTCTTGGCGTTCAGATCGGCGAACGCGATGGTCTCGGGGTTCTGGGCGGCGTGCGGATGCTCGGCGCTGTTGTAGATGCGCAGGTGCGTCAGCTGCTTGCGGGCCAGCGGGCTTTCCTTGGGCAGCATGCGCTCGACGGCCTTCTCCAGCACGCGCTCGGGGAAGCGGCCGCCGAGGATCTTGCCGGCGGTCCGTTCCTTGACGCCGCCGGGGTGACCGGTGTGCCAGTAGTAGATCTTGTCGGTCAGCTTCTTGCCCGTGAATTTCACCTTGTCGGCGTTCACGACGACGACGACGTCGCCGCAGTCCACGTGCGGGGTGTAATCAGCGCGATGCTTGCCGCGAAGACGGTTGGCGATGAAGGTCGCGAGGCGGCCGACAACGGCGTTCTCGGCGTCGATCACGATCCACTTCTTCTCGACCTCGGCGGGCTTCAGCGAAGCCGTGGTCTTCATCATGGGAAACTCATCCGGATCTTTGGCAGGGGCAAGAAGGCCCCCGGCGTGAGCGGGCGCATATGCCGACATCGCCGAGCGCTGTCAACTCGTGTGCGCGGGAATATCGTCACGGTGTTGAAAATACAGGATTTTCTTGATGCGGTAGTATATTACCGCTTCTCGTCCTTCGGCTTGGCTTCCTCGGCCAGATAGGCGGCGCTGAAGGTCTTCTTCTCCTGCGCCTTGGAGATCAGCGTCGGGTAGAACTGCACAAAGGTGGTGTCCACCGCGCCGTGCTGCTCATGGCACTGGTTGCAGTTGGAGGTCTGAGGGAAGGCCGGCCCCGAGGGCCCCTCGCCCGTGAATGGGAAGAACGCCCAGCCGCTCGAAAAGCGCGCGGTGTCCTTGACATGGGCCTCACGGCCCATGACGGCGGTCTGGGTCAGGCCCTGCTTGTTGATCGAGGCCTTCGGCTCGGCCATGCGGGCTTCGAGCATGAAGATCGTCTTGTCCGGCCAGATCCCGGTCTTCTGGTAGGCGTCATAGGCCTCGCGATTGACGAAGACGTTGTCGAACATGTGGTGGTTCATGCCCGGCGCATCGGTGTAGGCCATGTCGAGGCCGCTCGAGAGATAGACCCAGGTCCGGTAGTCCGCCGGATACTGCAGCTTGCCGTCCGCGGTGTAGCTGATTACCGGCCTGGCTTGGGGCGTTTTCGTCTGCGCGTACGAGGCTTCGGTCACGGCGAGGCCGCCAGCCAGGGCGAGGGACAGCGCTACCGAAAAAATCCGAACCTGCGAATGCATGCCTCAGAGCCCCACGTCACCAACCGGCGCTCTTTGTGGACTCCCGCGCCGGCGTCCGCAATGACGCGGAACCCGCGATTTCAGACGCGCCGCACCCGCCAGGCGAACACGACGGCGACGCTCAGCGCCAAGGCCGCGGTCAACTGGTGGCCGACGCCAAGCCCAATGGGCACGCGCGTCATCAAGGCGGCGATCCCCAGGACGGCCTGGATCGACACCAGCAAGGCGACGCTGATCGCCAGCCATCTGGTCTCCTGGGCCAGGTAGTTCGCCTGCCAGGCGCCGACGGCCATGGTCACAGCCACACCCAGCAGCAGATAGGCGATAAGCCGATGATGCAGCTGCACTGCGCCTTGGCTGTGCGCCATCGTCGCCCAGAAGCCTGCGCCGAAGTAGTCCCCAGGCAGCAGGTGGCCCGCAAAGAGCGGCCAGTCGTTGTAGACCAGCCCGGCCTGGTTTCCGGCCACAAGGGCGCCCAGCAGGATCTGCAGGTAGATCAGCCCAAGGAGGAACAATGCTCCGCCACCCCACGGGCTGGGGAGCGTCTGCCGCGCGCGCCCGGACCATGCGTCGAGGGCGGTCCAGATCAGCGCCCCTAGGAGCGCGAAGGCGATGCCGAGGTGAATCATAAGCCGTTCGGGCGCGACATAGACGCGCGCATCCAGCCCGCTGGCCACCATCCACCAGCCGACTAGCGGCTCCAGCGCCAGCAGGAGGATGACCGCGCCAAACTGCCAAAGAAGCCGACGCGGCAACTCGCGCCGCAGGGCGAACCAGGCAAACGGGATGAGGAACACGACGCCGAGCAATCGCGCGAGGAAGCGATGAGACCACTCCCACCAATAGATGAAGCGGAACTGCTCCAGTGTCATATTCGGATTGACGAACCGGAACTGAGGGATCGCCCGGTACCGGGCGAACTCTGCCTGCCACTCCGCCGAGCCCAAGGGCGGGAGCACACCGGAGATCGGCCGCCACTGGGTGATCGACAATCCAGAGCCCGTCAGACGCGTCGTGCCGCCAACGACAACCATGGCCAGCACCAGGACGGCTACGATCAGCAGCCAGACGGCTACGGCGCGGGAGCGGTCGGAACGCAGGAATGAGGTCATGGGGCGGGGTTCGGACGCCGAGCAGGCTTAACTGCGGGCGGCCTACACCGGACAGGAAGCCTCGTCCACGCTTCCGCTGGCACGAGGAGGCGGCTAAGCACCGCCAATGAATCCCCGCCTGCGCAAACTGATCGGCCTCTTCGGCATCCTGGCATTCCTGTTGTTCTACGTGGGGCTGGTGGTCCGCATCGCCGCTTACGTCCCCGACCACGGCCCCTGGCAGCTCGCCTTCTACTTCCTCGCCGGGATCTCCTGGGGCCTGCCCATACTGCCGCTGATCTCGTGGATGAACCGCGAGCGCTAGCGACGAGGTCCTTTTCGGGATTGCAGCGACGATGATCGCCCGTCTATAAGCCGCGCTCGCCGCGAGGCGTCGGAGCGTAGCGCAGCCTGGTAGCGCACTTGACTGGGGGTCAAGGGGTCGCAGGTTCAAATCCTGTCGCTCCGACCATCGCGAAGTCGGAAATCCCCTAATAATTCAACCGCTTGCGGGGCGTTCGCGAGGAGCGCCCCGCTAGTGGCCGAGCGCGAAAATCGGCTCCGGGTAACACATGGGGTAACACATTGACGCAGGGGGCTCCCCTCCCCGCTCGGAGCCGGTCAGGCAGTCAAAAGCAGACCGAGCCGCATCGCTCTTGACCACGGACCGCGACCCGCGCGTGGATCGCCCGGCTAACGACCCCGATATCCGAGCTTCCCGATGGACTCTTTCGCGCGGCCTCATTCCCCGCCTGCCGACGCTTGGTTCAGAGCCCACGACGACTGGTTCGAGGACCCTTGTGCGACCGCCGAGGAACGCGCCGCGAGACGCCGCGACCGGCATCGGCGCTGGATCGCCAGCATTAGCGACGGGGACTGGGATCGGCTCGCCGCGCGCGCCGACGCGGTCATGGCCGGAGGGACCTTCACCCGGCTGGACGATCTCGACGCGGATATCGCTATCGGCGTTTACCGCGACGGCGAGCGTCACCAGCCGAACGGCGAGCGGTTGGGCGTCCTGAGGGGTTGCGTGCTGCGGGCGTGGCGGAAGGAACGGCGGCGTTAGCGTGCGGCTCGGAAGCGGACTTCCCGTGGGTCCGAGAAGGGGTGGATTGCGGTCCGATTGACCTCAGTACAGCACCCGATATTCGGCACCGTTGGAAAAAAGGCAAACGCCGCTCCCGTGGTGGATCTCGCGATCATGCATGACCTCGCAGTGAACGGTTGCGCCATTATCCCCCTGCATGTCGATGAAGGCGGGGTGGCCGTGCGTTATTGGATCACCGTCACTCGTGTACGCGCCCCCTGGTCTGTCGAGGCCGCGCGCCTTGCCGAGAGCGCCAAATGAACCGCCGACCTTTAGCTCAAAGCGCCCCTTCAGGACCTGACCGTCCCGAAGCTTGAGCCAGATCACGCCGTTTTCGCCTTGTCCCTCAATGTATGCACTCAGAGGCCCGAGCTCTTGGGCTTCGCGGTTTTGGGGGGAAAGAGCAAGAATACGGGACTGCATATCAGCGCCCATCAGAAGTGCGCCGGTAGCGAAGAGCGCCAATACGCCGATCCTGGCCACATTCGCTCTCATCGCTCTTCGCCCATGGTTCACGCTGCCGAGCCTTGCAGCAGGAGCGGCGCTCGATCCGCCCGCGACAATCCGGCAAAACCCGGAAGCGTCGGTGCCAAAGGGACCTACTAGTTGCGTCTCGGGGCGTTCTTGAACGTCCCGAGGGCGGACCGAGAGCTCAAATCGGCTCCGGTACCACCTGGGGTAACACGTTACGCTGACCCCTACCCTCGCCCCGCCACGCTTCGGCTCGGCGGCCCGGAGCGGCGGTCAGGAGATTCCTCTGAGGGTGCTGGGGCGCGGGCGTTGCCATCGGACTCTGCATGCCCATACTCGGGCGGCGACAAGCAACAGGGGGCTGGAATTGGCGGCGCTTCCTCCAGTCCTGGATGTCGATCCGTTCTCCGACGAATTCCTGGCGGATCCCTATCCCGACCATGAAAGGCTGCGCGCGGCCGGACCGGTCGTGTGGCTCGAGACCTACGGCATCTACGCCTCGGCACGTCATGCGGAGGTCCAACTGGCGCTCCAGGACTGGCGCACCTTTTCCTCGGCCGCAGGCGTAGGGCTGGCGAACATTGAGAAAGAAGCGTCATTCTTTCAGCCGCCGAGCCTGTTGCTCGAGGCTGATCCGCCGTTGCACCAGCGCACCAGGCCGGTGCTGGCGCTCGCCCTCTCGCCTTCGGCTTTGCGCGACTTGAGACCCAAGTTCGAACTCGAGGCGCACGCCCTCGCCGATCGCCTGGTTTCGCGCGGGACGTTCGATGGGGTGACGGATTTGGCTGAGGTCTATCCCATCCGCGTGTTCGCCGACGCGCTTGGGCTTCGCGAGGAGGGTCGCGAGCACCTGCTCCCTTACGCGGCGTTCCTGTTCAACGCCTTTGGCCCGCGTAACCCGCGGTTCGAAGCGACGCTCCGCGCCGGGGAGGCGGCGCGCGAATGGGTGAAGAGGCAGTGCAACCGCCGCGCCCTGCGTCCCGGAGGCCTGGGATCCCGCGTTTTCGACGCGGTCAACCGCGGCGAGGTCTCAGAGGAAGAGGCGGCCGTTCTCGTCAGATCGCTGCTCTCGGCCGGCCTGGACACAACGGTCTATGGCCTGGGCAACGCGTTGTTCGCCCTGGCGACCCATCCCGAGGCGTGGGCGCAACTTCACGCCCAGCCGGAGCTGGCCCGCACAGCGTTCGAGGAGGCGTTGCGCTTCGAGTCCGCGGTGCAGACCTTCTTCCGCACGACCACGGCCGAGACCGATCTCGGGGACGTGACGCTGCCGGCGGGCGCCAAGATTCTGCTGTTCCTGGGGGCGGCGAACCGAGACCCGCGCCGATGGGATGAGCCTGATCAATTCGACATTGCGCGCAAGACCTCCGGTCACGTCGCCTTCGGGTACGGCATCCATAGCTGCGTCGGCCAAGCCGTCGCACGCATGGAAGGGGAGATTGTCTTGAAGGCGCTGGCTGAACGCATCGAGCGACTGGAACTCGCGGCGCCCCCGGTTCGGTGCCTGAACAACACCCTTCGCGGCCTCGCAAGCCTACCTCTGAGCGTTGCGCCGAGACGACACTAGCAACTGGCTCAACGTCCGCAATGAACGGAGATCGCCAAGGTCGCTTCGTGTGGGTGGAAGGGGACGTCGCTGCGGGCTTTGCCTTCGCCCCCGTCGCAGTGAATCGTGCTCGGTCGGTCGTCTAGCCAACCCGCGCCTGAAGCAGGTACGGGGTCCGCGGGTAGCATTGGCTCCGCCGGGACGGCGACGTTCCGGCTTCGTGGCCGAGAACGCTCCCAACCTCGGTTGGGGGGTCCCTCGGGGACCTGCACTGTCCTGGGTATGGTTCGCAGGCGCTTTCGGTCGGCCGTAACCGGCTGTTCGAAGAGAGATACGCCGAGGCGTCCCGCGAATGGGTCATGCAGCAGCGGTGTACGCTTGGCTCTGCGACCCGGAATTCTGGGCGTCAGCCTTCGATGCCGCCGACAGCCGCGTCGGAGGAGACTTCGGCGCCTGCGGGCCTACAGCGGAAAGCGTCACCCCTGGTGTCCGGCACGCTCTGTCACCCGCGCCTCGATTACTGAGCTCGCGATGCGCACGCAGCCCTCAGGGCCCGCAGTTGGGGCCGCCGTTGCCATTCCCGTTGCCGTTGTTGCCCTTGCCGTTGCCGCCGCCGTTGCTGCCCTTACCGCCGCCGTTGCCGCTATTGCCCTGGCCGTTGCCGTGGCTTGTCCCGCACGAAGCTCCTGTCGGCGCCTCGGAGGCGGTCGTATTTCCGCCCGTTGAGCCGGCAGCGGCGACCGCCGTGAACATCGCGCTGCTATTGCCGATCGACCCGCTGATCGCTGAGCCGAGCGCCAAAGCGCCCAGCAGCACCGCGGCCCCGAAGCTCGCAAGCAAGATGGCGTACTCGGCTGCCGACGCACCAATCTCGGTCGTCTGAAAGCGCAACAGGATTCGCGCGGCTAAGGCCCGCAAGTCGATCAACGGCAAGGTGGTCCCCCGAACCCTCGGCCATGACCAAGCCGGTCCCGATCCGGCACGCGCCGGCGCGAATTGCGTCGGGGTCCGCAAGAACCGTGCCACCCACCGCCGGGTCGGCGCCGTATGCTTTTTTCGCCCGAACCGGGCTCAGCCGGAAAGCAGTTGGTCGAGTCGCTGCTTCGCAGCCTCTAGGTCCCGCAGTGCGCTCAACAGCCCTGCCTTGCCACCGTCTGAAACCGTCTCGGCGGCCGCCTCGCTCGATCCACCCGCGCCCACCAGCCGTCGGAGGCCCTCCTCCCGATGCAGCCGCTGGACACCCTTGATGGTGTAGCCCTCGTCGTGAAGCAGACGCCTGACCCCACGCAGCACCGCGATATCAGAGGGACGGTAGAAGCGCCGGCCGCCGGCCCGCTTCATCGGGCGGATGAACGCGAACTTGGTTTCCCAGAACCGCAGGACGTGTTGCGGCACGTGAAGCTCGTCCGCCGCTTCGGAGATAGTCCGAAAGGCTTCCGGCCCCTTGGCCACGGCCTAGGCGAGCCTCACCGCGCGAGGGCGCGATCGACCCGCGCCTTCATGACCTGCGAGGCGCGGAAGCCGATGACCCGACGCGGCTCGATGGCTGCGGGCGCGCCGGTCTTGGGATTGCGCCCCATCCGGGCGCGCTTGGACCGGACCTGGAATACGCCGAAGCCGGAGAGCTTGACCTGTTCGCCTTGCTCCAGAGCGACCGACATCAGTTCGAGCACACGCTCGACCAGTTCACCACAGTCCTGCCGCGTGAGCCCGACTTCCTCGTGGACCGCTTCACAGAGATCCGCCCGCGTAACTGTCGCGCTTTTCATTCTCGCCCGTTCCCCCGTAGCGATAGTGTCACCGTGCCTTGATTGTCCCAGCACGTCAAAGACTTCAAGCGTCCGATTGTTGATCGTCGTTAAGAAGACGCACGCCCGCCGGGCTTGCGCCAGGCCAGCAGATCGCCAAAAGCCGACGAGTTACAGGCGCAGCACGCACGCGCCCCACGTCAGGCCCCCGCCCATCGCCTCCAACAGCAACATCTGACCAGGCTTGATCCGCCCGTCACGAACGCCCTGGTCCAGGGCCAGTGGAATCGAGGCCGCCGAGGTGTTGGCATGCTGGGCAAGCGTGGTGATGACCTTGGCTTCGTCGATGCCCAGCCGCCGGGCCACCCCCTGCAAGATGCGGATATTGGCCTGGTGGGGGATGAACCAGTCGACGCTCGCCACCTCAATACCGGCGTCGGCCGCGGCCGCGGTCACCGCCTCTGAGATGTTCACCACAGCATGGCGGAACACCTGGTTCCCCTGCATGCGGAGCTTGCCGACCTGGCCATTCGTCGAGGGGCCACCGTCGACGAACAGAAGTTCCTGCTTGGAGCCGTCGGCGCGCAGCGCAAAGCCCAGGAGGCCGCGGTCGGCGGTAGTGCCCTCACCTGCCTGAGGTTCCATGACGACGGCCCCGGCCCCGTCGCCGAACAGCACGCAGGTGCCGCGATCGGTCCAGTCCATGAGCCGCGTCATGGTCTCGGCGCCGATCACCAGCGCGCACTTGGCGCGGTTGCGCGCCACAAAGCCGTCGACGACCGACAGGGCGTAGACGAAGCCCGAACAAACCGCCTGGACGTCGAAGGCGATTCCGACGGGGCAACCCAGCTTGCGTTGCACGATGGTGGCTACAGCCGGGAATGTCAGGTCGGCCGTGGTGGTGGCCACGACAATCAAGTCCACGTCGTCGGGCGTGCGGCCTGCGGCTGCAAGCGCGCGGCGCGCGGCGGCGACAGCTAGATCAGAGACCGGCTGGTCATCGGCGGCCTGGTGGCGCTGGCGGATGCCGGTACGCTCGATGATCCATTCGTCCGAGGTGTCGACGAACTTGGCGAGGTCGTTGTTGGTCACGACGCGTTCTGGCAGGTAGCCGCCGACCCCAGTTACTACGCTGCGCAACAGGCTCACTCGTGGGCTCCTTGAGCGACCTCGGTGGCAGTCGCAGGCTCGGCGAGCGCTTCGGGCAGCCGCCGCATGTTCCGTTCGATCTCAGAGGCGAAGTCGCTGCGGGCCAGGTCGGCCGCAAGCCGAACCGCCTGGGCGAAGTCGCGGTCGCTGGCCCCGCCGTGGCACTTAAGCACGATGCCGTTCAGGCCTAACAGCGGCGCGGCGGGCGTTGGGCTCAGTCGATCGCGGAACCGCAGCAGCGCTGAGCGTGCGAGGACGGCCCCAACCGTCGCGGCGAAGCCCGAGGTCAGGGCGTTGCGAAGCTCGTTGTTCATGAACCGGGCTGCGCCTTCCATGGCCTTCAGGGCGATGTTGCCCGTGAAGCCGTCGGTGACGATCACGTCGACCGCGCCGCGGGTGATGTCGTCGCCTTCGACGAAACCGCGATAGTCGAGATCGATCTTGCCTTCACGCAGCACCCGGTTGGCCTCGCGCACCTCCTCGTGGCCCTTCATCTCCTCGGAGCCCACGTTGAGGAGACCGACAGTAGGCCTTGGCACCCCGTGTGCAGCGCGATGGTAGGCCTCGCCCATGATGGCGAACTCCACCAGCCGCTCGGCGTCGCAGTCGATGTTGGCGCCCACGTCGAGGAAGGTGGTCACCGAGCGCGCGGTCGGGATGCTGGTCACCAAGGCCGGGCGCTCCAGCTCGGCGCTCATCCGCAAGATCAGCTTGGAGATCGCCATCAGGGCGCCGGTGTTGCCGGCCGAGACTGCGGCTGCAGCGTGGCCCTCGCGTAACGCCTCGACGGCGTTCCACATGGAGGTGCCTTTGCCGCGGCGAAGAGCCTGCGCGGGCTTCTCGTCCATGCCGACGACCCGATCGGCGTGACGAATTTCCACCCGGCGCGCCGCATCAGGATGTTTCGCGAGTCCTGCGGCGATCGCAGCCCCGTCACCGTGCAGGAGGAAGCGGACGTCTTGGGGGAGCGCGGAGATCGCGCGCACCACCGCGGGGATCACCACGGACGGCCCGTGGTCTCCGCCCATGGCGTCGATGGAAATCACCAGTGGCTGGGTCAAGGCGGCGCTATGGTCCTTCGACGGGTCCCGCCGGATTCGGTCGCGACGATAGCGCCCGGGCCCGGCAAAGCAAACAAAGGCCTTAAGGCTTCAGGGCTTGTCGCGCTTCAGTTTCTTGAGCACGGCGAACGGCGACTCCGGCTCGTCACGCGGCGTGTAGTCGAACGTCGCGCCCGGCTTGCGCGCAAAGGGGTCGATTTCCAGCGCCAAATGTTCGACCACATAGGCCGCCAGATCGATGATGTCGCTCTCCAGGACGTCCGGAGGATCGGGGGCGTCGGGGTCGTATTCCAGCTCTCCCCCATCCGGCTGGGGCGCATGCGGGCTGTCGGCGGGCACGAGCCGTATGCCGATCCGGCCAGCGAGCGGGTGTTCGAAGGCTTCGAGCGACACCGCGCAGATCTGCTCGACGACAGCGTCGAAGCCACCGGTGATCTCCGCGCCGTCGAACCAGGGTTTGACCGCAAGTTGAACCGTAAGGGCGGGGAGCGATTCCAAGCCCAGGTCGTAGGCGAGCTTGGCTCGCTGGGCCGCGTCCGGCTCCAGCCTCACGCTCAGTGCGCCACGGGCAAGCTCGTGCAGCCGTACGCGTGTGTTCCACGGCTGGCTCATGCCGCGTTCCAGGAGACCTCGCCGGCCTGCAGCCGCTCGAGCGGCTGTGTCGCAAGCGCCGCGCGCTGATCGAGGACGTAGGCGACGAGGTGGGGCGCGGCATGCGAATCGGCGTCCGCATAGACCGTACGCGTCAGCAGCGCCTGTAGCGCGGCTGTGTCCGGCAAGGAAGCAAAGGCGCTCTCGTACGATTTGCCTCGGCCGTAGAAGGCCTCGCCCAGCTTTCGCATCTTGCGCCCGACCGAAAGGTCGCCGACCCCCATCTCGCGAAGCGCGTCGTCCAGGCCCTTCACATAGGTGTCGAAGAGGCTCTGCGAGACGTCCGCCGCCGGCTCGCCCAGTCCCCGCAGGCGGTCCAGCAGAAGGACGACGTGCAGGCTGTAGACCTCGAACCTTCCCTCGACGGTGTCCGGCGCGCCGAACGCGGAATAAAGCTCAGGGCGACGCGATTGCTCGACGGCGAGGGCGTAGAGCGCCCGGCCGGCGAGGAGCGCCGCGCGCGGTCGGAACAGACGGTCCAGCAACATCACGCCTCGTTTTCGCCCGATCCATTCCATAAAGCCGCATTGAACTAAGGGCCGAGCGACGATAGGTCAAAGGCCACGAGTGTCCCGAAGTAGGTTCAAACGCCGCAGATGTCCTCAAGAGCCGCCTTCGCCGCCCTCACCGCGGGCCTGCTGATCCCAGCCGCCGCTGCGAGCCTCTCGGCTTGCGCCCCAATCACCAGCTATTCCGGCTTCCAGGCCATCGAGTCGGATCCGAAAGACGTGAAGATCGGGACCGACACCAAGTCGACCGTGCGCACGCGGCTTGGTTCGCCCTCGGCGACCGGTACTTTCGACTCGAACACTTGGTTCTACATGAACCAGCTAAAGTCGCGCGTCGCGTTCAGGCGGCCCGAGGTGATCTCCCGTAACGTCACGGCGATCAGCTTCAACAAGGACTCCGAGACGGTCGAGTCGGTCAACAGCTACACCCTGAAGGATGGCAAGGTCATCGCCTTCAACGGGCGCGAGACGCCCACGCGCGGCCGCGAGTTGACGATCCTCGAGCAGATCCTCGGCAACGTCGGCCGCGGCTCGATGCTGCCGCAAGAGGACGAGACCGTCCCCGGCAACCGCCCCGGCGATCGTCGGAACTAGTCCAGATTCACCGCCTCGTCTCTCCTCCTGGGGAAGGGAGAAGTCGCCTTAGGGCCATGTTTTAGGCGCCGAGCTCAAGCGTTGGATCCCCCCATTTGGCCGCTACACCTCGACCTGTCCGGAGGTTCGCTCGGTCGAGCCTTCCCCGGCGAGGGATGACGCCCACGAAAAAGCGCCCCGGAGAGCAATCTCCGGGGCGCCTTCGTTTCAGCCATTCGCCTCCGCGACGAGGCGCGCGGCGATCAGTGGATCGCGCCGTGGGCCAGGACCGCCAACAGCAGCAACGCCACGATGTTGGTGATCTTGATCATCGGGTTCACGGCCGGACCGGAGGTGTCCTTGTAGGGGTCCCCAACGGTGTCGCCCGTGACGGCCGCCTTGTGGGCCTCCGAGCCCTTGCCGCCGTAGTGGCCCTCTTCGATCAGCTTCTTGGCGTTGTCCCACGCACCGCCGCCTGAGGTCATCGAGATAGCGACGAAGAGGCCGGTGACGATCACGCCCATCAGCATGGCGCCCAGCGAGGCGAAGGCGTCAACCTTGCCAGCGATGGCCTTGATGATGAAGAACAGCACGATCGGGCTGAGGACCGGGAGCAGAGAGGGCACGATCATTTCCTTGATCGCCGCCTGGGTCAGAATCGCGACGGCGCGGCCGTACTCGGGCTTCACCTCACCCGTCATGATGCCGGGGTTCTCGCGGAACTGACGGCGGACCTCCTCCACGACCGATTCAGCCGCACGGCCCACCGCGGTCATGGACAGACCGCCGAAAAGGAAGGGCAGCAGGCCCCCGAACAGCAGTCCCACCACGACGTAGGGGTTGGAGAGGTCGAAGGCCACAGCGCCCAGATGGTCAAAGAAGGTGCCAGGCGCCGCGTTGGCGGCGAAGAACTTCAGGTCCTCGGTGTAGGCCGCGAACAGCACCAGCGCACCCAGGCCGGCCGAACCGATGGCGTAGCCCTTGGTCACGGCCTTTGTGGTGTTGCCGACGGCGTCGAGCGCATCGGTCGTGACCCGGACCTCCGGCGGAAGGCCGGCCATCTCGGCGATGCCCCCGGCGTTGTCGGTCACGGGGCCGAAGGCGTCCAGCGCCACGATGAACCCGGCGAGCGACAGCATCGAAGTGGTTGCGATGGCGATGCCGAACAGCCCCGCCAGGTTATAGGTGACGATGATCCCGATGATGATCGTAAGGGCAGGCAACGCCGTCGACTCGAGCGACATGGCCAGGCCCTGGATCACGTTCGTCCCGTGGCCGGAGACCGAGGCCTTGGCCACCGACTTCACCGGTCGAAAGCCCGTGCCGGTATAGTACTCGGTGATCACGACGATGGCTGCGGTGACCGCCAGGCCGGTGATGCCGCACCAGAACAGACTCATTCCGTCGAAGCTCTTGTCGCCCACGGTCATGGTGCTGGTGACCAGCTTGCTGATGACCCAATAAATCGCGCCAACCGACAGTACGCCGGTGACGATCAGGCCCTGGTAGAGCGCGCCCATGATGTTGTTGGAGCGGCCCAGGCGGACCGCGAAGGTGCCGATGATCGAGGTGACGATGCACACGCCGCAGATGGCCAGCGGTAGCAGCATCATATTCGATACGATTTCCTGGCCGCGGAAGAAGATCGCCGCCAGCACCATCGTGGCGACGGTGGTCACCGCATAGGTTTCGAAGAGGTCCGCCGCCATGCCGGCGCAGTCGCCAACGTTGTCGCCGACGTTGTCGGCGATGGTCGCCGCGTTGCGCGGGTCGTCTTCCGGGATGCCGGCCTCGACCTTGCCGACCATGTCACCGCCGACGTCGGCGCCTTTGGTGAAGATGCCGCCGCCCAGACGGGCGAAGATCGAGATGAGGCTGGCGCCGAAGCCCAGGGCGATCATCGAGTCCTGCACTTCGCGGCTGGTGTTCTCGTGGCCCAGCGGCCCGGTCAGCACGGCGTAGTAACCCGCGACCCCGATCAGCGCGAAGCCCGCCACCAGCATGCCGGTGATGGCGCCCGAGCGGAACGCCAGCGACAGACCCTTGGCCAGCCCCTCGGACGACGCCTGGGCGGTTCGCACGTTGGCGCGCACGGAGATCAACATGCCGACGAAACCCGCGGCGCCCGACAGGATGGCGCCCGTGGCGAAGCCGATGGCCGCCAGCGGACCGATCAGGAAGAAGACGGCGATCAGGATGACCACGCCAACCACGCCGATCGCGGTGTACTGCTTGTTCAGATAGGCCTGCGCACCCTCTTGGATGGCGGCGGCGATTTCCTGCATCTTCGCGTTGCCGGGCGAAGCCCGCAGCAGCGAGGCTGTCTGCGCAGCGCCATACAGCACTGCAAGCAAGCCGGCGGCTATCACCAGCATCAAAGTAACACTCATTTTCGTGCGCACCCCTTTTGCGATCGCGCGGACCGAGGTCGACGACCGTGTGACGACACGGCCCCGGCTCGTTTCCAGCCCCTAAATTTCCCAAGAATCAGGGCGCGCCCTCTTCGCGGCCCTGCGGCAAGAGGCCGGAAAGTGCCAAAGTTGTCTCGCACGCGCAACCTGCGGCGCCCGGCGCGGTTCGGGAGCCTCCCAGGGCCTAGGCTCCTGGGGTGATGACGCTCTTCTGTGGAGCTTGTGAGGTCACCACGACCGAGCTCACCACGTTGGGGCCGGTGATCGCCGCGGCGTCGCGGGTCAGGGCCGCCACGAGCTTGGCCTCGTCAACCCTTTTCCAGTCGTTTGGCACGACAAAGGGCGTGCGGTGCCCCTGGCGGACCAGGGCGTCGCGGAACATCGGTTCCTTGTCCCGCACCCTGGCGATGTCGACACCGTTCCTGAAGTTCACACGGACATAGACGAACACGTAGTTGACCAAGCGGCCCTGGACGACGATCGGCAGGGCGACCGGTTGCAGATCGACATATTGCCCGACCTCCCTGGACTTCTCGGCCGCGTGCGCTGGGCCAGTGAGGGTCAGCAGGGCGAGGGCTAACGTCAGGGCGCGGTATGACATGCCTGAGGATAGCATCGCCCGGTTTCCGCAATATTGAGGCCAGGGGGTGCTTCCCACTCCCAGTGCCGACGGGTGGGAGTAGCCGGAAGCGCTCTCGACTTTTGGCTGACTTGCCAAAAACCGGTCGCCATAGCCTCCAGCGTGACCGCAGGTCCCCCAGGTGATATCCTGCCGCAGCCTTATGGGCAGGAGTTGGAGCCATGCTTCCGAACCGCCGACAGGCATCCGGCAGCCTGCTTGCCGCCTGCGCCGCCTCCCTCACCGTTTCCCGCGCCATCGCCCAGGTCTCGACCGATCGCCCCGCCGTCGCCGATGAGGCGCCGACCCAGGTCAATACGGGTCACGACGCTTTCGAGCATATGATGGGGCCCGTCACCATCAACGGCCAGGGGCCGTTCCAATTCCTGGTCGACACCGGCGCCAATGTTTCTTGCATCTCCAGGGACCTCGCCCAGCGCCTTGCGCTCCCCGATCTCCCGCCCTCCCGGGTGCATACCATCGTCGGAGTCCGTGAACGGCCAGGCGTCCTGATCGATCAGTTGCGGGTCGGCGAGCGCAACCGAAAGGGCGTGCACGCTACGGTTCTGCCGCTCGACGACGGGCTGGAGGGGGTGCTCGGGATCGATTGGCTGTCCGGCCAACGCCTGGAACTCGGCTTCAAGGCGAAGAACCTGGCGATCACACGCTCCAGAGCTGATTTCTCGACCCAGGGCAGCGCGGTCGTTCCCGCTCGGCGCCGGCTCGGCCAGTTGACCATCGTCGACGCCGACCTCAGCGGCAAACACATCAGCGCCATGATCGACTCCGGCGCGCAGATGACCATGTGCAACGCCGCCCTGCGAGAGATCGTGGCCGAGGTGGATCGCCGCAAGTTGCGCGTCGAACCCTACCAGCGCCTGCGGATGGAGAGTCTGGTCGGCGAGCAGTTCTGGGGCGACCTTCTGTACATCCCCTTCATGCGCTTGGGCGGCCTGCACCTCGGCAATGTGCCGGTCATCTATGCCGATCTGCACGTGTTCGACATCTGGGGCCTGAAGGACAAGCCGGCCGTCATGCTCGGCATGGACCTGCTCACCCAGTTCGATGCGGTGGCGATGGATTTCGGCCGCTCACAGGTCCGTTTCGACGTCAGCGAGCCGGGCCGCCCGAAGGCCGCATGAGCTATCGCTAGTTGGGCTTGTGTCGCGGCTTGCCGCCCTTGGCTCTCGGACCGGGCCTGGGCCCCGCCGTCTTGGCTGCGGGCGACCGAGGCGCTTGCGGCCGCGGTCCCTGCCGGTTTGCGCTCGGCCGCGGTCCACGCGGGCGGTCTGCGGCGGGCGGCGCTGCGGCCGGTTCTATGCGGATATCCCCTTCGGCGGCGCCCTTCACCGCTTGTCGGAAACGAGCTTCCGTTTCGGCGATGATCTCGAACTTGGTCTCTCGATCGAAGATGCGGATCTGGCCGATGTCCTTCTTGGTGACATGGCCCAGCCGGCAAATCAGCGGGATCAGCCACTTCGGGTCGGCATTGTTCTGACGTCCGATCGGCATTCGGAACCACTCCGCGCCGACCGAGCCCGTGGCGTTCGAGGCTCCGGGGGCTCCCTCGCGCAGGGGATCATAGGCCGCGCCGCCGCGGGGCTTTGCCGAGGGGATCAACTGGCCGGAGTCGCGCGCGTCGTCGAAGAGGTCCTCGGGCTCCGGCAAGCGTTGGCGGTGCAGACGGATCAGGGCGGCTGCGACAGCTTCCGGCGAGCGGTCGGCGAGGATCAGGCGGGCCAGTGTCAGGTCCTCGTCGGACGGATCTTCTGTCAGGATCGGATCGGCAAGCAATCGCTGCTGGTCCTTGGCGCGGATCTCGTCGGCGAGCGGCGGGCCTGACCAGCCTGCGTCGATGCTGGCGCTGTCCAGCAATCGTTCCGCGACCCGGCGTTTGTTGTACGGGACGACCAGGACCGAGGTCCCCTTCTTGCCGGCCCGCCCGGTGCGGCCGCTTCGATGCAGCAGGCCCGCCTTGTTCACGGGCAGATCGGCGTGGATAACCAGGCCCAGGTCGGGAAGGTCGAGGCCTCGGGCGGCCACATCGGTGGCCACACAGGCCCGCGCATGGCCGTCCCGTAGGGCTTGTAGGGCGTCCGCCCGCTCCTTCTGGCTGAGCTCTCCGGAGAGCGCCACCGCGGCAAAGCCGCGTTCGCGCAGCGCGGCGTGAAGGTGGCGAACCCTGTCGCGCGTGGCGCAGAACACCAGGGCGCCGGGGCTTTCGAAGTAGCGCAGCAGGTTGACGACGGCGTGCTCGACCTCGTTTGGCGCAACGCGGATGGCGCGGTACTCGATATCGCCGTGCGCCTCGTCGCGACGCAGCGTGTCGATGCGCAGGCTTTCACGTTGGTAGCGGCGCGCAAGCGTGGCGATCTCTTTGGCGATCGTCGCGGAGAAGAGCAGGGTCCGGCGCTGGGTCGGCGTGGAGTCGAGGATTTCCTCCAGGTCTTCGCGGAAGCCGAGGTCCAGCATCTCGTCGGCCTCATCGAGCACGACGACGCGAAGGCCGGAAAGATCGAGCGCTCCGCGCTCGAGGTGATCACGCAACCGCCCAGGCGTGCCAACCACAACGTGGGCGCCGGCCTGCAGCGCGCGCCGTTCGCGCAAGGGGTCCATGCCTCCGACGCAGGTCACGACCCTTGCGCCTGCGTGGGCGTAGAGCCACTCCAACTCGCGGCTGACCTGAAGGGCGAGTTCGCGCGTCGGGGCGATCACCAGCGCGAGGGGAACACCGGCCCGCTCGAAGTGGGGTTCCTGCCCCAGCAGGCCCCGGGCGAGCGCAAGACCGAAGGCCACGGTCTTGCCTGAGCCGGTTTGGGCGGAGACCAGGAGGTCCTGCTGCTCCGGCGCGGCGAGCACGGCGGCCTGGACGGGGGTGGGCTCGGCATAGCCCTGCTGCTCGAGCGCGCGGGCCAGCGCAGGGTGGGTCGGAGGGAATGGCATCTGAGGTCCTTGGCGTCCGCTCTCACGAAACGCGGCGGACGCGGCAAAAGCCCTAGCACGAACAGGAACGCAAGCCTTCAGATGTGACGCCAACCGCGGCGGCCGATCTCGACGGGGCTCCCGCCCACCGAGACCTCGATCCCGGCTCCCGCGCAAACCCTGCCGATCTGCGTGAAGCCGGGCGGCGTTTCCCGGAAGGTTCCCACCACCTCGTAGTCGTCGCCTCCCGTCGCAAGTTGCGCGAGCGCCTGACTTTGATGGGGTTGGGTCGCCAGCCAGGCGGCCGCAGCCGCCGAGACGGGCAAACGGTCCAGGTCCAGGCTTAGCCGCACCCCACTGGCCGCGGCGATATGTCCAGCGTCGGCGATCAGGCCGTCCGACACATCGGCAGCGGCGCTGGCTGCGCCACGCAGTACGTCGCGAAGGTCGAGACGCGGCGAGGGAAGCCGGTAGCGCTCCGCAAGCCATCCCGCGGGATCCTCGACCTCGCCTTGCGTCGCCAGCAGGCCAAGGGCGCCGTCACCGATGGTCCCGCTCACAGCGACGACGTCGCCGACCCGCGCCCCGGCGCGGCGCACCATACCGCCTTGCGGCACCCAGCCCAGCGCCGTCAGGCTGGCGGTGAAGGGGCCCGGCGTCGAAACCGTATCACCGCCCAGCAGCCCTACCCCGAACGTCCGCAGATCCTCTCCCAAGCCGCTTGCGAACGCCTCGCGCTCGGCGGGGCCGAACGCCTTCGGCCAGGCCACGGCCAGGAAGCAGGCGAATGGCTCGGCCGCCTTGGCCGCTAGGTCGGAAAGGTTCACGCGCACCAGTTTCCTGGCGACCAAACCGGGATGCTCACCCACCGGAAAATGCACGCCTTCCACGATGGCGTCCTTGGTGACCACGAGGTCGAAGCCCGGCCGCTGCGGAACGATGGCGGCGTCGTCGAGGAGGTCGAAGGCCCCGATCGCACCGCCGGTCAAAGGCCGGAACAGTCGAGCGATCTCGGTGAACTCGTCAGCGCCGGACATCAGCCCCCCGACAATCAGCCCCGCGTGTCCTGGGCCACGGCATCCAAGGCGCCGTTGACGAACCCCGGCTCGGGCCCTTCGAAGAACGACTTGGCGAGTTCCACGTATTCGTCGATCACCACCTCGGTAGGCACGTCGGCGCGGTGGCTGAGTTCGTAGGCCCCTGCCCGCAGGATCGCCCGCGCCGTGGCGTCCAGCCGGTCAAGACGCCAACCCGAGGCCAGCCGCTTGGCGATCGCGGCGTCCACCGCCTTCTGGTGCGCAACGACGCCCCGCACCAGATCGGCGAAGAAGACTTCGTCAGCATGGGCCAGGGTCACGTCCTCCCCGGCTTCGTCGGGCAGGTCACGGTCGAATCGGTGCTCGGTGAACTCCCGGATCACCATCTCGGCTCCGGCGTTCGACACCTCCATCTGGTAGAGCGCCTGGACAGCGGCGAGCCTCGCCACGGAACGGGCCTGCTTGGGGGTAGCGGTCATCGCTTGCCGGCCAGCAGTTGTTGGCGAAGCGCGACCATGGTGAGCGCGGCGCGCGCCGCCCCGCCACCCTTGTCACCCTCGCTCGGTCGGGCTCGCGCCCAGGCCTGAGCCTCGTCCTCGACGGTCAGAATGCCGTTGCCGATGCAGAGCCGCTTGGCGATCGAGAGCTCCATCAGCCCTCGCGCCGACTCGTTCGAGACGATCTCGAAGTGGTAGGTTTCGCCGCGGATCACCGTCCCCAGCGCCACATAGCCGTCGTAGGGCGCGGCGGCGGCCGGTCGATGGCCCCCTTCCTCGGCCAGCGCGATCGCCGCCGGGATCTCCAGCGCGCCCGGCACGGTGACCACTTCGTAGGTCGCGCCATAGGCTTCGAGAGCGTCCACGGCGCCCTTCAGCAGTTCATCGGCCAGGTCGGAGTAGAACCGCGCCTCGACGATCAGGATGCGGATCTGGTCTTCGCTCATCTGGGCCCCTTCAGCGTGAGGTGAACGCTTTAGGCCGTTTCTCGCCAACGGGCGAGATAGCGCGCCAGCATGTCGATCTCCAGGTTCACCCGCGAACCTGGCTTGAGCTCGCCAAGGGTGGTGACGTCCCAGGTGTGCGGAATCAGATTCACCCCAAAAACGTCGTCCTCGACCTCATTGACCGTGAGCGAGACGCCCTCGAGCGCAATCGAGCCCTTCGGGGCGATGTAGCGGTGCAGTGGTCGGGGGACTTTGATCTGCACCCGGTGCGAGCCACCCTCGCTTTCAACGGACAGCACTTCGCCGATTCCATCGACGTGGCCTGAGACGATGTGGCCGCCGAGCTCATCTCCGACCCGGGCCGCTCGCTCCAGATTGACACGGCGGCCCTTCTCCCATTCGCCGAGCGTGGTCAGCGAAAGCGTTTCCCCGGACACCTCCACGGCGAACCATCCATGGCCCTTCTCGACCACGGTGAGGCAGCAGCCGGCGTGGCTCACCGAGGCGCCGATGTCGAGCGTCGACAGGTCGAAGGCCGTATCGATCTCGAAGCGGCGGTCGCGATTGGTGTCGCGCACGCGCCGCACATGGCCCACGTCCGTGACTATGCCGGTGAACATTCAGGCCCTCTCGTAGCGTTCCCAAAGGTCGACGCCGATCTCCCGGACGTCGGTGCGCCTGAAGTGGGGCGCCCGAGCGAGCTCGGCAATGGCCAGAGCGCCAATAGCGGGACGCCCCTCCCCACCGATCAGCACTGGCGCACGGAACCACTCGATGGCGTCGACCAGTCCGCAGCGAATAAAGCTCGCGGCCACTTGGCCGCCTCCTTCGACAAACAGCCGCGAGAACCCCTCGCCCGCCAAGGCCTGCACAACCGTTGAAAGCTCCGGCCGATCCTCGCCGACGGCGCGGACCTGCAGGACGTGCACGCCGGCTTCGAGCAGAACGCGATCCGGTTGGCCAACCGCTACGACATAAGTCGGAATCTCCCGCGCCGAGGTCACCAGTCTGCTTGCCGGCGACAGCCGTTGACGGCTGTCCAGCACGACGCGCGCGGGTTGGGGCCCGGTGTAGTCCGGCAGCCGGACTGTAAGCTCCGGGTCATCGGACAGCGCCGTCTCCACGCCCACCAGCACAGCGTCGTGCTCGGAGCGCAGGCGGTGCACAGCCTGGCGCGCAGGTTCTCCCGTGATCCAACGGCTCTCGCCGCCCGCGGTGGCGATGCGCCCATCCAGCGTCGTGGCGAGCTTGAGCGTGATCGTCATCGTCCCTCCTCTTCAGGGGGGAGACAGGCCGCGTGGCGGCCAGGGCGGGGGAATCGGGGTCAAGCGCAGGCCCGGAAAATCGGGGCCCGCAGGCCGCCATTCATCTCGCGCTTCGTTTGGTCCGTCCTCTCCAGCAAGGAGGGGGGATTCAGCTTCACTCCTCGCCCTCCGCCGCCTCGGCGAGACCCTCCTCGCCAAGAAACTTGGCGAAGTCCTGGGTTTCTCGGAAGTCACGATAGACCGAGGCGTAGCGGACATAGGCCACGTCATCGAGCGCCTTGAGCTGCTTCATGACCAGTTCACCCACCGCCGATGAGGGCAATTCGGTTTCGCCCATGCTCTCGAGCTGGCGGACGATCGAGGAGATCATCCTTTCCACCCGCTCGGGATCCACCGGACGCTTTCGGATGGCGATCGAGATTGAACGCGCGAGCTTGTCGCGTTCGAATGGCGTGCGCCTGCCCGAGCGCTTGAGGATGGTCAGCTCACGAAGCTGCACGCGCTCAAACGTCGTGAAGCGGCCGCCGCATTCCGGGCAGGACCGACGTCGGCGGATGGCCGCGCCATCCTCCGACGGCCGGCTGTCCTTAACCTGGCTTTCGGCGTGGCCGCAAAACGGACAGCGCATGATCTAGCCCCCTCGGGCCTACCAAACCCTATCCGTTGTAGATAGGGAAGCGCGCCGTCAAGGCCAGGACTTCGCTGCGAACCTTGGCCTCGACCGCCGAATTGTCGCCGCCGGCCGCCACGCCGTCGAGGATTTCGCCCATCCAGGCTCCAATCTGCCGGAACTCGGTGGGGCCGAAACCCCGGGTTGTCCCGGCCGGCGAGCCGACCCGCAGTCCGGAGGTCTGCATCGGCGGAAGCGGGTCGAAGGGAATGCCGTTCTTGTTGGTGGTGATGCCTGCCCGCTCGAGCGCGACCTCGGCGTCGGCGCCGCTCACGCCCTTCGGCGTAAGATCCACGAGCATCAGGTGGCTGTCGGTGCCGTTGGAGACGATCTTGAAGCCGGCGGTCTGCAGGCTGTCGGCCAGCGCGCGTGCGTTCTCGATCACCTGGTGGGCGTAAAGCTTGAACTCGGGCCGCAGCGCTTCGCCGAAGGCCACGGCCTTGGCGGCGATGACATGCATGAGCGGCCCGCCCTGCAGGCCGGGGAAGACCGCGGAATCGATCTTTTTCGCCAGCTTCTTATCGTTGGTCATGATCATCCCGCCACGCGGACCGCGCAGGGTCTTGTGCGTTGTCGTTGTGACGATGTGAGCGTGGGGGAATGGATTGGGATAGGCGCCGGCGGCTACAAGCCCGGCGTAGTGGGCGATATCGGCCATCAACACCGCGCCGACATCGTCGGCGATCGCCCGGAACTGGGCGAAATCGATGTGCCGCGAGTAGGCCGAGGCGCCTGCGATGATCACCTTGGGCTGCTCGGCGCGGGCGACTTCCCACGCCTGATCATAGTCAATCAGGTGGTCCTGCTGGCGCACGCTGTAGGCGACGGGGCGAAACCACTTGCCTGACTGGTTGATGTTCTTGCCGTGGGTCAGATGGCCGCCGGCGGCCAGGTCCATCCCCATGAATGTGTCGCCGGGCTTCATCGTGGCCATGAAGACCGCCTGGTTCGCCTGGCTGCCGGAGTGCGGTTGCACATTGACGAATTCGCAACCGAAGAGCCGACGCGCCCGTTCTTGCGCCAGGATCTCGGCTTCATCGACCACTTCGCAGCCGCCGTAGTACCGCTTGCCCGGATACCCCTCCGCGTACTTGTTCGTCAGGACCGAGCCCTGGGCCTGCAGCACGGCGCGCGAGACGATGTTCTCCGACGCAATGAGCTCGATCTGGTTCTGCTGGCGCCGAAGCTCAGCATCCAGGATCCGCGCCAGATCCGGATCACCTTGCGCGACGCCATCGGCGAAAAACCCGCCAGCTGCGGACGTGGTGGACGAGGATTGAGCTTGGACGTTGAGCGTCAAGGGCGGCGCCTTTCAGGCTGATGGGTCGGTCGGGATGGAAACCGGCGGAGAGCGCTCTTTACCCCCAAACCGCCGATCCCTCCACCGTCGCCGAGCCGCAGGGGAACAATCACGCTGGCGCGGCGTTTCCGCTTCACCCGATGTGCAGGTCCCGCTGCGCTGCGGGCGGTTGCAGCGTAGAGAAAGAGGGACCCAATGAGCGTTGGAGCAGACCCGGAGGGGCCTTCGGGCGAAGAACTCCTACGACTTGGAAGCGGCATCGTTGCCGCCTACGTGAGCCGAAACGCCGTCACCGCCGACTCGATTCCCGATCTCATCCGCACGGTGCATCAGGCGCTGGAAGGCCTCTCGCGCGACCCGGCGCCCATTGTCGAGGAGCGGCCCAAGCCGGCAGTTTCCATCGGGCGCAGCATTCAGCACGACTTCATTGTCTGCCTCGAAGACGGCAAGAAACTGAAGATGCTCAAACGCTACCTGCGCTCGCGCTACAATATGAGCCCCGATGACTACCGTAAGCGCTGGGGCCTTCCGTCCGACTATCCGATGGTCGCGCCGGCTTACGCTGCGCGGCGGTCCGATTTCGCCAAGCAAATCGGCCTCGGACGCGGCGTCCGGCGACGCAAATAGCCGTGGCGCGGTCCCCGGACGGCCCGCGCCCGTTCAGCGCAAGCGGCTACGCAGTCTTCGACGAAGATTTCGGCGACACGGGTCGCGTGGTGATCTGGTCGAGCACGCTTCAGACGCCACGGCTGGGCGACCGTTTCAACATCGAATGCCTGGGCGCGCTGCACGACCTGGCGGTGGATGAGATCCGCACCTACGCTGGCGGCTGGAGCGTCACCTGTCGGGCGGACGAGCCGTAACGCCGCCTTTGATCGGGGGCTGAAAACCAGTGAGCGCCGGCGGACTGAGAACGCCTGGTCCGAGGCGGTCTATCGGCGACCAGCGCCGGCGGCGCCGACCTCGGCTGGTTTGCCCTACCTGCTGCGCTTCATGAAGGGGCTCATCGCCCCTCCAGGCATCCTTAAGCGGCGACGCCGCCGACGCGCTGAACGTTGCAGCGGACCCAGAGCGTTTCGAGCGCAGCGACCAACGCGTCCATCATTTCGTCCGTGTGCGCCGGCGAGGGCGTGAAGCGCAGCCGCTCGGTGCCGCGCGGAACGGTCGGATAGTTGATCGGCTGAACGTAGATGCCGTGATCTTCGAGCAGGATGTCAGAGATCATCTTGCAGTGGACGGCGTCGCCGACCAGCACAGGCACGATGTGGCAGACACTCGGCATCACGGGCAGCCCGGCCTTCAGCAGGCGAGCCTTCAGGGCGGTGGCGCGCTCCTGGTGGGCGATGCGGATTTCGTTGTGCTGCTTGAGGTAGCGGATCGAGGCCACGGCGCCGGCGGCCAGGGCCGGAGGGATCGAGGTCGTGAAGATGAAGCCGTCGGCGAAGCTGCGGATGGCGTCGACGATCATGGCGTCGGCGGCGATGTAGCCACCCATCACGCCGAACGCTTTGCCCAGCGTCCCTTCGATGATGTCGATCTCAGCCATCATCTCGTCGCGCTCGGCGACACCGGCGCCGCGCGGACCATACATGCCAACCGCGTGCACCTCGTCGATATAGGTCATCGCGCCATACTTCTTGGCCAACGCCACGGTAGCCGGGATGTCGGCCACGTCGCCATCCATCGAGTAGACGCTTTCGAAGGCGATCAGCTTCGGCGCATCGGCAGGCGCCGCAGCCAGAAGTTCTTCAAGGTGTTCGAGGTCGTTGTGCCGGAAGATGTGACGCTCGCCACCACGGCCGGCCTTGATGCCGCTGATCATCGAGTTGTGGTTGAGCGCGTCGGAGAAGACGATCAGACCCGGCAGGATCTTGTACAAAGTCGAAAGCGAGGCTTCATTCGAGACGTAGCCCGAGGTGAAGAGCAGCGCCGCTTCCTTCTGGTGAAGATCGGCCAACTCACGTTCCAGCTCGACGTGGTAGTGTGTGGTGCCCGAAATGTTGCGGGTGCCGCCGGAGCCGGCGCCGGCCTCGTCGATGGCCTTCTTCATTGCGTCGGTGACGACCGGGTTCTGGCCTTGGCCAAGGTAGTCGTTGGAGCACCAGACGATCACTTCGGACTCTGCGCCGTCTGCGCGGGTCCAGGTCGCCCGTGGAAATTCACCCCGGTGGCGCTTCAGATCGGCGAACACCCGGTAACGCCCCTCGGCCCGGATCTTCTCGAGAGCGCTTGCGAACGCGGCCCTGTAATCCATCGACTTTGCTTACCCGGGTCCCACGTTCGACGTCTTGCGCGGGCGGCCGGTTCCCTTTGATGCGCTCGGGTTTTCGCACCGTGAGCGTGCGTTGTCCATAAGACCAGGACGCTCCCAGGACGACCTTTCGTCACTGACCGATCAATTTTCCTGAACGGCGGTTACTTACGTGGGGTTCAGACCGGCGGTTTGCCACGGAAGAGCTCGATAATCGCCGAGAAATCCTTGCCGCCGCCACCTAGCCTGTCGAAGAGGGCGTAGAGGCCCTCGGCCTGCGCGCCGAGCGGCGTCGCCGCGCCGGCCCTGGCTGCGGCTTCCTGGGCGAGCTTGAGGTCCTTAAGCATCATCGCCGTGGCGAAGCCGCCTTCGTAGCCGCGATTGGACGGCGCCGCCGGGACCGGACCCGGCCACGGGCAATAACTGGTCAGGCTCCAGCACTGTCCGGACGACTTCGAAGCGATGTCGAAGAAACGTTCGGGATCGAGGCCCAGCTTCTCGGCCAGCGCGAAGGCCTCGCAAACCGCGATCATCGAGGCGCCCAGCACCATGTTGTTGCAGATCTTGGCCGCCTGCCCCGCGCCATGATCGCCGGCCCGGATCACCGTGCGCGCCATGGGTCCGATCAGGGCCTCCATGTCAGGGAAGTCGGGCTCCGCGCAGCCGACCATGAACGCCAGCGTCCCAGCATCGGCGCCCGCAGTCCCCCCGGAGACCGGCGCATCGGCGAAGCGAAATCCCAGCTTGCCCATGCTCTCGCCGACGACCCGCGCGCTTTCCACATCGATCGTGGAACAGTCGATCATCAGGCAGCCTGGTCGAGCGTTCGGCGCGATCTCGTCGTGATAGACAGCCCGCACGTGCTGGCCGGCCGGCAGCATGGTGATAACCGCCTCGGCGTCCTTTACGGCCGCCGCCGCCGACCCCGCTGCCGCGCAGCCCGCCGCCACCGCCTTCTGCAAGGCGGCGGCCGACAGGTCGAAGGCCAGGACTTCATGACCCGCCCTGGCTTGGTTGGCGGCCATACCGCCGCCCATATTGCCGAGGCCGATGAAGGCGATCCGGGTCATGAAAATCCTTTTATAGCAGTTACTTACTTTGGCTTACGGAACTTGTAGATGAACTGGTCCGTGTGACCGCGCAGGGCGGGGTCGAAGACGGCCTTGGTGTGGTCGTCGGACGCGTTCGCAAGCACTTTGCTTTCGCCCTCGTACTTGAAGCCGGCGGCCTCGACTTCCTTTCTCACGACCGCCGGATCGATCCGGTGCAGCGTGTTGGTGACTTGGGCGCCGGGCGCGGCGGCGTGGTCGAGCACGATGAACACCCCGCCGGGCTTGAGGGCGTTGTAGATCGACTTGTCGAACGCCAGCATGTCGACGTTCGGGACGTTTTTCACGTCATGATAGTTCTGCGCCGTCCAGATCACGTCGGCCTGGGTCGGGATCGAAAGCCCGCCCGTCAGCGGCGCATGGATGGACTTCACGTTCGAATAGTTCGGGTCCGCCGCGATCGTGTCCTGCGCCGGGGTCGGAGCGGGCTTGGACGGATCCTGTGAAGGCCTCGGCGGGCCACCCACGGCGTAGACCGTGCCCTTCGGACCGACGGCCTTGGCGAAGATTCGGGTGAAATAGCCGCCGCCCGGGATCAGGTCGACCACGGTCTGGCCCTGCTTGACGCCGGCAAATTCGAGCATCTCGGCGGGCTTGCGGTCGGCGTCGCGCTTGGTGTCGGCTTCTGGGCGGTTCTTGTCGGCCACCGCGGCCAGTTGGTTTGCGTCCGGCTTGGCGTAGACGCCACCTGCGGACACCATGGCGGCGGCCAGCACGGCCCCCAGCATCAGCTTGGATGTCATCGTTTTCCTCCCAACGACGGAGCTCAAAGCGCCGCCTTGAAGTCAAGGTAAGGGCGTCCACTCCTCAGTGGAAGGCAGTGGCGCGAAAATGCTGTCCAACATCTCATCGGTGACCTCCTCCAGTTTCGGAGGATTCCAGCGCGGCGCGTTGTCCTTGTCGATGATGACGGCGCGAACACCTTCCAGGAAGTCGTGGCGTTGCACCACCCGCGCGCCGATGCGGTACTCCATGGCCATGTTGTCGGCGAAGTTCCTCATCGATCCACCCAGGCGCAACTGGCGAAAGGCGACCTTGAGGGTTTGAGGCGACTTGGTCTTCAGGATCAAAAGCTGTTCGCGGGCCCAGTCACTATCGGCAGCCTCCAGGGCTGCGACGATCTCCTCAACACTTTCGCCGCCGAAAAGGCGGGCGATCTCGTCCTGGTGGGCGGCAAGGCTCGGACGGCCGGCATCGCACTCGAACTCGGTCAGCAAGGTTTCGATCGCACTCGGCTCGGCGATGATCGCAGCCTTGAGGGCCGGAATCTGGGCGCTCTCCACGTAGTCGGTGGCAAGGCAGGTCAGCTGGCAGTCGGCAGCCTTGATCCGTGCGCCCGTGAGCGCCAGCCACAACCCGACACGGTCGCTCATCCGTGGCAAATACCAGCCGCCACCAACGTCCGGGAAGAGCCCGATGCCGGTTTCCGGCATGGCGAAAGTGGTCCGCTCCGTCGCCACCCGGAACCGACAGGGCCGCGAGATACCCACGCCGCCGCCCATGGTCACCCCGTCCATGATCGCCACCAGGGTCTTGGGGTAGTCGTGCAGCAGGGCGTTCAGCCGGTATTCGGTGAAGAAGAACTCCCTCGCCAACCGCCCGTCGCTCGCCCCGCTCTCGGCCAGCATCCGGATGTCGCCGCCGGCGCAGAAGCCCCGCTCGCCTGCGTGGTCGATCAGCACCAGCTTCACGATCGGGTTGTCGATCCAGGTGACCAGCGCCTCGATCATGATCCGGCACATGTTGGTGGTCAGCGCATGCAGGGCCTGCGGACGGTTCAGCGTAATTCGTCCGACCGCACCCTCGACACGGATCAGGACCTCGGACTCGCTGTTGGGGACGGCGCCGCTCATTGCTTGAAAAGCTCCCTGGCGGTGATCACGCGCATGATTTCGTTGGTACCCTCGAGGATCTGATGGACACGCAGGTCGCGTACGATTCGCTCAAGCGGGAAGTCCTGCAGATAGCCATAGCCGCCGTGCAATTGCAGGGCCTGGTTGGCCACTTCGAAGCCGGTGTCCGTCGCAAGCCGTTTGGCCATTGCGCAATACTTGGTGGCCTGCGGATCGCGGTTATCCAGCGCGTGCGCCGCGCGCCGCACCATGAGTCTGGCGGCTTCCAGGTCGGTGGCCATGTCCGCCAGCCGCCATTGCAGACCCTGGAACTCCTTCAGCGGATTGCCGAACTGCCGGCGCGTTTCCAGGTGCGCCTTGGCGGTGTCCAGCGCCAGGCCCGCCCCGCCCAGCGAACACGAGGCGATGTTGATCCGCCCGCCGTCCAACCCGGCCATAGCGAAGCCGAACCCCTCGCCTTCCGCCCCTATAAGGTTCGCCGCGGCGACGCGGCAGTCGTCGAAGTTGACCTGCGCCGTGGGCTGCGACTTCCAGCCCATTTTCTTTTCCTGGGCTCCAAACGAGAGGCCGGGCGCATCCTTCTCGACCACAAATGCCGAAACGCCCTTCGGGCCGGGCCCTCCGGTCCTGGCCATCACGACGTAGATGTCCGAAGTCCCGGCTCCGGAGATGAAGGCTTTCGACCCATTGAGAATGTAGGCCTCTCCGTCCCTGCGCGCCGTCGTGCCCAGAGCCGCAGCATCGGAGCCGGATCCCGGTTCAGTCAGGCAGTAGGAAGCGATCAGGTCCATGGTGGTGAGGCGCGGGAGATAGCGACGGCGCAGGTCGTCCGAGCCGAACCGGTCGATCATCCACGACGCCATGTTGTGGATTGAAATGAACGCCGCGGTCGTCACGTCGCCGTAGGAGAGCTGCTCGAAGACAATCGAGGCGTCGAGCCGACTCAGCGCCGAGCCGCCCACGTCCTCCTTTACGTAGAGGCCTGCAAAACCGAGCTCGGCGGCCTTCCTCAACACATCGACAGGGAAGTGGCTCTCGGCGTCCCAGCGTGCGGAATGCGGGGCAAGTTCGGTGGTGGCGAAGGCGCGCGCGGTGTTTTCGATCGCTCGCTGGTCATCGGTGAGGCTGAAATCCATGAGGCTGGGACTCAGCCCGCGTCGCGGTCTCTGTCAATCGCCGCGCGCAAGTCCAGGTGCGCCGGCCGGCCAGCGTCTGGATTCCTGGCTCGTTTCCGCCGGGACAAAGCTTCCGTCACGGACCAGGCAGCCCCGGCGCCGAGGGGGCCGAGGGATCCCCTGCGGCTCTGGCGGACCATCGGCTCCGGATCCCGCATCTCCCGTGGATTGCATCGACCCGCAGCGGTACGGTCACCCAAAGGATGGGTTGCGCGACGCGGCCCTGCGGGTGCAAAGGCGCGGACCATGAGCAAAGCGCCCCTCGCCGCCTACCCTGCCCTTCGCCTGCGCCGGCTTCGCCAGGGCGAATGGATCCGCCGCCTGGTCCGCGAGACCGTGCTGACCCCGGCGGATCTGATCTGGTCGATGGTGGTGCACGAGGGAGACGGACAGGTCCCGGTCGCCTCCATGCCGGGCGTCGCTCGCCTGTCAGTGAAGGACTGCGCAGCGGCCGCCAAGGAAGCCAAGGCGCTGGGAATTCCGGCGATCGCGGTCTTCCCACACATCGACGGGGCCAAGAAGGACGCCGGCGGCAAGCTTGCCCTGGACCCCGATGGCGTCGTGGCCCGAGCGGTGAAGGCCATGAAGGATGCGGCTCCGGAAGTCGGGGTCATGTGCGACGTGGCGCTGGACCCCTTCACCGACCACGGCCACGACGGCCTGGTCGAAAACGGCCGCATCCTCAATGACGCCACGGTCGAGCGCCTGGTCGAGCAAGGTCTGATGCAGGCAAAAGCCGGCTGCGACATCCTGGCGCCGTCCGACATGATGGACGGCCGCTGCGGGGTTCTTCGGCGCGCGTTGGAGTCCGAGGGGCTGCAGGACGTGATGATCATGTCCTACGCGGCCAAGTATGCATCGGCCTTCTACGGCCCTTACCGAGAGGCTATCGGTTCCGGGAAACTCGGGACCGGCTCGGTCGATAATCCTGGGGACAAGAAGACCTACCAGATGGACAGCGCCAATTCGGACGAGGCGCTGCGCGAGGTCGCCATGGACATCGCCGAGGGCGCGGACATGGTGATGGTCAAGCCGGGCATGCCCTACCTCGACATCGTCCGCCGTGTGGTCGAGGCCTTCGCCATGCCGACCTTCGCCTTTCAGGTCTCTGGTGAGTACGCCATGCTGATGGCCGCTGCGCAGAACGGCTGGCTCGACGAGGAGCGCGCCGTCCTGGAGAGCCTCGGCGCTTTCAAGCGGGCTGGCGCAGCGGGTGTCATCACCTATTTCGCCCCGCGCGCGGCGCGGTCGCTGGGGGCCTAAGGCAAGCCGGCGCGCGGGCTATCGACGCTTGCGACCAGGATCTTGCCGGTCTTGGATTTGGCGGCCTCGGCATGGTCGGAGCTGTCGGCGACGACCATGAAGAGGGATTTGCCGTCGTCGCCGCCCAGCATGCAGGCGTAGCACGGCTGCCCGGTGTCGATCGTCTCCAGCACCTTGCCGCCCTCGGCGATGCGCACGCACTGCGGCGCAACGGGATTAGCCAGCCATATGGCGCCGGCGGCGTCGAGGCAGATGCCGTCCGGGACCGCAGGCGTTGTCGGCGCCCAGACGCGGCGATTCGAGAGGTCGCCGTTTGCGGCGATATCGAAAGCCGTCAGCACAGCGCCCAGGGTCTCGCCGAGGATCAGGGTCTTGCCGTCCGGCGTGATGACCGGCCCATTCGGAAAATGCATGTCATCGGCCGCCACACGGGTCTGGCCGTCGGGAGCTACGTAGGCGAGCTTGGCCGTCGGGTGGTCCGCCAGGACGTCGGCCACGCCGCGCGCGGCGATCGCGGCGTCCAGATTGAACCCGAAGTTGCCGACATAGGCCCCGCCTCGGGAATCGACCACCATGTCGTTGCAGTGAAAGGTCGCGATATGGCCGAGATCGGCATGGACCGAGATGCGGCCGTCGGCCGTGCGCCGCAGGACCTGACGCTTCTGCATGGAGACGATCAGGAGGGAGCCATCCGGCATCCAGCCAAGTCCCGACGGCTGATCGTCGATTTCGACCTCGACGCGCAGGTCCCCAGTCAGGGACACGGAGTTCACCGCGTGAGCGTAGAAATCACTGAACCACAGCCGGCCGTCGCGCCAACGCGGACCTTCGCCGAAATGGATGCCGCCCGTGAGCACTCGCGTCGCGCGTCCCATGGTCTCGCCTTTCGCAGGAAGGTTTCGCTCATATGATCGTCGAGGTTGTGGGCGCTGTCGTCCACGACGCGGCCGGACGGCTGCTTACGGTCAGAAAACGCGGCACGAGCCGCTTCATGCTTCCAGGGGGAAAACGCGAGCCCGGCGAGGACGACCTGACGGCGCCGGCGCGCGAGGTTTGCGAAGAGCTGGGCGTCGAAGTCACCGCCGCAAGTCTGCTGGGCGACTTCGAGGCCCAGGCCGCCAACGAGCCCGGCGCGATCGTGCGGTGCCGCGCCTTTTTGGTCGAGATCGCCGGCCGTATCGCCCTCCAGGCGGAAATTGAGGAATTGCTCTGGATCGATCCGGCCGCTTCGCCGGCGGCGCCGATCGCGCCCCTGCTCGTCAGCCAGATCCTGCCGGCGCTCCCCGCGGAGCCTCGAGCCATGACTGCACGATCGCGTTCACCGCCGTCGGAGCTTCCTGCTGCACCCAGTGGGAGACGCCCGGGAGGCGGCTGATCGTGAGGTCGCGCACATGTTCGTCCGTGCCGTCCAGGAGTTCGATCCCGAGCGCGGCGTCCTCTTCGCCCCAGACGATCAGGGTCGGGGTTTCGATGACCGGCCATGGACCGGCAAGCTTGCCCTGCTCGCGCATGGCCGCGCGGTACCAGTTGATCATGCCGCGCATGGCGCCTGGCCGTTGTGCGTCCGCCGCGTAGCGGTCGAGGACCTCTGGCGTGAAGTTCGTCTTGTCGAGCGCCATGCCATGGAAGGCGTTGCGGATAGCCCGCGCGTCAGCGGCGGTCATGGCCCGCTCCGGCAAACCAGGAAGCTGGAAGAAGAACATGTACCAGGATTTCTTCAGCTGGGCCCAGGAGCGGCGCAGATGGGCGCTCATGATCGCCGGATGCGGCACATTCATGATCACCAGCCGCTCAAGCGGGCGCACGTGATTGGCCGCGAACGTCCACGCCAGGCCCGCGCCCCAATCGTGGCCGATCAGCGTGACGGACGTGGCGCCACTGGCGTCAATGAGGGCGGCCACGTCCTCCATCAGCCGGTCTATCCGATAGCTGGCCACATCCTGCGGCTTGGGCTCGGTCTGGCCATAACCTCGCAGGTCGGGCGCCCAAGCGCGGTAGCCCATGGCGGCCAGCATGGGCAGCTGGAAGCGCCAGGAGAAGCGGCTCTCCGGGAACCCATGCAGGCAAAGGGCAAGTCGATCCCCGACGCCGGCCTCATCCACCGCAAACTCGAAGCCGTTTGCCGTGATCCGGCGCGTCGCGATCGCCATGCAGTCCTCACGTGGTGAAATAGCTGCTTTCGGTGTCGTAGCCGGGCATCGTGACCATGCCCGTAAACCGCATGCCGATTTTCTCCAGCACCGCGGCCGAGCCCTTGTTGTGAGGCGCAGTAATCGCGACGATGGTCTGCAGCCCAAGCGTTTGGCGGCCATAGGCCAGCGCAGCTGCAGCGGCCTCGGTGGCGTAGCCACGCCCCCAGAAGCGCTCCAGGAACGCGTAGCCGACGTCCGGATGCTCAAGGCCCTCTCGCTTCACGAAGCCGCAGATGCCTGCCCGCTCGCCGGTGGCTTTCACATCGGCGCCCCAGAGGCCAAAGCCGTTGACCCCATAGCCCTCGCGCTGACGCTCAATGTAGCCCGCCGCGCCCGCGAGGTCGCGCACGCCCCGATCTCCGATGTTGTCCATGAAGCCGCGGCTGGTCAGCAACTCCAGAATGAACGGCGCGTCGGCCTGCGTCAGCTCGTGCAACGCCAGTCGTTCGGTTTGCAGAATCACTCGGCCTTCTCCAGGCGCGCGACCAGGCTGGAGGTGTCCCAACGACGTCCGCCCAACGCTTGCACCTCGGCGTAGAAGCCATCGACCAATGCAGTCATATCGAGGGCTGCGGCGTTGCGCGCCGCCTCGTCCAGCACAAGACCCAGATCCTTGCGCATCCAGTCGACGGCGAATCCAAAGTCGAATTTGCCCTCGCTCATGGTCTTCCAGCGATTGTCCATCTGCCAGGACTGCGCGGCGCCCTTCGAAATCGCCTCGTAGACCGCCTGGGGATCGAGGCCGGCCCGCCTGGCGAAATGCAGGCCTTCGGCCAGGCCCTGGACGACGCCCGCAATGCAGATCTGGTTGACCATCTTGGTGAGCTGGCCGGCGCCGGGCCCGCCCATCAGCCGGATCGCCTTGGCGTAAGATGCGATCACCGGTTCGATCCTGGCGAAGGCCTCGGGCTCGCCCCCGCACATGATGGTCAGCTGGCCGTTCTCAGCGCCCGCCTGGCCGCCGGACACCGGGGCGTCCACGAAGCCTTTGGCGCCTTTAGCCGCCAACGCCGCCATCTCGCGAGCAACCACGGCCGAAGTCGTGGTGTGGTCGACGACGATCCCACCTGGGGCCATCGCCGGCAGCGCCTCGGCCACGACCTGGCGCACATCATCGTCATTGCCGACGCATAGCACGAAGACCTCGGCGTCCGTCGCGGCATCCGCCGCACTCGCCCCAGCCCGCCCGCCGTTCGCCGCAACCCAGCGCTCAGCCTTTTCCGGAGTGCGATTATAAACCGCCATCTCGTGGCCGGCCCTGGCCAGATGCCCTGCCATGGGAAAGCCCATCACTCCCACGCCAGCGAACGCCACCTTCATTCCAGAAGCTCCTTAACCCTGCGCAACGCCATCTTAACGGGCGTCGGCGCACCTTGCGCGCCTCGTAACAGGCTTCACCGGGGCGAACCATGTCGATGAGCGGTGAGCGCCCGATCATCATCAAGCGCATCAAGAAGAGCGGGGGCCCCGGACACCACGGCGGAGCATGGAAAGTCGCCTACGCCGACTTCGTGACCGCCATGATGGCCTTCTTCCTCCTGATGTGGCTGATCAACACCACCTCGCCGGAACAGAAACGCGGCATCGCCGACTATTTCGCCCCGGCCAGCGTGTCGTCGACCACGTCCGGCTCAGGCGGCATCCTGGCGGGCACCGCGCTCGGCAACGAGGGCGCCAAGCAGAACGGGTCACAGTCGGTCGTCCAGGACGCCAGCCCGGACTCCCGTCACCCCAACGACGGCAAGTCGAAGGATGGGGCCAAGTCCGCCTCCAGTGACCAGGCGGCCAGCGACGTCCTGAAGGAACAACAGAAAAAGAGTGAGCAGGCCGCCTTCGCCTCGGCCGCCCAGTCCCTGCGCCAAGCGTTGCAGGATATGCCCGAGCTGGCCGAGCTCTCCAAGAATATCATTATCGACCAGACACCTGAGGGCCTGCGCATCCAGCTCGTGGACCAGGAAGGTCGTTCGATGTTCAATCAGGGCACCGCGACGCCCAACGATCGGGCGAAGCTGCTTCTCAGGGCCATCGCCAAGATCATCAACCAGTTGCCAAATCGAATCAGTATCTACGGCCACACCAGCGCCAACGCGGGACAAGGCGGCAAGGCGGAGGGCGACTGGTCCCTGTCGGCCGCTCGCGCCGATGCGTCGCGCCGTATTCTGCAAAGCTCAGGGGTCGATCCGGATCGGGTCTACCAGGTCTCCGGAAAGGCGACTTCCGAGCCACTTTACCCCGACGATCCGACCCTTCCGGGCAACCGCCGGATTGCGATCGTGCTCTTGCGCGAAGCGCCGGTCCTCCCACCTGACCAGGGTCTCTAGACCTGAGGCCTTGCGCCAAGACGCGGCATGACGCCTAATCGTCCTTAAGGCGTATCGCTACGAAGGCGACTGCAAGTCCGTGACGCAGCATTTCCCGACCCGGCAGCTCAGGTTTTTTCTAACCGCGCCGTCGCCCTGCCCTTACTTGCCCGAACGCTATGAGCGGAAGGTCTTCGCCCACCTGCCGCTATCGGATGGCGCGACGGTCAACGACAGCCTGACCCAGGTCGGCTTCCGCCGGTCGCAGAACATCGCCTATCGGCCTGCCTGCGAAGCCTGCACGGCCTGCGTCTCGGCTCGCCTGCCGGCCGCGGACTATGTCTTCTCCCGCTCCGAGCGGAAAGCTATCGCCCGCAACGAGGACCTCGAACGTCACCTCGTAGAGGCCGAGGCCACGATGGAGCAGTTCGATCTGCTTCGCCGTTACCTCACCACCCGCCACGCTGACGGGGGCATGGCGGAGATGACCTGGCCGGATTACGTGGCCATGGTCGAAGACACCGCCGTGCGCACCCACATCATCGAATACCGGACAAGGTCCGGGGACGGAGGCCCGGGCGATCTGGTGGCTTGCGCCCTGGTCGACGTGATGAGCGACGGGCTTTCCCTGGTCTACAGCTTCTATGACCCCACCCAGAGCCGGCGCAGCCTCGGCTCCTTCGTGATCCTGGACCACGTGATCCAGGCCTGTCTGACCAGCTTGCCCTACGTCTATCTGGGCTACTGGGTCCGCGGCTCGGAGAAGATGGACTACAAGGTCCGCTTTTCCCCCATCGAGCTGCTTAAGCCGGAGGGTTGGACCCTGGTGGTCGGCGGGGCTGTGCGCGACGGGGCCGCCTAGTCTTTGGTCAACAGCCCCGAAGGGGATGTGAATGCCGGGGATGGGAGTGCAAGCCCAGTGTGCCGTCCATCTGCGCCTTGCTACAGTGGCTGGGTGATCCGACGCATTGAACGAGGCGCATGGCCAGGCAGCTTCGGCTGAGCCTCAAGAGGCCCGCAGCCTACACCCGCGACGCCTTCATCGAGGGGGCCTCCAACGCCGACGCCGTGGCGGCGCTCGATGCGTGGCCGCGCTGGCCGGGCGGAGCGCTTGTGCTTGTCGGCCCCGAAGGGGTCGGTAAGACCCATCTTGCGCGCGCCTGGGCCGCCGAGGTGAAAGCGGTGCTTCTTGATCGCGAAGCGCCCGATATCGCCGCCGTCGCCGGGCGCCCGGCGCTTCTGGAGGACGTGGACCAGGGCGTGGCGGACGAGGCGTTATTCCATCTCATCAACCTGGCGGCCCGCGAAGGCGGTAGCCTATTGCTCACCGCGCGGATTGCGCCCGTTGCCTGGACCGCCACGCTTGGCGACCTGCGCTCGCGACTGAACGCCCTGACAGTGGCAGAGATCGCCGCGCCCGATGACGAAGTCCTTTCGGGCGTCTTGAGGAAGTTCTTCCGTGAGCGGAACATACGACCGCACGACGATGTCTATCCCTACCTGTTGCGGCGAATGGAACGGTCGATCCCCGGGGCGGAGGAGATCGTGCGCAGGCTCGATGAGACCGAAGACGGTCAGATGCGCCCGGTGTCACGCGTTCTGGCCCGCGAGATCCTTGAGGGCGATACTGAAAATCTTGACCATTTCGATTGAAGACTTGAACGCGTCACAGTCGGGGCTCAAATCTACGAGCCCCACCCGCTCCGGAGCCAGTTCGATGAGCTACGCCGAGCCCATCGCCGCCAACATCGCGAGCGAAATCCCGCACGCGCCTCTCCTCTGGGACGGCCAGTTGGCGGCCTCGCCGGCTCGCTTCTTCAATCGCGAACTCTCCTGGCTGGCATTCAACCGGCGGGTTTTGGCGGAGAGCATGAACCCTCGGCATCCGCTCCTCGAACGCCTTCGGTTTCTGGCGATCAGCGCCAACAACCTCGACGAATTCTACATGGTCCGGGTCGCGGGCCTGCGCGCCCAGATCCGTGAACGTGTGCGGGTGACCAGCCAGGACGGCCTGACGCCAAGCGAACAGCTCGAGCGGGTGAACGCCGAAGCCGCGGACCTGATGGGCGACCAGCAGACCCGCTGGCGCGAACTCCGCGACGAACTGGCCGGCCAGGGCCTACGCGTCGTCGCCGCCTCCGATGTGACCAACGCCGAATTGGACGCCCTCGAGGAGCCGTTCGCGTCCCAGTTGTTCCCGGTGCTCACGCCGCTGGCAATCGACCCGGCGCATCCCTTCCCGTTCATCCCGAACCTGGCCTTCTCGCTGGCCCTGAAGCTGCGGCGACTGGCGGATGGGCGGGTGCTCTATGCCCTGGTGCCGATCCCAGCCCAGGTCGCCCGCTTCTGGGAGCTTCCAGCGCAACGAACCGGCCGAAAGCGTGCCGAGCGGCGCTTCGTTTCGCTTGAGGCGCTCGTCAGCCTGTTCCTCGACCACCTCTTTCCCGGTTGTGAGGTCCAGGCCCAGGGCGTTTTCCGCCTGATCCGCGACAGCGACATCGAAATCGAGGAAGAGGCCGAGGACCTGGTGCGCGAATTCGAGGCTGCGCTGAAACAGCGCCGCCTAGGCTCGGTCGTCCGGGTCGAGATCGACGCCAGCATGCCCGACGAGTTGCAGAGCTTCATCTGTTCCAGCCTGCACGCCGAGCCGCAGGACATCATCAAGATCGACGGCCTGCTTGGCCTGGACGAGTTGAACCAGCTTATCCCGGCTGATCGACCGGACCTGAAGTTCAAGCCCTTCGAGCCGCGGTTCCCCGAGCGCATCCGTGACCATGGAGGCGACTGCTTCGCGGCCATCCGCGAAAAGGACATTCTGGTCCACCATCCGTTCGAGAGCTTCGACGTCGTGGTGCAATTCCTAAGGCAGGCGGCGCGCGACCCGAACGTGCTGGCCATCAAGCAGACGCTTTATCGCACCTCGCACGACAGCCCGATCGTCGCCGCCCTGATCGAGGCTGCCGAAGCGGGCAAGAACGTCACCGCCGTCGTCGAGATCAAGGCTCGCTTCGATGAAGCGGCGAACCTAAAGTGGGCCCGCGACCTGGAACGGGCTGGCGTGCACATCGTCTTCGGCTTCGTGGAGTACAAGACCCACGCCAAGCTCTCGATGGTGGTGCGCAAGGAGGGCGACACCCTGCGCTCCTACTGCCATTTCGGGACCGGCAACTATCACCCGATCACCGCGCGCTTCTACACCGACCTGTCGCTGTTCACGACCGACCCGGCGCTGGGCCGCGACGCTGCGCGATTGTTCAACTTCGTGACCGGTTACGCCCAGCCGGAAGGCCTTGAAAAGCTTTCGTTCTCGCCGATCACCATGAAACGTGACCTGCTGGCGCTGATCGCCCGCGAAGCGGCGAACGCGGCCGAGGGCAAGCCCGCCGGCATCTGGGCGAAGATGAACTCGCTGGTCGACTCGCAGATCATCGATGCGCTCTATGCCGCCAGCCAGGCCGGGGTCGGAATAGACCTTGTTGTCCGGGGCATTTGTTGCCTGAGACCCGGAGTTGCGGGGCTGTCGGACAACATCCGTGTGAAGAGCATCATCGGCCGCTTCCTCGAGCACGGCCGAATCGTCGCCTTCGCCAACGGCGCGCCGCTTCCCTCCTCCGAGGCCCGCGTGTTCATCTCCTCGGCCGACTGGATGCCACGCAACCTCGACCGTCGCGTCGAGTGCTTGACGCCCATCGAGAACCCGACAGTGCACCAGCAGGTGCTGCAGCAGATCATGTTGGCCAACCTGAAGGACGAAGCCCAGAGCTGGTTCCTCGACACCGGCGGCCAGTATCACCGCGACCCGTCCTGGGATCATCCCAGCGCTTTCTCCGCGCACGAGTATTTCATGACCAATCCCAGCCTTTCAGGTAGAGGGCAGAAGGTGAAGGACATGCCGCGCGCGATCGATCATGTGGCCTCGCGGGGATAGCCGGGGCGAGTCCAGGCAGGCGGCCGTTATCGACGTCGGCTCGAACTCCGTCCGGTTGGTCATCTACCGGCTGGATGGCCGGGCAATCTGGACCGTCTATAACGAAAAGGCGCTGGCCGGCCTTGGACGCGATCTGCCGACCACCGGGCGGCTCTCGCCCGACGGCGTGGAAGTCGCGCTGAACGCGATCCGCCGTTTTCGCGCGACGCTGGACGGCTGGAGCGCCGAGGACGTCACCGCGGCGGCCACTGCGGCAGTCCGTGAGGCCGCTGACGGGACCGCCTTTCTGAAGCGCGTTCGCGAGGAGACCGGCCTCGTCGTGCGGGTGCTGAGCGGCGAGGAGGAGGCGCGTTACGCCGCGCTCGGCGTGATCGCCGGTCAGCCGGACGCCGGCGGCGTGGTGGGCGACCTCGGCGGGTCCAGCCTGGAACTCGTGACCCTGAACGGCGCTGTTCCGGCCGAAGAAGGTGTTTCCCTGCCGCTTGGGCCGTTCGCGCTCGGCGCACCACGTCCCCTCGACAATGACCGCATCCGCCGCGTGATCGAAGATTGGCTGAGCCCACACGCCAAGCGCTTCGCCGCCCGGGAATTCCACGCTGTCGGCGGCGCCTGGCGCAACCTTGCGCTCTTCCACATGGAACTGGCCGACTACCCGCTGCACGTGGCCCACCAGTACGAGATGTCCCGCGCAGACGCGCTCAGCGTATCGCGCCTGGTCGCCCGTCAATCGCGCGCCTCGCTCGAGCGCATGCAGGGCCTCTCCAAGAAGCGGATCGAGACGCTTCCCTACTCCGCCGTGGTCCTGGAGGCGCTGATCGAGCGCCTGGGCTTCGAGCGGGTGATCATTTCGGCATTCGGCGTGCGCGAGGGCCTTCTGCTGGAAGCCATGACGCCCGAAGTGCGGCGTCGTGACCCGCTGATCGAGGGTTGTGAGGCCCTCGCCGCGGCCCGTGGGGGCGCCTCGGAGCTGGGTGGCGCGCTGGAGGCGTGGCTGACGCCGGCCTTTGAAAGGCTGGCGCCGGTGTTTGGCGTGCGCGATCCGGTGCTTGTCGCCGCCGCGTGCCGGCTCGCAGATCTCGGGGCGCTTCTGCACCCGGACCATCGCGCGGATCTCGCCTTCGAGCAGGTGTTGCGCGCGCCTATCGCCGGCATGAACCATCCTGAGCGCGCCTTCCTGGCCAGCGTGGCCTTTGCGCGGCACACCGCAGCGGCGACGCCGCCGGAAGCTACGGCCGTGGCGCGGGTGATCGGCGCCGAGCGTCGCCAAAGAGCCCGCGCTCTCGGCGCCGCGGTGCGCCTCGGCTGCGACCTCTCAGGACGCAATCCGCGCCTGCTGGAGAAATCCAGCCTTACCCTGCAGGACGAGCGGCTGACACTGACCGCCGCTGACGGCTGGGAGGATATGCTGCTGGGCGAGCAGACCACCCGCCGCGCCCAGACCCTGGCCTCGGCGCTGAAATTGAAACTCGAATTGAGATGAGCGATGCAGATTTTGATGACCAAGGCGGCGCGAGAGCGGCTCGGCGATCGACTTGCCGCCATTGCGCCCGCCATCGACGTGATCACGGCCCTCTCTGCCGAGACCTTTGAGCGCGATGGCCGGCCGATCGCCGTCGAGGATATTGACCCGGAAGTCGTCTGGCTGAGTCTCGACAGCTGGACCTCCGGCCTGCTCGGCCCGCTGTTCGGCCGGATCATGAAGACGCCGGCGCCGCGCTGGACTCAGATCATGGCCGCCGGGATCGACAATCCGATGTTCCGCACGATCATGGAGAAGGGTGTCCGCATCACGAAGTCGAGCGCCCAGGCGACGCCCATCGCCGAATATGTCGTCGCCCACGCGCTCAGCCTGCAGCTGCCGATCCTGGAGCAGGCCGCACTTCAGGCGAGGCGCGAATGGAAGCACACGCCTTATCGAGAGCTCGCCCGTACACGCTGGGTTCTGGTCGGTTTCGGCAATATCGGCCACGAGATCGCCAAGCGCATCAAGCCGTTCGGTGTCGACTTGACGGTTGTTCGGCGCAATCCTGCCCCCGATCCGCTGGCCGACCGAGTGATCGGCCTGCCGCAGTTGGCCTCGGTCATCCCCGATGCGGACGTGGTCGTGCTGGCGTGCGCGTTGAACGACGAAACCCGTGGAATGTGCGACGCGGCATTCTTCCAGGTGCTGAAACCGGGCGCGATCCTGATCAATATCGGCCGCGGCGGCCTTGTCGACGAGGAGGCCTTGCAGGCGGGGCTGGCTCGTGATCAGCCGGCCCACGCGGTCCTTGATGTCTTTGCAACTGAACCGCTTCCCACCGACAGCTGGTTCTGGGACCACCCGAAGGTCCGGGTCAGCGCTCACACGTCCAACTCCGGGGACGGCAATCTCGCCCGTGGCGACGAGCTCTTTCTGGAAAACCTGAGACGCTACCTGGCCCGCGAGCCCATGCTCAACGAAGCCGACCCGAGCGAAGTCGGGCTGCATCTGCCCGAGCGCGCATAGCAAGAGGGCGGCGCCCCGGTTTCCCGAAACACCGCCCTCGGAACCAGATCCGTTGGGGGATCTGAGCCTTCAAGGTCGAAGAGAGCGTCCGCTTCGCTGAGTCACCCCAGCTCGACTTCAGGTCGTCCTCGTTGCCCCCAGGATCGAACGGATCAGGTTGCCCTGAGCCCTCCTACCCCCGTGAGCCTTCTGTCCGCTTGCGTCCCGGTCGCCCGGTCCCCCGCGCCGCAGTCCCTCTCGGCAAGTTCAGATTTGCAAACGTCCCCTCTCGAAGCAAGCAGGCCCGCCAACGGCCTTGTGAGCGGACCCCGGCACGGCCGGTGGATAGACTGTGGAGAACGTCGGTATGCCTCCTGAAAGGCCGGGCGAAATCAACGGCGCGCGCCTTATCCTCAGGAACCCATCGTGAAGAGCTCAGCCCGCGCTGGCAGCCTTGGGCGCGCGACGGACTTCGACGACTCGCACGCGGGCGCCGTCCAGGACTAGCGCCAGTTCGCCTCGCTTCAATCTCAGGGCGTCCTCGCCGAACGCCTCGCGTCTCCAGCCCTTGAGCGCAGCGTTGTCCGTTGCGTCGTCGTTGGCGATCTGCTCCAGGTCGGACACGGTGGCGATCAGCTTGGAGGCGACGCCGGCCTCTTCGGCGCGCGCCTTCAGAAGGACCTTCAGAAGCTCGACGACCGCCCCGGCGGCGGGCGATGGCGGCGCCTTTGAGCGCTCGATCACCGGGGCATACGCCTCGGGATCGCGGAGCGCCTCGCGGATCGCCGCCAACAGGTCAGGGCCAAACCGAGATCCCGAGAAGCCCTTGGGCACCGAGCGCAGCCGGTCGAGCGCATCGGCGTCGGTCGGCGCTTGCGTGGCGACCTCGTCTATCGCCTCATCCTTGAGAATTCGTCCACGCGGCTGGTCGCGGGTCTGGGCCGTGCGCTCCCGCCACGCGGCGACGGCGCGATAAACCGCCAGGTACTTGGCATTGTGCTTGCGCGGCCGCAGGCGCTTCCAGGCGTTCTCCGGCTCCACGTCGTAGAGCGCAGGGTCGACGAGATTGGTCATCTCGTCGGTGACCCAGCCCAGGCGCTCTTCCTTTTCCAGCCGCTCGCGCAGCATCGGATAGAGCCTGGCCAGGTGGGTCACATCGGCCAGGGCGTAGGTGAGCTGGTTGTCGGACAGCGGTCGGCGCGCCCAGTCGGTGAAGCGCGAGGACTTGTCGAGCTCGATCTTCAGCATCTGGCGAACCAGGGCGTCGTAGGCGATCTGCTCGCCGAAGCCCGCGGCCATGCCTGCTACCTGGGTGTCGAACAGCGGCGCCGGCATAGCCTGCAGATTGTTGAAGATCTCCACGTCCTGGCGAGCCGCGTGGAACACCTTCAGGATCGAGGTGTCGCGCATGATCTCGAGGAACGGCTCGAGGTCGATGCCCTCACCCAGAGGGTCGATACAGGCCTCCGCGCCTTCGGCGGCCGCCTGGATCAGGCACAGCTTGGGCCAATAGGTCGTCTCGCGCATGAACTCGGTGTCCACGGCGACGAACGGTTGGCCCTTGAGCTTGTTGCAAAACACCGCCAGTTCCGCGGTGGTCGTAATAGGAGTCATCGACTAGCTATAGCCCGGCGCGCGGGCGAGTCTGCAAGTCCCGTGGCGCAAGCCGTGTTTTTCTACCGAAGGCGACACTATGTCCGACCGGCCAAACGGCCTCACCTACGCGCAGTCAGGCGTCGACATCGATGCCGGGAACGCCCTGGTCGAGCGCATCAAGCCACTTGCGAAGTCAACGCGCCGGCCCGGCGCAGAGGCCTCGCTCGGTGGGTTCGGGGCCCTCTTCGACCTGAAGGCGGCGGGCTACGACGACCCGTTGCTGGTCACGACCACTGACGGTGTCGGCACCAAGCTCAAGGTCGCAATCGAGACCGGCATCCATGACACCGTCGGGATCGACCTCGTAGCCATGTGCGTGAACGACCTCCTCGCCCAAGGCGCCGAGCCTTTGATGTTCCTCGACTATTTCGCCACGGGAAAGCTCGACGTGGAGGCCGCTGCAACCGTGGTCGCCGGTATTGCCGAGGGCTGCCGCCAGGCCGGCTGCGCTCTGGTCGGAGGCGAAACCGCCGAGATGCCGGGTATGTACGCACCCGGCGACTACGACATGGCCGGGTTCTGCGTCGGCGCGGTCGACCGCGACAAGGTCCTGCCGCGGATGGGCGACCAGAAGCCGGGCGACATCCTGGTGGGCCTGGGCTCCAGCGGCCCGCACTCCAACGGCTATTCGCTGGTTCGGCGCATCGTCGAGCGCTCAGGCCTGGCCTGGGACGCAGCCGCGCCGTTCGAGGAGGGCAAAACGCTCGCCCAAGCGCTGCTTGCACCGACGCGCATCTACGTGAAGACGGTCCTGCCACACCTGAAGGCAAGACACATCAAGGGCCTCGCCCACATCACCGGCGGCGGCTTGATCGAGAACCCGCCACGCGCCATCGCAGACGGCCTCGTTGCGCGCTTCGATTGGAACGCCTGGGCGCTGCCGCCGGTCTTCGACTGGCTGCAGGAGGTGGGCGGCGTCTCCGACCATGAACTGCGCCGCACTTTCAACTGTGGCGTCGGCCTGATGCTGATCGTCGATCCCCACGACCTCGCCGAGGTGCTGGAAGGCCTAGTCCGAGCCGACGAGGACGCCTTCGTGATCGGGGAATTGGCGAAGGACTAGAGCGGGTTGAGATCAGCCGACAGCCACGCCGCCGCCTGCAACGCCTCCAACACCCGGAGGCATCCCTGACTACGGCTTAGCAAGCCCGGCCCAGGAGACGTGGGCGATCGCCGCCTCGCTGGCCTGATCGCCCGGTCGAAAGGGAGATGGAGACCCCCGCTGCCGCCCGGTCTCGCCTGTGGAAATTCCTCCCACCCTCGGGACGCCCGGTCCGGTAGGGATGGACGGTGTTACCTAAGCCCCGCGTTGATTGTCTCGAGCGCCTTGGCTCCGGGCACCAGATCGGACGTCTGGAGCTCATTTAGGGGTGTGTCCACCGTCTCAAGGGCGTCATGCAGATCGCCGGCCTGCGGGTCGATGTAGAGCAAGCCGGTCACCACCTGCCCCCTCGCCTGTCGCGCCTGGAGGTAGCCCAACGCCTGTGCTCGATTATTCGGATTGTAGAGCTCGGCGAGCTTATGGAGCGACAGGATCGAGCCGTCGTGCTGGGCCACCTTGACCGTAGTCCCGGGCGCGTATTCGACCGAGATCGGGGCGTGGGCGGGGATCATATCAAGCCGGTTCACCGCCTCGTTGTGCTCGCGCACATAGTCGAAGCTCTTGGTGGAGCCCTGATGGTTGTTGAATTGTACGCAAGGGCTGATGCAGTCGATGAAGGCTGCGCCCTTGTGCGCCAGTCCCGCCTTGATCAGCGGCACCAACTGTTCCTTATCGCCGGAGAACGAACGGCCGACGAACGTGGCGCCCAACTGCAGGGCCATGCCCACCAGGTCGATGCCGGCGTCGTGGTTGACCACGCCGCGCTTGGATTTTGAGCCCTTGTCGGAGGTTGCGGAGAACTGGCCCTTGGTGAGGCCGTAAACGCCATTGTTCTCGACGATGTAGAGCATATTGACGCCGCGGCGTACGGCGTGGGCGAACTGGCCCAGGCCTATCGAGGCGCTATCCCCATCCCCCGAGACGCCCAGGTAAATCAGGTCCTTGTTGGCCAAGTTCGCGCCCGTGAGCACCGATGGCATGCGGCCGTGCACGGTGTTGAAGCCGTGGCTGGCGCCCATGAAATAGTCGGGCGTCTTCGAGGAGCAGCCGATCCCGGACAGCTTGGCGATCCTGTGCGGCGGCAGATCGAGTTCGAAGGCCGCCTGGATGATCGCTGAGGAGATCGAGTCGTGGCCGCAACCGGCGCAGAGCGTCGAGACTGAGCCCTCGTAGTCGCGCCGCGTGAAGCCAAGCGCGTTGGCGGCCAGCTTCGGGTGGTGCAACTGGGGTTTCAGTATGTAGGTCATTCCGCCGCCTCGATACGACCAAGCGCCAGGATCTGGCCGATTTCTCCGGCGATGAACCGCGCGGTGATCGGCGTCCCGTCATAGTGCAGCACCGGTATGAGCTTGGCCGGGTCGATCTCGCCTTCATTCACCAGAAGGGTCCGCAACTGGGCGTCGCGGTTCTGCTCGACAACAAAGACGCGGCTGTGGGCGGCCACGAATTCGTAGACTTCGTCTGAGAACGGGAAGCCCCGCACGCGCATGGCGTCCAGGTGGCGGCCCTGCGCCTCCAGCGCCTCGAGCGCCTCATGCATCGAGGGTGTCGAAGAGCCGAAGTAGATCACCCCGTCGCTGGTGGCGCGCTTGGCCGCTCGCTCGACCGGCGCCGGGATCACCGACTTGGCCGTTTCGAACTTCCTCAGCAGTCTTTGCATGTTGTCGACGTAGACGGCGCCCTCTTCGGAGTAGCGCGCATAGGGATTGCGTGAGGTGCCGCGGGTGAAATAACTGCCTTTCGAAGGGTGCACCCCTGGGTAAGTTCGGTAGGGGATGCCGTCGCCGTCGACATCCTTGTAGCGCCCAAAATCGGCCCCTGCCTCAAGCTCGTCGTGGGTCATCACCTTGCCGCGGTCGAGTTGGCGCTTGTCGTCCCAGGCGAAGGGTTCGGTCAGCCATTCGTTCATGCCGATGTCGAGGTCGAGCATGACGAAGATCGTGGTCTGGAGTCGGTCGGCCAGGTCGAACGCCAGCGCCGCCATTTCGAAGCACTCGCCTGGATCGGCCGGCAGCAGCATCGGATGCTTGGTGTCGCCGTGGCCAGCGTAGGCCGCCCCTATAAGGTCGGCCTGCTGGGTGCGGGTGGGCATTCCCGTGGATGGCCCTCCCCGCTGCACGTCGAAGATGACCGCAGGAATTTCGGCGAAGTAGGAGAGCCCGATGAACTCGGTCATCAGCGACACGCCGGGACCGGAGGTGCAGGTGAAGGCGCGCGCACCGTTCCAGCCGGCCCCTACGACGATGCCGATCGAGGCGATCTCGTCTTCGGCCTGGACGATCGCGTATCGCGCTTTGCCATCAGGGTCGGTGCGCAGATCCTCGCAGTAGCCGATGAAGGCCTCGGCCAGCGAGGTCGATGGCGTGATCGGGTACCAGGCGCAAACCGTGGCGCCGCCGTACACCGCGCCCAGGGCGGCGGCTGAATTACCTTCGACGTAGATGCGCTCGCCCACCTTGTCGGCCTTGCGCACCTGAAGGCGGATCGGTCCAAGTTCCGCTCTTACGTAGTCGACGCCCATATGCAGGGCCTCGACGTTCGCGGCGATCAGCTTGGCGCGGCCGGCGAATTGCTCAGCCAGAAGCTGTTCCATCACCGCCGGATCGATGCCCAACAACGCGGCCAGCGCGCCGACGTAGACGATGTTCTTGAAGAGCTGACGTTCGCGTGGAAGCTCGTAGCGATCGTTGCACATGGCCGTCAGCGGCACGCCGATGACCGTCACGTCGTCGCGGAATTTCGAAGGTGGGAGGGGCTTGGTCGAGTCGTAGAACAGGAAACCACCGGCCTCGATCTCGGCCAGATCCTTGTCCCAGGTCTGGGGGTTCATAGCCACCATCAGGTCCACGCCGCCGCGCCGTCCCAGGTGGCCGCTCTCGGTCACGCGCACCTCAAACCAAGTCGGCAGCCCCTGGATGTTGGACGGGAAGATGTTGCGCGCCGCCACCGGCACGCCCATGCGCAGGATCGACTTGGCGAACATGCCGTTGGCGCTCGCCGAGCCCGAGCCGTTCACGTTGGCAAACTTCACAACGAAGTCGTTGACCGTCACCGCTCGAGACGCCGATGCGTCGCGTTTCATCGAGACTGACATCCCACCCCCGCCTGAGTCATTTCGAGGGTGAAGCGCTGCATATCCCAGGCCCCCGTCGGGCAGCGTTCGGCGCATAGTCCGCAGTGCAGGCAGACGTCCTCGTCCTTCACCATCACCCTGCCGGTGGCCAACGAGCCGGACACGTAGAGGGGCTGGTCCAGATTGAGCGCCGGCGCCTTCAGCCGCGTGCGCAGATCGGCCTCATCGCTCTCCTCCGTGAAGGTGATGCAGTCGACCGGGCAGATATCGACGCAAGCATCGCACTCGATGCACAGGTTGTCGGCAAACACGGTCTGGACGTCGCAGTTGAGGCACCGCTGCGCCTCCCGGTAGCCCGTCTCCTGATCGAATCCGAGCTCGACCTCCATCTTGACGTTCTTCAGCGCCACGGCCTTCTCGCGCAGGGGCACGCGATAACGGCGGTCGTTGGCGATGTCGTTGTCGTAGCTCCACTCGTGGATCCCCATCTTCTGGCTGATGAGGGAGAACTCCGGTGGTGGGCGCTCACCGACATTCTCGCCGCGGCAGAACTTGTCGATGGAGACCGCCGCATCGTGGCCGTGCGCCACCGCCCAGATGATGTTCTTGGGCCCGAAGGCTGCATCGCCGCCAAAGAAAACCCGTGGGATGGTCGACTGCATCGTGATCGGGTCGACCTTGGGCATGTCCCACTCGTCGAAGTCCATGCCGATGTCGCGTTCCATCCACGGGAAGGCGTTCTCCTGGCCGACCGCCACCAGCACATCATCGCACTCGAAGTGTTCGTCCGGCTCTCCCGACGGCACGAGCTTGCGGCGGCCCTTCTCGTCGAACTCGGCCTTGACCACTTCGAAGATGACCCCGGTCAGCTTGCCATCCTGGTGAGTGAATTCCTTGGGGACCCGGTAGTTGAGGATTGGGATGTCCTCGTGGATCGCGTCTTCCTTCTCCCAGGGGCTGGCCTTCATCTCCTCGAAGCCGGAGCGGACGATCACCTTGACGTCCTCGCCGCCCAGGCGGCGCGAGGTGCGGCAACAGTCCATGGCAGTGTTGCCGCCGCCCAACACAATCACCCGGCGGCCGATCTTGCTGACGTGGCCGAAGGAAACCGAGGACAGCCAGTCGATGCCGATGTGGACGTTGGCGCGGGCTTCTTCGCGTCCCGGCAAGTCGAGGTCACGGCCGCGCGGCGCGCCGGAGCCCACGAATATCGCGTCATAACCCTCGCCCAGCAGGGTTCTTAGGCTGTCCACCCGTTCGCCCAGCCGAAGCCTCATCCCGAGCCCGGTGATGTAGCCGACCTCCTCGTCGATCACCGCCTCGGGCAGGCGAAAGCGCGGGATCTGGCTCCTGATCATACCGCCGGCTTTGGCGTCACCGTCGAAGATCGTGATCTCGTAGCCAAGAGGGGCTAGGTCGCGCGCCACCGTCAAGGACGCCGGCCCGGCGCCGACCATCGCGACCCTCTTGCCGTTGGCGGTCGCGGCAGGCGCAGGCAGGAACGGGGTGATGTCTTCCTTGTTGTCGGCCGCTACCCGCTTCAGGCGGCAGATGGCGACGGGCTCATCTTCGACCCGGCCACGGCGGCAGGCAGGCTCGCAGGGTCGATCGCAGGTCCGGCCGAGAATCCCCGGGAAGACGTTCGACTTCCAGTTGACCATATAGGCATCGGAGTAGCGGCCCTCCGCTATCAGGCGGATGTACTCCGGAACCGGCGTGTGCGCGGGACAAGCCCACTGGCAATCGACGACCTTGTGAAAGTAGTCGGGAGTCCACGTACTCGTACGTTGCAAAACTCTGATCCCTTCCCGCGACGCTCTCCTCCCGCGGCGGCAAGACAAACTCTGCAATTGAACTCGGACTGCAGGATGCGCTTGAGCCGTCACGACGCGGCGTTCTTGTCAGGTTAGGCCTCGTTTGGCGGTCAAGCCAAGTCGATTCCTGATCGATGATCGGTGATTTTGAGCCCGCGAGGCCCAAAGCCTGTAAATTCCTACCTTGGCCACGCTGCGACGGCCTCAGGGAACGTGAGGACGGCTCCATCATTTCTGGCAGGCCTCGCTATTCCTTAATGATAGCTTAACAAGTGAGAGCTCTGCGCGAGACCCGGGAGGATTCCGATGACGATGAGCGGTGACGTCGCCCCTGCGCCTCAGTCCCCTTCCCTCGCCGCCGGCGCCTTGGCGGCGCCAACAGCGCCACCCCTTGCCGAAAACCAGGGGGCCTCCTTGAGCCTCTTTCAGGAAATCAACGAACGACGCGCGCGCGTCGAGAACGCCGAACTGCTGCAGCAACTGCGGGGCCTCTAGGGCCAGTTCCCGGCATCCCGGTCGCGGAACCAGGAGACCACCGATGATCGGCACTGAACGGGAAAGGGCCCGGCGTCACCGCCGGGCCCTTAAATCGTGTGCGCCTGCCGCGCTGCCAGATCGCGGAGAGCCGCCATCGCGGCTTTCCGCAGTCAGATCGATCGGAGAGACTATTCGCTGTAGCCTTCCGGGAGGTCGTCGTCCTTCATGAGGTCCTCTTTCGAGACCTTCTGATCCTTCACCTTGGCCTTGCCGACGATCAGGTCGACGACCTTGTCCTCAAAGATCGGGGCGCGGAGTTGAGCCTGGGCGTTGGGGTTCTGGCGGAAGAGGTCGAACACCTGCTGGGCCTGGGGCCCGTATTTCATGGCCTCCTGGCGCATGGCCTCGCCCAGTTCCTGGTCGGTGACCTGGACATTGTTGGCGCGGCCGATCTCGGCCAGCACCAGGCCCAGGCGCACGCGGCGCTCTGCGATCTTGCGGTATTCTTCCTTGAGCTTCTTGTCGGACTTCTTGAGGTCCTCAGGCGGCAGCTGACCGGCCTCCTTGTCCTGCTCCACCTGCTGCCAGATCGATGCGAACTCAGCTTCCACCATCTTCGGCGGCAGCGGGAAGTCGTGCTTGGTGTCGAGTTGGTCCAGGAGCGCGCGCTTCAGCTTGAAGCGGCTCGCGCCGGCGTATTCCTTCTCGAGGTTGGCTTTCAGGAGTTCGCGCAGCTTTTCGAGGTTCTCGATACCGAGGCGTTCGGCGAGCGCATCGTCGGCGGGCGCATTCACCGGCGCCTTCACTTCCTTCACCTTGACGTCGAAGACGGCCTCTTTGCCCTTCAGGTTTTCGGCCTGGTAGTTCTCCGGGAAGGTCACCTTCACCTCGACATCACTGTCGGGCTTGGCGCCAACCAGCTGGTCCTCGAAACCGGGAATGAACTGGCCTGAACCAAGGACGAGTTCGGCGCCTTCGGCTGAGCCGCCGTCGAACGCCTCGCCACCCAGCTTGCCGACGAAATCGATGACCACGAGATCACCGTCCTTGGCCTTCACGGTCTTGCCGGACCGGGGTTCGTAGGTGCGGTTCTGCTTGGCCAACTCGGCCACCGCCTCTTCGACTTCCGTCTCAGTGGGCGCATAGACCGGGCGCTTCAGCGACAGCGTGGCGGGATCGACGGGCTCGAAATCGGGCATCACATCGACGGCGATCTCATAGGCCAGGTCGGCCTTGCCATCCATCACTGCGTTCATGTCGCCTTCCGGCTTCAGATCCGGGTCGCCGGCGGGGCGCAGCTTGTTGTCCTCAAGGACCTTCTGGGTGGTCTCAGTGAGGGTCTTTTCCACCACCTCGCTCATCAGCGCCTTACCGTAGAGGCGGCGCACGTGGGCGGTCGGCACCTTGCCGGGGCGGAAGCCCTTGATGTTCAGGGTCGGCGTGATCTCTGCGATACGCGCCTCCAGCGCCTGCGTCAGGTCCGCAACGGGGACCGTGACGCCGAACACGCGGCTCAGGCCTTCACCAGATTTTTCAACGATCTGCATCGACATTCTCGAACTTCCGGTCGCGGCGCCAACGAGCGCCGGTCGGCCGCCTTGGGGATGAAAACGAACGCCGCCGAGGGGTCAGCGGAGGGCGGGGGTTATGTCACGCGGCGCCTTCGCCTCCAAGTGCAAAGGCTAGGACCGAATTTGGTGCGGATGAGAGGACTCGAACCTCCACGCCTTGCGGCGCTGGAACCTAAATCCAGTGCGTCTACCAGTTCCGCCACATCCGCGCCCGTCGTCCGCTAAGGGAAATCGACCTCAGCAGGCAAGCGGAATCGCGCCGAGGGTACGAAACCAACCCATCAAGCCTCCGCGTGACGGCTTGAAGATCTCCAGCACTTTGCGGAAATCTCGGCCACTCGAGCTGGCGCGTTGTCGCCGAACCCGAGCAGTCGAAGTCGCCCGTCGCCCGATAGGGCGTCGCCAATAGGCTGAACGGCACACGCTGCCGCGCCCCTGCGCGGGTAGCTCGCGAGCCCGCCATGGCCAGATTCGCAATCCGCGACGGTCGCGCCGCGTGGCTGGGGCTACTCAGCGAACCAGCGATATTTGCTCGCGCCGTACAGACCGGGATTTCCGAGGAAGACGCGGTCGATATCGCTGAACTGCTTAATCAGCGCTACCGAAAGGAAGGCCGCTCAGGATCGTACTCGCGCGCGAGGGGCGCGCCTTAGTGGACTGAGAGCCCTCCACGCCCTCCTCAAGCCATCCTTGCTGTTCTCGGCTGAGGCGCCCATGCTGCCCTCGCATGGGGGAGCTAAGAACGTCACGTCTGATTGGCACGCGCATCGGCGAGGAGGACCGCGATGATCTCGTACGTCTTCACCTCGATGAAGACGTCTCGCGCTTCCTTGGCGGCACACGTTCAGCCGACGTGACCGCGGAATATCTCGCGACCCAGATCGCTCACTGGAACGAGCACGGCTTCGGACTGCTTGCCCTCAAGACGCTCGGGGGCGAATTCGTCGGACGCGCAGGTCTTCGCTACACGGAGCTTGAAGGCGAAGAGACCCTGGAGATCGCCTACACCCTGGCCCGACCGTTTTGGGGGCAAGGGCTGGCGACGGAGATTGCGCAGGCGCTCGTTGATCACTGGCGCGCAGTGCTTGCAGACCCCAGCCTTCTCGGCCTCGTGATGAAGGGCCATGTTGCCTCTGATCGCGTGCTCCTCAAGACGGGGTTTGGGTACGAGCGCGACGCCGACTTCCATGGAGCACGGATTAGCGTCTTTCGAATGGACCGATCGTGGCTCAACCGGCCTTCGGCCTATACGCCAGTGACTTAGACGCCATTGGCGTCTTTTCCTGGGCATTTGGACGCCACTGGCGTATAGTGCTCTGCAATGTCGACTAGGCTCATCACTGTGGCCGAGACCAAGGTTTTCATCCGCCAGGCCTCTGCGATTTGGGATGACGAGGAGCACGACGCCTTCGTGAACTTCATCGCAGCGAACCCGGAAGCGGGCGATCTGATCCCAGAGACCGGTGGGGTGCGGAAGGTCAGGTGGACCCGGCCAGGTTCAGGCAAGCGCGGCGGTGCCCGGGTCATCTACTTCTACCACGACCCGGAACACCCGCTTTACCTCCTGCTCGCCTATGCGAAGGCGAGCCGGGAGAACCTGACGGCCGATGAGAAGAAAGCAGTCCGCCAGCTCGCGGCGGAATTGAAGCGAGCGAAGTAGCGACGGGCGAGAGGTGTATCATGGCGAAGTTTGGCAAGGATCTGATCGAGAGTATGAGCGAGGCAGCAGCGCACGCCCGCGGCGAGCGCGTGCCCGGCCTACGGCTTACGAACGTCGAGGTGCCGGACGTGAAGGCGATCCGGCAGTCGCTTCACATGTCGCAGAACCGTTTCTCGGCTGCGTTTCGCATTCCGCTCGCGACGCTCAAGAACTGGGAACAAGGGCGACGCTACCCGGATGGGCCGGCGGCTGCGTACCTACTCGCTATTCAGCGCAAGCCGAGGGAGATCATGGACGCGGTCGCCGAGTAACTATGTCGAAGAGCGTTATAGATCGGGCGCATAGACATCGAGCAGCGCGTTGGTGGGTTGCTCGCTGCGCGTGCTGAGTTTTTCGACATTCGCCTTCGACATCGGATTGAAGTCAGTGGGGTAGTCGACCACCGCTTGCCTGGGCACAAGGTCGGAAGGGCGGACCGGGAGGCGCTCATCGACCTGTCCGAGATACGGCATCACAAATCCTTTGATCTCCCCAGCCGCCGATGGATCGTCATGATGGTCGCCAAACATGCGAGCACCCCAGAAGCAGGGGCGTCGCGTTCCCGACGGCTTGAAGATCACGCCGTCTCGTTGGGGATCTCCAGCACTTGCCGGAAATTCTGGGCCACTCGAGCGGGCGCGTTGTCGCCGAACCCGAGCAGTCGAGGTCGCCCGTCGCCCGATAGGGCGTCGGCGCCGATAGGCTCAACAGCACAGGCTGCCGTGCCCCTGCGCGGGCCGATCGCGAGACCGCCATGGACAGATTCGCAACCCGCGACGATCGCGCCGCGTGGCTGGGGCTACTCAAGGAATTTGGGGCGGCGATTCCGCCGGCTAACCGCAGCGGATTTCCTTGATGATGCCGGTCTGGGCGTCGAAGAAAAAATTCAGCCGCTGGGGGCTATAGTCCATCGTGACGGGGCAGGTCGTACAAGCCACGCGCTGGAGGTTCGGATTGACCGGGACGGGGACTTCCGTCCGCGGCCGGCCGACCAGACCTTGCAGGGCCGAGGCTCCGCACTGGTCGTTGGCGCTGGTCTGGCTTCGCCGCGGACGGGCTGATTGTTGCGGTAAGGGTGTCGGCGTCGCGGGAGTCGCCGGAGCCGCCGGAGTCGCCGGAGCCGCCGGTGTCGTCTGGGTTGTTGTCGGATAGCGTGGGGTGGTCGAGCACGCCGCCGCCAACGAGACGAGTCCGAGCCAGAACGCCCGCCTCATGCCTGCTTCTCCCATCCGCGGCCCTGCTGTCGCCAATAGGAGACCTGAACGCCGCTAGCCTTCACCACGCTCCATTGCGACCGCGCAACGGCCAACTGCGCCTCGTCGCCGCCGTCGAACAGCACCACGCAGCGCGCAAAGCCCGCTAGATCGCCCGGCTCAGCCCCATCGATCAGGAAGAGGGCGTCCGCGCCGTTGGGGTTCTCAAACCCTGTCGTCAGCAGGATCGGCTGGCGCGAGGCTCCCGGCTCGTCATCGGGCCCGTGGGGCAGGAAGCTCTCATCGCGATAGGTCCAGAGCCAGCTGTCGAGATTGCGCAAGCGCTCGATCTCGCGGACCCGCACCAGGGCCTTCCATCCGCGCTGCAAGGTCTTCTCCAGGAGTTCAGGCAGCGCCTGCTCGAGCCCCGTCCGCTCCAGGTGATAGAACCAGACCTCGGTTGCGGCGCGCTCAGCCATGGGCCGGCTCCGCCAGTCGCGCGGCCAGGGATTCCAGCGCAGCGGCAACCGGCCCGGGATCGGTCAGCATCCCGAGATGATGCAACGGAAGGCGCACGAGAGGCCAGCCGTATCGTCCGGCGATCTTGCCCTCGTCGTCATAGGCTCCGCTCAGCTGCAGGTAGGCGGCGGGCACGTCAAACGCGACGGAAGGAGCCTTCTCTTCGAAGTAGGCGAGCGGCAGGGGCTCGAGTTCGGCGACTAACGCCTCGCGGACACCCCGGTCCGGAACCAGCCGTTCCAGCGCGCCCGGCGCCCACCATTGGTCCCAGGCCGGCAATTCGCCCATCTGCGCGCCCGCCCGCAGCTTCCCGCGCATCTCCTCAGGGGCGGTGTCAAACCAGCTGCGTCCTGGATGCGGCAGGATTGCATCGACGAAGATCACGCCTGCGACGCGGCCGCCCAGCTGATCGGCCAGCACAGGCGCGAGGGCTCCGGCGCCGCTGTGTGCGACCAGCAGGAGATTCTCGGGGAACGCGCCGGAAGCCCCGATCAGGCCGTCAGCCAGAGCGCCGTAGAACCCCTGCGCAATGGTCGAGAGCCGCGGCCAGGCGGGCGCGCTGGCGGCATGTCCCCGTCTGGCCAGTTCGGCGGCGACGGCCTGCCAGGCCATTGGCCCCAGCAGCGGGCTCGCCAGCAGCACAAAGAGGGGCGCACGCATTCGTGGGCCTCAATCCTCGTACTTCTCCGCCACCATGCGGTTCAGCAGGCGAACGCCGAATCCGGTAGCGCCGTCCGGGATCGTGGCGACCTGCGACGGCTTCTTCCACGCCGTCGAGGCGATATCCAGATGCGCCCAGGGTACGCCATTGGTGAAGCGCTGGATGAACAGGGCCGCGGTGATCGAACCGCCAGGCCGGCCGCCGGTGTTCTTCATGTCGGCGATCATCGAGTCGATGTTCTTGTCGTATTGCGCCGGCAGCGGCATCCGCCAGAGGGGCTCGCCCTCGGTGTTCGAGGCTGCGATCAGGTTCGCGGCCAGCTGTTCGTCGTTGGCATAGCAGCCGGCCAGGTCGTTCCCCAGGGCGACGATGATCGCCCCGGTCAGGGTGGCGAGGTCGACCATGAACTTCGGCTTGAAGCGGTCTTGGCAATACCAGATGGCGTCGGCCAGCACGAGGCGGCCCTCGGCGTCGGTGTTGATGATCTCGATAGTCTGCCCGGACATGGAGGTCACCACGTCGCCGGGCCGCTGAGCGTTGCCGTCGGGCATGTTCTCGACGAGGCCAAGGATCCCCACTGCGTTGACCTTGGCCTTGCGGCCGGCGAGCACGTGCATGAGACCCGCCACGGCGCCCGCCCCGCCCATGTCCCACTTCATGTCTTCCATGCTGTCGGCCGGCTTGATGGAGATGCCGCCGGTGTCGAAGCAAACGCCCTTGCCGATAAAGGCGATGGGTTGGGCGTTCTTGTCCGCCGCACCGTTCCAACGGATGATCGCCAGCTGGCTTTCGCGGATGGAGCCCTGGCCGACGCCCAGCAGGCTGCCCATTCCGAGCTTCATCATTTCCGGCTCGCCCAGGATCTCCACCTCCAGCCCCAGGGTCTCCAGGGCCTTCACCCGACGTCCGAATTCGGCGGGGTAAAGGACGTTTGCAGGTTCGGAGACCAGATCACGTGTGAAGCTCACCGCGTCAGCCAAGGCCGCCAGCGGCGCGAAAGCCTCGAGCGCAGCGGTGCTGTCCGCGGCGACGATCTCAGTCTTGACTATAGAGGGCTTCTTATCCGCCGGCTCCTTGGTCCGGTATTTGTCGAACCGGTAGCTCGCCAGGCGCACGCCGAGCGCCGCGCGCGCCGCCAGGTCAGCGGCGCTGTCGGGCAACTCCAGCCTGAGCGTCGTGAGGCCCGAGGCCTTCACGGCCGCGTAGGCGCCGGCCGCCGCGCGCTCTGCGCCCAGTGCATCGAAGTCCTCGCGTTTGCCCACGCCCGCCAGCACCAACCGCGCCGCGTCCGTTCCGGCCGGAGCCAGCACGTCGAGGCTCTGGCCCTTGTTTCCCGTGAAGCGAGTCGCTGACGCGGCCTGGGCTAAGGCGCCCTCGAGGGGGGCGCCCTCGAATACGATGCGGGCCAGCGCGGTCTTCGACGACACGGCCGCGTCGGCGGCGACGAACTGGATATCCATACGAAGTCTCTCGATGCCAAAATGGGAGCCGTGGCCGACGCGCCCCGTCCGAAGCGTCCCGGCGGTTGTCTGACACGGCGACGCATGGTTTAGATCAGCTCCGCGGCGGGGGCGCGGCAAAAACTCCGAGCGAGCCGTATTTCTTACCCATGCGCCTGATCGATCGTTATCTGCTTCGGCAACTGTTCGGCCCTACCCTTCTCGCCACAGCGGCGCTGACGGCAGTTGCGCTGCTGAGCCAGAGCCTCACATGGCTCGACCTGATCGTGAACCAGCGACAGAGCGCGCTGGTGGTCCTGAAGGTCACGCTGCTTTCCATGCCGCAACTGATCAACATGATCCTGCCGATCGCCGTTTTCGTGGCTGCGCTCGTCGCGTTGAACCGCCTGCATACCGAACAGGAGATCGTGGTCTGTTTCGCAGGAGGAATGAGCCGCTGGCGGGTGATTTCGCCGGCGATGCGGCTGGCCGCAACCGTCGCCTTCCTCGCCCTTCTGATGAACCTCTGGGTGCAGCCCTTGACCTACCAGGAGCTTCGAAAGGAGCTCTTCCAGGTGAGAACCGACCTGGCCGCAACGATGGTGCGCGAGGGTGAATTCACCGAGCCGGTTCCGGGCCTCACGGTCTATGCGCAGACCGTCGACGCTAATGGCGACATGCACAACCTCTTCATCCATCAGATGAAACAGAACGGCACAGCCACCACCTACATGGCCAACTCCGGTCGGATAGACAACCGCAACGGAAGCTCCGTGCTCGTGCTGCGCAATGGCTCCACGCAGGAATTCTCGCCGCAGGGGGTCCTCAACTACCTGACCTTCATCGAGTATCCCTTCGAGCTCGGGTCGCTCAGCAATCCCCAGGAGATGGTGCACTACAAGGCCTCGGACCGATTCATCCACGAGCTCTTCTTCCCCGATCTCCAGCAGGCCTGGGAAAAGCGCAACCGTAAGAGCCTGCTGGCCGAGGGGCACGCTCGGCTCGCAACGCCGCTCTACAACATCGCCTTCATGGCCATGGCGTTGTCGGCGATCATCGGAGGTGGTTTTTCGCGGCTGGGCTACGCGAGGAGAATCGCGCTGATCGGCGCCTACGCCGCGCTCGTGCGGATCCTGGGGTTCGTGGCCCAGTCAGCCAGCGAGGGGAACGTATGGGTGAACCTCCTGCAATACGCTATTCCGCTGGCCGCGACCGTGTTCGCGCTCCGCAGCATTTTCCGCCAGCGGGTCAGCCGCTTTATCGACATGCGCCGGCGTCCGGCGCGGATCGCCCCGATGCCGGCATGAGGAACGCCACGTGAGCGCCGCACGCCTCCAACGCTACGTCCTGGCCCGAACGCTCGGCGGTGTCGGCGCCGCACTGGCCGTGATTTCGGCGGTGATCCTGCTCGTCCAGTTCGTCGACCTTTCCCGTTCCATCGGGGTGCGCGCCGACGTCAATGCAGGCGACATCTTTGGGCTGACACTGCTCAAGTCACCCTCGGTGATCCAACTCCTGCTGCCCTTCGTGTTCCTGTTCGGGGGCATCAGCGCCTTCGTTGGCTTGAACCGGCGCAGCGAACTGGTCGCCATGCGGGCCGCCGGCGTTTCGGCCTGGCGCTTCATCATGCCGGCGGCGGTGGCGGCCTTCGTCGCTGGTGTCCTGGCGGTCGCGGCGCTCAATCCGATTTCGGCAGCGCTCAGCGCCCGTTTCGAGGCTGACCGGGCGCGGCTCATGTCCAACTACCTGGGAGACACTCCGAAGGACATCTGGCTGCGCCAAGGCGATGAACACACCCAGATGGTGATCCATGCCAAGTCGCGCGACACCGTCGAGGGCGAGGTGAGGCTGCGCGGCGTCTCGCTGTACCTCTATGAGAAAAATCAGGCCGGCCAACCGGAATTCCGCCGCCGCCTCGAGGCCGCCGAGGCGGTGCTTCGCCCAGGCTTTTGGCAACTGAAAGACGTGCGCGAAGCCTCCGCCGGACAAAACTCCGTGCGCTCCGACAGCCTGTCGCTGCGCTCGACGCTGGATTCGGAGGCTGCTGTCGAGCGCTTCGCTTCGCCGGACACGATCGCCTTCTGGCGCTTGCCCGACGCTATCCGCCTGACAGAGCAGGCCGGGTTCTCGGCCTCCGGCTACCGGCTGAAGTTTCAACAGATGTTGGCCACCCCTGTGCTGTTCACCGCCATGGCCATACTGGCGGCCGCCTTTTCACTAAGGCTGGCGCGACTCGGCGGGTTGGCTGGCCTGGCGGGCGCCGGTGTCGCCTTGGGCTTCATTGTGTTTTTCTTCGACAAATTCGCCGGCGCCCTGGGGCGGGCCGATATCATTCCGCTGTTCGCGGCCGCCTGGGCGCCGGCTGTGGTCGCGCTTCTGTCCGGCCTCACCCTGCTCTGTTACACCGAAGACGGTTGAATCCTACGCGTGCCCGGCTATGCAGGCTGCAAGGCGCGTCGTGGGAAGGATCGGAAGCGGAAAATGAGTTCGCGTCGACGCAGGTCGTCCGCTGCCGCCCCGATGGCCGCTTGCAAGCGCGTTCTGCTTGCCGGCGCGGCGATCGCTGCGATCTGGCCCGCAGCCGCCCAGGCCCAGCCTGTGGGCGCGCCGCCGGTCGGTCCCGAGGGCCGCCAAGAGCGCGGCCAGATCCTCAATCAGAACCAGGTCAGCTCCGCGCCGGCCAAGCCGCCCGCCCCTGCGCACATCGATGGACTCAGTCCCGGTGAGCTCTACCTTGAGGCCGACAAGCTCACCCGCGACGACAAGAACGGCATCACCACCGCCGAAGGCTCGGTCGAAGTCCGATACGAAGACCGGACCCTTCGCGCCGACCGCGTCGTCTACAAGGAGGCGCCCCCGCCTCCCGAAGGCCAATCGCGTCCGCCGCGGGACAAGGAGGCGCCCGCCCAAGGCGTGATCCGCGCGTACGGACACGTGCAGATCATTCACGACAACGGCGACGTCGAATACGCCGACGAGATGACGCTCGACGACAAGATGCAGGCGGGCCTGGCCCTGGCCTTCTCGTCGCGCATGCACGACCAGCGCCTTAACCAGAACATCACCATCGCCGGCGCCACCGCCGTCCGCCGCACCGACGAGATCCAGGAGCTGAATAAGGCAATCTACACGCCCTGCCCGATCTGCGTCGGCGATAAGCCCAAGACCCCGACGTGGTCGATCACCGCCGACCGCGTGGTTCAGGACAAGGCCAACCGGGTCATCTACTACCGCCACGCCCGCATCCATGTTCTTGGCGTGCCGATCCTCTACCTGCCGGTGTTCTGGCACGCCGATCCGTCGGCGTACCGGGCTTCTGGGCTGCTGGCGCCCAGGATCGGCATCAACAGCCGCCGCGGTTTTTCGTGGGACCAGCCCTATCTTTGGGTGATCAACCCCTCGGCCGACCTGGTCATCGCCCCGCAGATCAACTCCAAGGTCAATCCGTTCCTGAACCTGCACTATCGCGAGCGCTTCGCGACCGGCGAAATCGACATGCGCCTTGGCTACACCTACGAGCAGGATCTGACCGGCCAGGGTGAGCGATTCGGCGACCTGACGAACCGCAGCTATGTGCTGGGGCGTGGCCTCTTCCATATCGACGACAACTGGATAGCCGGCTTCACCGCCGAGCGGACCTCCGATCCGCTGCTCTTCGACAAATACGACATCGGCCGCGTCTACGAGGCGCGGGGGCCCTACGTGGCGGACGACCGCCGGCTGATCAGTCAAGCCTATGCGATCCGCCAGGATGATCGGTCCTATACCTCTATCGCCGCCTTCACGGTCCAGGGGCTTCGTCCGGGCGACAACAACCGAACCTTCCCCGTCGCCGCTCCTCTCTTGGAGACCCGATACGAGCTGCCTGACGACGTTCTTGGCGGACGCCTGAGGTTGCTTGGAAGCGCAGTGTCGCTAACCCGCACGCAGTCTCCCGACAACCAGGCAGAGAACCTGCCGGGCCTGGACAGCAAGCGCGCCACGGCCGAGGCCGACTGGTCACGGGTCTTCACCTCGAGCGTCGGTCTGCGCGTCGAGCCCTTCGTGAGCATGCGGTTCGATGCCTACGCCCTGAACGACGTCCTCACCGGAGTCGGAAAGGAAACAACGTCGGAATCGATGTCCCGCGGCCTGGGCGTGGCCGGCGCGGACTTCTCCTATCCGCTCTTCCGGCGCTGGCACGATGCCACCGTGGTGCTGGAGCCGTTGGTGCAAGTGGCCGCCTCGCCGAAGGCCCAGCAGGTGGTTGTCGGCCATGACGCCACGGGCGCCCCGATCTATCTCAACGAAGATAGCGTCGCCTTCGAGTTCGACGAATCCACGCTCTTCCAAGCCAACAAGTTCCCGGGGTACGACCTCTACGAGGACGGCGTGCGCGTGAATGTCGCGGGCCGCGGGTCCATCCTCTGGGACGATAATCGCCGCGCGAGCCTGCTGATCGGCCGCAGCTTTCGAGACAGCCCCAACACGGTGTTCGCGCCAAGATCCGGCCTCAGCGAACGCGCCTCGGACTGGATCATTGCCGCCGACGCACAGCCCTGGACGGGATTCTCTGTCTTTGCGCGCACGCGGCTCGATGCCGACACCCTGGAGGTTCACCGCCTGGAGGCGGGCGCCAACATCAGCTCCAAGTGGGGTTCCGGTTACGTCCGCTATCTCTCCGACGACCAGGGGATCAATGGGGCGAAGGTCGAGAACCTCGACCTCGGCGGCGACCTCAACCTGACCAAGCATTGGGGCCTGAGCGCCTCAGGAAATCGCGACTTGGTGCAGGACGCCTGGGTGATCAGCGACCTCGGGGTTTTCTATAAGGACGAATGTATCCGAGTAGACGTGTTTTATCGCCACGAAGACGTTATCCTGGGTCGACTGGGCGCCAGCGACCAAGTGTCCGTGCGCCTAACGCTCGCCACATTGGGCGGACCAATTTATGGCAGATAGGAATTGCGGCCGGACGCGGCCGAACGAAGGAATGATCTCATCCATGATGCGCGCGCGTAACGTCACTCGCCTTGGGGCGCGCGGCGCTGTTGTGGCAACGGCCGTGCTGGCGGCCTCCCTGCCGATGTGCGCCCAGGCCCAGGCCTCGAAGGCCAAGGCGGCAGCCTCCGCGCCGGCGGCTGCGCCCGCAGCTGCTTCGGCGGCTGCGCCCGCGGCGGCTTCGTCGGCGACGGCGCTGGCGCCCGCGCCGGAATCTACTCAACTGCTTACGCCGATGCGCCCGATGACCGAATCGGTGGCGGCGATCGTCAACGACGACATCATCTCCACCTACGACCTGGCCCAGCGTATGCGCCTGCTGATCGCCACGTCCGGAGTGCAGCCCACCCAGGACACCCTGCCGGAATTCCAGCAGGAGGCCCTGCGCTCCCTCGTCGACGAACATTTGCAGATCCAGGAGCTCAAGCGCGTCCAAAAGGATCAGAAGATCACGATCATCGCGACTGACGAGGAGATCCAGGAGGAGCTGGCCGGCATGGCCCAGCAGAACAACCTCAAGCCGGAAGGATTCCTTGCGGCGCTGAAGCAGCAAGGCATCGGTTCGGAGACGCTATACGAGCAGATCCGCGCCCAGATGAGCTGGCAGCGCTGGATTCGCGGCCGCTACGGCACACGCCTGCGGATCGGCGAGGACCAGATCAAGGCCACGCAGGCCAGACTGACGGCCGCCGCCTCCAGGCCGCAATATGAAGTCAGCGAAGTCTTCGTCGACGCCGGCCGGGCCGGCGGCATGGAACCGGCCTCCAAGGGCGCCGCGCAACTCGTCGCCCAGTTGCAGCAGGGCGCGCCTTTCGCCGCGGTGGCCCGGCAGTTTTCAGCTTCGTCCACCGCCGCTGCCGGCGGCGATGCGGGCTGGATCAGCCAAGGTGAAATGCCGGCCGAGGTCGACGCCGTGCTGGAACAGTTGCGGCCAGGCCAGCTCTCGCAACCGATCCCGGTCAAGGACGGCGTCTACATCATCTATCTGAAGGACAAGCGTTCGGGCGCGAGCCAGACCGTGGTCAGCCTCAAACAGGCGGCCATCGCACTTCCCGCAACCGCGACCCCGGCCGACATCGAGGCCGCGCGGGTGAAGCTGGAAGGCGTGAAGTCACAGATCAAGGACTGCGCGACACTCGAGGCCACCGCCGGAAAGACGCCCGGCGTCGTGGCCGGCGATCTGGGCGAGGCGGAAATCAACGATCTTGCGCCGGAGTTCAAGCAGGCCGCCCAGACCCTCAACGTCGGCCAGGTCTCATCGCCGATCCGCACAAAAGTCGGACTGCATGTGCTGGCGGTCTGCGGCAAGCGCGCCGGCGGGGCGGTGCTCGCCGATCACGACCAGATCGAAAGCCGTCTGACAGGTCAGCAGCTCAGCATGATCTCACGGCGCTATATGCGCGATCTTCGCAACTCCGCGACCATCGAGACCAGGTGAAGTCCGGGCCACTCGCCCTGACCCTTGGCGATCCGGCCGGCGTCGGTCCGGAGATCATCGTCAAGGCCTGGAGCGAGCTGCGCCGAGAAGGGCCCCCCTTCATGGTGATCGGCGACTTCCAGGCTGTGGCGTCGGCCTCGGCCGGCGGGGCCTCCATCCTGCGGAAGGTCCTCGCCCCGGCCGAAGCTATGACCGCGTTCTCAGACGCTCTGCCGGTTCTCGACCTGCCGTTGCGAGCGCCGGTCGTGGCGGGCCGGCCATCGCCGGCGGCGGCCCCGGCGATCATCAAATGGATCGAGACGGCGGTGGGCCTGGCGCTTTCCGGCGCGGTTTGCGGCGTGGTGACCGCTCCGATCGCCAAAGCGCCCCTCTACGAGGCCGGCTTCAAGTTTCCGGGCCACACCGAGTTCCTCGGCGAACTGACCGCCAGCGAGGCGTTCGACGGCGCCCGCGGGCCGATCATGATGCTGGTCGCCGGCGACCTGCGGGTGGCCCTGGTCACGGTTCACGAACCCCTGGCGAAAGTCTCGGGATTGCTGAGCGTCGAGGCGATCGTGAACGCAGGCCTCGTGACCGCCCAGGCTTTGCGCCGCGACTTCGCGATAGCCAGGCCGCGATTGGCGGTAGCCGGCCTCAATCCTCACGCGGGCGAAGGCGGCGGCATCGGCCGAGAGGAGATCGAGATCGTCGCGCCCGCCGTGCGCGCGCTGAAGGACCTCGGCGTCGAGGTAGCCGGGCCTTATCCTGCCGACACTCTGTTTCCGCAGGAGATGCGCGAGCGGTATGACGCGGCCATCTGCCTCTATCACGACCAGGCGCTGATCCCGGTGAAGATGCTGGATTTCTGGGGCGGCGTGAATGTCACGCTGGGCCTGCCGATCGTGCGCACCTCGCCCGACCACGGCACCGCTTTCGACATCGCAGGACGCGGCCTGGCTCGACCTGACAGCCTGATCGCCGCGATCCGCCTCGCCGAGCAGCTGGCGCGGGCGCGAGGCGCGTGACCCTGGAGCAATTGCCGCCGCTTCGCGACGCGCTGGCTGAACATGGTCTTCTGGCGAGGAAGGCGTTTGGGCAGCACTTCCTCCTCGACCTCAACATCACACGCAAGATCGCGCGCCTCGCGCAGGTCGGTCCCGGCGATCAGGTCATCGAAGTCGGGCCGGGCCCGGGCGGGCTCACCCGCGCTTTGCTCGAAACCGGCGCCCAGGTGGTCGCCATCGAGAAGGACCAGCGGTTTCGTCCACTGCTGGAAGCGCTGGCGGCCGCAGCCTCGCCCGGAGCGCTCAATCTGCAATTCGCTGATGCGCTCATCGCCGACGAGGCCGCGCTGGGCGGTGGTGCGGCTCACGTGGTGTCTAACCTGCCCTACAACGTCGGAACGGCGCTGTTGATCAAGTGGCTGACCGGGCGCTGGACGCCGTCATCCATGACCTTGATGTTCCAGAAGGAGGTCGCCCAGCGGATAACGGCCCCGGTGGACGGTGAAGCTTACGGTCGGCTGGCGGTGATCGCCCAGGTCACGTCCGACGTGCGGACCGTCATGGATGTACCGGCCCGCGCCTTCACCCCGCCGCCGAAGGTCGAATCCGCCGTCGTACGCGTGACCCCACGCCCGGATCGGCCGTCACCAGCGCGCCTGGACGCACTGCAAAAGCTCACCGCAGCCGCCTTCGGCCAGCGCCGGAAGATGCTGCGAGCCAGCCTCAAGGCGCTTGGCGGCGAGCCGCTTATCGACGCCGCCGGCCTCGACCCCAAGGCCCGCGCCGAGACGGTGGACGTTGGGGGCTTCCTGCGCCTGGCCGACGCCTGGATCACCGAACGCCGGCGCTAGACAAGACTATCCGGGGGCGCCTCGCTGCTTAGGGCCCATCCTCCACTGTCTGGCCGGCCTTCGCCGTTGCCTACACTAACTCCAGACGGTCCAATGGCTGCGCCGTTCACGAAGGAGACCGGATGTTGATCCTCTTGGGCGTGGCCGTGATCGTCATCGGCTTCGCCGCCCGTCTCAACCCGCTGCTGGTGGTCGTGCTGGCGGCCATGACCAGCGGCTGGTTCGCGGGCCTGTCCCCGCTCCAGGTGATCGCCGCCTTCGGCAAGGCGTTCAATGACAACCGCTTTGTCAGCGCCGCCTACCTGGTCCTGCCACTGGTGGGCGTGCTCGAGCGCGCAGGGCTGCGCGAGCGGGCGGCTGCGATCATCACCGGGCTGCGCGGCGTCTCGGTCGGTCGCCTGCTCGTCAGCTATATGGTCTTCCGGCAGGCCACCACGGCGGTGGGGCTGATGCCGATCGCGGGACAGGCCCAGACGATCAGGCCCATCGTCGCCCCGATGGCCGAGGCCGCCGCCGAGGCGCGTGACGGCGTCCCGACCCTCAAGACCCGCTATGCCATCCGCGCCATGGCCGCGGCCACCGACAACGTTTCGGTGTTCTTCAGCGAGGACATCTTCGTGGCCATGGGCTCGGTGCTGTTGATGGTCGGCTTCCTTTCGAGCAGCAAGATCGTGCTCGACCCGCTGCACCTCTCGGTCTGGGCGATCCCCACGGCGCTGGCCGCCTTCGCCATCCATTCTACGCGCCTGATGCTCTTTGACCGTCGCCTGCGCCGGCGGGCGGGCTCGTGATCAAGCTTGGGGCCGTCTACGTCCTGGCGGGACTTATGTTCGCGGGCTTCGCGGCATTCAGCGCGCTGGACCGTGGCAACCGCAAGCGGTTCGGAAACGCCGCCTTCTGGGCGCTGGTGGCTCTGAGTTTCCTGGCTGGGGACCGGCTGGGCGACCTCGGCAACGGCGTCCTCGTGCTGGGTCTGGCAGGACTGGCGGGCCTTGGCCTGTTGGGCCGCAGCCAGCCCCCGACGACCTCGCCACAGGAGCGGGCCGGCCTCTCCCGCGAGTTCGGTAACAAACTCTTCGTCCCGGCGCTGATCCTGCCTGTCGTTGTTGCGACAGGCGTGCTGATCCTGAAGCCCATTCAATTGAGTGGGGTTCCGCTGATGGACGCCAAACAGGCGACGCTGATCTCACTCGCCCTGGCCGTCGTCGTCGCGCTCGCGGTCGCGCTTATTCTGCTTCGCCAACCGCTGGCTGGGCCGCTGCAGGAAGGACGGCGGCTGGCCGACACCGTTGGGTGGGCCGCGCTCCTGCCGCAGTTCCTGGCCGCGCTCGGGGCGGTCTTCGCCATGGCCGGCGTCGGCAAGGAAATCGGCGCGCTGGTGACCACCTACCTGCCCGTGGACACCCGCCTGGCCGCGGTCGCCGTCTACTGCATCGGCATGGCGGCTTTCACCATGTTGATGGGCAACGCTTTCGCCGCCTTCCCCGTCCTGACCGGAGGTGTCGCCATCCCGATCCTCGTGGGCCATTTTGGAGGCAATCCGGCCGTGATCGCCTCGATCGGCATGCTGTCGGGGTTCTGCGGCACGCTGATGACGCCGCTTGCCGCCAACTTCAACCTAGTCCCTCCCGCCCTGCTCGAAATCCCCGACCGCTACGCGGTGATCAAGACGCAGATCCCGACGGCCCTTCTGATGCTGATCGTCAACACGGTGCTGATGTATGTCCTTGCCTTCCGCTAGTCGGCTGACCCCGCAGGTCGCCTCGAAGTTCGCCCGTATCGCACTCGGTCACGTGACGCGCGAATTTCCCAACAAGCTCGATCACGTGCTCGAGGGCCCCGCCGACGCGCGCGGGCCCCGTGCCCTGCATCCGATCTTCTTCGGCAGCTTCGATTGGCATTCCTGCGTGCACGGCTACTGGTTGCTGGCCGCGCTGCTGCGCCGGGAGCCCGGCATTCCAGAGGCCTCAGCCATCGGCGATCTTTTCGATGATGCTTTTACAGACGCCAAGGTCGCCGGCGAGGTGGCCTACCTCGCGCGCGCCGCCTCCCGCGGCTTCGAACGGCCCTACGGCTGGGGTTGGCTCCTGAAACTGCAGGCCGAACTTCTCTCGCACCGGGATCGCCCTTGGGCTGGGAAGCTGCAACCTTTGGCCACCGCCTTTGCCGAACGCTTCTTCGACTTCCTTCCGAAGGCGAACTATCCGGTCCGCACAGGCGTCCATTCCTCGACCGCTTTCGCCATAGCGCTCGCCCAGGACTATGCCGCGGCGGTCGGCGACGCCGCCCTGACGAGGCTCTTCCTCGAAAAAGCCCGTGCCTGGTACCTCAGCGACCGCGACGCCCAGGCCTGGGAGCCGTCGGGCGATGAGTTCCTGTCCGCCACCCTGATGGAGGCCGAATGCCTGCGCCGCATTTTGCCGGCCGAGGAGTTCGCCTCGTGGCTGAAGGACTTCCTGCCCCGAGCCGCCCAGCGCCAACCCGCCAGCCTGTTTGCGCCGGCTGTTGTCTCCGACCGGTCCGATGGCAAGATTGCCCACCTCGACGGCCTGAACTTTTCGCGCGCCTGGTGTTGGCGCGAGCTCGCCGCCACCCTGGCCCCTGATGACCCCCTGGCCAGCCTTGCCGAAGCCACGGCCCAGGAGCACCTCGAAGCCAGCCTCCCGCACGTCGCGGGCGACTACATGGGCGAGCACTGGCTGGCGTCTTTCGCGCTCCTCGCGATGACCGCCGGAGAAACTATTGGATAGATTACAGTTTTTTTAGAAGATGACCGCGCGCGACTTTCAGCGAACGGACCTCGCAGAACGCGCTTTTTTCGCGTTGGAGGGGCGTTCAAAGCGGCAAAACCGCACTCGCCTTGGCTTACGCTTTCTTCCTCAAAGCAAGATCTCTTGCGAGGATGCCTATGAAGCTCTGTGGTCAAATCTCCGTCGAACTGACTGTCGGCGACTACATCGAAGCCGCCGACCACCAAAAGCGGCTGGAGGACATTCTCAAGCTGGTCCGTGACGCTTATCCCGATGCGAGGCTCGCCATGCGTGAGCGTCGTCAGCGCAAGGCTCTGCCGACCGGCCGCGCAGAGCCACGGGCCGCCGCGACGGGGGCCCTGAACCACTACTTCGACGAATAGTCCCGATGCGTCCAAGGGACTCTCTCCTCGAGGCCCTCCTCGCGCTAAGGGCGCTTAGCCCGCGCATCAGCCTCAATGAGATCGTCGCTTTCCTTTACACTTGCGAGAATGAGGGCCTGTCGGTGATGGAGCTCGCCTACGTCGCCGGGCTTACCCAGTCGACGGCGTCGCGGAGCCTGCGTTCGCTTGGGCGGCCCGGCACCGACTGGGCCCAGGAGCCGGCGCTCGGCCTCGTTGACGCCTTCCTCAATCCAGCCGACGCCCGCAGCCACGTCATTCATTTGACCGAAGAGGGGCGTGCGATGCGCGAGCGGCTGGACGAACTGATCCGCCGCTGCGTGACTATCGAGTATGGAACTTGAATGGAGAAATTCTACTAACGATCCGTAGAAAACTCCATGCGTTTCCGCAACAACCCGCCGCTCGAATACCGAACTGCAGTCTTAAAGAGCGAGATGAACGCAAGTTAATTGTCAAGATTTCGAATCCTGTGGTTGGTTCCTGTTACTCGGGAGAGCCAGCCGCCATGGCCTACGCACTCGACCGCCTGGATGTGAAAATCCTCGCCGCCCTGCAGGAAAACAATCAGGCGACCGCCCAGGCGTTGGCCGATCGGGTGCCGCTCTCACCCTCGGCGATCCTGCGCCGCATTCGCCAGTATCGGCATGAGGGCGTGATCGCCGCCGATGTTTCGATCATTGAACCCACCCAGGTCGGCGAGCGGATATCGGTCCTGATGATGGTGCAACTGGAACGCCACTCCCCGCTCGCCGTCGCTGAGTTCCGCGCCCATCTCTGTTGCTCGCCCCACGTGCAGGTCTGCATGGAGATCTCGGGAGCCTACGACATCTCGTGCATCGCGGTTTTCCGCGGCATGGAAGAGTTCAACGCCTTCACCGACGCCAATATCGCTGACCATCCCGCCGTGCGCCGCTATGAAGCGAGCTTCGTGAAGAAGCGCGTCAAATTCACCACGGCCATTCCCTTGTAAGGACGGCGACCGGCGCGGAACCCGGATGCCGCGCCCCTCCCCCGCTCAGCGCTCGTCGAAGAGCCGGCGAAGTACGGCCGGCGCGAGGCCCGGCAAATCCTCGGAAATCAGGCCCGGTCCATGCAGGTCGGCGGCCTCGGCGTGGATCCATGCGCCGGCGCAGGCGGCTTCGAAGCTCTCCATCCCCTGGGCGACAAGGCCGCCGATGAAGCCCGAAAGCACGTCTCCGGAGCCCGCGGTGGCGAGCCATGGCGAACCATTGGCGTTGACCGCGCAGCGTCCATCCGGCGCGGCGATCACCGTGTCAGACCCCTTCAGGAGGACCACGGCGCCGGCCCTCTCCGCCGCCCTTCGCGCAGCAGTGATCCTCTCCGGCGACCCGGCCAGAAGCCCCGGGAACAACCGCTCGAATTCGCCAGGATGCGGGGTCAGCACGTCGTCGCGATCCAGGAGCGAGAACAGCTCCTCCGGATCCTCGCGGAACACAGTAATGGCGTCAGCATCCAGCACCAGGGCCGCCCCGGTGCGCGCAAGCGCGAGCACGTTGAGCAGGGTCGGCTCACCCAGGCCGGCGGCCGGACCGATCACTGCGGCGTCCACGTCCTTGGCGGCCTGCTCCAGCTCGAGATCGGTTTCGAAGGGCCTTAGCATTATCGCTTCGAGATGACCGGCGTTGACCGGCAGGGCCTCCGGTGGCGACAGCACGGTCACCAAACCTGCCCCGATGCGTAAACCCCCGCGAGCCGCCAACCGCGCGGCGCCTGTGCTCCACGCTTCACCGCTGACCACGACCAACCGACCACGGGCATGTTTGTGGGAGGCCGCCGTCGGCCATGGGAAGCGCGCCAGCCACAGTTCAGGGGTGTTTTCCACGGTCTGGCCAAGCGTCGCGCCCAGTCCGATATCGGCGACGACAACCTCGCCGCACCGGCTGCGGCCGGGTTCCAACAGATGGGCCGGCTTCTTGGAGTGGAAGGTGACCGTCAGCGCCGCGCGGGCTGCCGGACCTCTTGGCTTGCCGGTGTCGCCGGGCACCCCGCTTGGCGTATCGACCGCCACCACGCGCGCCGGCGCCTCGGCCATGCGCAGCGCCGCCGCCGCAGCCGAGCCTTCCAGGGGCCGCGACAGGCCCGCGCCGAACAGCGCGTCTATCCAGACGCCGGGCTCGAGGGTCCCATTCAGGGGCTTGGTGGTCCCGAACCATCGGGCGTAGGCAGCCTGGGCGTCCTGGCTAGCCGGCTCGCCGAACGCGCGCACCTCTACCGGCCAGCCGCGTTCCTTGAGAACCCGCGCCGCTACATAACCGTCGCCGCCGTTGTTGCCAGGTCCGCAGAACACGAGCGCGCTCTGCCGGGCGAACCGTGCGCACACCGCATCAGCGACGGCTTGCCCCGCCCGTTCCATGAGGGTCAGGCCCGACGTTCCGGAGGCGATCGCCGCGGCATCGGCCTGCGCCATTTCTGAGACTGTAAGAACCTGGCGTATCAAAATCCTTAGCGCCCCATCCTAAAGCACACCTGTGGTCGCTTCGCGGCCCTTTTCCACCAGGACCAGTTCCGCGCCGTCCGTCTCCAGCACCGTGATCGACGCGTGGTCCGGCCGGAAGGCCAGTACGCGCGGATCGCCAAGGAGTTCAGAGACGACCGCGTTGGTCGCTACATAGTGCGAGAAAACGGCCGCGCCCCCGCGATCAAGCAGGGAGGCGGTGATATCTCGGCGCCAGGCGTCATAGTCGAGGTCACCCTCGATCTGCGCCCAGGTGCCGGCAAAGGCCCTCCGAAGCCAGGGGCCACGCTCCTCAGGCGTCAGGGAGGCGGGTGCTGAGATCTCCCCCACCCGCTTGTCGATCTCAAGCGTGACGCCCAGCGCAAGCGCGGTCGGCTCGGCGGTCTCGCGGCAGCGGCGCAGCGGAGAACTCACCACTTTCGTGGGCCGTTCGGTCGGCGGAAGCGACATAAGCCAGTCCCGGGCGGCGCGCGCCTGGGCCTGGCCGGTCTCATCGAGGCCCGGATCATCATCACCGCCACCCCAGGCGACGGCGGGCTTTCCGTGGCGGATCAGGTAAAGGCGGGCCATGGAATTCAATCCGGTACAAAGAGGTTGGTCTGGCCGTCGGGGCCTGGGCCGACACGACCGGCGCGGCCGACCTGCTCGCCGTGTTCCAGGCCAGCAAGGGTTTCCATGTCGCCCGGCGTTTGGGCCACGAAGCGGCGGTCGGCCTCGTCGCGTCCAATTACGATCCCCATGAACGGCCCCTCGCGGCGATGGACGACGGTGTAGGTCTCTATTCTGGCCGGCCCTTGCGGCGTTTCGGTAACGGTCGGATGCGCAAGGACGTCGATCTGGCGCTGCAGGACGGCGGGATCTTGCCGTTCGAAGGGCCGTTCGGGACGCTTGGTGGAATAAATTCCGGTCGACTGCTTGGTCAGGTACCAGCCGTTCGCCGTGACGAGGCCATACGAGCCCGGTTTGGTCCGGAGCTTGGCCGCCATCGTGGCGATCGAGTGCATGGCGTAGTTGTTACCCGGCCCACCGGCATAGGGCAGGCCCCCAGTGACCGTCAGCCCGCGTGGGTCGTCCAGCGCCAGTCCCAGCTCCTCCGCCCCGATCTCCACCGCCACCGGGAAACAGGAATAGAGGTCGATGAGGTCGATGTCGTCCAGGGTCACGCCGGCCATTTCGAGCGCTCGTTGCCCGGTCAGGCGCATGGCTGGGCTCGAGTGGAAGTTCTGGCGATCCAGCGGGTACCACAGGTCCGCAGCGTCGGCGCAGCCGTGCAGGTAGACCCAGCGGTCCTGCGGCACGCCCAGCTCGCGCGCCTTCTTCTCGCTGGCGATCAGCACGCCGGCCGACTGATCGACCTCCATGATCGCGTTAAGCAGCTTCGGATAGGGGAAGCCCACCATCCGGTTCTTCTCTGATACCGCCACCAATTCCTCGGCCGTCCGCTCAATGGGGAACCAGGCTTCGGGATTGGCAGCCGCCACCTTGGTGAAGGGCGCAAACAGTCGCCCAAGTCGGGCCTGGTGGTCCGCGAGCGAACGTTTGTCGCGCGCACGGAGCGCATTCTCGAACAGCGGATAGGTATTGATCGGCCGGTTAAGGCCGTGCCGAGCCTCGTAAGGCGTCACCCCCGGCCGAGGATCGCCGATGCGTTGCGGCTCCGGCAGGTCCTGGTCCTCCTGCCAATCGTCGAAGCCCAGGCCCTTGGTCAGCCGCTTGACCGCCGAACCAAGGAATTCGCACCCCACGGCCAACGCCAGCTCGGTCTCGCCCTTGGAGATTCGCTCACAGATCACATTGACCAGCTGCTGGGAGGTGTTGCCGCCCATATGCGAATAAACCGACCAGCCAGGAGCCGCTCCGATCTGCTTGGCGAGGCTGGCAGGCGGGTTGGACGAGTGGGGGATCGTGCTCCGCGTGGACCCCGGCGCGTCGATCGTGAAGCCCGCCACGGCCAGCCCGTCCAGCGCCGAAAGACCCCCCGCCCCGATGCCGGCATCTGCCGCTGCACGTTCCGCCGCAATCTTCAGCAGCGCGACCGGAGAGGGCGAAGCGGCCGGATCGCCACGATAGGTAAATTGGCCCGCTCCAATGAGAACTGGGGTGCTTCCGTCCATGCTTCTCCCGCCTTTCAATGCTGCGCGGGCGATCCTAGGCGCCGGGACCGCGCTCTTGAAGGCAATTCGACGCTGACCATTTTTTGATCTCTCGGCGCCTTGATTTTGGGCGCCCACGGCTTTGCCGTACGCCCTGGCGCGCGCCTCCCACCAGCGCGCTTGTGAGCCCCCATCAGCCATGCTCCGTCGCGCCGAACGCGCGAATCCCGCAAGACGCGGGGGCGGCGTGTCCGAGGACCCATGAAAAAAATCGAAGCCATCATTAAGCCGTTCAAGCTGGATGAAGTGAAAGAGGCCCTGCAGGAACTGGGGGTCCAGGGCATGACGGTGATCGAAGCCAAGGGCTACGGACGCCAAAAAGGCCAGACCGAGCTTTACCGCGGCGCGGAGTACGTCGTGGACTTCCTGCCGAAGATAAAGATCGAGGTGGTGATCGCCGATGACCAGCTCGCCCGCGTCCTCGACGCCATCTCGACCGCCGCCCGAACGGGCCGCATCGGTGACGGCAAGATTTTCGTTTCCGACGTCCTGGACGTCATGCGCATCCGGACCGGAGAGACCGGGGCGGACGCCGTCTAACCTTCCATCCAATCGAGACCACTAAAGGGGATAACCACCATGGCCACCGCCAAAGAAATTCTGGCCCAGATCAAGGAGAAGGACGTCAAATACGTCGACGTGCGCTTCACCGACATCCGCGGTCAGATGCAGCACGTGACCTTCGACATCGACCTCGTCGACGACGATTTCCTGACCGACGGCACGATGTTCGACGGCTCGTCGATCGCCGGCTGGAAGGCGATCAACGAGAGCGACATGAAGCTGCGGCCGGACCTCGCCTCCGCCCACATCGACCCCTTCTATCAACAGACCACGCTGGTGTTGTTCTGCGACGTGCTGAACCCCGACACCAACACCCCCTACAACCGCGATCCGCGCTCGATCGCCAAGGGCGCGCTCAACTACGTGAAGTCGGCCGGCATCGGCGACACCGTCTTCTTCGGCCCGGAGGCCGAGTTCTTCATCTTCGACGACGTCCGCTGGGGCACATCACCGGAGAATACCTTCTACGCGTATGACTCGACCGAACTGCCGCTCAGCGCCACCAAGTCCTATCCGGAAGGCAACATGGGCCACCGTCCAGGTCCCAAGGGCGGCTACTTCCCGGTCAATCCCACTGACAGCTCCCAGGATCTCCGCGGAGAGATGCTGGCGGTGATGGGCGAACTGGGCATGATGCCCGAGAAGCATCACCACGAAGTGGCGCCGGCCCAGCACGAACTAGGCCTGAAGTTCTCCGACCTGCTGACCATGGCCGATCGGCTGCAACTCTATAAGTACGTGATCAAGAACGTCGCCCACGCCTATGGCAAGACGGCGACCTTCATGGCCAAGCCGATGTTCGCCGACAACGGCTCAGGCATGCACGTGCACCAGTCGATCTGGAAGGACGGCAAGCCGCTGTTCGCGGGCGACAAATATGCCGGCCTGTCCGACATGTGCCTCTGGTACATCGGCGGCGTAATCAAGCACGCCAAGGCGATCAACGCCTTCGCCAACTCGACGACCAATTCCTACAAGCGCCTGGTGCCCGGCTATGAAGCTCCGGTGAAGCTGGCCTATTCGGCCCGCAACCGCTCGGCCTCGATCCGCATCCCGCACGTCGACAGCCCCAAGGGCAAGCGCATCGAAGTCCGCTTCCCTGACCCGATGGGCAACCCGTACCTCACCTTCGTGGCTCTGCTGATGGCCGGCCTGGACGGCATCGAGAACAAGATCGATCCCGGCCAGGCCCTGGACAAGAACCTCTACGACCTGCCGCCGCGCGAGCAGAAGAAGGTCCCCGAGGTCTGCGGCTCGCTCAAGGAAGCGCTCGACAATCTCGACAAGGACCGCGCTTTCCTCAAGAAGGGCGGCGTCATGGACGACGACTTCATCGACAGCTACATCGAGCTCAAGATGGAAGAGGTCATGCGCCTGGCCCTGCACCCGCACCCCGTCGAATACGACATGTATTACAAGTGCTAGTCGGCGAAAGCTGACAGGGGCAAGGAAGGGGCCGCGGAGTTTCTCCGCGGCCCCTTCTCTTTTCGAGGCCCCACACCACCCTGGCTCTATGTCGGCCTGGCTTGGCTATCTTCCGGCGCTCGGCGCCCTGGTCGTCCTGGCGCCGCTAATGGCCTGGCTCGGCCATCGTCACGGACGCAGCATCAAGGGCGGTCTTGCGCTCGCTTCGATCTTGCTGGGCTTCGGCGTGCCGTTCGATCCGCCCGCCAATGAGGCGAAGTGAAGGGAGACGACGAGTCCGGCGAGCCACCCCTTCCGACCGCCTGACCCTGCGTCCTCTCGGGTAGTTGAGATTGCTGTCGAAGTGGCCCTACAAGGGCAAGCCTCTCCCCGCTCCAGGTGATGTTCCGTTGAAGCTTGCCCTGTTCGCGTGCGCCGCCGTTCTTTGCATCGCCGGTTCCGCCGCCGCCCAGCCTTCGCCCGGACCGCAGCCCTATCCCATGCCGCCCAAGACCGAAGCGCCGAAGGACGTCGCCTACCCCGGCCTCTTGAAGGTGAAGGTCGACGCCACCGACACAGATCGCCACATCTTCCGCGTTCAAGAGTCGATCCCGGTCGCCAAATCCGGGCCGCTGACAGTGCTCTATCCGCAGTGGCTGCCCGGCAATCACGCCGCGAACGGCCCGATCAAAAACGTTGGCGGCATCAGCTTCAGCGCCAACGGCAGGGCCATCCCCTGGATG
>NZ_DASXNL010000022.1:0-13654 GCF_036495085.1 Phenylobacterium sp. | reverse complement strand
GCACCTATGCCTACCGCACTGCACAATTCCTGTGCAGGCGTGGCGTTTCGGTATTTCTACCGTCGGGCGCATTTATTGCTGCGTCGCAGCATCAATATCGCATTCGCAATCCAGACGCGTCAGGCCGTCGCAGGATTAATGAGGGTTGCGAAATGGTCGGCGGCGCCAGCTTCGGCGCACCCGGATTGTCATTCCGCCGCCCTCCCCGCTTAATTGCTCAACTACTCGCTTGGGTGGGCGCCGTCGCGCAGGAAGGGCGCGTCTTGAGAAGAGGCTAACCGTCGCCGTCGCTGCCGCGACTTACGTTCTTGAGGTTCCGCGGAAGGCGCCTGGCCACAAAAGACGCCGAACCGATCAGCGTGCCCGGGATACCACCCAAGTAGACACGAGTCGCCCGGAGTGCGTGGCTGGGACGTCGGGCCAAGGTTAGGCGTACGACCTGTCGCCGATGTGTCCGGACCGGACAGAGGGGCGGTGGTGCCTGGGGGCGGATTCGAACCACCGACACGCGGATTTTCAATCCGCTGCTCTACCAACTGAGCTACCCAGGCGAAGGCCGCCGTCGCGGGGAGCCGCGTCTATAGAAGAGGCTCTTTCGGAAGTCCAGCGAGGGCGGAAACTAGGCCTCGTCGTCATCGTCGCGGACCTCTTCGGCGTCTTCCGAGGCCGGGACGACGTAGCCCCCGCTCAGCCACCGGTGGAGGTCAACATCGGCGCACCGTGCGGAACAGAACGGGTTCCTGTCGGCGGTGGCCGGCCGGCCGCAGATCGGGCACTTCGCCGCGCTCATGCCTGGGCCACCTCGATACGCTCGCGCGGCGAGACAGGGTCGGGCGCGATGGTGAATCGGGCGCCGATCTGGTCGGCCAGGAGGACCGCGAGCGGCGCAGCTGCGGCGGCGACCGCAGACGCGCAACTGGCCCTGAGCCGGGCGCCGGGGGCGCTCGCAGCCTCGGCCTGAAGCCTGCGGATCAGGCGTTGGGCCAGGCTCCTGTCACTAAGCCCTCCTTCGTCACGGCAAAGGCGTTCGGCGATCGGCCGGGTCCGACGCGGCAGGGAAAGCTCCATGGTTCCAAAACGCCCGACCGGGCCGATGGAAACACCGGGATTGTCGGGCCCGAAGGCGGCGCGGGCTGCGGCCATCAGGGCCGTCCCGTCGTGCCCGCGGCCCACGAGATCGATCACCACGATGCCGCCAAGCCCCTTCAGGCGCAGAAGTCGCGCGGCCGTGCCGAGCGCCGCAAGATTGGCCTGCCGGGTCACCCGCTTGGCGTCAGGCCCCTTACGCTCCCCCAGGTCGACGTCGATCGCCGTCAGAGCCCGGGTGGGTTCTATGGCCAGGGTCCCGCCCCCCGGCAACGGGTGGAGAACCTCCAGCGCCGCGTCTTCAGCCTCGTCCGCCGCCTCGCGGGCGCGAGGGCCTTCAACGAGCTGCACGCCGGACACCAGCGCCTGAAGCTCAGCGGCGACGTCCGGAGCGGCGGCGACCAGTCGCGGATCGCCCTCTGCGGGTCCGATGACCCGCGCGACCGCAAGCTTGCCACGGCGCGGTTCGCCCCGGATTTCGACCTCGAGCGCCTGGCCCCGCACAGGTCGGGCGTCAGGTCGGAAAGGAAGTATGGCTTCAGCGCCGGATCCGAGGTCGAGGAAGGCCGTCGCCAGCGCGGGCTCGAGGCTAGCCACCCGGCCAACAAGCCGCGCGCCCAGGGTCAGTCGCGGATCGTCGTCGCTCCGCCGTACGATCAGCCGCTCGGGCCGCCCGTCGAGGGTCACGACCCCGCGGATCTCGCCGAGGCCCCGGTCAAGAAAAATGCGCCGATCGCTCATGGCCGCCGGTAACCGAGGCCTGCGAGCAGGTTGGCCGCTTCATAGAGCGGCAGGCCGACAACTCCCGAATAGGATCCCTGCAGGGCGGTCACGAACGCCCCTGCCCGCCCCTGGATAGCGTAGCCGCCCGCCTTGCCGACGCCCTCATCCGAGGCGAGGTAGTCCGTCACGTCCGCCTGGGTCAGCCGCTTGAAATTCACCCGGCTCTCGACCAGTCGCTGGGCGCGCCGGCCGCCTGGCGCGATCACGGCCAGCGCGGTCAATACTCGGTGGGCGCGGCCTGACAACAGTTCCAGGCAATGGCGCACCTCGGCCGCACCTTCCGCCTTGGGAAGCACGCGACGTCCGAGCGCGACGACGGTGTCCGCCGCCAGGACGTAGCTGTCCCCATGACGGACAGCGACGTCGGCGGCCTTCTCGCCAGCCAGGCGCAAAGCCAGCCGCCGCGAGGTTTCATCTTTCAGAGGGGTTTCGTCGACCTCTGCGGCCTCGACCAGATCAGGCTCGAGGCCGATCTGTCGCAGTAGAACCAGCCGACGCGGACTTGCGGAGGCCAGAACCAGGCTTGGCGACAATGGCGGCACCACGGCCGGAGGCGTCTAGCGGACGCGGAAGGTGATGCGGCCCTTGCTCAGGTCGTAGGGCGTCATCTCCACGAGCACCTTGTCGCCGGCCGACACCCGGATGCGGTTCTTGCGCATCTTGCCAGCGGTGTGGGCGATGATTTCGTGGTCGTTCTCAAGTTTCACGCGGAACGTCGCGTTGGGCAGGACTTCACTGACCGTGCCCGGAAACTCCAACAATTCTTCTTTCGCCATGCAGACTCCAACCTGAGGATAAAATGACGGCCCGCGCCTTAGGTGAGGTCGCGAGCCGCAGCAAGCCGCCAATTATAGCGCACCGTGCGGGGCGAGGTCGATGGGCGATGGACCGAGCGAGCCGAAGCGTTCGGCGATCCGGCGCGCCAAGGCGTCGCGCACCTGGCGATAGCCTGCCAACCGCACTTCGCGAGATCCCTCCACCAGCGTCGGATCGCCGACCGGCCAGTACTCGATCTCCGCGGCTCGCCCGCGGGCAAGTTCCATGGCCCGATCGTGGGCCTCGGGCGTGAGCGAGACGACGAGGTCGAACGAGCTGGTCTCCAAGTCTTCAAACGTCTTGGGCCGATGATGGGCCAGGTGGCAGCCCAGCTCCGCCATGACCGCTTCCACGAATGGGTCGACGCCAACGCCCCCGTCCTCGACCGGCTCGTCCTCGCCGCCGGGAAGGCGCACGCCGCAGCTGTCGACGTAAACCCGATCGCCCACCAGGCGCTTCAACAGCACCTCAGCCATCGGCGAGCGGACCCGATTGAGGTTGCAGGCGAACAAGACTGCGCCTGGCGGCGACGATGGATCAGCCGGCATGAACGCTTAACCCCGCCAATGCAGAGCGCAGATGAGTGTGAAGAGCCGCCGGGCGGTATCGAGGTCGGTCTCGACCTTACCCGAGAGGCGCGTCTGGAGGAGTTCCGAGGCCTCGTTGTGCAGGCCGCGGCGCCCCATGTCCAAGGCCTCGATCTGCGCCGGCGTGGAGTTGCGGATCGCCTGATAGTAGCTCTCGCAGATCAGGAAGTAGTCCTTGATCAGGCCACGGAACGGCGAGAGCGACAGGATATGACGCTTCTCGTAGTCGGGCCCGCGCACGTCGAACACAAGTCGGTTCTCAACCAACCCCATGCGCAGGTCATACGGACCCGAGACGGCGCCCTCAGGATGAAAGTGGTTTTCCTCCAGCAGGTCGAAGATCGCGATCTGCCGTTCCTGTTCCTGGTCGCGTGAAACCGCGCCGAGCGACTCTTCGTCGAGCTCAACCTTCTGCAGGCGGTGCATTTGGCGGTCGTCGTCGGCCATGGCGTCCCGGGGCGTCGCTGACGCTTTATGGCATTCCGCCCCCTCACGTCATCCCGCACCTGCGAACATGAGCGCGACCTGAAAAAAAATACCCTCAGCGTGGCGCCGCCGAGACGAAACCGTGGGAGCGGCTAGGCGGCGAGACGAGCTTCGCGGAAGGAGACGAGGCGACCGGCGGCTTCGTCCCACAAGGCGAGCCTTGCGCAGCGGAAGCTCTCCCAAAGCCCGATGCGGCTCACCGGCCTCAGTTCGGGGTGGTCCTTGAGCACGTTCGACAGCCGGTAGAACGGAATCCGGCTCGACAGGTGATGGACGTGATGGATGCCGATGTTCGCGGTGAACCACCGCAACACCGGGGGCAGGTCGTAGTGGGAACTGCCCGCCAGCGCGGCGTGATCGCGTTTCCACTCGCCGTTGCGCGCCCACTGAGCGCCTTCGAACTGATGCTGCACGTAGAACAGCCAGACGCCGATCGTGGCGGCCAGCAGCATCGTGACGACATTCACGATCAGCACGGGCGCCGCGCCGAAAACCCAGACGAGCGCACCCAGGCCTACGAGCACGGCGACGCCGTTTCCGAGCACGCTGACCCAGGGCCGCCAGCCTTGGCGCATCATCCCGATGGGCAGGCGCTGCATGAGGAAGAAGACGAAGGCCGGACCCAGGCCGAACATGACCAGCGGATGGCGATAGAGCCGATAGCCCAGGCGGTGAATCGGCGTCAGGGCGAGATATTCATCGACGGTGAGCATCTCGATCGCGCCAAGGCCGCGGCGGTCCAGGTTTCCCGACGTTGCGTGGTGGATCGCGTGGGTCTGGCGCCAATAGTCGTAAGGCGTCAGCGTGAAGACCCCGATCACCCGGCCGACCCAGTCATTGGCCTGGCGCTGGCCGAAGAACGAGCCATGTCCGCAATCGTGCTGGATCATGAACAGCCTTACCAGGAAGCCGGCTGCCGGGATCGTCAGCAGTAGGGCCGCCCACCACCAGCCATGGGCATGCAGCGCCCAGGCGAGCGCCCAGATCGCCAGCAACGGCACGACGGTGACGACGATCTCGAAGATGCTGCGGCCGGCCTTCGCCTCGCGATAAGGTGCGAGCGTCTTGGACCAGGCTCCGGCTGGGAGGGCGTCGGGGGCCATTCGTAGGCTTTCGCAAGAATCTTCGGGAAGCCGACAATATACTCCGAAGATCAAGGTTTGTTTGCGACCAATTGGTCAGCCTTGCCCCATTCGAATCGCAGCCGAGCGGGCGTGCGCGGGCAGGCCCTCGGCCTCGGCCAGCGCGATCGTCGCCGGCGCAAGGCGCGCGAACGCCGCTTCGTCGCACTTCACGATCGAGGTCCGCTTGAGGAAATCGTACAGCGAAAGTCCCGAGGAGAAGCGAGCCGCCCGGCTGGTCGGCAGAACATGGTTGGACCCTGCGACATAGTCGCCGATGGCCTCGGGCGCATGGCGGCCAAGGAAGATCGCGCCCGCATGGCGCACGCGGTCCGCCAGCCGCTCGGGATCCTCCATGGCGAACTCCACGTGCTCGGGCGCGATCCGATCGACCAGACGCGGGGCCTCATCGAGCGGGGCGATCACCACAGCGCCGTGGTTGCGCCAGGAGGCCGCGGCGTCTTCGCCGGTGGCCAGGGCGGAAAGCTGAGAGGTCACCGCAGCGGCCACCCGGTCTGCGAAGGCCTCGTCGTCGGTGATCAGGATCGCCTGGGCAGCGGGATCGTGCTCGGCCTGGGACAGGAGATCGGCCGCGATCCATTCGGGCCTGTTTGCTGCGTCGGCGACGACGACGATCTCGGAGGGCCCGGCCAGGGCGTCGATGCCGACGGCGCCATAGACCCGTCGCTTGGCCGCCGTCACAAAGGCGTTTCCCGGCCCCACGATCTTGTCGACCGGCCGGATCGGACCGGCGCCGTAGGCGAGCGCGGCGATGGCCTGGGCGCCGCCGACCTTCCAGATCTCGTGCACGCCCGCCGTCTTCGCCGCCGCCAGCACCGCCGGCTGCAGGCGTCCCGGCGGGGTGACCATGGCGATCCGCTCGACGCCGGCCACGACGGCCGGCATGGCGTTCATCAAGACCGTTGAGGGATAGGCCGCCCGCCCGCCCGGCACGTAGATGCCCACGGCCTCGAGCGGCGTCCAGCGCCAGCCCAATTCAACGCCCGCCTCGTCGGTGAAGCGCAGGTCCGCCGGTCGCTGGCGGGCATGGTAGCTGCGGATCCGTTCCGCGGCGAAGGCGATGGCGTCGCGCACCGCTGCGGGACAGGCCGCGGCGCCGGCCTCGATCTCCGCCTCGGTGACCCGGATGGAATGTTCGTCCAGGGCCACCCGGTCGAAGTCCCTGGCGAACCGCAGGAGGGCTTCAAGCCCTTCGGCGCGAACCGCCGCGATGACGTCACGGACGACCGTGTCGACCTCTTCGGGCGTCTCGCGACGCTCGTCCACAAAGGCCGAGAAGGCTGTCTCGAAGTCGGGATCGGTGAAGCGGAATCGTCGCATGGCGCGGGTTTAGCGGCGCCAGCGGCGGAGCGCCATGGCGGCCTTGCCTATTCCTCGTGCGCGGGCGCGCGCGTTGTGGGCCAGGGCTCGGAGACATCAGCCAGCACCGCATCGACGCATTCCACGACCGCCCTAAGGTCGCCGCCGCCCGCACAGCTGATGGTGACGATGCCGCCAGGCGCCTCGCCCGGATCGAACGTCACCGCCAGGACTTCCAGGACCGCGTCGCGGACCCCGCGCCGGATTCTGCGGGCCTGGACGGCCATCACGCCGCCCAACTGGAGCGCAGAACGCACGCGCACGCTGCCGCCGGCTTCCCAGCAGTAGCGGTTGAAGGCGATGGTCAGCAGGCGGGATTTCGCCTCATAGGTGATGTCTCCGACCTTGGCGACCGCGTCCTGCATCGCCGCCGATATCACGCCAAGATCTTCGGCGTCCTGGGCCAGCAGGCGAAGCGGCGCGGTCTTGCCCATGACCTCAATCCTCGTCGCCCTCGCCGTCGCCCTTAATGCGGCGGATCTGAGCCCCGCAGGCGCCGAGTTTCTCTTCCAGCCGCTCGAACCCGCGATCGAGATGATAGACGCGGTTGACCATTGTCTCACCCTGCGCCGCGAGCCCCGCGATCACCAGGCTCACAGAGGCCCGGAGGTCCGTCGCCATCACCTGGGCGCCTTCCAGCGAGGCCACCCCGCGGATGTGCGCCTCGCCCCCCTGGACGGAGATGTCGGCTCCCAGCCGCGCCAGTTCGGGCGCGTGCATGAAGCGGTTCTCGAAGATCGTCTCCTTGATGACACTTTCGCCGTCGGCCAGGGTCATCAGGGCCATGAACTGCGCCTGCAGGTCTGTTGCAAAGCCCGGGTAGACCCCGGTCTCGACTTCAACGGCCTTCAAGAGCGCTCCGTTTCGCCTCACCGTCAGCCCGTCATTGTGCGGCGTCACCTCGACGCCGGCTTCGACCATCTTGTCGATCAGCGCCTGGATGAAGTCGCTGCGCGTGCGGGTCAGACGCACCTCGCCGCCGGCCATGGCCGCGGCCACGGCATAGGTGCCGGTCTCGATCCGGTCAGGCATCACCGCGTGGGTCGCCCCGTGCAGCCGGCTGACGCCCTGGATCGTGATTGTCGAGCTTCCGGCTCCGCTGACCTTGGCGCCCATCTTGTTCAGGCATTCGGCCAGATCGTTCATCTCCGGTTCGCAGGCGGCCTGAGTGATCACCGTCTCGCCCTGCGCCAGCACGGCCGCCAGCATCGCGTGCTCGGTGGCGCCGACCGAGGCGAACGGAAACTCGATCACCCCGCCCTTCAGGCCACGGGGCGCCTGTGCGTAGACATAGCCTTCGTGCAGGTCGATCCGCGCGCCCAGCGCCTCCAGCGCCTTCAGATGCAGATCGACCGGCCGTGCCCCGATCGTGCAGCCGCCGGGCAGAGAAACCTTGGCCTGACCGGTCCGCGCCAGGAGAGGCCCCAACACGTTGAACGAGGCGCGCATCTGCCGGACGAGGTCGTAGGGCGCGATTGCGCTGACGATCTCCTTGGTCCGCAAAAGGGTCTCAGGCCCGTCCTCGCCCTCCGACTCGACGACCTCGGTCCCCAGGCGCTGCAGGAGCTTCCCCAGGAAACGGGTGTCTGCGAGCCTGGGCATGTTCGTGAGCCGCAGCGACTCTTCCGTGAGCAGGCTCGCCGCCATCAGCTTGATGGCCGAGTTCTTGGCGCCGCTGATCGGGATCTCGCCCTGCAGCCGCGCGCCGCCGGTGATGGCGATGCGGTCCAATCCAAATCCTTCGAAACTACCGCGCCTTCTCGGACATCGTTCGGGGGCGGCCAGAGCCGCGATATCTAGCGTGCGCCGCGGCGCTGCGCAAAGGGACGCTCAGTCCGCGTCCCCGGTTTTCGGCTGGGCCTCAGCCTTCGCCGGCCCGCGCTCACCGGCCTTTCGCCGCCGCAGGTTTGCCCTGAGCGCCTGGGCGAGCTTCGCCTCGCGCTCGGACACAGGGTCTTTCGGCGGTTTTTCGGGCGGCGGCATGGCCTATGGGGTGCGGCGCTTTAGTCCAGCCCGTCAAGATCGTCGGCGCGGATTGGGGCTTCACGCGGCGCGCGCCGTTGGCTATAGCCGCGCCTCGCCAATCGCCGCGATAGCTCAGTGGTAGAGCGCATCCTTGGTAAGGCTGAGGTCCAGGGTTCGAATCCCTGTCGTGGCACCATGGTTCCTCCAACGAAATCAAATCGTTGGAGGAACCACCAGTCCTCCATAAAATCTTCCCGTAAGCACCGCGTAAGCAGATTGCTCCGCTGGGCGCCGAGAGGAAGTCCGCGCGGATGGCGTCCGCGGGACTCGAATTCCTCTGAATTCAGGGTCGCTTTGGCGCTCTCAACGAGCGCTGCCCAACGATTCTCCCCGCAACCCCGCCCGGAACATGGCCGCGACCGATAGCCTCGCGTCGATCGGAGCGACACGAGAGGGTTGATCGCTTTCCTGGCCCATTTCTGCGAGCTGTCGGATAACTGGAGCCGCGCGGACGAGGCGAGGTGGCGGGCGAATACGAGCGTCAGCTCACGATAGCAGCCGGCTTGGCGATGCTTGCCAGGCGCCTCGACTTCAAACAGCTGGAGCTGGAGGTCAGCCGTGGGCCCGGGCAATTGAGCGATACGCTGGACGTGATCTTTCCCGACTGGACGAGGAGCGCCCGTGAGGGCCTCGAACGGTCGCTGCGCCATAGAATCCTTGAAAAGGCGCCAGCCGCGGACCCCCGCCTAACCTGATGAGCGAGGTGCGCGGTCTTGGGATCCGGACGCGGAGCGCCATCCAGTCATCGAGGCAAATCCCATGCGATCAGTCGCGCTTGACTGTGCGCGCCTTCCCCGCCTGATTTCGCGCCAGGATTTTCACGCGCAGCTCTTCGAACAGCGGCTGGGGCAGCATTCCATAGGCGTATTCGCCCTGGCGCCCGGGAATCTGGCGAAGGTCATAGCCCGGCCACACAAAGCGGTTGAGTTCGTCGAGCTTCAGCCAATGGCGCGCACCATCCAGCTTCAGGGCTTTTGACACCGCGGAGGGGAGCTCCATCGCCGCCGCAGGGTCATCCGGCTCAAGGTGGGTGATCGCCGCGACGAGGGTGCGGACCTCTCCCTCGACCTGCTTCTGCGCGACAACGATCGCGCACGGCCGATCCTTCGAGCCTTCGTCGGCGCCCGCGTCGGCTTCATGCGACCAAAGGAAACTGTAGCGGATGACCAAGCCCGGCTTCGGCGCCGGGAATGTCATGTCGGTTCGCGGCCGTACTCAGCGGCGCCGATGTCGGCCAGGGTTTCATCGTCCAATTCGCCCACGCGAAGCACCTCGCGCTCCCGTGCCTTGAGGCGCCGATAGTGCGCGAGCTCCGAGGCGGACAGATAGCCGCCGACAACACGCTCGTGGCTCGTCACGACGATGACCTTGTTGGCGATCGCCTCTTCGCGGTAACGGGTGAAGTGCCGCGCGAACTCGGTCGCGTTCACCGTGGAAGCGTCGCTCATCTTGCAATCCTCTCGCGCTCGCAAAATGCGAGTTTTACGCAATTTGTCAAGTGAATGTTTGTCGACGGCGGCCCACGCGAAGGACAATCGCGACGCGCGCGTCAAAGCGCTCCTTTGCGCCAATGACATTCCGTCAGCGGCCGGGGTCCTCGTCGATTGGTTGCAGGATCCCCGCTATCGGGCAGACGCGCTGATGCAGCTTTCCCACTCCGCAAAGTCCGCGCGCGGTTCCCTCGATGCCCGCGTCGCCGACCGCTTCGATCGAGTGCGGGACGATCCGATGGTTCAGCCGGCCGTTGCCAAAGTCGGGCGCACAGAGACCATCTCGCTCTTCGCTGGCGCCTGGAGGACTTTCAATAGCCCAGCACGCTGTCGGGCGTCTGAACCGCGCTCGCTTGCTGCGTCAGGGCGAGAAACCGCCCCTCGGTCCGCGTCATGCGGCAAGCCGAAGCGGCTGTCAGCTTCGGTCAGCCGACCTGGTCGAAGGCGGAACCGCCGGGCTTGCCAGGTCGAGACCGATCGCCTGACCGAATGGCGTCGTGTCCAGGCGCACGCGCGCAAAGCCGGCCGCGCCGTGCCAGCGCAAGGCCACCGACTTGCCGCCGCTCAATCCCTCGCCACGAAGGCCTCGAACCGGTCCTTCCAGTCGGGGTGCCAGCGCGACAGCGCCGGGCGGTTCTCGACAAGGTCGCCCATCGCCCACGCCATCCGCTTCTCGTCCGCCGCGCGGGTCACGTCGTTGTCCGGGCAAAGGATGTAGAAGTCGTCCTTCGCCAGGCTGGCCAGCATGAACTCGACCACCTCTTCCGGCGTCCAGGCCGCCGGCGGCTTCTCCGGCATCCGGGCCGTCATCATGCCGGTGTAGGTAAAGCCAGGCACCAGCAGGTGGGCGCTGACCCGGCAGTCGGGGGTGTTGCGCAGTTCGTGCTGCAGGCCCTCGGTGTAGCTCTTCAGGGCCGCCTTGGAGACGTTGTAGGCCAGATTTCCAGGCGGGGTGGTGATCCCCTGTTTCGAGCCCGTGACGATGACGTAGGCAGGCCGTTGCGCCTCGACCATGGCCGGGACGAAGGCATGCGCGCCCTGGATCGCGCCCCACATGTTCACGTTCATCAGGGTCTTCCAGGCCTCGAGGTTCCTCCACGCTCCGCCGGGGTTGAGGGCGATGCCGGCGTTGAGCATCAGCACGCCGACGTGGCCGAATTCCCCGAGTGCCTTGTCGCGCAGCCGCTCCAGATCACCAGGCTTGGCCACATCGGTCGGCACCGCCGCCACCCGGCCGCCAACGTCGCGGAGGGCCGTCTCGGCGGCGCGCAGCTTCTCGCCGGAGAGGTCAGCGATCACCACCGGCAACCCCATGGCGGCGAAGCGGCGGGCGGCGGCCAGCCCGATGCCGCTGGCGCCGCCGGTGATCACCGCCGCGCCGCCGTCGGCCAGGGGTGGGAGATGAGCATGGGCTTCGGTCATGTGGAGACTCCTCGGGGCGCGGTTGGGAGCAAATTACCCGGTGCCGGGCGGGGACCTGGCGGCGCTGCAGGCCAAGGCGCAGGCGCGCGGCGAGCGCTATCGGTGCATCCCGAAAATAGAGCCAAACCGACGGCATCTCGCCAAAAACTACGGGCCGGTGGCTTAGACGGTCGGAATTATGGAGTTGCCAGCCCCCCTTTGCCCTAGCCCGCCACGGTCCGCTTTCCGCCACGTCGGAACCGCCTCTAACGGATCCGGGCATCGTGGGGGAGTTGGGGGCGGCAGCCATGGACCGCCGCCCCGACTTCTCTACTTGCCGTAGTCGACGCTGGTCCACAGCTCTTCACGCACGATCGTCCGGTACTTCGCCCGCACTTCCTGCTCGGCGGCCGATGCGGCCTTCGGGATGGCCTTTTCCGCCTCGGCCTGCATCGCCATGTCCCGGGACTTCTCGGGGTCGAGGGCGGCCATGGAAAGGTAATGGATGCCCAGCATGACATTCGGCCCGGTGGTGGCGGGGTTGGCGAGGACCTGGACGACATACTGGTCCACCAGCCCGTGCTTCTTGGCTCGCTCCTGCTCCGGAACCCAAGTCTTCTTCAGCGCCACGAGATAGTCGTCGATCCTGCTGGAGTCCACGTGGACGTAGGTCTTGTCCCAGACACCCTTCGCCGGCGTGTAATCCACCCAAGGGTCAGCCTGCGCCGCACAGGAAAAGGATAGAAAAATTCCGCCAGAAAGTAAGGCATAAGCTAGCGATTTCATTTTGGCCCCCGACTTCAAGAGGATTTCAATACAGAAAGAACCGATCGTCCATCTGCGTAATCCAAAGACAAAGGGAGCTTTTATGCTTTGGCTGTCAAGTTCGCCTCCGACCCCTTCTGAGCGCGGGGCCGGGGTCCTGGCGGGAGCGCAGCACATGCGGTGGCGCGGGGACCGCCGCAACTTGGGAGACGCGCCTCGTCGCGTCGCATTCGGCCGCCAAGCGCCTGGACGCCTCTGCGGCCCGGCACAAAGTTCCGCTCACACCCCGTGCGGCTGTCCGGAGCGTCCGGTCTCGGGCAGCGACCTAACGGGCGCTCGCGACCCCACTGCGGACGTTCATTCCCCGGTGGAGACACGCCGAATTACCCGCGCTAGAGGTCCGAAATGCAGGAGCGCTTCAAGCAGCAGCACGTCGAAGCTTGGCAACGCGACGGGGGCGTGTTGATCCCCGAGTTCTTCACGCCGGAGGAGGTCGCCGCCGTCGTCGCAGACTTCGAGGTGGTGTTCGCGGGGGCGGTGGGTGCGGACGGTCCAATGGTCCGAACTCGCGAAGGCGAGATCGGCAGCTTCAACAGCGCGCAGTTCAAGACGTTTGAAGCGGTCCCGTTCAACTGCTCGCCCGCCCTGAACCTGATCGGCGTCCATCCCGCGTTGATGGCGTTCGCCCGCGCCGCGCTCCAGACTGACGACCTGCACCTCTACCAGTGCCAGGCGTGGGCGAAGTTCACGGGAGTGGCCGACTATGAGCAGCCGTTTCACTGCGACTACGCCAACCACACGCTGGTGGCGCCGTCAGAGGACGCGAGCGGAAACGCCGTGACAGTGATGGCCTACTTCACTGACGTGAGCGAGGCGCACGGTCCGATGCACTACGTGGCGAAGCCGGATAGCGACAGGATCGCTGGCCCGGAGGCGACGCTGGGTGACCCCAGAGCCCAGGCGCGCCTACACGAGCGTCTAGCGCCCTATGCCCGGTCAACCGCTGCGCCTGCCGGAAGCATCTTTCCTTACGGGATCGATCTCTTCCATCGAGGCACAAATCTCACTGCGCCCCACGGGCGCCGGTTTGCCGTGACTGCCTGCTTCAAGCGACGCGGCGACGACACCATCGGCTACCATGCTTGGCCGTTTCACCACCTCAAGCCCTGGGCTCGGATTTTCGATCACGCCTCACCGGAGCAGTTGGCCTGCTTCGGCGTCCATCCGCCGGGCCACCCATTCTGGACTGAGACGACGCTCGCCAGAGCGCAAGCCAGATATCCAAACTGGGACCTGCGCCCTTATCAGAAGGCGTGAGTACAGGGCGCGGTGGTCCGCAACCCACCCAACTCTGACATTGCGAATTGTCTGCCTTTGGGTCGCCTGAATGTCCGCTTCTCTATCGCGGCATGGGTCAACCCCTTCGGTGTTGTCGCATCTCGATCCCCTTCTGGGTTTTGTTCCGGTCCGGCGCGGTGTGCCGCACGGGGCTCGTGCTTCTCTTCGAGGTCGGCGCACAGCCGCCTCATGATGGGATCAGAGGGAGGGTGGAACTATCTTGCTGGCGTCCTCGTCGTCGCAGACGGCGGAGACTGCGGACGTTGCGAACTCACCCTTCCATCGTCCCCGAGGGAACACCTTCCCGCCGAGGCGGAACGCGTGAATCTTTGATTGCGGGGCGCTGGCCTTAGGCGCTCAGCGCCGCCGGCGCCGG
>NZ_DASXNL010000021.1:0-51873 GCF_036495085.1 Phenylobacterium sp. | reverse complement strand
ATGCCGCTGACCGTGCTGGAGCGAGCGGTGGACACCTACATCGCACAGCATAAGGCCTGAGCCCGCGCGCGGCCTACCGCGCCGCCCGGTAGTCCTGAAGTCTTCTGAAGTTCACATCCCCACGCGGCGCGGCCGGCGGATCGCCTTGGGTGAGCAGCCGCGCCCGCGGGCGCCCGGGGATGACATAGTTGTCGGAGACGAGCCGCCACTCTCTCCGGAACGCTCCAACCAGTGGGCGAAATAGGAGCCGTAAGGGGCGCGCGCCGGCGAGGTCTCCCGCGGACACCGCCGGCGACCAGTTTCGGCGGCTCTCAATCCGCCTTCGGCAAGGCCGACCTCGATCATCGCGGGCTGCCTGAGGCGGGTTCGCCTAGTGCGCCTAGGTGAAGTCCGCGGCCCAGAGTTTCCGCGCCTCCTCCCTGCTGCGAAGGATGCCGTCGTTTCCGCCAACGGCCCTAAGGAGGGGGTTCGACCACCTGTCTCAGCAGCCGTCTCGCTTGATCCACAAAGGCGGTGACCACCTCTTCGGCAAAGGGATGCCCCGTGAGGAGTGAGCGCCATGAGCAGGTGGCGGCGTGGAAAAACTCCATTTTTGGCGACCGCGCCCGAAATTCCGGGCCTCTGGGGACGTTTGAAATCCGACGCGGGGACCGCGCGAAATGATGCTGAACCGCTCAGAAATCGTCACAGTCTAAAGGTGCAGAATTCCCCGTTGATTCTACCAGTGATTGCCGAGCTCCCCGGCGTGCGATAGCGTCGTCAGACGCCTGTGGAGGGTCCAGTGGCAGACCTCGAAATCCTCTACGATCCCATCACCGTGAACGGCGGTCCCTTCACCTTGGACGTGCAGGGTCTGGACAACATCAAGACCGACTCCAAGTTCGCGGTCACTCAGCCGATCGACACCTCGCTGACTTTGAAGGTCCCTGACACCGTCAAGACCGACACGAAGCTGACCATCTCCATCCCCGATACGATCAAGACGGACTCGAAAGCGGCCATCGACACCAAGTCCGCCCTCGACACCAGGTCGGCCATCGACCTGCAGCCGGTGGTCGTCGACCAGTGCCTGAAGCTGTCGCTGGGCGCCCTGCCGCCGACGCTGGTCTGCCTGCCGACCCATCAGCGATTCGGCCTGACCCTATTCGGGGTCGAGGTGTTCGGCCTGACCTTCGAGGGCGAGTCCCGGGTCGTGGTCTCCGACCTACCGAAACACCCGCACATCATCAACGTCACCGCGCCGAAGGTGGTCCACAACACCGCCGCCGAGTGCGCCGCACCAGAGCCCGGCTGCGGCCGCGACGACCGCGACGACCTCGAACACGGCGAACACCACGATCACGCCGGACACCACGATCAGGGGGCGCCTGAGCCGGGGCGCTCCGGGACGTCGCCACCGTTTGTCGTGCGCCTAGGATAGCGGCGATGGGCGCGCTCGACCTCGTCGACTGGCCTGCCGAGCGAACGCTCTCGCTAGCAGGGTCGGCGGGAAACCTGCGCATCCCGCTCACCCTGCGCAACGCGTCCGATCAGCCGGCGCACCTGGCCGAGGCGTCGCTGGCGGAGGTGCGGCTGGCAGGCGCCGGCGCGTCGCTGCGGCTCGCCCCCCTTGCCGTCCAGATGCAGATCCCCGGTCACGGCGTCGGGCGCACCCACCTGCGTCTGCGCCTCGATCCCGCCACGCCGCCCGGCCGTTACGAGGGGCGGATCAAGCTGGGCGACCTGGTCCGCACCCTGGCGATCGACGTCCTGCCCGACGTGAAGCTCAATGTCCGGCCAAGCCCGATCGTAGTCGACGCCGGCGGGGGTCTGGCGCCCGTGGTGGCGGTCTCCTTCGAGAACCGCGGCAACGTCCCACTCACGATCGACGTGAGCGGCCACTATCCGCTCGCCGAAGAGTCTCCTGTCTCCCCCGACCGCCTGGACGGTGCGGCCGATGGCGACAATCCCTTGGCCAAGATCTTCGACAAGCTCATCGGGCGCGAGCCCCAGCCGGTTCTGATCCCCTTCGGCACGCTCGAGATGTCGATGCTGGGCGGGCCCTTGGCCCTGGAACCCGGCGCGACCCTCGTCGCCACCGTCGAGCTGAAACTGCCGGCGACCCTCTCGCCGTCGGCGCGCTACCACACCTTCGCGCCCGTCTACGCCAGTGATCTTCACATCGTCGTCGTCACCGCGGCCAAGCCACTCGTCATGGTTCGCTCGGCGCGTAAGCCCACAGGAACATCGGCATGATCCAGGCCACCCTTCCGCGGCGAGCTCCGCAGCAGATCGATCTCAACCAGCTCGCCCAGCAGGCGTTGCAACCATGGGCCGACGCCTTCGACAGTTGGCGCACCGGCATGGACAACTGGAATTCCGGCGTCGCCAATCTGGTGCGCTCGTCCAAGACCAAGCCGGACTGCGGCTGCCCCACCTGTGCGCCTGACCCCTGCAGCTGCCGCTGCTGCGTTACGGATGCCGACCTGGTGATCGAAGCGCGCGTCGGCGAACGCCGGATCGTCCCCGTCATCATAGAAAACAAATGGCGCCGCGCGCGGGACGTCGAGGTCGAGCTGTCCAGCTTCACCACGGTCAGCGACATCGTGCAGGTCGCGGCCGACATCGTGGGCGACGCCACCTTCACGCTGGCCCCCTGCGGCCACCAGGAGATCGTGCTGGTGGTCAATATCGGCGGCCAGGCCGTCCTGACCCCGGCGCCGAGCCAACCCACCAATCCGACCAATCCCAACAACCCGAACAACCAGTCCAGGGCGGCCGGGAAGAACGCGGCCACGACGGACGGCCCGGTGGCGACGCCTGCTCCGGTCGGAACGCGCCAGCTGCCTGACGTCGACCGCTGCCTCGTCGCCTACGCCGACCTGCGGATCAAGGGCTGCGACCTGCGTTCGGTCCGCGTCGCGGTCGCCATCCTGCCGCGGGATTGCGAGGCGTTCACCGTGGACTGCGGCTGCAGTTGCTGCTGCTAAGATGGCGAGCTCGACCGACAACCGCACCCTGAGCCAGGTGACCACCGACCTGGCCCGCCGCTGGGCCACCCAGCGATTCAAGGCCGTGCAGGCCTATGGCCAGATCCTGGCGGACTATGGCGCCGGCCGATCGACCGGCGCCTCGGCGGCCGGCGCCTACGCCAAGCTCGCGGCCGAGGAGGGTGTGCGCTATTCAGCCGACGCGATCGGGATCGCCAGCGACTTCGCCGCCGCGCTGGTGCGCAAGGCCGGCGGGACCGTCGAAAACGCCGTGGCCGGGGGGGCAACGCTGCAGGATCTGGAGATGTCCGGACCGCTCGGCGGTGAGGCCAGCGCTCAGGTCCTGATGCGCAATCCGCACGACCGGCCGGCGACCCTCAGCTTCTGGCCCGGCAACTTCACCGGCACCACCGGCGGCGCCGCGGCCACAGTGACCATCGACCCGCCCAACCTGGTCCTGGCGCCAGGCGACGAACAGCCGATCACCGTGCGCGCCACCCTCGATCCCAAGGTCTTCGCGGCCGGGGGGCGCTATGCGGCGAATGTCGCGATCAGCGGCTTCAACGACTTGGTGCTGCGGGTGCGCCTCTCGGTTCTGCCCAGCTAGGCCTGCGCCATGGCTCCGCCAGACCCCGTCGTGAACACGGTCGCCATCGCTCACGACTCCGGCGCGGCGGGGACCATTCTGCTGGACCGCGCCCTGGCCCAGGCGGGTTTTCAGGAAGGGGCCGGGCAACGCATCGAGGCGGCGTTGACAGCGAAAGGCGCCTGTTCGGCGATCGTAGTCCCGGCTCTGGACGCCTTCGCGGCAGGCTCGCCGGCGGCGGCCGATCCGCGCCTGGTGGAGCATCTCCTGGACGTCCTCTTCGACCTCGGCGTCACGGACGCCGCCGTCGGGTCCACGCGCGACACCGCCGCGCTCTGGCTTGAGAATCGCGATGTTTTCGTGGCCGCCGACCTGCTGGGCTACCGTTACGAGACGCCCGCCGGGCGGCCCTATGACGTTGTAGACCTCTCCGAGGAGACCGAGGACGGCGTCTTTCCCGCCTGGGGCGTCCTGGGCGGAACCGCCCTCTCCCGCGCCTGGCTGGAGGCCGACCTGCGTATCGTCGTGGCGGCCAACCGCACCGACGAGGACGATGGCTATGCCCTTTGCCTCTCGACCCTGCTCAGCATCCTTCCGAACACGGACAAGGACTATCACTACCGCTATCGCCGTGATGTGGGCGAGGTGGCCGCCGAACTGGTCAGGGCTGCGCCGGCCCATTTCGCGGTGATCGACGCCGTCGTGAGCGCCCACGGCAACGGCGGGCGCCGTGCGCCGCTGCCGCTCAAGACCGACACCGTTATCGTCGCCACCGACCCCTCGCTCGCCGACTATGTGGGCGCCCTGAAGATGGGGCTCGATCCTTTCGTCTCCGAGCTCGCCGCGCCGGCGCTGCGGGCCGCGCGTCCCACGGCCGGCACGCGGATCTTCGGCCCGTTGGAGGCCTATCCAGACTGGATCAACGTCGAGCCTGCGCTGGTGGCGTCCACCGCCGCGCGCCGCGCCTTCGTCGCGGCCGACCGGGCGGTGCGCCCGGCTCTGCAGCACGTTGACCGTGACCTCTTTCCTTTCCGCCACCCAGCCAACGACTGGCTGAACCGCGCCCTGGCCGACGTCGCCTCGGCAGGGGATGGCGGCGTTGACGGCGCCCGGCTGCTGTCCTTCGCCAACCTGGCGATCGCCCAGGCCGAGCAAGCCGGGACCGCCTTCGGCGTGATGTTCGACAAGGATGCGCTCCGCCGCCACGACGCGCCGATCAATGTCGATCCGGCGACCATCTGCAAGGCGGACTACGACGGCCTCGCCGCCGAACTCAGCGTCCAGGCCGACCTGCTGCGCGGCGTCGTCCCGGACGACCAGGGGCTGCGCTGGCGCTTCGACGACGGCGCGGTGCTGTTCGACGGCGCGCGTCGCTACCCCATACCGTTCGAGGCCTTCGCCGCTGGGGTCGAGATCCACCGCGCGATCCAGTTCATGAACGACTACGCCGGCGGCCGCGCCCTGGTCACCGGCGTGGACGGCCAGGGCCGCGTCACCCGCCAGCTCGAACGCAACCTCTACCTGCCGCAGCCGAACTACACCGCGTTCGGCGGCGGTGTGGTCATCGATGTCACCAAGATCGAAACGGTCGACTACGCGCCTGCCCGCCAGCAGATGTTCTGGAAGACCATCAAGAGCGAGAACGCCTCGGCCATCGCCGACGACGGGATCGTCACCTTCGAGGCGCTGGGCGGCGACACCCTGGTCACCATCTGGGGCCGCCAGCAGTTCTGCCTGCCGCCCATGTGGGCCGTCATAGACCGCGACCTGACGCCGGCCATGAAGCGCGTCCTGGTGGCCGAGGCCTACCACCGCTTCTTCGCCCGCACCTTCGCCAACCTGGAGGCGGTGGCCGAGGGCCGCGACGTGCGCATCGGACGGCCCTGGTCCGACGCCTCGGACGGCGAATCCCTGCCGGTGGACTGGGCCGCCGACGTCATCAAGCGCCTGCAGACGCAGGACAGCCTCGACCTGGTCGGCGCGGCGAAGTCGCTGTTCCAGCGCCCGGCCCGCGCCGGGCCCGAGCCGCTGCGGGTCGACGCCGACGGTTTCCGCCACTTCGCCGCGCCGCCGCGCCCCGCCGCCCCATCGCCCCTGGCTTCGGCGATGTCGGGCGCGCTCTCCGACCTGCGCCACGCCGCCTGGGTCGATGCGGGGGCTCAGCCATGAAGGCCCCCACATGAAAGCCTTGGTCACCGGCGCCAACGGCCTGATCGGCGCCAACCTCGTGCGCGAGCTCCTGCGCCGGGGCGACGAAGTGACAGGCCTCGTCCGCGCAGGGTCGAACATCGCCGCTATCGCCGGCCTGCCGATCCGCCGCGTCGTGGGCGACGTGCTCGACCCGGCGTCGCTGCCCGCGGCGGTCGAGGGCCAGGATCTGGTCTTCCACACCGCCGTCGCCTTCAGCTACTGGGGCCACGAGCCGGAGGAAATGGCCCGCACCGCCACCGATGGCAGCCTCAATGTCCTGGCCGCCTGCGCCGAGGCCAAGGTGAGCCGGGTCGTGATGACCTCGTCGTCGGTGACGCTTGGCGCCTCGTACAAGCCGCAGATCCGCGATGAAGACGCCAACGCCGACGACGACCCCGATGAGTCCGCCTACGTCCTGGCCAAGATCGCCCAGGAGCGCGCCGCCCTCGGCGCCGCGCGCCGCCTCGGCATCGAGATCGTCTTCGCCTGCCCGACCATGAGCGTGGGCCCGTTCGGCGCCGGGCTCGGCCCCAGCAATGGCCTGATCACCAGCTATCTGGCCGACGGCTTGCGCCTCACCTGGGCCGGCGGCTGCAACATCGCCTCGGTCCGCGATGTCGCCCTTGGCCACATCCTGCTGGCCGAACGCGGCGCGCCCGGCGGCCGCTATGTGCTGGGCGCGGAGAACCTCTCGTGGCGCCAGATCCACGGCCTCGTCGCCGAGCTTGCCGGCGCGCCCGGCCCGCGCGCCGAGGCCAGCGCCGTCGCCTGCTATGGTCTGGCCGTGGCCGAGGAGACCCGTGCGCGCCTGACGGCCGCCGCCCCGCTGGCCACCCGCGCCCAGGCGCGCATGGTCGGCCGCTATTACTGGTACAGCCACGCCCGCGCCGCCGCACTGGGCTATGCGCCGCGGCCCGCGCGCCAGGCCCTGGCCGAGGCGCTGGCCTGGCTCTGCGCCTCGCCGCACGTCGCCCGAGAGACCCGCGCGGGCCTGCGCCTCACCCGCGAGGTCCAGGCCGCCCGCCTGGCGCGCTTGGCCGACGAGGCCGCCCTTTTGTCGGAGCGCGCCGCATGAAGGATTTCCGCTGCCTGGTCGGCGTGCGCCATCCGCCCGGGGCGCTGGCCGGCGCCGTGCGCGACCTGATCTACGAGATCGGCCCCAGCCTCGAGAGCGTCGAGCAGATCGCCACCGTCTCGCGCCTCGAACGCCCCGACGGCGTCATCGAACTGGTCAACGAGTGGCGGATCAATCCGGCGCTGCCGAGCGCCCTCGACGGCATCGTCACACGCGACATGCTGGGCTGGCTGGACCACGCCGAATGGTCGTCGAACCTCACTGAGTGTGACTGGCGCGTCGAGCCGTTCTTCATGGGCGAGGCGATCCGGTGCCGCGGCGCCACGCGCTTCGAACAGGCCATGGGTGGGCGCGGCACGCGGGCGGTCTTCGAAGGGCAGCTCGATATCGACCCCTCCGCGCTCGCCAGCCTGCAGCCCGCCTGGCGCGCGCCGGCTTCGCTGGCGATCGAGTTCATCATCGGGACCCTGATCCCGCGCAACTTCCGCAAGACCGTGGAGGCGGTGTCGGACCTGCTCGAGGCCCGCAGCTTCAGCCGACCAGGACGCCGTGATGAAAGCCCAGCCGCGGATCGGCCATCGCCGACAGGCCAGGCGCGAACTCCTGCAGGTCCGGCATCGGCGCGCGCAGCCGCACCCGATTCGACGGATAGTCATAGACCGTGATGTGGTTCAGCCCGCGGTTGGCGGTAAACAGCAGGCTCTGGTCGGCTGACAGCTGGCAGGCGTAGACCGAGTCCAGCAGCGAGAACCGGCTGGCCCGCAGCATTCCCAGGATGTGCTGGGAGTTGCCGAAGATATTGCCGCGCGCCAGCACGTCGTAGGCCTGGGTCGCCACCTCGCGCGGCCGCTGCGCCAGTTCGCCCACGTCGGGCTTCTCGTCGATCATGCGGAAGGTCGCGAACCCCGCCAGATCCAGGAGCACGATCGACTGGCTGGCGCCGTTGCAGAAGATCAGCTCGCGGTCCGAGATCGTGATGTCGGAATTGATGTGCGCCGGCGTCTCGCGTCCGGTCGCCCAGTGGCGGCGCACGCGCTTGGTCTCCGCATCGATCTCGAAGACGTACTCCTTCAGCCAGGCGATGGCCCACTCGTGCCAGTCCACCCGGTCCAGCGGCGCGACGCGGAAGCTGATCGCGTAGAACACCTCCTCGCTCGGATGCGGCAGCACATGCCAGCAGGTGGCCGGCAGCTTGATCACGCTGACCTCGCCGGTCGCCATGTCGCGCACGCCCACGTGCCTGGCCTCGCCACGCCGCCCGCGGCTGGGATCGTCCATGGCGCCGTAGCAGAGGAACCGCCCCGAATGGGTCAGCTTCATCGCGTGCGGCAGGAAGACCCCGTGCGGCTCCAGCTGCTCTGGGCTCGCCAGGTCCGATAGCCGAAAGCGCCAGAAATGCCGGCCGATCGCCGTTATGAACGTCTCGTCGTCCAGCCAGGCCACGTGCGTGCTGCCCTGCAGTGAGGTGTCCGGCGTCTCGAACCGCAGGGTCGAGATCCGCCCAGTCTCCTCCAGCGTCGCGGCGTCGAAGAACATCAGATGCTGGCCGGCGTTGCCAAGGAAACCCACCTTGCCGGAGGGGTTCACCGAGCAGGCGTGCCCGGCCGCGACGCCGTCGTAGTACTTGATCTTCCAGGCGAACCGCTCGCTGGCCGGGTCGTAGAGGAACAGGCACATCCCGGCCATGCCCTCGAGACCGTTGGCCCCGTTGCCATCCAGCGCCACGTAGAAGGCGTAGGGATATCCCCGCATTCCTATTCCAGGTGGTCCAAGCCTGACGACAGTCTACCTACAGTTTAAGGCGCTGACGCAACCCTTCGCGCTCCGGGCGAAGCGGACGCCCTGCGCCTGCCCAAGGACTCGCCTATATTGCCCGCCCGGCCGGGGCGCCGTCTCAGCGGCTCCAGCCCTCAAGGGCGCCGCGCTGATGATGGTCGCGTGCTGACGACACACACCGACGTCTCCATGAGTGGCTTGCTGGGGACGGCCTCGGCGGTCCCTTACTCCCACAGCCGGCGCTGGATGGGTACGGCTACAAGCTGGCCGGCGGCGTGAGCGGGTCGTTCCTGATGGACGCCGGCCTGAGCCTCGTACCCTGCTTGCTCATCGCCTGGACGGTGATGCGCCGGCTGGGCGCCGGCAAGCTGGAAATCCGCACGGCCGGGGAACCTGTCCTCCAGCCGGCGGCGTGAAGGTCCGCTTCCCCCCCGTCCTGCCGTCCAGCACGTCCGCCCTCAGGCCCTTGCCACAGCGACCGGGCGGAGATCCGCCTCCCGGCCACAGGCCTTCGGAGGGAACGACCCGTTGCTGAGGTTGGGAGCGTCCGGTTCGGGACTGGGCAGTCCCATGTATGCGAGATGAACCAACTGCATAGCTGCGTCGTTAATGCAGCGACGCCACCTTCAGGGTCAGGGGACTTGCGATGCTATCCAGGGCGCTTATCGGCCTCGCTGCGCTTTGCGCCTCCATCCCCGTGACGGCCCAGGCCGCCACCTGGACGCTGGACTTCAGCGGGCCGCAGAGCGCCCAGTTTGTCATCGAAGACCTTTACGGCTCACCCTACGTGAGCAGCTTCTCCGCGACGGGAGCGGCCGCTTACGACGCTGTCCCGACCGCAGTGCCGGCGGACTGGAACACGACGCTTCCAGACACTCCGGCCAACGAAGCCATCATGTCTCACCCCAAGTTACTATCGAACGTAACGCTCACGGATACCGGGGGCCACATCCGTATCTTTCCCGGAATGGGGTACGAAGGCTATTATGACGGTCGTTTCAACCTCGACCTGACCTACCTGCTGAGTTCGCCCGAAATCGTGGGCTCAGACTTCACTGACAACGCCATCACGGGCAGCTACTCGTTTTCCTTCTTTGTCAATGCGGCGGGCTTTGGCAGCGACCACGACTTCGCAGGCGCGGGCACAGGAACCGTGACGAGGCTGACGGCCTTTGGCGCCGTGCCCGAGCCGGCAGACTGGATGCTGGCCATGATAGGACTGGGAGCCGTCGGCGCCGGCATAAGGATGCATCGTCGGTTCCGACAGGACTTGGCGACGATCGGCTAGATGCCTGCCGGTTCGCGACCCCTTGCGGACATTGGCCCATTCAGTGCGAATTTGCGAACCATGCCGATAAGGCCCCTCTGCTCCATGGGCCGACCGACCCCCAATCGCCGGCTCATGGCGTTGAGGCGATAACCGAGCTCCACACACTGGCCGGACGTTCGCCGGTTCTGCTTGCTGGCGTCAGGCGAAGGTGTGCTTACGCCATCGAAGACCGTCCGATGATCAGCTATGGAAAAGCTAGCTCGGCAAAAGCTAACGCCCACCGCCGTCCGGACTGCTGACATGATGTTGTCAGCATCGGGGGGACACCATGGCGCTCGAGCCCGGCGACGGGCGTGACGCGAAAGGACAAGCCATGTCGAAGGAACTGGTGTTCTACACCAACCCCATGTCGCGAGGGCGCATCGTGCGCTGGATGCTGGAAGAGGTGGGGCAGCCCTACCGCACCGAGATCCTCGACTATGAAACGACCCTCAAGGGAGCCGAGTACCTGGCGGTGAACCCGATGGGCAAGGTGCCGGCACTGCGGCACGGAGAGACGGTGATCACCGAAGGCGCTGCGATCTGCGCCTACCTCGCCGACGCCTTCCCTGAGACGGGTCTCGCGCCGGCCCCGACCGAGCGCGGCGATTACTATCGGTGGCTGTTCTTTGCTGCCGGCCCGGTCGAGGCGGCGGTCACCGCCAAGAGTCTCGGCTTCGAACCAAAGCCCGAGCAGCGGCGGATGGCCGGCTTCGGCTGCATGGCCGATGTCGTCAACGCGCTGGAGGGCGCGGTGAAAGGCCGGGATTACATCGCCGGCGACCGGTTCAGCGCCGCCGACGTCTATGTCGGATCGCAGATCGGCTGGGGCATGCAGTTCGGCTCCATAGAGCGGCGGCCTGTTTTCGAGGCCTATTTCGAGCGCATCGGCGCCCGCCCCGCCGCGGTCCGCGCCCGCGAGATTGACGACGCCCTGATCCCCGCCACGCCGAAGCCGATCCCGGCGGAATAGCGGAACACGAACTTAACCGTCGCTGATCTATGGGTCTTCCATCGCTGGAGAACCCATGGACAGCCTCGGCGTCCTTCAGAATCCAGGTTTCAGCCGCTTCGACCCTGTCAGGCGCAGCGTTGAGCCGAGCCGTCCGAAGGTGACTGAGGGCGCGCAACGCGCGCCGGCGGTGGTGCTGGGCGGCGCACTCGCATGCGCCGGTGGCGTCTCGCAGGTTGATGCCGCCGGCGCTCTTGGCCTCTCGAGGACCGTAACGCCGACGCCGCCGGTGAAGCCCGTGGTCTACCGGCGAGGCGCGATGGTCGATCTATCGGTGTGATAGCGTAACGTCGTTACGAGAAACTCGTTCGCTGTAACAAATCGTGCTCTCCTGACGGAATACCGTGGCAAGCCGGGAGCGCTCCGCGATGAAGTTTCCTCTGTTCACGATGGCCGCATTCATCGCCACCCTGGCGGCGACGCCAGGCTCGGCGCAGGAAAAGCCGGCCAGCGCGATGCCCGGCATGCTGATGCCGGGGCCCATGAGCATGGGCCTGCCGCTTTCGCCCATGCCCGCCATCTACGCGGGCGAAGCGGACAAGCGCGGGGCCCCGGTATTCAAGGGTCTGGGCGTCCATCACATGCCGATTTCAACCCGGAATGCGAAGACGCAGGCGTACTTCGATCAGGGGGTGAACCTGCTGTTCGGTTTCAACCACGCTGAGGCAATCCGGTCGTTCCGCGAGGCGGCGCGGCTCGATCCAAACTGCGCCATGTGCTGGTGGGGCGTCGCAGAGGCGCTGGGACCCAATATCAACCTGCCGATGCAGCCAGATGCGGTTGCGCCCGCCTTGCAGGCGCTGCAGCGCGCCCAAGCGCTGGCGCCGAAGGCTTCGCCGCGGGAACAGGCGTGGATCGCCGCTCTTGGCGCCCGCTACTCGGCTGATCCCAAGGCCGATCGGCACGCCCTCGACGAGGCCTGGGCGGAGGCGATGGCAAAGCTGTGGCGGGAGCATCCCGAAGACCTCGATGCGGCGACCTTCTACGCCGAGGCGATGATGGACACCCAGCCCTGGGACTACTGGCAAGCCGACGGCGTCACGCCGAAGGGGCACGGCGCGGAGATCGTCGCGACCCTGGAGAGCGTGCTTCGCCGAGCGCCTGAGCACCCTGGGGCGCTGCATCTCTACATCCATTCCGTGGAGGCCTCGACGACGCCGGAGCGCGCTGAGCATGCGGCCGACGTGCTGCTGAAACTGATGCCCGAGGCGGGCCACGTCGTGCACATGCCCAGCCACATCTACTATCGGGTCGGCCGTTACGAGGACGCTGCGCGCGTGAACGAACTCGCCGCAAAGGTGGACGAGGACTACATCGCAGCCTGCAAGGCGCAGGGCTTCTATCCGGCTGGCTACTACGGCCACAACATCCACTTCCTGTGGACCTCGGCGGAGATGCAGGGGCGCTACCAGACCGCCATCGGGGCGGCGCGCCGGCTGGTGAAGGCCGTGGACGCGGTGAACCTGGCCAAGCAGCTCGCGCCGGGCGAACTCTACGTGCTGACGCCCGTCGCCACCCAGCTTCGGTTCGGCAAATGGAAGGCCGTCTTGGCCGAGCCTGCGCCGCCGGCGGCCCTGACGCTCGATGTGGCGGTCTGGACCTATGCCCGCGGTTTCGCTCACGCCAACACCGGCGACCTCGCAGCCGCGCGCCTCGACCGCGAAAAGCTGGCGGCGCTCACCAAGGCCGATTTCACGCACTACGAGGCCTTCGCTATTCCAGCCCCGCAGATGGTCCAGGTCTCGATCGCCCTTTTGGATGGCGAGATCGCCCGGACGTCGGGCGACCTCACCGACGCTGTGACGCAGTTCCAGAAGGCCAGGGACCTGGAGAAGGCCTTGCCCTACACCGAGCCGCCCTATTGGCATCAGCCGGTCAGCCACCTGCTGGGCGCGGCCCTGCTGCAGGCCAAGAGACCGGCCGAGGCCGAGGCGGTCTACCGGGACAGCCTGAAAACCTACCGCGACGATGGCTGGGCCCTGAATGGCCTGGCCCAGGCGCTGCAAGCCCAGGGCAAGGACGCAGAGGCTGGGCGCGTCCGCGACGCATTCACCAAGGCCTGGCGGCTGAGCGACACGCGACTGGAAAGTTCGAGGCTGTAGGCCGGCGTGGTAGCCTTGCGATAGTGGTCATGTCGCGCGTTGGAGGACGCCGGATGAACAGCAAGGTTTCGGGCGCGCTCTGGGCGCTCATGGCGTTTCTGAGCCTTGGGATCGCCATCGGCTCATTCAGATACTTGCTGCCGAACACGCCGGGGATTCCGCCCGGAGTGGCCGGCAACGTGATGCGCCATCCCTGGTTGGTCCTCCACGCCGGCCTCGCCGCCACGGCGCTAATCGTCGGGCCGTTCCAGTTCATACCAAGGCTGCGCGCGGCGCGACCCAGGCTGCATCATTGGGTGGGCCGAATCTACGTCGTGGCCTGCCTGCTGGGTGGGCCGGCGGGCCTGCTGCTCGCGTGGGGCACGAGCGCTGGGCCCGTGGCGCAGTTCGGTTTTGGACTCCTCGCGATCAGCTGGATCTTCTGCACGGCCCAGGCGTGGCGCCTGGCCATGGCGCGGCGGATCGTGGAGCACCGGCGCTGGATGGTGCGATCGTTCGCGCTGACCTTGGCGGCGGTGACGCTGCGGCTCTATCTGCCGATCCCGCCGTTGCTTGGAATAGATTTCGTCGAAGGCTACCGGGCCATCTCGTGGCTGTGCTGGATCCCGAACCTGCTGGCGGCCGAGCTCTACCTGAACCGGGCGCGCCTGTGGAAGCCCGCGACGCTCGCCACTTAGGGCTTGGGCTCGATAAGGTCCCAGCGATTGCCGTAGAGGTCTTCGAAGACCGCAACCACGCCGTAGGGTTCATGGCGCGGATCCTCGAGGAAGCGAACACCTGCCGCCCGCATCCTGGCGTAGTCGCCGGCAAAGTCGTCGGTCTCGAGGAACAGGAACACGCGCCTTCCCGTCTGATCGCCGATCCGCGCGGCCTGTGCGTCATCCGCGGGCCGGGCAAGCAGGACGCCGCCGCCGCCGCCCAGCGGCTGCACGGCTACCCAGCGCTTGCCGCCCCCCAGATCGTTATCGGCAATCAGGGCGAAACCGAGCTTGCCGACGTAGAAGCCGATCGCCTCGTCATAGTCGCGGACCAGGAGAGCGGTGAGGCTGATGCGCTGCGGCATGCGAAATCCCTAGAGGCCGGCGGCGACAGCCCGGATCTGATCCCGCAGCCAGACGATGGCGGGTTCTGCCAGGCGGTCCTTCAGGTAGAGCAGGCTCACATCGACGGTCGGAGACTCGTAGGGCGGCTCCACCAATTTCACGCGTCCGCCTTGCGCAGAAAGCAGGGCGAGTCGGCGGGGGATCAGGGTGGCCATGTCCGTCCGGCTGGCGACCGCGAGCGCGGTATAGGTGTCGGGAACCGACACCGCGACCCGCCGGGCGAGGCCCCGAGCGGCCAGCGCCGCCTCGAACGCCCCGGCGTCTTCCCAGCTCGCGCGGCTGACGAAGGGCCGCCGTTCGCCGCCTTCCTCGATCAGGCCCGGGAGGTTGCGGGCGATCACGACATGTGGAGCGGAAACCAGCGTCTCCAGGTCGATGTGCTCACCCTGGAACAACGGGTGATCTGCTCGGACGACCCAGACCAGTTCCTCCGTCAGCAGGGTTTCGCGGGCGAAACGGTCCGGGGCGGCCAGTACGCTGCCGACCAGGAAGTCGGCTCGCCGGGCGTCCAGTCGTTCCAGAACATCCAGCGCCAGCTCGGCGATCATCAGCTCCGACTGCGGCGCCACCTGCGCCAGTCGGCCCGCGACGAGGGGCGCGAGGATGGCGCTTGCGTAGGCGCCGGTGATCACGGCGAACCGCCGCTCGCTGGTCGCGGGATCGAAGTCAGAGGGCGACATGGCCGCCTGCAGCTGGTTGAGGGCGGCATGCACCTGCGGTCCCATCTCAACCGCACGCGGCGTCGGTTGCATGCCCGCGGGACCGCGCACGAACAGTTCGTCCTTCAGCATGTAGCGCAGGCGATTTAACGCATGGCTCACAGCCGACTGGCTGAGCCCGAGACGGGCGCCTGCGCGCGTGACGCTGCGCTCCTCCAACAGGACGTCGAATACGCGCATAAGGTTGAGGTCAAGGCTCATGAATCATGTTCATTTGTTGCGTGACAACATATCATTTGGATCATCGGCCGGGCAGTCCTATCTCAGATCACGACGGGAAGCCGGTGCGGCCATGACAGGTCTGCGCCCGCTATCCCCTTTGCGATATCCACTTGAAAGGGGCTCGCCAAAGTGAGCGAACCTGAAGTCATCCCGCTCCGCGGCAACGCCGAGGTCGATCCCCAGCCGCAGCCGGGTTTTCTACGACGCTGGCGCTGGCCGTTGATCCTCGGCGGTCCCCTGGTGATCGCCGGGGTCGTGGGTTATTTCGTCTTGACCGGCGGCCGGACACAGACCACCGACAATGCCTACGTGCAGATCGCCAAGGCGCCCGTCGCCCCCTCGATCGCCGGCCGTGTCACCGACATCTACGTCCATGAGAACCAGTTCGTCCGGAAGGGCGAGGTGCTGTTCCGGCTGGATGCGCGCGACATGCAGGCCAACGCGGAGGCGGCCGCCGCCACTGTGGCCAACGCCTCCCAGCAGATCACCGCGCTTCGCGCCAGCTACCAACAGCAGCAGGATCTGGTGCGCGCGGCGCAAGAAGCGCTGACCTACGCCAACGCCGAAGCTGCCCGGCAGAAGAACCTGGCCAACGTCGGCGTCTCTTCCCAGGCTCAGGTCGACCAGGCCAACCACGCCGCGTTCGCAGCCAGACAGCAACTGGCCAGCGCACAAGAGCAGGCCGCCCAGGTGCTCGCGAGCCTCGGCGGCGACCCCAAGCGTGCGGCGCAGTCCGCGCCCGCTGTCATGCAGGCCCAGGCCGAACTCGATCGCGCCAAGCTCAACATGTCCTACGCAACCGTGGTCGCGCCCGCCGATGGGGTCGTGACCCGCGTCGACCAGATGCCGGTCGGGACCTATCTCAACGCTTCGCAGACCGGCTTCTGGCTGCTGTCGGGCCAGCCCTGGATCGAGGCGAACTTCAAGGAAGATCAGCTCGCCCGCATGAAGGTCGGCCAGCCCGTCACCATCAAGGTCGACGCCTATCCCGACGCCAACATCAAAGGCCGCGTGGCGAGCTTCTCGCCAGGCACCGGCCAGGCTTTCTCGGCCCTGCCGGCCCAGAATGCGACCGGCAACTGGGTGAAGGTCGTCCAGCGCCTGCCGGTGCGGATCAGCTTTGACAAGCCGCCGCCCGACATGGCGGCGCGCGCCGGCCTCTCAGCCAAGGTGACGGTCGACGTCCGCGCGCCCGGGCGAGCCGGCTGAGGGGCTCATCGCCCATGATCTCCGAACAGGACGCAAAGAACCGCTGGCCGATCACCATCTCGATCATGCTGGCGACGGTGATGAACTCGCTGGACACGACGATCGCCAACGTGGCCCTGCCGCACATGCAGGGCTCGGTGTCGGCGTCTCCCGAGCAGATCACCTGGGTGCTGACCTCCTACATCGTTTCAGCGGCGATCATGACGCCGTTGTCCGGCTGGCTCGCCGACCGGATCGGCCGCAAGCGCATGTTCCTGATCTCTATCGGGGGCTTCACCGTCGCCTCGATGCTCTGCGGCATCGCAACCAGCCTTCCCGAGATCGTGCTTTTCCGCGTGCTGCAAGGCGTGTTCGGCGCGGCGTTGATCCCGCTGTCGCAGGCCGTGCTCCTGGACATCAACCCGCCGGAGAAGCATGGCCAGGCCATGGCGATCTGGGGGGCGGGGGCGATCCTGGGACCAATCCTGGGTCCCGCGCTCGGCGGCTATTTCACTGAGAATTTATCCTGGCGGTGGTGCTTCTACATCAACCTGCCCATCGGCATCCTGGCGTTCCTGGGGGTCGCGCTGTTTATTTCAGGCGACCGGCTGAGGCGCGCAAAGCGGTTCGATTTCCTCGGCTTCGGGATGCTTACCCTGTTCATCGCCGCCTTCCAGATGGTGCTGGACCGGGGACCCAGCCAGGACTGGTTCCAGTCCAGGGAGATCTGGATCGAGACGATCCTTGCAGCCGTCGGGCTCTGGGTCTTCGTGGTCCACACCTTCACGACCCAGCACCCGTTCTTCGACAGAGCGCTGATGCGTGATCGCAATTTCGTCACCGCCAGCGTCTTCGGCTTCTTCGTCGGGATCCTGCTCTTCTCGACCATGGCCCTCTTGCCGCCGATGATGCAGACCCTGATGGGCTATCCGGTGCTGACATCGGGCCTGCTCAGCATGCCACGCGGCGTCGGTTCGTTCGCGGCCATGTTCTTCGTCGGCCGGTTGATCGGGAAGGTCGACACCCGCGCGATCCTGTTCACAGGCTTGAGCATCAGCGCCATCGCGCTCTGGCAGATGATGCACTTCGACCTTGCGATGGGGGTCTGGCCGTTCGTGACATCCGGCATCATCCAGGGTCTTGGCGTCGGATTGCTGTTCGTCCCGCTCTCGACCCTCGCCTTTGCGACCCTTCCGCCTCAGCTGCGGCCTGAGGGCTCGTCGGTCTACACCCTGGTGCGCAACCTCGGCTCAGGCGTCGGCATCTCGATCATGAACGCCTTGCTGGTGGCCAACACCCAGACCATGCACGCCTCGCTGTCAGGCAAGATCATCGCGTCCGACGCGGTCGTCCGCGCAAACCTGCCAAGGGTCCTGGATCCTTCCACGACCACGGGGGTCTCGGCCCTCAACGCCGAGATCACGCGGCAGGCGTCCATGGTCGCCTACGTCGACAACTTCAGACTCATGTTCATCATCACCATCGCCTGCGTGCCCATGCTGCTGCTTATGCGCAAACCACGGGCGGCCGGCGGGGAGCCCCTTCATGCCATCGTCGATTAGAACCCTCCGCCTGCTGGCGGCCACCGCTTCGGTGCTGGCGCTTGGCGCCTGCGCGACCGTCGGGCCGAACTTCAAGGCGCCCGAGGCGCCGCAAGGCCCGGCCGGGAGCAGCTACGCCATGGCCGGCGACGCGCGCGCGACGAGCGTGCAGCTGAGCCCGGATGCACGCATGGCCGGACCCTGGTGGCAGGCCTTCGGATCGCCGGAGCTGGATCAAGCCATGCGCCAGGCGCTCGCTGACAGCCCAACGCTCGCTGAGGCCCGCGCGACGCTGGAGCGCGTCCAGGCCCAGGCCCGCGCCACCCGTGGCGCGCAGTTTCCGCAGATCGACGCGAATGCCGGGGCCCAGCGCGAACGCATCAACCTGGCCGCGTTCGGGTTCAGCGGTTTTCCGGGCGGCCCGACGATCCCCAACCCGGAGATCAACCTCTTCTCGATCGGCGGCGCGGTCAGCTATGACCTGGACCTGTTCGGCGGCCAGAGGCGGGCGACGGAGCGGGCCAACGCGCAGGTCGAGGACTCCGCGCATCAGGCCGACGCCGCCTATCTGACGCTCACGGCGAATGTCGCCCAGCAGGCCATGCACATCGCCAGCCTCCGCGCCCAGATCGCGTCCGTGAAGGAGATCATCGCCGACGACCAGCGGGTGAACGAGATGATCAGAAACGCGCAGGCCGCCGGCGGTGCGGCGCACTCGGCGCTCTCCAGCGGCATCGCCCAGCTCGCCGAGGATCAGGCGCTGCTTCCGCCGCTCGAGCGCGAGCTCGACGCGGCGCGCCACCAGATGGCGCTGCTGGTCGGCAAGTCGCCCGCCGAATGGACGGCCCCGGTGTTCGACCTCGCCACACTGCACATCCCAGGGGCCGTGCCCGTCAGCCTCCCATCGGAACTGGTTCGTCGCCGGCCCGACATCCTTGCCGCCGAAGCCGACCTGCATGCCACGACCGCAGCGATTGGTGTCGCCGTGGCCCACCAATATCCCGATATCAAGCTCTCTGCGGCTCTGACACAGGAAGCCGTCCACCCCGAGCAGCTGGTCAACTCCTCCGCCGCCGCCTGGAACGTGTTGGCCGGCCTGACGGCGCCGATTTTCCACGGCGGGACCCTGAAGGCCGAGCGGCGGGCGGCGGAAGCCGAGGCCCGGGCGTCGGCAGCGCGCTACCGCGCGACAGTGCTGCGCGCCTTCGTGCAGGTTTCGGATGCTCTGACCAACCTGTCGACCGACGATCGGGCGATCGCGGCGCTCCAGCAGGCAAGTGACGCAGCTGCGGCCGCCGCCAACGACGCCCAGAACGCGCTTCGGTTGGGCGGTGGGCCGATGATCGACGTCGTGACGGCCCAGCGCAACCTGAGCCGCGCGCGCCGGACCCTCGTCGAGGCTGAGGGGCGGCGCATGAACGACTTCGTCGAGCTCTACGCCGCCACCGCCGCCGACTGGCGTACGGCGGCGGCCGGCGCCTCCTAGCCGGCGGCCCGATGGGATCGGCTGCGCCCGAGGGTCAACAGGAACACCGAGACCAGCGAAATGGTGCAAAGCACGGCCATGTAGCCCGAGATCGCCAGCGAGTTCTTGTACTGGTCGAGCAGGGCTGCGGCGATCATCGGGGCGAACCCGCCGCCGAAGATCGCCCCGAGCTGATAGCCCAGCGAGGCCCCTGAGTAGCGGAACTCGGTGGAATAGATCTCGGTCATCAGCGCGGCTTGCGGGCCGTACATCAGGGTGTTGAAGATCAGGCCCACCGCAATCGCCGTCAGCATCGCCGGGAACGTGCCGGTGTCGAGCAAGAGAAAGAACGGGAATGACCAGAGGCCGGCGAGCACGGCGCCGGTCATGTACACGCCACGGCGCCCGACCCGGTCTGACAAGGCCGCGGAGAGCGGCACGAAGGGCGCCGAGATGAGGCTACCCAGGAGAACGGCCCAGAGAATGGTTGTGCGCGGCACGTTCAAGGTCTTGGTCGCGTAGGCGATCACGTAGGTAACCATTATGTAGAAACTGCCGTTAGCGGCGACGAAGGCGCCGGCGGACAGCAGGATTTCCTTCGGATGCCGGGCGATCACTCGCAGGATCGGCGAACCCCTCGCGGCGCGCAGCTGCGCCTTGGCCTTGTCGAGGCTGATCCCCTTTTCGGCGGCGAGTGCGCGCGCGGCGGCTTCCTGCTTTTCAGCCTCGATCACTTGAAGGGCCTGATACTCGGCGGTGTCTTCGAGCCGAAGGTGCACGTAGAGGCCCAGCGCCACGAGGAGCATCGAGAGCACGAAGGGGATCCGCCAGCCCCAGGCCAGGAAAGCGTCGGGCGCCAGGGTCGAGCCCATGACCAGGAAGATCAGGTTGGCCAGTACAACGCCGGCCGGGACGCCCAACTGGGCGAAGCTGCCGAAGAAGCCGCGCTGGTTGGCCGGGGCGTTCTCGATGGCCAGGAGCACGGCGCCGCCCCACTGGCCGCCGACCGCCAACCCTTGCGCGAACCGCAGCAGGATCAGCAGCAGCGGAGCGGCCAATCCCACTGTTGCGTATGATGGCAGCAGGCCGATCGCCGTCGTGGCGACCCCCATCATGAGCAGGGCGGTGACCAGAGCGCGCTTGCGCCCCACGCGGTCGCCGAAGTGGCCGAACACGACCCCGCCGACCGGCCGAGCGATGAAGCCCACTGCAAAGGTGGAGAAGGCGGCCAACTGAGCGACGGCGGGCGGCAGGCTGGCTGGGAAAAACAGCTTCGGGAACACCAGGGCCGCGGCGGTCCCGTAGATGAAGAAGTCGTACCATTCGATGCTGGCGGCGGCGAGCGATGTGAGCGCCACCTTGGCGATATTGGCCGGGCGCGCGGGCGCCCCTGCTACGGCTGCAGTCATGAATTCCCCCGAACTGGTGCGCGACGTACTCCCGCGCCTGTCCGACTGGGTAGCCTATGAATCCTGCCGCCGTAAGCCCGAACGTCCCTCACCGCAGGCGGGAAGGGTGCGTGACTAGGCCCTTGCCCCCGGTCCCTGGCTCGCTTCCGCAGCCAGACGGCCGGTGAGCTCGGCCATGTGGTCGAAGTCGGCCTCGAAGGCGCCCAGCCCCTGCGTCAGCCCGCGAAGCTCCGCGATCAGGCCTTGGCGCTCCGATTGCGGCAGGTAGGCCTCGATGCGTTCCCACCCGCGCCAGTCCTCGCGCGGGGCAAGCCCCAGGATTTGGCCGCGCCTTGCGGTGAGCGCCGAGGTGACGTTCGAGGCGCTCGGCGAGGGCGAATAGACGGTCAGCTTCTCGATCGGCTCCAGCAAGATCGCGCCGCATCCCGGCAGGCCCTCCTCCATCGCCAGGCGACCGGCGAGCCGGAACGCCATTTCCGATGAATCGACGCTATGGGTCTGTCCGTCGATCAGGGTGACTTCCAGGTCGGTGACGGGGAAGCCGAGCTGGCCCTTCTCAAGCCCGTCGCGGACGCCCTGCTCAACGGCGGGAATCCATTGTTTGGGCACCGCGCCGCCCACCACGCGCTGGCTGAAGACAAACCCCGATCCGCGGGCGAGCGGTCTGATCTCCACCGTCACGTCGGCGAACTGGCCGTGGCCGCCGGACTGCTTCTTGTGTCGCGAACGCTGGGTCACGCCGCGCTGGATGGTTTCCCGATAGGGGGTCTTCGGTTGCTCGGTGTCGATCTCAACGCCGAAGCGGCGCTTCAGACGCTCGAGCGCCAGCCGCAGGTGACCCTCGCCCTGGCCCGCCAGCAACATCTGGCCGGCCTCGCGATCATGGGTCAGGCGCAGGCCGGGATCTTCTTCGATCAGCTTGGTGAGCGCGCCCGAAAGCCTGACGTCGTCCTTGCGGTTGGTGGCCGAGAGCGCGACGGCGAACAGCGGCCGCCGAGGGCTGGCCGCCGCGCGCACCGCCTGCGGACGCCCGCTCGTCGAGAGGATCTGGCCGGCGTGCGCGGCCTCGACCTTGCCGATTGCGCAGACCTCGCCAAGGGGAGCCTGGGCGATCTTCCTGAGCGCGGCGCCCTGGACATTGAAGAGGCCGCCCGCCCGGCAGCGCTCGCCGTCCGGCAGGACGAACTCCGCTCCGTCCAGCAGGGTTTTGCCGAACACTCGGGCGTAGGCGAGCTTGCCGGACTGGCCGGCGTAGGCTGCCTTCAGCACATAGGCGCCTTCTTCCACGCCCAGGCGCCGGGCGGCGCGGTCGGGCGGCAGGGTCTCATGGCGAAGGGCCTTGAGCAGGCGACGCACCCCAAAACCGTTCTGCGCCGAGCCAAAGAACACCGGCACGATCAGTCCGTCGTTCATTTCGCGCACCAGGTCGGCGAAGACCGCGTCTCGGCTGGGGACGACATCGGAGAGCAGCTGTTCCAGCAACTCGTCGTCGAAATCCGCGATCTGCTCCAGCATGTGGAAACGGGCGTCGGCTTCGGCGTCGCGCAGGTCGCCCGGGATGTCCGCCTGGGCCGAGGGCTCGTTCGGCCGGTAGACGAAGGCGCGTTCGAGAGCCAGGTCGATGAAGCCGGAGACCTTTTCGTTCTCCCACGTGGGAATCTGGCGGGCCACGAGCGGGGCGGAACTGACCGGGGCGAGCGCGGCCAACAGGTCGGCCAGCGCGCCACGGGCCTGGTCCATCTTGTTTATGAAGAGAGCGTGGGGAACGCCGAGCCGCTCGAGTTCGCGCAGCGTCGGCTGCAACAGCGCCGCCTTGCCCGGTTCAGGCTCGGCCACGACCACCGCAAGATCGACGGCCGGCAGGGCCGCGTCGATATCGGCGCAGAATTCAAGCGAACCTGGACAATCCACCACCGAGTAGCGGTCGCCCATGAAGTCAAAGCTGGCGAGGTTCAGCTCCACCGAGTGGCCACGGGCCCGAGCCTCGGGACTGGAGTCGCCGACCTTGTCGCCGCCGACGCGCCTGTCGACGGCGCCGGTGACCTGCAAGAAGGCTTCCATGAGCGTGGTTTTGCCGGCGCTTGTGGGGCCCACGAGCGCCAAGGCGCGCACGGACCCCGCGGGGTGGATTGGCATGGCCGTTCTCCCATCACGTTTGTCGCCAGGGAGGCGCCACGCCCGCGGTGCTTCCATGGCGCGGTTTTGGGACGGTCGCGGACCGGTTCAGGGGCACGCGCCGCCCTGATGACAAACCTTACGCCCGGAGTTTCAGGCGCGTCCGATCACGAACGCGTGGCCGAACTTGCGTGCAGCTGCGCCCTGTCGCTAGGCCAGGTCGCGGGCGATGAGGGCGCGGATCGAGCGAAGTTCGTCGCGGGCGCCTGGGCTGCCGGCTCGAGCGTATTCAACCAGTTCTTCGACGGCGCGCAGGGTGCGGGCCTTGGTCGGCGGACGTCCGCCGCGGCTGCGGTTGAGCCGCAGGGCGCGCTGCTTGAGGACTGCCGGCAGGCTGGTGTCGTCGAGCCAGGCTGACAGGGCGTGACGAACGTCCCAATCGGCGCCGGCCTCGCGGCGCGCCTCGATCCGCCGCAACGCGCCGCTTTCATGCGCGTGTTCGATCAGCGCGCGGGCTTCAGAAGCGGACCGCTTCAGCGTCGTGGCTGGAATGTGGCGGTCGTTGGCGACTTCGGCTGCCGCCGCTTCGAGGTGACCCGCCGGATCGCCCGCCTCGGTGAGGTCGAGGAACAGTGCGAGCTCGGCGATATCCTTGGCGAAGCTGCGCCCATGGCCAACCTTGCCGATATCGACGCTGACTTCAGGCCTAAATTGCGATTTTTCCATAGAAACGCCAACTCAGTACCTTCAACGATCTCACCTTAATAGATTACGCCTATAACGTCCACATAAGATTTGTAACAAGCTTGGCAATGAGATCATTGTTACGAGAACTATGATACTTATGGATACATGAGAAGAGGGGCTGCGGATCTCTCCGCAGCCCAAAGTCTAACCATGTAGCCGCTACTGACTAGAAGTCGGCGGTGAGACCAACGAAGAAGTATCGGCCGAGCGTGTCGTACATCTGCGCGTAGACGTTCTGGTTGCAGGGTCCAGCCGGGCAATTGTTGGCGCCCGTGAGCGGCGGATCCTGATCCAGCACATTGTTGACGCCGACGCGGAAGGAATAGTTGTCCTTCACCTTGAAGGTCGCCAGCAGGTCGAGGTAGCTGCGCGAGCCGAGCTTGGCGTCGGTCGCCGGAACGTTGCCGCTCAGGCGCGGGTCGCTGGAGGATGCGTCCAGGTCGACGGACTCGTAGTAGCGCCACTGGGCCGAGAAGCCGAGGCCGCCGAACCAGCTGCCGTACTCGAACGGCGTGTTCCAGGTGACACGTAGCTTGTGCCGCCACTTGGGGTTCGGGTTGGTAGAACCGCCGAGCGTCGAGCACGTGGCGCCATAGAAGCCCGCGCAGTCGATCGCGTTTGAGCCGGTGAGGATGGTGGTTTCCAGCTTGTCGAGGTAGGTGCCGACGAAGTTCGCCGAGACCGAGCCCATGTTCTGGATGCCGAAGGTGTCGAGCCCGGTGTGGTAGGCGGCTGAAAAGTCGAGGCCCGACGTGTGCAGGCCGCCCTGGTTGAGCACCGTGTCGATCACGTAGCCCTGGGTCGAGCGGATCGAGCCGATCGAGTCACGATGCACGAGTGCGCAGAAGCCCGGGTTGGAGCCGTCGACACAGCCGTTGATGATCGTGTTGGCGCCGATATTGGAGATGTAGTCCTTCACCTTGATATCGAACCAGTCGAGGGTGAGGCTCAGGCCGGGCACGAAGGTGGGCTGCCAGACACCGCCCACCGTCCAGGTGTCCGCCTTTTCCGGCCGCAGATTCGGATTGCCGCCTTGCTGGCCGTTGTACTGGTTTGCCGGATCGCGCTCGAGCGCCAGGACCTGTGCGGTGGTCAGGTGGAAGAGCGTGGCGCAACGCTGGACCAGCGGATCGCCGGGGCTGAGGCCGGCGCAGGGATCGACCGTGCCGTCCAGGACCACGTTCTGCGGTGAGAACAGCTCGACCACGTTCGGCGCACGCACCGCGCGGTTGTAGCCGGCGCGCAGGCGAATGCCGTCGATGATCGTCCAGTCGCCGGAGACCTTGTAGGTGTTGGTCCCGCCGGCGTTGGAGTAGTCGGAGAACCGGTAGGCCAGTTCGGCGGTGAGATCCTTGGCCCAGGGTTGGTCCTGAACGATCGGCACGCGGGCTTCGCCGAACAACTCGTAGACGTCGTAGCTTCCGTTCACAGCAGGCTTGGCGGCGCCGTTGCCGTTCACGTCGCCGGACGCCTGCGCGACGTCGGACCGTGAGTCCAGGTGCTCACGACGGTACTCGGAGCCCACGCTGACGCCGATCTTGTCGTTGGCCCACGGGCTCTTGAAATTGTCCGGCAGCGTGCCGACGACGTTGAAGTTGGCGACCTGCTCGATGATGTTGCCCGTCGAGAAGGTCGGCGCCTGCAGGTAGGTCAGGGCCGTCTTGGTCACGCCACCGATCTGGAAGGCGTTGTAGGGCACGCAGGCCAGGTCGGTGCCGTTGATCACCGATTGGCAGACGATGTTGCCGCTGGTGTCCCTGCGCGCGATCAGAGCGTTGTTGATGCGCGACGTCAGGAAGTTGTTGTCCTGCTCCTGCGTCAGCGCCGTCTTGCCGTACTGGATGAAGCCATCGTAGCTCCAGTCGGCGTTGATATCGCCCTTCAGGCCGATGACGTAGCGCTGCTCCTGGTGATCGAAGATGGTCAGGCGGCCGCCGCCTTCGATGTTGCGGCGGGTAACCGCCACGTTGACGTTGGTCGCAGTGCCCGCGGCTCCGCCGCAGAGCTGCTGCTGCTGCGTCGTGGTCATCAGCGGGTTGTCGCAGTTGACGGCGAAGGTGCCGCCCGGTCCGGGGCCGCTGGCGGCGAAGATGCCGCCGGGCGCGATCTGAGCCGTGGAGTTGTCATCCATGAACATCAGGTCGGCGTAGGCCTGGAAGTGGGGAGTGATCTCGTAGTGGGCGAACGCGCCCATGCTGTAGCGCGTGTCCGGCCGCATCAGGTAGTTGGTCGGGGCGAAGTTGTAGACGTCAGTCGCCGCATTCCGCGGACGGAAGGTATTGCCGGGCCCGTTGGGGTCGACGATGAAGCTGCCGAACCGCGCCGGATAGGAGGTGCCCGAACCGCCGCAGCCGGCGGAGAGGAAGCTTGTGCCCGAATTCAGCGAGCAGGCCGAGTAGTCGAAGTTGTTGGCCGTGACGGAATTGACGTTCACATGGGTCGCGTAGGCGGTGATGTTGCCCTTGCCGTCCGGCGCATTGACGCCGAGCACGATGCTTTCCTGGTCGCCTTCCCCACCCTTGAAGTCGCCGGGAACGATGAAGTTGTCCGGCACCGCGGCGGTGCCACGCGCGTTGCGGACCACCTGCTGGACGTTGTCCGGGTTCTGCTGGTTGTGCTGGTAGGTCGAGTACTGTGCGTCGATCTGCACGCCCTCGAAGTTCTTCTTCATGATGAAGTTGACGACGCCGGCCACCGCGTCGGCGCCGTAGACCGCCGAGGCGCCGCCGGTCAGCACGTCGACGCGCTCGACGAGTGCCGTCGGGATGAAGTTCAGGTCGGCGGAGACCGCGGCGATCGATGAGGTCGGGTTGCCGGCCTGCAGGCGGCGGCCATCGATCAGCACCAGCGTCCGGTTGGGGCCCAGGCCGCGCAGGTTGGCCGTGGCGGTGCCGTCCGAAGCGTTGGAAACGTTGGAGCCCTGAGCCGCGAAGGCCTGCGGCAGGCTGTTGAGCAGGTCCTCCATCCGGGTGACGCCCTGCGCCTTGATGTCGGCGGAGGTGACCGAGGTGACGGGCGCAACGCTCGTCAGGTTCGGGGACGGGATCCGGGTGCCGGTGACGACGATTTCGGAGACTTCGCCCGAGGCCGGGGCGGCTGCCGCCGCCGCAGCGGAGGCCTGGGTAGCGGAGAGACCGAGGAAGGCCGCGCCGCAGATCATCGAGGAGGCCAGCAGGCGCTCCCGAGTGGGTTTGATTTTCAAGGTCTAAATCCTCCAGCGGTCGCCCAGCGACGGCGAACCCGCTCCCCAAATATTGCCAAGCCAGGGTCACAGATGACCCCGGTTATGGCGGAATTAGCGGTGACTTTTGTTGAGGGTCAAACACATTGCGAAGTTGTGTGCGATCGCACAATCAATATGTCGCATAATGGCCACATAACCGACAGGAAGGTTACGCGTCTGAAGCTAGACAATGGAAAGCATGAAGGGGGGAGTTGTTTCGAGTACGAAGAACTTGGTCTCTGAAGTGACAAAAAAGATACAAGGATGGCGTTACGGTCGTAACGACGACTCGGGAATACCTAAAATCAGATATCGAATACAGCGTATATAACAGAGCCATAAGGGGCGCGTTTCGGCCGCCCGCGAGCAGGCGCAGCGGCCGCCTGAAAAGGAACGGCGGAGCGGTCATCGATCGTAGGAGGCCCGCGGCGGGGCGCATGCGCGGCGGTTCGCGAGGCCGAAGGCTCGCGGCGCTCGGTGGAAACTAGGCCGTGAAGTCTTTCAGAGGGGAGCGCAGGCCGTTTTCATCCAGGCGAGAACGTCGGCGGGGACCTGAGGCCCGACCACGGCCAGGACATGGGCGTGATAGGCGTCGAGTTGCCCGCGTTCTTCGCCGGTCAGCATGGACGTTACGATGAGGCGCCGGTCGATCGGCGCCACCGTCAGGGTCTCGAAGCCCAGCATCGGCCGCTCGCCACCCTCGATCATCGCCGGCTCGGTGACAAATTGCAGCGTCTCGATACGGATGCCGTAGGCGCCTTCCTTGTAGTAGCCGGGCTCGTTCGAGACGATCATTCCAGGCCTCAGGGCGACCGTATTGGGCGCCTTTGCGATGCGCTGCGGCCCTTCGTGCACGCCGAGGTAGGAGCCGACGCCGTGGCCGGTGCCGTGGTCGTAGTCCAGCCCGTGGGCCCACAACGCCATTCGCGCCAGCGCATCCAGCGCCGAACCGGTTGTACCGGCTGGAAACCTCACCCGGGCAAGCGCCAGATGGCCCTTCAGAACCAGGGTGAAACGGGCGCACATTTCTGCCGATGGCTCTCCGATGGCCACCGTGCGCGTGACGTCCGTTGTTCCGTCCAGATACTGCGCGCCGGAATCGACCAGCAGGAGGGAGCCTTTCTCCGCACGCTTGTTCAGCCGCTGCGTCGGACGGTAGTGGACGATCGCCCCGTTAGAGGCGGCGCCGGCAATGGTGTCGAACGAGAGATCCATCAGGGCGCCCGTCGCCTCACGAAACGCCTCCAGCCTGGAAACCGCCTCGATCTCGTCGGGCGGGTTCGCCTGGCCCTCGGTGGCGAGCCAATGCAGGAAGCAGCTCAGCGCGGCCCCGTCGCGGGCATGGGCGCGCTTGGTTCCCTCGATTTCCACAGTGTTCTTGCAGGCGCGCGGCAGGACGCAAGGGTCCTCGCCGCGCTGGACGCTCGCGCCTGCGGCGCCAAGCGCTTCGAAATACCAGGATGAGGATTGTCCGGGATCGACCAGCACGGTCTTACCGCGCAGATCGGCCAGCGCCTGTGGCAGGTCGCCGGGCGTCTCGAGCCGCACCTCGTTCCCAAGCCATGCCGGCAGGTCGGTCGTAACCTTCCGGGGATCAAGGAACAGCCGCGCCGAGCCGTCGGCGTTGAGGATCGCCTGACCGATCGGCAACGGGGAGCGGATGACGTCGCCGCCCCTGACGTTGAACAGCCACGCGATGGAGGCCGGCGAGGTGATCACCGCGGCTTGCGCGCCCTGGGCAGCCAGGGATCGGCCCAGGCGACTGCGCTTCGAACCGGAATCTTCGCCTGCGTACTTCAAGGGATGGGGAGCGACCGGGGCGCTCGGTTGGGACGGCCGGGCCTGTCCCCAGGCTGCATCCAGCGGGTTCGGCGTCACCGCGCGAAGCTCGGCGCCGACCTTGGCCGCCGCCGCCTTCAGCCTGTCCAGCGCGTCGGGGCTGTGCAGCCTGGGATCGTAGCCGATCACCTGGCCTCGAGCCGTGGCGGCTTCGATGTAGGCCGGCACGCCGCCTTCCACGAGGTCGCGGATCTCGAAGGTCTCCTGATCGACCTGGTCGCGGACCTGCAGGGTGTAGCGGCCATCCACGAAGATCGCCGCTTTGTCCTTCAGGATCACCGCCGCGCCCGCCGAGCCGGTGAAGCCGGTCGCCCACGCCAACCGGTCGTTGGCGGCGGGGAGGTATTCGTTCTGATGCTCGTCTTCATGCGGGGCGACAAAGCCGTCGAGGCCCTGCTCGGCCATCGCCTTGCGGATGAGCGGCACATGCTTGGGGCCGAAGGAGCGGTCGGTGGATTCATCGAAGGTCTGGCGCATGCCCGGGATTTAGGTCTTTTCCCGCCCGACGGCAAAGACCTGTCCTTCACGCCGACCGATGCGGTAATTACACCCGGGTGAAATTGACAGGTCTTCACGCCGGGCGTAGACGGAAGCCGATGGACAAGCAGAGCCGCCGCCAGGTCACCCGCGACTATAAGGAGCGGAAGGTGAGGCAAGGCGTTTTTGTCGTGCGCTGCGCGGCCACCGGCGAGACCTGGGTCGGCAAGTCACGCAACCTCGATCAGCAACAGAACGGAATCTGGTTCGGTTTGCGCTCCGGCGGTTACGTCAATCGGGCTGTGCAGGCGGCCTGGAAGACGCATGGCGAAGGGGCGTTCTCCTTTGAGGTGCTTGAGGCCGTCGACGCCGAAGACCTCTCGGCCTACGGCCGCGACAACCTTCTCAAGGATCGAGACGCCCATTGGCGCGCCGCGCTCGGAGCCGCCAAGATCGTCGGATAAAGCTACTGCGGGGGAGACGCCGGCTCGTTCGCCGAGGCGTCGCGGGCAGCGGATGCGGCGTCCTTCTCCGTAGCCACCGAGCGGTCGACTGCGGCCTGGGCGGCGTTGCTCGAGGCGCGTGCGTTGTTTTCCGCCGCGGCCTCAGCCGAGCGGGCGGCGTCGGCCGCCGCGATCTGCGCGCCGGCCGCGGCGCTATCGGCCCGGTCCAGGGTTGCGCCCTGGTCACGGGCGGCCTGCAGGTCCGCCGTTGGTGTCAAGCCCCCGTTCAGCAGGAAGATCACGCCGACGATGGCGATGATCGCCACCACGGCGGCGACCCACCATCCAGCGCTGCCACGCTCGCGAACGATGTGAACTTCTTCGCGTCGGATGGTGGCGGGCTGCTCCTCGACGGTGCGTTCCACCACATGGTCCACGTCGTTAGACATCGCGTCCTCGTCCTCAAGCGTAAGGCTTGTTTGGCCGGCGACGAGAACGCGGCGTCGAACGCGGGGTTCCCGCGCCGGTGCGATGGCGCTCTACGGGCGACGGAGCACCAAGGTCGCCCAGGCGTCGCGATGTAGGCGCCGTTCCAGTCTGAAACCGCGAGATACATAAGCGGCCAGCACGCGCCGTTCCTGGACCCGCAGGAGGCCCGAGAGGATGGCGATCCCCCCTGGCTTCAGCGCACCTTTGATATCTTGTGAAAGGGTGATGAGCGGCGGCGCCAGAATGTTTGCGAAGACCAGGTCGTAGGGCGCAGGGCAGCGCACGCGACCATCGTTCAGCCCGCTCGCGTGGACGAAGCGGGCGCGAGCCCGATTAAGCCAGGCGTTCTCGTTGGCGATGCGCACGGAGGGGCCGTCGATGTCGGTGCCGAGCGCGATGTGAGAGCCGGTCCGCGCTGCGGCGATGGCCAGGACGCCCGTGCCGCAACCCACGTCGAGCACGCGTTCGAAGCGGCGGCGCTTCAGCAGCCGGTCGAAGGCCAGGAGACAGCCCACCGTCGTTCCGTGGTGGCCCGTGCCGAACGCCGCGCCGGCTTCGATGCGCAGGTTGACCGCGCTGGGAGGCGCCAGGCCCTTGTCATGGGCGCCGTAGACGAAGAAGCGGCCGGCGTGGACAGGCGGCAGTCCCGAGAGCGCCATCGCCAGCCAGTCGGCATCGGCAAGTTTCTCGGTGACCACGCGCAACGCCGGAAAGGCGCCAAGCGTGGCGACCAGGGAGGCTTGCTCTTCGGCCGACGTGGGAAAGGCGTCGATCCGCCAGACATCATGCTCTTCATCCTCCTCGAGGATGGAATAGGTCAGCGCCTCGGTGGCCGGTTCAGCGTCGAGGGCGGCCGCGGCGGCTTCGGCCTCTGCGCGCGGACCCCGCGCAACAGTCTGGAGAGCGTCGATTTGCATGCGCCGCCTCTAGCGGGCGGAGCCGTCAAAGGCGAGGGGGTTTCGGCGCGCTATGCCGGGGCATCTTCACCGCCGGCGCCGGCATCGCCGGGGCCGGGCTTGTCGCCGCCAGGCGGCGGCTCGTCGTAGTCAGCGCGAGCGGGGGTCGCCTCGGCCGCCATTGGCGGATCGTCCTGACGGGCGATCTCGCGCGCAGATGTCGCGACGTCGTCCCGGGGCCACGACGCAGCCTTCCCGGCGTCGGAGCCCGTCACGTATTCGGCAGGCTGATCGGAGTATTCGGCCGGGCGGTATTCAGGGCTGATCGCGCCCGGGCCGAAGGGGCCGGCGGATCGGGCTCTCTTTCCGGCCATCAGGATCTGCGGGCCGGCGGGGCGCCCGTCGCCGAGGCCGTCCAGATGCGGTTGCATGCTCCCACCCAGCACCATTCCGCAGACGGCCGCGACGAGCGTTCCTGACAACAAGACTTTCACGTGTGGGGCCGATCTTCAGCTGGCGGGTGGGCCTAACAGCGTGCGGACGCGCGATAGGTTCAGCGCTAAGCTGACAGCGCCTTCGATGGGGGGCGTCGCACCGCGGGAGTGAGCTTCGATGAGCAAGTACAATCCGCTTTCCGCTCGCCTCGCCGGACACGCCGGCCCCGAGTGGCGCGCGAGCTTCGCAGAGCTGGAAGAGGTCCTGGGCTTTCCGCTGCCGAAGAGCGCAAGGACCGGCAAAGCCTGGTGGAAGAACGACGCCAAAGCGCCGCATGCCGGCGCCTGGACAGCCGGCGGCTGGGAGGCGCTTGACGTCGATCAAGCCGCGGGGCTGGTCACGTTCAGAAAGATTGCGCCTGTGGAGGCCGCAGTCGCGCGAGCGCACCCCGCAGAGCCGACCGACGATACGCCGGCCATCCTAAAGCGCCTCGACGCCAGCCCGAGTTGGGGCCTGGCGATCGTCGCCGGAGGGCTCGCGTTGGCGGCGGGCCTGGGCGCGCTGGCGATCGGGGGCCTGTTGCGCCGTCGCTCGGATGACAGCGACTAGGAGGCCGCCGCCCCTGACCAAACGGCTCACGCCTTTTCGACGAAGCTGTCGATGACCTTCTTTTCGCCGGCTTTTTCGAACGCCACGGTGAGCTTGTTGCCTTCCACGGCCGTGACGGAGCCGCGGCCGAACTTCTGGTGGAAGACGCGCTCACCGGCCTTGTAGTCGCTGGCGGAGCTCTGGGCCGAAGTGGCGACCAGCCGGCCTTCGCCTTCGATGACCTGCTGACGCCCTGGTCGACTGCCGTGATAGCCGGCGCTCTGGGCGCGTCGCCAGCCGGGCGAGGAATAGCCGGCGCCGAAGGATGGGCTTTCGTCCCAGCGGCTGCCGTGTTGCTGCATGCCCGGACCGCCGCCGTAGTAGCCGGTCTCCGATGAGGCCTCGACATTGGCCAGGGGCAGCTCGTCGACGAAACGGCTGGGAAGCTGGCTGGTCCAGCGACCATAGACCTGCCGGTTGGCGGCAAAGGAAACGCGCGCCTCCTCGCGGGCGCGGGTGATCCCGACGTAGGCCAGGCGTCGCTCCTCTTCGAGCCCCTTCTCGCCCTTCTCGTCCATACTTCGCTGGGATGGAAAGACGCCTTCTTCCCAGCCAGGCAGGAAGACCAGCGGGAACTCCAGCCCCTTCGCCGAGTGCAAGGTCATGATCTGCACGGCGTCAGCCTGTGGGCCGCGATCGAGGTCCATGACCAGCGAGACGTGTTCCAGATAGGCCTGCAGGTTCTCGAAGTTGCCCATCGACTGGACGAGTTCCTTGAGGTTCTCCAGCCGGGTCTGGGCCGTCGGACTTTTGTCGAGCCGAAGGGCGTCGGTGTAGCCGCTCTCCTCGAGCACCGCCTCCATTAGCCGCGGGTGCGCCGTGCGCTGCGCCTCCGCCCGCCAGCGGTCGAGGTCGCGCAGGAAGTTTGCGAGCGAGGTGCGTGTGCGCGCGGCGAACTCATCGGTGAGCACGACCTGCCGTGCGGCGGCGACGGCCGGAATGCCCCCAAGCCGGGCGACCTGCAGCAGCTTCTGGACCGTGGTGTCACCGATACCGCGCTTGGGCGTGTTGACGATCCGCTCAAAGGCGAGGTCGTCGTCTTCAGACTGTATCAGCCGCAGGTAGGCGTGGGCGTCGCGGATCTCGGCGCGTTCGAAGAACCTGGGGCCGCCGACGACCGTATAGGGGATCTGCAGCAGGACGAACCGCTCTTCGAAAGCCCGCATCTGGAACGAGGCGCGGACCAGGATCGCCATGTCGCGGTAGCGGCGGGGATTCCTGTCGGTGGAGCCCTTTCGGGCGCGCTCGATCTCGTCGGCGATCATGCGGCTCTCGGCTTCGCCGTCCCAGACCCCGCGCACCACGACCTTCTCGCCGCCCTCTTCCTGCGTCCACAGGGTCTTGCCGAGCCGGCTCTTGTTGGCCGCGATGAGCCCCGAGGCGGCCGCCAGGATGTGGCTCGTCGAACGGTAGTTGCGCTCCAGCCGGATGACCTTGGCGCCTGGAAAGTCGCGCTCGAAGCGCAGGATGTTGTCCACCTCCGCGCCCCGCCAGCCATAGATCGACTGGTCGTCGTCGCCGACGCAACAGACGTTCTGCCGCTTTTGGGCGAGCAGCCTCAACCACAGGTACTGAGCGACGTTGGTGTCCTGGTACTCGTCGACCAGCAGATAGCGGAACCGGTCGTGGAATTCCGCCAGCACGTCGGGGCTGGAAGTGAAGATCGTCAGGTTGTGCAGCAGCAGGTCGCCGAAATCGCAGGCGTTCAACACCCGCAGCCGCTCCTGGTAGAGCCGGTAGAGCGCCTGGCCCCTGCCGTTGGCGAAATGCGCGCTCTCCGCCGGCGGAACCTGGTCCGGGCGCCAGCCGCGGTTCTTCCAGTGGTCGATCATCCCGGCCAGCATCTTGGCGGGCCAGCGTTTGGCGTCGACGTTCTCGGCTTCCAGCACCTGCTTGATCAGCCGTTCCTGATCATCGTCATCGAGGATCGTATAGTTGGACTTGAGCCCCACGAGCTCGGCGTGGCGGCGCAGGATCTGGGCGGCGACAGAGTGGAAGGTGCCAAGCCAGCGCAGCCCCTCGGCCTGCGGACCGATGATTTGGGTGATCCGCTCCCGCATTTCGCGCGCGGCCTTGTTGGTGAAGGTGACGACCAGCAGTTCCCAGGGCCGCGCCTTTCCTGACGCCAGGATATGGGCGAGCCGGGTGGTCAGCACCCGCGTCTTGCCGGTGCCCGCGCCGGCCAGCACCAGCACGGGCCCCTCTGTCGCTTCGACCGCCGCCCGCTGCTCGGGGTTCAGGCCGTCGAGGTAATCCGCCGGTCGTGGATCGACGCGGGCCAGATCGCTTACGCGCAGGGCAGGAGATTCGTAGCCGGAATCCGGGGGGGAGTCGGGGAAAGGCATCGAAACATATGTAGCACAACCGGGCGCGGACTTAAGCCCGACGGGCGCGTTATGGCTCAGTTGTTCAAGCCGAAATAGGCCAGCGCCACGGCCAACGTGTCGCTGAGGCCATGCGCCAGGATCGTCGCCCACAAACAACGGCCGCAGAGCAGGTAGAGGCCGCCCATGATCAACCCGGCGAAGGTGGAGTCCAGAACCCCCGCCGGACCCTTGTAGGCGTGGCCGAAGCCGAACAGCACGGCAGAAAAGACCAGACCCCAAAGCCAGCCGAACCGCCTGCCGCCGGCCGTGTCGGCGGCCCGCTTCATGATGTAGCCGCGATAACCGATCTCCTCGCCGAACGCGGCGAAGGTCCAGACGATGCCCAGAGCGGCCAGAGCGGCCATGGGATTGCCCACGATGCGGTCTGTCCCGCGGGGCGCGACGATCGGCGGCCAGAAGTGTGCGGTGATCGCCTCGAGCGCATAGCCCGCGCCCCAGCGCAGAGCCACTGCCCCCAGCACCAACAGAACGACGCGGCGCCAGGAGGTCGGCCGCTTGAACCCCAGCTCGCTCCAGCGCTTGGGGCGCAGCCGCCGCGAGACCAGCGCCATCACCACCAGGATCGGCACTTCGTTCGGCACGACGTGGAACACGTTGTGGCCAATCACCGCCCAGGCCGCGATCGCCAATTCCAGCCCGCTCAGCAGGCGGTCGCGAAAACTCCCTGTGGCGCGGTTCGGGTCTGCCGGGTTCATGGGGGCATGTTGACGCACGATACATAGATATGCAAGGTATCGTGCATGAGCGTGAAACCTGACAGTCCGGCCGACGAACTCGGCAAGTGGGAAACCCAGGTACGCAAGGGTGGCCTGGGGCTTGCCGTGCTGGCGATCCTTTGGCCGGAGCGGCTCTACGGCCTGGAGATCCTGCGACGGCTCGACGCCCAGGCCGGAATGTCGATCCCGGAGGGCACCATCTATCCGCTGCTCAGCCGAATGAAGTCCGAGGGGCTGGTGGACTCCGAATGGGTGGAGGCCGAGGCCGGCCATCCCCGCAAATACTATCGACTGACGGATCCAGGCCGCCGTCGCGTGCGCGAGATGGCTCAGAGCTGGCGCGCCTTCGCCGCCGGGCTTGAGCGCCTGCTCGCCCCGATCAAGGAGACTTCCCGATGAGCAACGACGCCGGAAAGGCGCACCTCGACTGCTACCTTGACCAGGTGCGGCGCAACCTGAAGGTCCTGCCCTCGGGTGAGGTCGAAGAGATCGTGGCCGAGTTGCGCAGCCACGTGCTCGACAAAGTCGAAGGAACGCCAACGCCCGAGCGCGTCGAGGCCGCCATCGCCGCGCTCGGCAGCCCGCGCGAAGTCGCCCGGCTCAACCTTACGGAGCGGGTCGCCGCTGAAGTGGACGAAGACCGCTCGCCACTGACCGTCCTGCGCGGCGTGGGCAGGCTGGCGGGCCTCAGCATGTACGGAGCCTTTACGGGCCTTGTGTGCTTCGTGGGCTACGCCACGGCGGCGGCCTTCCTGATCACCGCCGTCGTCAAGCCCTTCGCCTGGCGTCATACGGGCCTCTGGCGCATCCCGAACGCCGAGAACAGCTATTCATGGATGCTCGGCGTGACCGACAATCCGCGGCACGGCCAGGAGCTGCTCGGCGGATGGATCATCCCGATCAGCCTCGCCGCAGGGCTGATCCTGGGCTGGCTGACCTGGCGCTTCGGTCTTTTCAGCGTGCGCCGGATGCGTCGCTCGGCCAGGCGCGGGCGGGCCTAACCGCGTTCCTGGGCGAAAGCCAGCGCTGCGAGCCGACACGCCGAGGCCAGGGGGCGTCCGGCCCTCGCGCCGTCGATCCGGCCGATCAGCCCGGCCAGGCTCAACGCCTGCGCCGCGGCCATCGCCTCGAGCACGCTCCAGAACTCAGGTTCGAGCGCGATGGAGGTGGCGTGGCCGGAGAGCTGAACGGAGCGTTTTCTTAAGCTGCCCATGCGCCAGGTTTGTCGACCGGTTCGGGATCGCGATCAAACCCCTCGAGAAAGTTGACGGGGTCGTCATTTTAGAACTTGCGTTAAGTTGACGGAAGCGTCATCTTTACGACGTCAGCAGCGTGAGGCGCTCTCCGATGGCCCTGGTCGACACCACAGAACGTCCAGCGTTCCGCGCCTCGGCTCCCAAGCTCGACTGGTTGCACGCGTTCAGATCGCTGCGCCGTCTGCTCAACGACAAGGAAGACACCGGCCAGGTCTTCGAGATCATGCGCGCGCTCAACGGCAACTCCACCGCCAAGGGCTATCACCGTCTGCTTACAACCCAGCAGGGCGGGCGTATCGCCTACGAGCGCCGCGAGTTCGCCCACCTGCTGATGGACGGCGCGTGGCTCGACAGCCTGCCGGAAGGCAGCGTCGGCGGCGCCTATCGAGACTTCGTCCGCAGCGAGCGGATTTCCGCCGAAGGCCTGATCAAGGTCAGCCGGCAGGGCGCCGGAGCGGTCGACGAACAGCACCCCTACGCGTGGATGGGCCGGCGGACCCGCGACGTCCACGACGTCTGGCACATTCTTACCGGCTACCATCGCGACGGACTTGGCGAAGCCTGCCTGGTCGCGTTCTCGTTCGCCCAGACGGGTGGGCTTGGCTGGGCGCTGATCGCCCTTGGCGCAGCGTCGCGTGCGCGAAAGGCCAAGGAACAGCCCTATGTGAAGGCGATCTGGCAGGGGTATCGGCGGGGCCAGGCGGCCAAGTGGCTGCTCGGCGAGGACTACGAGCGTCTGATGGCAGAGCCACTCGAAGCCGCGCGCCGCCGGCTGAACATCACGCCCGCCACGATCTATGATTCGATCCCGCCGCAAGTCCGGGACCAGTCCCTGCCCCAGGCGGCCTAATCTTCGCGCCTGGTCCGGTCGAGCGCGCGTCGCGCGCGTTCCGCCTCCAGTTTCGAAACTGTCTTTTCTCGCTTCAACAGGCCGAACAGGGAGCGGTTTTGCGCTGCCTTCGCCTTGGCCTGCACCTTCGCGCGGTCCTTGCGGGCCTTGTTCAAGTTGATCGGTTCGACCATCGGCGAAACCTCCTGCGTCCTTCTGTCGTTTCCCAGAGCCCAACCGATTCAGGAGACGAGAACGATGATCCAATCCTCCGACATCCGCGAGCACATGGACGTGGTGGGCTCTGACGGCGGCCACGTCGGCCGGGTCGACAAGGTGATAGGCGACGAGATCGAACTCACCAAGCTCGACCTCAGCTCGGGCCTCAAACATCACATGATCCCGGTCAGCTGGGTCGAGATGATCGACGAGGACACTGTGCGCCTCAACATGACGAAGGACGCCGCCAAGTCGGCCTGGCGCACCCGCCACTAGGCCGACACCGACTGGCGCCGACGCTGGCCCCATGCCAACCTGACGGGGCGTGGGGTCGGCCCCGTTCGACCGGCGATGCAGTGGGTTGGGAGCGCGCTTGAGGTCTTCTCTGCTGGTCGCCGCGGGTCTGGCGCTCACCGCCTTTTCAGTTGCCCCGAACGCCCCCGGCGCATCGGCCGCGACGCCGGTCTGCGCAGCTTGCGTCAGGGCGACGATGGAGAAGCTGGCCGGCGACGAATTGCGCGGCCGAAAGTGTGGCAGCGCCGACGAAAACGCCGCCGCACGGTATCTTGCGGACGCCCTTGCGAGCCTCGGCGTCAAGGGCGCCGCGGCGGGGGGCGGCTACCTCCAGCAGGTCCACCTGATCGATCAGACCTATGCCTCCGAGCCGACGCTGGAGCTCACGTCAGGCAGCGCGAACCTGCGCCTGACGAACGGCCGGGAAATGGTCGCCCAGGGTGCGCCGCCCCTGCTCGAGGCGCCGATCGTGCGGATCACCGACCCCCAGGCGCCGTTGGACGGCCTTCGGGGCGCGCTGGTGATCTATGAGCCCGACTTCACCAACGTCGCGGCCTCGCAGGTGCTTAGGGCAGGAGCCGCGGCGGTTATCCTGCGGGCCAATTCCGCCGTGCTGCAGCACTGGGAGGAACTCGCCGCGCGGCCGCCGAGCCGCGCTCAGGTCGTGGACGGCGTGCAGCGCCCGACTGCGACGTCGAGCGGGGTGCTGATCTTCGTCAGCGACGAGACGCTGGCGTCACTTGCATCGTTTGGCGGCGGGCAGGCGAGGCTCTCCGCAACCAGGGGCGAACCACAGGCGCGGACCACATACAATGTGATCGGTGTCCGCCACGGCCAGGCCAAGGACGCAGACCAGCACGCCGTGCTGCTGACGTCGCACTACGACCATCTTGGGGTCCGCGACGGCGTGATCTTCCATGGCGCCAACGACGATGCGTCAGGAACCGCCGCGGTGATGGAGTTCGCCCGCATCCTGGCGCGCGGCCGCACGCCGCAGCGCACGGTCTATTTCGCCATGTTCGGCTGCGAGGAGGAAGGCGCGCTGGGCGCGCAATACTTCCTCACCCATTTGCCGAGCCCGGTCACCGACATCGCCGCGAACCTGGAATTCGAGATGATCGGTGTCGACGATCCCGTGCAGCCGGGCGCCCTGATGCTGACGGGCTGGGAGCGCTCGAACCTCGGGCCTGCGCTCGCGGCGCACGGCGCCCGGATCGGTCCCGATCATTATCCGGAGCAGCACTTCTTCCAACGGTCGGACAACTATCAGTTGGCGCTGCAGGGCGTGGTCGCCCAGACGGTCACCGCCTGGCCGCTTCCGCCGACATACCATGCGGCCACCGACGACCTGGGCCATGTCGACCTCAACTTCATGGACCAGGTGATCGGCTCGCTGGTCGGGCCGGTCACCTGGTTGCTGAACAGCGACTTTCAGCCGGAGTGGAACCCCGGGATGAAGCCTTAAGGCGCGTCTACTTCGCCGCCGCGCAGAACCGCTGGATGCGGCTGCAGGCGTCTTCCAGCTGGGCGTTGGATGTGGCGTAGCTGATACGGAAGAACGGCGAGAGGCCGAAGGCCGCGCCGAAGACCACCGAGACGCCCTCGGTCTCCAGAAGCTCCACCGCGAAATCCTGGTCGCTGGCCATCACCTTGCCGGACGGCGCGGCCTTGCCGATCAGCCCGGCCACCGAGGGATAGACGTAGAAAGCGCCCTCGGGCGTCGGGCACTTGATGCCGCTCGCCTGGTTCAGCATCGAGACCACCAGGTCGCGCCGCTCTTCGAACAGTTTGGCGTTCGGCCTGATGAATTCCTGGGTGCCATTCAGCGCCTCGACGGCCGCCCACTGGGAGATGGACGACGGGTTTGAGGTCGTCTGGCTCATCACCTTGGCCATGAGCTTGATGAGCGGCTCGGGGCCGGCCGCATAACCGATCCGCCAGCCGGTCATGGCGTAGGCCTTGGAGACCCCGTTCATCGTAAGCGTGCGCTCGTAGAGGGCCGGCTCGACCTCAGCGATGGTCGCGAACTCGAAGTCGCCGAACACCAAATGTTCGTACATGTCGTCGGTCAGGATCCAGACGTGCGGGTGGCGCAGCAAGACGTCGGCGAGCGCCTTGAGTTCGGCGCGCGTATAGGCCGCGCCCGAGGGGTTCGAGGGCGAGTTCAGGAACAGCCAGCGCGTACGCGGCGTGATTGCGGCCTCGAGGTCCGCGGGCTTCAGCTTGAAGCCGCTTTCCGCGGTGGTCGGCGCGGCCTTCGGCTCGCCGCCGGCCAGCAGCACGATGTCCCAGTAGCTGACCCAATAGGGCGTCGGGATCACCACCTCGTCGCCGGGGTTCAGCGTCGACAGCATGGCGTTCCAGATCACCGGCTTGCCGCCCGGCGAGACGTTCACCTGGCTCGCCTTGTAGGTGAGCCCGTTCTCGCGCTTGAACTTGCCGACGATGGCTTCCTTCAGTTCCGGGATGCCGTCGACGTTGGTGTACTTGGTCTTGCCGTCACGGATCGCCTTGATGGCGGCTTCCTTGATGTTTTCCGGCGTGTCGAAGTCGGGCTCGCCGGCCGCAAGCGAGATGATGTCGCGTCCCGCCGCTTTCAGCTCGCGCCCTTTCTGGTCGGCCGCCAGGGTGGCGGACGGCTTTACGCGGGCGAGCGCGGCGGATTCGAGCGACATGGCGGGGAAGGCTCCCAGGAGTTCGAGGTTGAAAGAACGGGGCGGGGTTTAGCCTAAGCCGACGGCGGGGTGAACCCGGCCTGTTGCACTGCAGCTTGACCCTACCGGCCCGATCGGCGACCTCAGGCGTCGATGCGGCGCCTCTTCCAGGTCCTTTCGAACATGGACGCCCAGGCGTGGCGAACGCTCCTGGTGTCGTTCGTGCTGTTCGGCGGGGTCGGGCTGGTCTTCGTCTTCGGGGCCCAGGCCATGGGTTTCAGCGGCGAGGCGACTGTCCAGGCGTGGCTGCGCGCGGCGTCGGGACCCTGGTCGTTGCCGGTCGCAGTGATGGCGTTTGCCGCGCTGGCGTTCATCGGCGTGCCCCAGATCATGCTGATCGCCGCCGCGGTCGTGGCCTTCGGGCCGGTCAACGGGTTCGCCTACAGCTGGATCGGCACCATGGTCTCCTCGCTGGTGGGCTTCTACCTGGGCCGCATGGCGGGCGCGAAAGTGCTGGCGCAGTTCTCCGGCGAGGGGCTGCGGCGGTTCATGGAGCTGATCGGCCGCAAGGGTTTCTTCGCAAGCTTCATCGTCCGCCTGGTGCCTTCGGCGCCGTTCATCGTTGTGAACATGGCCGCGGGCGTGACCCCCATGCGCGTCTTGGACTTCACCCTCGGCACGGCCTTGGGCATTATCCCGAAGATCGTACTTACCGCCTTCGCCGGGAATTCGATCGTCCGCCTGATGAAGGGTGAGATCGGCAGGGACGCCCTGTGGTTGGTGGTGATCGCCGTGGCGTGGGTCGCAATCGGCCTCGTCGCCCGCGCCTGGCTGCGCAAACGCGAGAAGGAGGCCGCCTGATGTTGAAGCTGTTCCACGCCTGGGGCTCGTGTTCGCTGGCCTCGCTGATCACGCTTGAAGAAGCCGGCGCTGACTATGAGCTCGTCACCATGAGCACCAAGGCCGGCGACCAGCGGACTTCCGAGTACCTGGCCGTCAACCCCAAGGGCCGCGTGCCGGCGCTCGTCACCGAGCGCGGGGTGCTGACCGAGACCCCGGCGATCCTGGCCTTTGTCGCCCAGACCTTTCCGGCGGCGAAGCTTGCGCCGCTGGGCGACCCCTTCGCCTTCGCCAGGGCCCAGGCCTTCAACAGCTACCTGTGCTCGACGGTCCACGTGGCCCACGCCCACCGGCACCGCGGCTATCGCTGGGCAGACGATCCGGCGGCCCTGGCGGAGATGACACGGAAGGTCCCTGAGGTCGAAGCCGCCTGCTTCCAGCTTATCGAGGACGATATGCTGGCGGGGCCGTGGGTGCTCGGCGAGGCCTATTCGATCTGCGACCCCTATCTTTTCACCCTGGCCGGTTGGCTGGAGGGCGATGGGATCGATATCGCGCGCTTTCCGAAGGTCTTGGCCCACAGCGAACGGATGCGATCCCGCCAAGCAGTGCGCAAGGTTCTTGCCGAAATGGCGGTCTAACGCAGCTTATGGCGCAAGATACTTGCGCCGCGAGGGGCATTTCGGTAGAGCCTGTGGCCATGCGCACGCGCAACGCCAGCCTGCTTCTACTTTCGCTGGGGCTTAGCCGCCCCTGGGCGCCTCTTTAGGCTGCGCATCTTCGCGGCCGGGCGTCTCAGGGGATTTCCCTCGCCCGTCCAACCAAACCTCCGCGAAGAGACCACGCCATGACCACCACCACTCCTGGCCCCGCCGATGAATCCGTCGGTTCGCGCGCCGAGCGCGACCGGGTCATCGTCTTCGACACCACCATGCGCGACGGCGAGCAGTCGCCCGGCGCCTCGATGTCGCTGGAAGAGAAGATCGAGCTTGCCAAGATCCTCGAGGAGATGCGCGTCGACGTCATCGAGGCGGGCTTCCCGATCGCCTCCAACGGCGACTTCGAAGCCGTGCGCCAGATCGCCGAGCTGGTGACCGAAAGCACCGTCTGCGGCCTGGCCCGGGCCGGCATGGCCGACATCGATCGCTGCGCCGAGGCGATCAGGAAGGCCAAGCGCGGCCGCATCCACACGTTCCTGTCCACCAGCCCTTCACACCGTGACCATATCCTGCACGCCAGCCAGGAAGACATCCTGGAGATGATCACCAAGTCGGTGAACCATGCGCGCAATCTGTGCGGCGACGTGGAATGGTCCGCCCAGGACGCGACCCGCACCGAGCAGGATTTCCTGCGACGCTGCGTCGACGCCGCGATCAAGGCCGGCGCCGGCACGATCAACCTGCCCGACACGGTGGGCTACAGCTATCCCAGCGAATACGCCGACATCTTCCGCGATATCATCGAGAACGTGGATGGCGCTGACCGGGTGATCCTGTCGACCCACTGCCATAACGACCTGGGCCTGGCGGTCGCCAACAGCCTGGCGGGCGTCCAGGGCGGGGCGCGACAGGTTGAGGTTGCGATCAATGGCATTGGCGAGCGGGCCGGAAACGCCGCGCTTGAAGAGATTGTCATGGCGCTTCGCGTGCGCGGCGACCAGCTGGCGTTCCACACCGGCGTCGAGACCCAGCACATCACGCGGGCGAGCCGCTACGTCTCGGCGATCACCGGCTTCCCGGTGCAGTTCAACAAGGCGATCGTCGGCAAGAACGCCTTCGCCCATGAAAGCGGCATCCACCAGGACGGGATGCTGAAGGACCGCGGAACCTACGAGATCATGCAGCCTGAGGACGTGGGGCAGGGCGCTTCGAACCTGGTCATGGGCAAGCACTCGGGCCGTCACGCGTTCCGGGAGAAGCTGAAGGCGCTGGGCTACGAGCTGGGCCAGAACGCGCTAAACGAGGCCTTCCAGCGCTTCAAGGATCTGGCCGACAAGAAGAAGCACGTCTTCGATGACGACATCATAGCCCTGGTGGACGACGCCCTGGCCTCGGGCGCCGACCGCATCCAGGTGAAGAGCCTGAGGGTCATCGCCGGCACGGAGGGGCCGCAGGAGGCCTTCCTGACCCTCTCCGTCGAGGGCGAGGAAACCTCCGCCAACGCCACGGGCGACGGCCCGGTCGATGCGGTGTTCAACGCAATCCGCAAGTGCGCGCCGCACGAGGCGACCTTGCGTCTCTTCCAGGTGCACGCCGTGACGGAAGGCACAGACGCCCAGGCCCAGGTCTCCGTCAGGCTTGAGGAAGATGGCCGGATCGCCACCGGCCAGGCGGCCGACACCGACACGCTGACGGCCTCGGCCAAGGCCTACGTCAACGCGCTCAACAACCTGGCCGCGCGCAAGGAAAAGACCCGCCCCGGCGCGATCGCCGGCGGGTTCTGAACCATAGCAGAGTGTCAGCCCGGCCAGGCGCTCAGCGCCTGGCCGGGGAATCACAAAGCCTCTCGGCAACTCCCATGGGCCTGGTGTTCATGGCCCCGGTCTGCGCGTGCCCAACCGGCACGACTCTTAGAAGTCTTGGAATGCTCTGGATCCTGATGACCGCTGCGGCGGCGCCGTTGCAGGTGGCGCGCAACGCCCTGCAGCGCGGGCTGGTGGGCGATGCGGGCCCGTGGGGAGCGACGCTGGTTCGCTTCCTTTTCGGTCTGCCGTTCTCGCTCGCGATCTTTGGCGTGGTCGCCCTGCTCACCCCGAACGCGAGCCCGCACCCGGGTCTGCGGTTCCTGGTGGCTGTCGCGATCGGCGCGCTGAGCCAGGTCGGCGCGACGGCGGCCCTGCTGATGGCGATGCGCACCTCAGGGTTCGCCGTGGCGACTTTCATGCAGCAATCCTCCCTGCCGCTAGGCGCCTTGATGGGGTCCTTCATATTCGGCGACCGGCTGAGCCCTGTGCAATGGGCCGGCCTGGCGGCGACTTCGATCGCGCTCCTGATCCTGTCGTGGCCGCCGCGCACACAGACCCTGGGGGCTGCGACCGGGTCCCTCTACGGCCTGGCGTCCGGGGCGGCGTTCGCCGTGGCGCTGAATGCTTATCGGCAAGCCGGACTCGCGCTGGAACCGGCGCACCCGATCTATTCGGCGACCGCTGCGCTCTGCGTCGCCCAGGCGCTGCAGTCCGTGGGGATGGTGCTCCTGCTGGCCGCGATTCGGCCCAGCGCCTTGCGCGCCGTCGGCGCCTCCTGGCGCGCCTCGCTCGGCGCGGGCTTTTTCGGCACAGCAGCATCGGCCTGCTGGTTCTCGGCGCTGGCGTTGGCCCCTGCCGGCCAGGTTCGGGCCGTGGGCGTGATCGAAGGTCCCATAGCTGCGGCGGCGGCTCGGCGGCTCTTCAAGGAACGCCTTTCCCCGCGACAGCTCCTGGGCGGGGCGATGGCGGCGGTGGGCGTCGTTGCGACCGCCCTCGGTTGAGCGTTGAGACCGGCCCGTCGCTCGGCCATAGTCGGTCTTCAACCGGGGAATCTCAGTGACCGATGCGCTTACGATCCGCGGTCTTTCCAAGACCTTCGGCGGCAAGGTGGCCGTCGACGACCTTTCCCTCAGCGTCCGCGCCGGACAACTCTACGCCCTGCTCGGTCCCAACGGGGCCGGCAAGACCACGACACTGCGAATGGTCGCGGGCCTCCTGAAGCCGAACGGCGGACAGATCGAGGTCTTCGGCCGCAACGTGCTCACCGATCCAGCCGCGGCGAAGCAGATCATCGCCTGGGCCCCGGACGAGCCGATGCTCTACGACCGCCTGACGCCGCTCGAGTACCTGGACTTCGTCGCCGGCCTTTGGGGGGTCGACCCGAAGATCGCGATGGCGCGGGCCGAGGAGCTCTTGCGCTGGCTCGGCCTTTGGGACTCTCGCGCCGAGCGCTGCGAGAGTTTCTCGCGCGGCATGAAGCAGAAGACCGCGCTTGCCGGCGCGCTGATCCACGATCCGCGGCTCCTGATCCTCGATGAGCCGCTGACCGGACTCGATGCGGCCGTGGCGCGCCAGGTGAAGGACCTGCTGCAAGAGCGGGTGAGGGGCGGGGCGACCGTGATCCTTACGACGCACATCCTCGAAGTCGCCGAGCGGATGGCCGATAGGATCGGCATCATCCAGAACGGCCGCCTGCTGGCCGATGGCACACTCGATGAGCTTCGCGCCCGGGCCGGCGAAGGCCGCGCGACCCTCGAGGACGTGTTCCTCGAGCTCGTGGGCGAGGCCGAGGCGGCCGCTGCATGATGTTCGCGCCGCCTGGTTCCACGCTCTGGCTGCTGGGTTACGAGCTTAAGCTCTCCTGGCGCGGGATGTTGAAGAAGCGGGGCGGGGGGCGTTTTGCGAGGATCTGGCTCACCATCGTCCTGCCGCTCATCCTGCTTTGCGCCGCCGGCCTGCCGATCGCCTTCGCATTGCGTGGAAAGCAGGTTCCAGTTGTCCCGATCGCCAGCCTGATCGCCGCCGGCGCGCTGGCCATGCTTTTCACCCTGATGCTGTCGCAGACCCTGGGGGCTGCGGTGGACGCGCTTTATGAGCGCGGCGACCTGGACCTGCTGTTCTCCTCGCCGCTCGCCCCGCGCAAGGTCCTGACCGTGCGCTTCCTGTCGGTTGCGGTGGGCGCGTTCGGCATCTTCGGCGTAATCGCAACTCCGGTGCTGGTGCCGATCGCGCTGATGGGGCACCCGACCTGGCTGGCGGCGATCGTGGTGCTGTTCGCCGTGGCGCTTGCGGCCAGCGGAGCCGGGCTAATGCTGGCCGCGGCCCTCTTCAGGGTGATCGGACCGCGCCGCACGCGGACCGTCGGCCAGTTGATGGCTGCCCTGATCGGCGCGGCGTTCTTCCTGACCGCCCAGGCCCGCAACATCCTGGGGGGACGCCAGACCGCCAGTTTCGCCGCCACGCTGGTGCAGCTCTCGCACGATCCGCGTTTCCATGCGCCGCCGGGCCTGAGCTGGCCGCTACGCGCCTTGCTCGGAGAGCCGCTGCCGCTACTGGCCGTGGTCGGGACCGGCGCCACGATCTTCCTGGTCGCCAATCAGCTGCTTGGCGCCCGGTTCGCCGCTGACGCCGCCGCGGCCGCCGGCGCCGGAAGCGGCGGGAGTGTCAGGGCCAGGAGCAACGGGCCGGTGCGCTTCGCCAAGTCGCCTTTCACAGCGACTCTGGTGAAGGAGCTACGCCTCATCGCTCGCGACCCGGCGCTGATCGCCCAGGTGCTGCTGCGGGTGCTTTACATGGTCCCCTTGGGGTTCGTGCTTCTGCGCCAGGCCGGCCAGGGCCAGGGTGTGTTCCTGCCCGGCGGCGCTGCAGCGCTCAGCTTGCTGGCGAGCCAGGTGTCCGGCAGCCTCGCCTGGATCACCATCTCGGCCGAGGACGCGCCCGACCTCCTGAGTTGCGCGCCCACGCCCGTGCGCACCCTGCGCCAGGCCAAGATCGCCGCGGCCATATTGCCGGTGGCGGTAATGCTCGCGCCCCTGCTCCTGCCGCTGGCTGTGCTCGCGCCGCTGGTGGGCCTGGCCGCCGCTGTCGGCTGTGCGGCGTCGATGACCATGGCTTCCCTGATGAACCTTTGGTGGCAGCGGCCAGGCAAGCGCAACGACATGCGCCGCCAGCGCGCGTCCTCCTGGTACGTCACCCTGGCCGAACTCCTGCTGGGCCTGCTGATCGCCGCAGCCACCGGCCTTTTGGCTGCCGGGCTCTTCGGCTGGGCCCTGCTGCCGGCGGTGCTGGCGCTGGCCGGGGTGGCGATGCTGAGCCGCACCGACGCCCAGATCGCCCAGGCGCTGCGCGCGGCCAGCTAAGCCGTTCGCGTGACAAGCAGGGATTCGCTGTTAGGTTCGTCATGTAGGCCGACTACATAACGAGGGTCAGGCAGCTACCCAACGAGGCGTCGTGGTTTCTCCGCAACTGCTCAATGCAGCCCTCACGCTGCGCCGGGGCGATGGACCTCGCGTAGGAGCCGAGCGCATCGCCCTGCTCGAAGCTCTCGATGAACTGGGCTCGATCCGAGCTGCGGCCGAGCGCGTCGGTGTGAGCTACAAAACGGCGTGGGACGCGATCCAGGCGTTGAACAACCTCTTCGACGCTCCGCTGGTCGTCGCCCGGGCCGGGGGTCGGCAAGGGGGGGCTGCGCAATTGACGCCCGCCGGTCATGCGGTAGTCGCAGCCCTGCAGCGGGTAGAGATGGAGTTGGCCGACGTTTTGGTCCGGGTCGAGCAGGGCCTGGTTGGCGCCCCGGAGGAGCTCGGCGGTCTTTTCTGGAGTCTCGGCATGCAGACCAGCGCCCGCAACGCGCTCCGCGGAACCGTCACCCGCGTCACCGACGGAGCCGTCAACGCCGAGGTGATCCTGGCGGTCGGCGATGGGGTGGAGATCGTGGCCGTCGTCACTCGCGAAAGCGTGGCGGCCCTGCGTCTGGCGGTCGGCAGATCGGTCATAGCGCTGATCAAGTCGAGCTTCGTGGTGCTGGCCAAGGGAGAGGACCTGGTGACCTCGGCGCGCAATCACATCAAGGGCGTTGTCGCCGCCAGGCACGACGGCGCGATTTCCAGTGAGGTCGTGATCGACATCGCCCAGGGCAAGACGCTCACCGCCACCATCACGCGCGAGAGCGCCGAGGCCATGGGCCTGACCGAAGGAGAGGTGGTCACCGCGCTGGTCAAGGCGCCGCATGTCATACTGGCGGTGGAGTAGCCGATGAAGCTCGCCGCCGTGAGATTTGCCGCGTTTGTGCCGCGCGCAGCCGTCTTCTGCGGGCCGGCCGCCGCCCAGACCTTGACGCTCTCGGGGGAGCCGGACAGCGCGCCACGCTGAACGCCGCCGAAATCGCGGCCCTGCCGCAGGTGCATCTGAAGGTGCCGCGGCATGGCCAGCCGCAGGCCTATGACGGAGTAGTGCTGAGCGACCTGCTTGGAAAGGTCGGTGCGCCGCATGGCGGTCAGGGCATCAAGGGCTTGGAACTCGCCACCGTCGTGCGGATAACCGCGCGGGACGGATATCAGGTGGTGGTCAGCCCGGCCGAGACGGACGCGGTGACTCGCGCGGCCAGGATGATCGTGGCCGACCGTGAGGCGGGTGCGCCGCTGAAACCGGAGGAAGGGCCGTTCCGCCTGGTGGTCGAGGACGACCTCAGGCCCGCTCGCTCCGCCCGCCGGGTCGAGCGGATCGACCTCGTCAACCTGTCCACCTCGGCCAAGCCCGCGGCGCCCAAAAGCCGCTGAAGGGGCGCCCGCGGCCCGGCCCGGCCGCTCACGACGAAACCGAGGGCCATGCCGACGACAAAATTCGCGCGCGACGCGAAAGCGCACGATGCTCTTTAAGCCTTGAATTCGACCATAGGGCAGGGCAGGGAACGCGAGTCCTACCGGTAATTCGTAACGACTCGACGCATTGTTAACGCGTTGGACGTGACCGTTGCGGGTCGGCGGTTCACAACACCCCTCTCCAGCCCCCAGTCTCCAGGGCCCCCCATGATCTCATCGCTCTTCGGCGCCATCTCGAACGATATCGCCATCGACCTCGGCACGGCCAACACGCTCATCTACATGAAGGGCAAGGGCATCGTGCTCAACGAGCCCTCCGTGGTGGCGCTGCGCAATGTCGGCGGTCGCAAGGTCGTCCATGCCGTAGGCATCGAAGCCAAGCAGATGCTCGGCCGCACGCCCGGCCACATGGAAGCCATCCGTCCGATGCGCGACGGGGTCATCGCCGACTTCGAAGTCGCCGAGGAGATGATCAAGTACTTCATCCGCAAGGTTCACAACCGCAAGGGCTTCGTGAACCCCAAGGTGATCGTTTGCGTGCCGTCGGGCGCGACGGCGGTGGAACGCCGCGCGATCAACGACAGCTGCCTGAACGCAGGCGGCCGCCGCGTGGGCCTGATCGACGAGCCCATGGCCGCGGCGATCGGCGCCGGCCTTCCGATCCACGAACCGACCGGGTCAATGGTGGTCGACATCGGCGGTGGCACCACCGAGGTGGCGGTGCTCTCGCTCTCGGGGATCGTCTACTCGCGCTCAGTCCGCGTCGGCGGCGACAAGATGGACGAAGCGATCATCAGCTACATGCGCCGCAACCATAATCTGCTGATCGGCGAGACGACGGCCGAGCGCATCAAGAAGGAGATCGGCACGGCGCGGGCGCCGGCCGACGGCGAGGGACTCTCCATCGAGGTCAAGGGCCGCGACCTGATGCAGGGCGTGCCGCGTGAAGTGCGGATCAGCGAAAAGCAGGCGTCCGACGCGCTTTCCGAGCCGGTCGGCCAGATCGTCGACGCGGTGAAGATGGCTCTGGAAGCCACCCCGCCGGAACTGGCCTCCGACATCGCTGACAAGGGGATCATGCTGACGGGTGGCGGCGCCTTGCTCCGCGGCCTCGACGCCGAGATCCGTGACCACACCGGCCTGCCGGTGACGGTCGCCGATGACCCGCTTTCCTGCGTGGCGCTCGGGTGCGGCAAGGTGCTTGAACACCCGAAATGGATGAAGGGTGTGCTCGAATCCACGCTAGCTTAGAGCCGGCGAGTCGCTGCTGCAGCGGGGGCTGTCGCAACACCGCTCAAACGAGGCCCTGAGTGTCCTTAAGGGACAATCCGCTAGGTGAATTGAAGGTCCCGCTGACCTGGTTCGCGGCGATCTCCCTCGTCGTGGCCATCGTCGCGGCGGTCGCCATCCTCTTGTCCGACCGGCGCGAGACGTTCAAGGCCGAGGCTTACGGCGCGACGCGGCGAGCCTCCGACTCCGTGCTGGCTCCGGTGGGCGACGTCCTGGCAGCACCCAGCCGCTGGATCGGCGATGGCGTCGACACCGTCCGTGATTATTTTGGCGCGGCCTCAGAGAACCGGGAGCTGAAGTCCGAGCTCAAGGAGATGCGTCAGTGGCGCGATGTCGCCATCGCGCTAAAGGATGAGAACGCGCGCTATCGGACCTTGCTGGGTCTGAAGACCGATCCGCCGATCCCGATGGTCGCCGCGCGAATCGTCACCGACAGCCGCGGGCCCTTCGCCGACACGCGCCTGGCCAACGCCGGCTCCGAACGGGGGGTCAAGGCCGGCAATCCGGTCATGAGCGAGAATGGCCTGGTCGGCCGCGTGATCGGGGTGACCGAAGGGGCAAGCCGTGTGCTGCTGCTGACTGACATCGCATCGCGCACGCCGGTGATGATCGACCGAACCAACGCGCGCGCGATCCTGACCGGCGATGGAGGGCCGAACCCGCGCCTCGATTATCTGCGTGGCCGGGATCCGATCCACGAGGGCGACCGGGTGCTGACGTCCGGCGACGGCGGCGTCGTGCCGCGCGGCCTGCCGGTCGGGACGGCGGTCAAGGGCCTCGACGGGCGCTGGCGAGTGGTCCTGGCCTCCGACCGCGCCGCCATCGACTTCGTGCGTATCCTGCTGTTCGAGGACTTCACGCAGGTAGTGAACGTCAAGGCCCTGAACGCGATGCCGACCCCGCCTCCGACGCCGGGGGCGGACGTCGAGGGGGCAGCGACTGCGAAGCCTGCGCCGCCCGTGAATGCTCAGGCCGCCAAACCGGCCGACGCCGAGCCCGACGGTGTCTCCGCAAAAGGCGCGGCCGAGGCGTCCGCCGTGGCGGCCGGCGCAGCCGTCGCAGCCGGCGCGGCCAAGCCTGCAGCGAAGCCTCCGACGCTCAAACCCACGCTGCCCAAGTCCGCGGCGGGCGCGGCCGAAAAGGCCAAGCCGAACCCGGCCTCGGCCTCCAAAGCGCCCGCCCCGAAAACCGCCACCTCGAAAACCGCCACCTCGAAGGCCGCCGCAAAGACGCCGGCGACGTCAGCCGATGGGGCGAAGTCCAGGGCGGCGAGCGAAACGACCTCGAAGCCGGCGAAGCCCAAGCCCAAATCGCCGCTCGACGCGGCTTCGAAGCCAGCGAAGACCAAGCCCAGACCCGCGGCCGAGGCGCCACCAACGTGAGCGCCGCACGGCCTTTGGAGCCCTGGCGCTGGCTGGGCGTGCCGATGTTCCAGGCGATCATCGCCACCATCCTGTTCGGCATTCCATTGCGGGCCTTTGGCCTGCAGCTGCCGGAACCGGTATTCCCGATGGTGCTGGCCTTCGCCTGGGCGGTGATCCGACCCTCCATGCTGGCGCCCTTCGGGGTCCTCCTGCTGGGACTGTTCCTGGACATCTTCTGGGGCGGCCCTATGGGCCTTTGGGCGGTCTGCCTCCTGATCGCCTACGGTGTCGCCCTCGCCGGGCGCACCATGATGGCAGGGCAGAACCAGCTGATCCTTTGGGGCTGGTATGGACTGGCCACCGCAACAGCGTTGGCCGCCGGCTATCTCTTCGTGATGCTGGATACCAAGTCGACGCCGGGCGTGGTTCCGATGGCCTGGCAATTCGTCGCCACAATCGTCCTCTATCCATTCGCCCAGCGGCTGATCGACCTCTTCGAGGACGCAGACGTTAGGTTCCGTTAGGGGCGAAGATGGCTGAACCGTCCATTTTCTTTGCCGAGGTAAATGAGCGCCAAGGGGTGTTTCACCGCCGGGCATTCCTGCTCGGCGGCTTTGCCGGCGTGGGTCTCTTGGCGCTCGGCGGGCGTCTGGCGCATCTGCAGCTGATCGAGACCCAGCGCTACGAGAAGCTGTCGGCGTCGAACCAGTTCAACTTCAAGCTGACGCCGCCGCCGCGCGGGCTGATCGTCGACCGCAACGG
>NZ_DASXNL010000020.1:0-1855 GCF_036495085.1 Phenylobacterium sp. | reverse complement strand
CGCGGGCGGCGGCGCGGCGTTGCTCTATGCCACGCGCGTGCTCGAGCACAAGCGGGGCGCCAACCACGACCAGCAGGTCGGCATCGAGATCGTGCGCCGCGCCCTGCAGGCGCCGGTCCGCCAGATCGCGGAGAATGCCGGCTTCGACGGCGCGGTGGTCGCGGGCCGCATGCTCGACCAGAAGGACGTCAATTTCGGCTTCGACGCCCAGAAGGCGGAGTACGTCAACATGATCAAGGCCGGCGTCATCGATCCGACGAAGGTCGTGCGCACCGCCCTGCAGGGCGCGGTGTCGGTCGCCGGCCTTCTGGTCACGACCGAGGCGATGGTGGCCGAAGTACCGGCCAAGAATGCCCAACCGGCGATGCCCAGCGGCGGCGATATGGGCTTTTAGCCGGACGCGTTCTCGTCGTCGTGGCGGGCAGCCTCGTCCACGGCGACAACCGAACAGGAGGCGTCATGACCTTGCGTCCGGAATATTCGCTCGGCAACTCCGAGTACAACGCGTTTCTCTTTGCCGCCGTCGGCGAGGAAAAAATTGGGCTGCCGCTTACGGTCCTGACGGCCCTGACGCGGCTGGGCTTCGACCCGTGGCGGGAAGCCGCCCGATTGTCGGATCTGCCCAGGGAAACCGCAGCTCGGGCCTTCGCTGTGACGATTGCCATGCTTCCCGAAGGAGACTGGAAGGCCTCGGAGTCGGAGGCGATCGCGGCTCGTCTGGTGAACTGGCTGCCGGGGCGGAGCGCGCTGGCCATCCCGTCGGTGGAGGCCGCACCCATCGGAGGCGAAAAGATGAAGTCGGGGTTTGCGAAGTGGCTGGCGTGGGGCGTGCTTGCCGCCGCCCTGCTCTTTTTAGGATTGCATCTCTTCAGCGACAACAATCTCGAAGTCGGCGGAGGTACGGGCGTGTCAACGCAGCAATAGAAGCCCACCCTTTGAAAGGGGGACTTCATGACGATCAAGATCGAAAATACCGATCTCGAAAGACGGGGGCGGAGCGTGGACACCGCCCTGTCGCCGCCCGCCTCAACGCTATTCGAGGTGGCGCACCGACGCGGCATCTGGGAGGTCACCAAGGATGGACGCTTCTACGGCCACTACCATTCGCAGCAGCCGGCCTTCGACACCGTCGAGGCGGCGGCGCACGCCGTCGTGGCGAGCGGCGGTTCAGCCGATATCCTGCTCCGCGGAGAACGACCGCGGCAAACGGCTTCCCGCCCATCCGGAGTGTCTGTTGTTCCGGCGGAATAATCTCGCGTCGGCCGCCTCGCCACCTTACTGCAGCAGCGGCGCGTTCTTCAATTCTTGCCCTCCACGGCGTTAAATAAGCTAGTTACCTTCTACGAGCTGGAGGTAGCCATGGAACGAGGCCTACTAGTCGAGCTCAGCCGCAACGAAGAAAGCGCCCTCGGGCGCATCTCCGTTGGGATCGGCCAATCAGAGATGCGCCCCCGCGACGTGGCCAGACTGAAACTGCTGGCCCTCGTGGAGATGCGCGGCAGCGCCGTTGTTCTGACGCCAATCGGTGTTCGCCGAATTGCGAAACTGCCCGACGTTGGGAGCGGACGAGCCTGAATGGCCGACGCTTAGATTAGCGGTAGGCGGCTGGGAGGAAGGAGAAATCGATGCCCTGGACCTACTACGATGCCGCCGGGAAGCCCGTGCCTGAGAAGGCAGCCACTTTCAGATGTCGCGAGGTGAGCGTCGACGGCAGTGCGCCCGCGCTGCCGAGCCATGAAAGTCTAGGCGCTATCGAGTATCACGATGTCCACGCCATCGATCAGCCTGAGTTGCGCAAGACCTTCAAGTCCTTGAGCAAGATGAAGGCGTGGTTCAAGGAGCACGCCTCGAAAAC
>NZ_DASXNL010000019.1:0-8377 GCF_036495085.1 Phenylobacterium sp. | reverse complement strand
CGACGGCGTACACCTACCTGAGCGCCTGGCGCATCGCGCGCGCCGATTGAAGGCCGCTCACCCTTGTTGGCTTGTCACCGCCGCAGCCCATTCGAGCCTCGCGGCTCGGCGCGCTCTCGCCCAGGGCGCAGATGCGGCCGTCGTCTCGGCGATCTTTCAGAGCCGCAGCGCCTCGGCGGGTGCGCCGATGGGCGCCGTTCGGCTTGCGATCCTGGTGCGGCGAGCCAAGGGGCCCGTCTACGCGCTGGGCGGGGTGGACAACAAAACGGCCCGTCGCCTGACGGGCGCGGGCCTGGTCGGTCTCGCGGCGGTGGACGCCTTTAGAACTTGAACTTGGTTTCCAGCTGGACCCGAGGCTGACCCGGGTCCGTGACGTTCGGCTTCGAGCCGGGCGCCACCTGCTCGTCGCCAAAGGCCAGGCTGCCGCCGACCCGCAGCGAAGGCGTGATGCGGTAGTAGGCGCCGGCCTGGATGTCATTGGCCGTCGCGGCGCGAGCTTCCGGCTGCTGCAGGTTGAGCACCACGCCCCACTTGCCGCGCGCAGCGTCCCACTTCACGGTCTGCGACCCAGGCGCGATCGGGGAAGATTCCGTATGGACTGTGAAGTCCATGGGCTTGCCCTTGGCGTCAGCCGCCTGCGCAACGCCTGCGGCCGCCCCGATCAGGGCGGTCGTGGCGGCAAGCAAGGCGAACTTGCGGATGGACATACCGAACATATAGCCCCTTGAACCCGCATTCGCACCTCGGGTATTTCCCCAAGGTCCGCCACGGTGCAGGTCGATTAGAGAATTGCCGCCCGCCAGGTCAACCGACTCCGTCCTCAACGACCCGGAATGTATCGAAGAAGGTCGGCGCCTGTGGCGGCAGGGCCACGCGATTCCTGTTTGGCGACTGACACTGCGTTGTTATAGAGGGCGCGGCGCGGGGCGGCGCCGTGGCGCAATGCAGCGCGGCGGAATTCATTTGGAGACGGATACATATGCCGTTTGTGCGTGGTGCATGGATGCGTGGCGTTGCGTTGAGCGCCTTGGCTACGGCCGTCGTGGGCGTCGCGGGCTGTTCCCACATCATGCACCCCCTGGGCGGTGGCAGCGGACCGAAGGTCACTGACGCCGGCAACGGAACAGCTGCCGCGATCGGCGTAAACGGTTACCTGTGGCGCGCGACCCTGGACACATTGGCGTTCATGCCGCTGGCCTCGGCCGATCCTTACGGTGGCGTCGTCATCACCGACTGGTACACGAACCCTGAAAAGCCCGACGAGCGCTTCAAATGCACCGTCTACATCCTCGACGCGCGCCTGCGCGCCGACGGGTTGAACGTGACGGTGTTCAAGCAGAACCGCGACCCGGCAGGAAACTGGATCGACGCACCTTCGGCCTCTCAGACGGAGACGGACATCGAAAACGCGATCCTGACCCGCGCGCGCCAGCTTCGACTTTCGAACATCAAGGGCTGATCGCCCCCTCCGATCGTTCGTTTGTCGGCGCCCTTCAGATAGAGAGCGTTGACCGGAAGTCCAACTCCAGTCCAAAGCCCCCCTGAAGATGGCCCGATACAATCCCAAAGAGACCGAGCCCAAGTGGCGCAAAGCCTGGGCGGACGCTGACGCTTTCCGCGCGGTGATCGATCCGACCCGGCCCAAGTACTACATGCTCGAGATGTTCCCCTACCCGTCGGGGCGTCTGCACATGGGCCACGTCCGCAACTATTCTCTGGGCGACGTGGTCGCCCGATACAAGCGCGCACGCGGCTTCTCCGTACTTCATCCCATGGGCTGGGACGCATTCGGATTACCGGCCGAGAACGCCGCCATCGAGCGCGGCGTCGACCCTAAGGCCTGGACCTACGAAAACATCGCCCGGATGCGCTCCGAACTGAAGGAGCTCGGGCTATCGATCGACTGGTCTCGCGAGTTCGCGACCTGCGACGTCGCCTACTACGGCAAGCAGCAGGCGCTATTCCTCGACCTGGTTGAGCGCGGCCTGGTTTACCGCAAGGAGGGCGTGGTCAACTGGGACCCCATCGACCAGACCGTGCTCGCCAATGAGCAGGTGGTCGACGGCCGCGGCTGGCGCTCCGGCGCCGTGGTCGAGAAGCGCAAGCTGAACCAGTGGTTTCTGCGCATTACCGACTACGCCGACCAATTGACCGATGACCTGGCGAGCTTGGACCGCTGGCCCGAAAAGGTCCGGGTCATGCAGGAGAACTGGATCGGGCGCTCCAAGGGCCTGAAGTTCGCGTTCGAGTTCGCCGGCGACCCGCCGAAGGGCTTCGACGGGGGCCTTGAGGTCTATACAACGCGCCCGGACACGCTCTACGGCGCAAGCTTCGTCGGCATCGCCCCCGACCACCCCCTGGCCGAACAGATCGCAGCCGCCGACCCCAAGGCGGCCGCGTTCATCGCCGAGTGCAAGAAGGGCGGCGCCTCTCAAGCGGAGATCGACACCGCCGAGAAGATCGGCTTCGACACCGGCCTGAGGGTGACGCACCCGTTCGATCCGGCGTGGAACCTGCCCGTCTGGATCGCAAATTTCATCCTGATGGACTATGGGACGGGCGCGATCTTCGCTTGCCCGGCGCACGATCAGCGAGATCTGGATTTCTGCCGCAAATACAAACTGCCCGTGAAGCCGGTCGTGCTCCCACCCGGGGAAGATCCAGCAACCTTTGCGGTTGGCTCCGAGGCCTACACCGGCCCCGGCACGATCTATCATTCCGACTTCCTGGACGGGCTGGACATCGAGGCGGGCAAGGCCGCCGCCATCGCCCGAATAGAAGCCCAGAAGCAAGGCGTGGGCGCGACGGTCTATCGGCTGCGCGACTGGGGCGTGGCTCGCCAGCGCGCCTGGGGCTGCCCGGTCCCCATGGTGCATTGCGCCAAGGACGGCGTCGTCCCCCTGCCGAAGTCAGCCCTGCCGGTGGTGCTGCCCGATGACCTCGAGTTCGGCAAGCCCGGCAACGCCCTGGATCGGCATCCCACCTGGAAGCACACGACCTGCCCGATGTGTGGTGGCCCGGCAACCCGCGAGACCGACACGCTGGACACCTTCGTGGATTCGTCCTGGTACTTCGCCCGCTTCGCCGACGCCGACGCCGTCGAGCCAATCGACAAGGCGGCTGCGGACTACTGGATGCCCGTCGATCAGTACATCGGCGGCATCGAACACGCCGTGCTGCACTTGCTCTACGCGCGCTTCATGACCAAAGCCCTGGCCGACGATGGCCAGCTCTCCGTCCGAGAGCCGTTCGCCGGGCTGTTCACGCAAGGCATGGTGACTCACGAAACCTACCGCCGCCAGACCGGCGAGTGGCTCGAGCCGCGCGAGGTTGAGGTCGTCGTCGAAGGCAAGTCCCGCCGCGCCAGGCTGCTGGAGAACGGCGCCGAGGTGGTGATCGGTGACGTTGAGAAGATGTCGAAGTCCAAGCGGAACACCGTCGCGCCGGAGGAGATCTTCGATGTTTATGGCGTCGACGCCGCGCGCCTGTTCGTGCTGTCCGACAGCCCGCCGGAACGCGACGCTCAGTGGACCACGGGCGGAGTGGCCGGCGCGTGGCGCTTCGTCAATCGGGTCTGGGAGGAGTTCGCGAGCCAGCCGCAGTCCGTTTCGGGCGCGCAGCAGGGTTCCGACGAAGCCGCCACGGCAGTGCGCCGCGCCACCCACAGGCTGATCAAGCAGGTGACCGAGGCGATCGAGACCTTCCGGTTCAATTCCGGCATCGCCCGGCTCTACGAGTTCCTGAACCTGCTGAAGGCCAATCCGGCCAAAGACGCCACGCCCGCACTGCTCGCCGCCCGACAGGACGCGCTATCGAGCTTGGCCCGGCTGATCGCGCCCTTCACCCCGCATCTGGCGGAAGAGTGCTGGGTCCGTATTGGTGGAGAGGGCATGGCTGCGATGGCGCCCTGGCCGACCTTCGACCCCGCGCTGATCGAGGATTCCGTGCGCGTCCTGCCGGTTCAGGTGAACGGCAAGCGGCGCGGAGAGATTTCCGCGCCGGCGGGCGCCTCGCAGGCCGATGTAGAAAAGATCGTGCTTGACGACCCCGAGATCGCGAGGCGCCTTGAGGGTCTCACTATCCGCAAAGTGATCGTCGTGCCCGACCGCATCGTCAACATAGTAGCCGCCTGATGAACCGACACCGCGCCCTCGCCGCGACCTTGCTGGCCCTAACCGGCGCGGGCCTTGGGCTGGGCGGCTGCGGCTTCACGCCCCTTTACGCCGCGCCGGGCGTGACCTCGAACATGGCCGTGATCGACGTCGTGGCTCCCACCGGCCGCACCGGGTACTTCCTTGGACAGCACCTGGACGACGCCTTCGCCAAGAACCACTCCGCCCCGGCGAAATATTCCATGCACCTGACGCTTGGCGAGGCCCGCTATCCGCGCGGCATCCGCACCGACAACGTCGCCACCCGCTACGAATACGTGCTGACCGCCAACTACACCTTGACCAACCTTCCCGGCGGCGATGTCGCGAAGAAGGGTACGGTCCGCGTCGAGTTGACCTACGACTCCGCCGATCAGCCTTACGCCTCGATCGCCGCGGCGGAAGACGCACAGGACCGCGCGGCCGAGGAAGCCGCCCGCCGGATCCAGCTCGAGATCGCCTCATGGCTGGCGACCCGCGAAACGAAGGCTAGCACGCCCAAGGCCGTCGCCCCGCCAAAGGCGTGAGGCCATGATCCTTGGCAAACGCCCGGACATCGAGCGCTTTCTCAAGGTCCCCGACCCCCGGATCCGCGCCGCGCTGATCTATGGCCGCGATCTCGGAGTTGTGCGTGAGCGGGGCCAGGAGCTGGCCGGCCGCATAGCCAAGGACCCCAACGACCCCTTCGATGTCGCCCAGCTTACAGACGGCGACCTCGACGCCGACGGCGGGCGGCTTGAGGGCGAACTTGCCGCCCAATCGCTGATGGGCGGGCGCCGCTTGGTTCGGCTTCGTTTCGCGACCGAGAAGACGGGCCTCGACAAACTTGCCGCTGAGGCCCTGACCCGACATGCGAACGGTGAGCTTAATCCTGACGCCTTCCTGGTGATCGAGGCCGGGGCTCTGGGGCGCGACTCCGCCCTGCGCAAGGCCGCTGAGAAAGCGCCCGCCGTCGCCACCATCCCCTGTTACGAGGACGAGCCGGGCGACGTCGCCCGCCAGGTGCGCGAGGCGCTGGCCAAGGACAACCTCTCGCTCAGCGCCGAGGCATTGCAGATCTTTGTGGCTCGCATGCCCAAGGAGAGGGGCGTCGCGCGCCAGGAGATCGAGCGACTGGCGCTGTTCCTCGGCCCGGGAAGCGGTGCGACCGCGACGCCGGCCGACCTGGAACCCTTCCTCGGAGTCGAGCCCGAAGCCTCGCTGTCAGACGCCGCCGCCGATGCTTTCGGTGGACGCCTGGGCGATGCGCAAGCCGGCCTTCGCCGCGCCGCCCAGGAAGGTGAGGCCGGCCCAGCCGCCATCCGCGCCATGGGCCTGCATCTGGGACGCTTGCGCCGCGCCCTGACGCTGGCGAAGAGCGGCGCCGGTCTTCAGGAGGCGGCCAAGGCCGCCGGCGTCTTCTGGAAACAGGAACGGGAATTCCTCCGCCAGGCGCGAAGCTGGACGCTCGAGGAACTCGACCGGATCCAGCCCGAGATCCTCAACGCCGATCGGTTGTGCAAGACCGCGGGCTCCCCGGATCATCTTATCGCCGAGCGGCTCGCCTTGGCTGTTGCGGGACGAGCTCGGCGTCTTGGGCTTTAGGCTTCGAAAGGTCGAGCCCGCGGCGTTGAAAAATGGCCAGGATTTTCGACTTGGCCGCCGGACGTCGATCAGCCATCAGTTCGGCAAGACGATCCATGAAGCCCATGACTGCGGCCCGCGGATCGCGTCCCGACTTCGCCGTAGTCCAGGCTTCGACCAACAGCCTGTCGGTGGGTTCCGCACCAATGATCGCACGCATCTCCCAGAATGACGCACCCCACCCCATTCCCATCCGCATGTCGCTTTCCCACGATGGCTCCAGGTCCAGCCGGACGTCGTTGGTCGTGAGCTCAGCATGGCCGCCGGCTGACTGTCCGCCGGAAAGGGGATCGTTCTCGAAGCTGCAGATGAGGTAGTTGACGAGGCCATACTGCACCGCGATCGATGGCTGGGCCGAGCGGCGCGGCCTGGCGGCGCTGAGGACGTGATGGGTGTAGGGCCTAAGGACGACGTCCGGTTCGCGGGCGTGATTTTCGCCGACCGAAATCCGCCCTTGAACATAGTAGACCTGATCCTTCAGCTTGGAATCGATCGACACGGAGGGCCGTTTATCGGTCTGACACCCGATTTTGGACAGCCACCCGACATAGCGGCCCAGACTGGCTTCCAGTGAAGCCTGCAGTTGCGGGGTCAACGCGCGAGACTTCTGGAAATCGACATATTGTTCAACTTTGTCGACCTTGTCGGCGAGTTCGCGGACACTGTGCTCAAGCTTGGAAATCTGCTCCAGGCGCTGGTGAATGTTGGTGAATTTTGCCTCCAGACCGGCGGCCTCCTGCTCCCGCCGGTCAGCCTCTTTGCCGGCTTCCGCCAACCGCGCATCGATCGAAGCGCCCGCCTCGGCGACGCGCTGCTCCGCCGCCTCGCCGGCCTGCCGGAGTCGGGCGCGGAAGTCGCGATAGGAACGGACCCCCGCCACCGCCAACACCGTAGCCAGGATCGCCATCGGAGCGCCGACCGCCAGGGCGAACCACTGTGCCCATTTGATGAGCCGCTCGGCGATCGCCTCGGAGGTTTCGAACTCTACGAGTTTGGACTCCTGCCCGGTCGGGCGAGCGAGGGGGACAGTATCTGGTCCCACGGAAGGACGCGGGGGCGGCCGGCTCAAGAGCTCGTTCTGGCGAGAGCTCAAGAGCGCCGCCGCCCGCCTGTCGGCCTCGCGGCGCACGAGTTCGAGTTGCCGCGCCTGCTCGTCGGTGAGGCGCAAGGCATCTGCGTGCGCTAGCGCGCTATCGGCGATGGGCGCGTTTTGAGCCCTCGCCGTTCCGCCTGTCACGACAAGAACGAACGCTGTCACCAGCCCCAGCGCATGTCGCAAGACGCGCATCTTCGCCGCCATCCTTGCGCCGAAGCTACACCCCTCGCAGCCCGCGATGAACGGAAAGATCGGCGAGCGGCCGGAACGCAACCTCCGGTCTGTTCCCAGGAGTCAGCCGGCGCCTTGCCGTAGATGGCAAACCCCTGGAATAATCGCCTGTAAGCACGCCTGATTGGAGGTCTGTGGTTCTGGGGAGGACCGGATGAACAGCAGGAGATTGTGTGCGGCAGCGCTTGCCGCCGGCCTCGCGATCGCTGTGCCCAGCCTGGCCGCAGCGCAGGCGCCCCCGCCGCCGAAGACCGCCTTCAGGCCGCCACGCACGGCGGACGGCCATCCCGACCTGCAGGGCGTCTGGACGAACGCAGCCGTCACCCGCCTGGAGCGCAATCCGCGCTATGGCCCCAATCTGGTTCTGACCGATGCCGAAGCCCGCAGAATCGAGGCGAAGACACAGGCGCAGATCGACCTTGGAAATAAGCCTACCGATCCGAATGCCAAGGTGACGGACCTGCCGGCCGACTGCTCCGGCGGCCGCGGTGTCGATTGCAACTACAACGCCGCCTGGACCGACCCGGGCAGCGTGGTCATGCGCGTGAACGGCCAGCCGCGGAACGGCTTCATCACCTCGACGGCGGACGGGCGCGTCCCGATGCGCAAGGATATCAAGGTCAGTCCGTTCGGCCGAAGCCTGCAACCAGGCCAGAGCCCGAGCGACAATCCGGAGACCCGCGCGCTTGGCGAGCGCTGCCTGCTGTCGTTCGGCAATTCCTCCGGACCCGTCATGCTGCCGGGGCTCTACAACAATACCTACCAGGTCGTGCAGACCCGCGACCAGGTCGTCATTGACGTCGAGATGGTGCACGACGCGCGGATCATCCGTCTGGACGCCACCCAGCACCTGCCGGCCTCGCTCAGGCCGTGGATGGGAGATTCGATCGGCCATTGGGAGGGCGACACCCTCGTGGTCGAGACCACGAATTTCCACCCCGAGCAGGTCTTCCGCGGCGCCTCTGCCCACCTGAAGGTCACCGAGCGACTGACGCTGGTCGGCAAGGATCGGCTGCACTACGCCTTCTGGGTGGAGGATCAGACCGTCTTCTCCCAGCCGTGGGGCGGCGAGTATGAGTTCGCCCGCTCCAAGGGCCCTGTCTACGAATACGCCTGCCACGAGGGGAACTACGGCCTCGTCGGCATCCTGCAGGGGGCCCGCGAAGAGGAACGCACCGGCGTCAAGACCGCGCCCACCAATGTCGACCAGAAGGCGCGGCCGGCGTCAGACGGCGAAGGCGGCGAGGGCTAGCCGAGTCCCCAATCCGAGATTCGC
>NZ_DASXNL010000018.1:0-31655 GCF_036495085.1 Phenylobacterium sp. | reverse complement strand
CGGCGGCCACTCCTCCGTGCCGATCAGGGACAACGCCATCTATCAGCTGGCCCAGGGCCTTCTGAAGGTGCGCGACTACGACTTCCCGCTGCAGCTCAACGACGTCACCCGCGCCTTCTTCGCCAAGGCCGGCGCCGGACGCACCGACGCCATGGGCCAGGCGATGGTCGCCATCGCCAAAGACCCGAACGACAAGGCCGCCGAGGCTGAGCTCAACAAGGACCGGGCGTTCCATTCGATGCTGCGCACCACCTGCGTCGCCACCCTGCTGGACGGCGGCCATGCGGAGAACGCCCTGCCCCAGCGGGCCGGCGCCAACATCAATTGCCGGATGTTCCCGGGCTCCACCATGGAGGCGACCAAAGCCGCGCTGGAGGCCGCTATCGGCGACCCCGGCGTGAAATTGACCGCCCTGCCGCCAATTCGCGGAAAATCGATGCCGTCACCGCTCGATCCGAAGATCATGGGCCCAGCGGAGAAAGTCGCCGCCAAGTACTTCCCGGGCGTGCCGGTGATCCCCACGATGTCCACCGGTGCGAGTGACGCGCTCTACCTCGCTCCCGTCGGCATTCCTACCTATGGCGTTCCCGGGTTCTGGTCGGGCCCCGAAGGCAGCGGGGCGCACGGCCTCAACGAGCACATTGCGGTCAAATCGGTTTACACCGGCCGCGACTACCTGACGGATCTGGTGAAGGCCTACGCCGGCGATTGATCCGGGAACTGGGCTCGGGCGGCGGAAGCTCGGCGCTCAGGCGAAGCTCGGATGCTCCGGCCTGATGCTCGAGGCGTCGCGCGCCTCGAGCTTCTGCTTCGGCAACTCGTCATAGAACGAGGGCCCGAGGCGGAAGCCGCGGCCGCGCTCGGTTTCCACGGCGTGCACCCCAAGCTTCTTTCGAACCTTGTGCACGATCACATCGACGACCTGGAGCTGGCGCTCCTTGACATGGTCGTGGCCGGGAAGGAAGTCGAGCAGCGTGTCGCGCGGCACGGCATGCGGGTATCTCGCGAAGAGCACCCCCACCAGGGCGCGTTCCTGCCGGGTAAGGCCGGTCATCCAGCGGTCGTGGCAGGGCGCGGTGTCCACGCCGGCCGCGGCAAGCGCACTTTTCAGGACATCGATGATCTCGTCCTGCTGACGGATCACCTCGCGCTGCGAGCGCATGATCTCGGACGGCCGAGCGGCCTTGCTGTTGGGATTTCGTTCCATGACGTAGACGCCCCCGGCCGCTCGAAATTCGCATCTCGCGGTGCGGCGCGTTTCATAGGGAAAATGCGGCAGGTTTCTGGCCTTATGGTAACGCTGGGGCCCCTGCGGCGAAATGGCGCGGAGCGCGGCATCCTGCCACCGTGCGCGCGCCGCACTAGGCTCGACCACAGACCCGAAAGAACGCCATGCGCAGCAACCGCCTACGTGAACTCTGGACCCAGGGCCGTCCGGTCATCAACGGCTGGTGCTCGATGCCGGGCGCCTTTTCCGCAGAGCTGATGGCGTCGATGGGCTGGGACGCGGTCACCATCGACACCCAGCACGGCGTGATCGGCTATTCCGAGATGCTGGCCATGCTGCAGGCCATCTCAACGACGCCGGCGACGCCCTTGGTGCGGGTCTCCTGGAACCAGCCTGGCGAGATCATGCGGGCGCTCGACGCCGGCGCTTATGGCGTCATTTGTCCGATGATCAACGATGCGGCCGAGTGCGCCGCCTTCGTGCAGGCCTGCCGCTATCCGCCGGAAGGGTACCGCAGCTCGGGGCCGACTCGAGCTGCGGTCTATGGCGGCGGCGACTACCACGCCAAAGCCAACGGCGAGATCATGGCCTTCGCGATGATCGAGACAGCCGGCGGCCTTGAAAACGTCGAAACCATCGTCGCAACGCCGGGACTCCACGGCGTCTATATCGGACCTTCGGACCTGTCGCTGGCCCTTGGCGGGCCGCCGGGCCAGGACTCCGATGCGCCTGCCCTGATGGCTGCGTTCGACAAGATCCTGGCGGCCTGTAAGGCCGCGGGCGTCAGGGTCGGGGTGCACACCGCCAGCCTCGGCTATTCGCAAAAGATGATCGCGCGCGGCTTCGACCTGGTCACCGTTGGCGCCGACATTGGCTACCTGATGAGCGGACGGCGCGAGGCGGCCGAAATGCGGAGCTGGCTGGAAGCCCGCTGAGGCCCAAACCTTACTTCGCCGCCGGGGGGCCTTTCGAGGAGAACTCTGTCTCGATCGCCACCTCGACATCGTCGCTCACGCCCATATTCGAGCCGGGCGCGGGGATGCCGGACTTCATGCCGAAGTCCGATCGCTTGAGTGTCCCGTGCGCCGAAAACCCGATCCGCGCCCCGCCCGGATCGAACTGCATCGGCGGATAGCCGCCATTGTAGGTGACATCGAGCGTCACCGGCTTGGTCACGCCGCGCAAGGTGAGGTCGCCCGTCACCTTCGCCGCGTTGGCGCCGGTCGGCACAACCTTGGTGGACTTGAAGGTCATCGTGGGGAAGTCGGCCGCATCGAACCAGGTCTTGCCCATCAGTTCGTCGTGGAAGCCGGGCGGCGGGGTGTTGAGCACCAGCGACTTCGGATCAATGGTCGCCTCGACAGCCATCGCCGCGGGCGCCGCCGGATCGAACTTCAGCCTGCCTTCGACGGTCGAGAAGTGTGCAGTGTAGTGTGAGAAGCCCAGATGACTGACCCGGAAGCTTACCCGGGTATGGGCCTTGTCGAGCACGTACACTCCGGCCGGCGGCTCTCGCGGCGGGGCAGGCGCCGATATCGCCTGCGTTGCAGCGCAGAACCCCACCGCCAGGACGGCGAGCGGTGTCGTAAGGATCTTCATATCGTCTCTCCGTTGGCGTGCGAAGGACGATCGGAAACGCACCGACCCGACACCTGGATGCCGATTTAAGCCGCTGGCCCTGGTGGGCAGAGGCTAGGGGGCGCGGGCGCCAAGACAGATGGGGTCGCGTCGATCAATCGGACGGCCTGCATGTGTCCCGCTCGCTCCGCGGCGAGTGGACAGACCTGGAAGTCGCCATAGATCGCCGTCGCCCAGTCCTTGTCGGCGTCGGCGCCGGTCCAGATTTGGCGCACCGCGAGAGGCAGGTCTTTGAAGGACGCTTCCTGTTGCGCCACGCCCAGGACCCGCTTGGTCCCGACCACCCAGATCCGCACCGACGGCGCGCCGTTCCATAACTCCATCCGGCCGTGGACGGTCCGGCAGGGCTCCGCCGTTGCCGCCAACGCCAGGGCGGCGAGCGCGCCTAGCGTCACACGAGCGCCTCGAACTCGTCGACCAGCCGCTCCATCTGTTTCATTCCCGCGGCCCAGAACGCCTTCCCGCGCGGGTTCAATCCGAACGGCGCCAACGCCTCGACGTAGGTTCGCGTGCCGCCGGCGGCCAGCAGGTCTTCGTAAAGGGGCGCAAACGCCTTCGGGTCCTCGCGCCGTTTTTCCATCAGGCCACGCACCAACAGATCCCCGAAAGCGTAGGCGTAGACGTAGAAGGGCGCGTGGACGAAGTGGCTGACGTATGCCCAGTAATGCTCGTAGCCCTTGTTCAGCGTTACGGCGGGTCCGAGGCTGGCACCCATCTCCTCCAGCCAGATCGCACCGATCTGCTCAGCGGAAACTTCGCCCAGCAGCCGTGCTGCGTGGAAGCGTGTTTCGAAGCGGTGGAAGGCGATCTGGCGGACCACTGTGTTGATCCCGTCCTCGATCTTGCCGGCCAGCAGCCCTCGGCGCTCGGTCTTGGACGCGTTGGCCAACAGCCGCTCGAACACCAAGCCTTCACCGAAGATCGAGGCGGTTTCTGCGAGCGTCAGCGGCGTGTCGGCGAGCAGCGTCCCTAGCGGAGCGCACAGCGTCTGGTGGACGGCGTGCCCGAGCTCGTGGGCAAGCGTCAGCACGTCGCGCCGCTCACCCATGTAGTTCAGGAAGACGTAAGGGTGCCGCTCGGCTGTGACCGGGTGCGAATAGGCGCCCGACTGCTTGCCGGGCCGCGGCTTCGCGTCGATCCAGGGGTGGGTGAAGAAGGTTAGGGCGGTGTCGGCGAATTTGGGGGCGAGGCCAGAGAAACTCTCCAGCACCATGGCCTTGGCGTCGTCCCAGCCGTAGGTTCGCGGCGCGGAGGTATCGAGCGGGGCGTTCCTGTCCCATTGGTCCAGCACGTCGCGGCCCATGGCCTTGGCCTTCAGCCGGTAATAACGGTGGCTGACCGGCTCATAGGCCTCGACGACCGCGGCTTCGAGTGCGGCGACCGCGTCGGCGTGGACCTCGTTGGCGATGTGACGCGAGGCGGCCGGGTCGGGATATTTCCGCCACCGGTCCTCGATCTGCTTTTCGAAGGCGAGGGTGTTGAGGCAGAGCGCCAGCGCTGGCGTGTGTTGCTGCAGCGCTTTGGCCAGTCCCTGTGCGGCCTGCTTGCGGCGAAGGCCATCCGGGTCGGACATCCGGTTGAGCACCTCGGACAGCGTAAGGGTCTCGCGGCCGACCTTGGCGGTGAGCGACGCTAGCGTCTCTTCCGACAGTCGGCTCCAGTTGGCGACAGCGGGTCCGCGGTCGATCAGCATTCGTTCCAGGTCGGGTGACAGCTCGTGGGGGCGTGAGAGCCGCACGCGGCGAATCCACGGCCGCCAGCGAGCTGCCGGTTTGTGGGCGCGAAACGCCGCCTCGATCTCGTTGTCGTCGAGCTCGTTGATCTCCAGGGTGAAGAACAGGCTCTCCGCGGCGATTTGCGACGAGCGCGCCCGAAAATCCGCCTCGAACTTGGCCCAGGTGGGGTTGTCTCGTGCAGTTGATGACGCCAGGCCCGCATAGGCCCCGACGCCCCACAGGCCATTGGTCGCCGCCTCATAGAGCTTGATGCCGTTGTCCAGCAATTCGCCAAGAAGGCGTGCGTCGCTGCGGCTGGCTACGAACCGGCCCTTCAGTGCGACCAGCGCATCGTTGGCTGACTTGGCCTTGGCGAGATCGGCCTCGATCTTCGGGTCGTCGCGACCGGTGTAGAGGTCATCGAGTCGCCACTGCGGCAGCCTGTCGGTTTTGAAGGGCGCGTTCATGCGCCACGTTTAGCCCTCACATCTTCTGCGTGGCCAGCAGGATCGAGGTCTCGGTGGCGGCGATGCCGTCGATCAGGCGGATCTGGTCGAGGGTGCGGCTGAACTCGGCGAGGGTCTCGGTGTCGAGCTCGGCGACGAGGTCCCAGCGGCCATTGGTGGTGTGAATCGCCGCAACCTCCGGAAAGCCGCGCAGCGCCTTGACCACCCCACCGGAGCCCTCACCTTCGATGGCGATGGTCATGATGGCCCGTACGCGGCTCGCCTCCATTTCCGGACGGGTCAGCACGGTGAACCCCTGGATCGCGCCCTTTGGCCCAAGCATCTTGGCGATGCGGTTCTGCACGGTGCCACGGGAGACGCCGAGCTTGGCGGCCAACGAGGCCACCGGCTGGCGCGAATCAGCTCTCAGCAACCCGAGCAACCGGCGATCCAGGTCATCCATCATTTCGTTATTCCGACCCACCATATCGCCAGATAATTTCGCTAATTGTAGCATCCTGCAATCTGTTCGCTAGCGGTCCCTCGAGCCATCCTGATCAGCGATGTCGTTGGCCTGAGGTTCGCATGCGGCGCTTCCTGATGACCGATCCAAGCTGCTTCGACGTCAGCTATCGGATCAATCCGTGGATGCGGCCCACGGCTTGGCGGCCCGAAGTCCTGCCTGTAGCAAAGGCGGCGTCAGCCAGCCTGAAGAACGCCCTGAAAGCTGAGGGCGCGATCGTCGAGATGATCGGGCCGGTACGCGGCCTGCCTGATCTCGTATTCACGGCCAACGCTGCGATAGTGCTGGACGGCCGCGCACTGCTGGCGCGATTCCGATTCCCGGAGCGGCAGGGTGAGGAAGCCGTCTTCCGTTCCGTCTTCGCAAGGCTGAAGTCTCGCGGCCTTGTGCAAGAGATCGTCGACCTGCCGGAGGGCGTATTCCAGGAAGGCGCCGGCGACAGCATATGGGACGCCGAGCGACGCCTTTTCTGGGCGGGCTACGGACCACGTTCCAGCAGGTCCTCGATCGGGGCCATCGCGCGAACCTTCGGCGAGGACGTGGTGGGACTCGAATTGGCGTCCGATCGCTTTTACCACCTCGACACCTGCTTCTGCCCGCTGACCGGCGGAACGCTGCTCTACTATCCGGCCGCTTTCACCCCGAAGTCCCAGGCGACGATCCGCGCGCGCGTGCCCCAGACTCAGCGGATCGAGGCCACCGACGAGGAGGCCGCCGCCTTCTGCGTCAACGCCGTCGACCTCGACGCCCGGATCATCATGTCGCGCGCTCCAGCGTCGCTTCGCGAGAAGCTTTGCGCCCGAGGCTACAGCCTCACGGAGATCGACTTAAGTCCCTTCATACTTTCCGGAGGCGCGGCCTACTGCATGACGTTGCGCCTCGACCGGACCCGCGAGCGCCGCCCCGGCGTCGTGAAAGCCTCGATACTCGCCGCAGAATGAGCGCCCCCATGAACGACATCGCCCTGCAACGCAGCCTGACTGCCGACCTGATCGCGCTGGAGACCCTCTATGGCGCGAAAAACTACAAGCCGCTGGACGTGGTGCTGACCCGGGGAGAAGGCGTCTACGTCTGGGACGTAGAGGGCCGCCGCTACCTCGACTGCCTGTCGGCCTACTCGGCGGTGAACCAGGGCCACTGCCACCCGAAGATCCTGGCGGCCATGGTCGAGCAGGCCGGGCGCCTGACGCTGACCTCGCGCGCCTTCCGCAATGACCAGCTCGCTCCGTTCTATGAGGAGCTCTGTGCGCTGACCGGCTCGCACAAGGCCCTGCCGATGAACTCCGGCGCAGAGGCTGTCGAAAGCGCCATCAAGGTCGCCCGCAAATGGGGCTATGAGGTCAAGGGCGTGCCCCAGGGCCGGGCTGAGATCATCGTCGCAGCCAACAACTTCCACGGCCGTACTGTGGCCATCGTGGGCTTTTCCACCGACCCACAGTCGCGTGGCGGCTTCGGTCCGTTTGCGCCCGGTTTCAGGGTCGTACCTTATGGCGACGCCGAAGCGTTGGAGGCCGCCATCGGTCCCAACACGGTGGCCTTCCTCGTCGAGCCGATCCAGGGGGAGGCCGGCGTGATCATCCCTCCCGCCGGCTATCTGAAGCGCGCTCGGGACCTCTGCACGCGCAATGACGTCATCCTGATCCTGGACGAGATCCAGACCGGCCTTGGCCGCACCGGCAAGCTGCTCGCCGAAGAGCACGAGGGGATCGAAGCTGACCTGACCCTCATCGGCAAGGCGCTCTCGGGCGGCTTCTACCCTGTCTCTGCGGTGCTCTCGAACTCAGAGGTGATGGACGTCCTGCACCCCGGCGAGCACGGCTCGACCTTCGGCGGTAACCCGCTCGCCTGCGCCGTGGCCCGCGCCGCGCTCAGAGTGCTGGTCGAGGAGGGCATGACCGAAAACGCCGCCCGGGTGGGCCGGCGCCTGAAAACATCGCTCGAGTCCATCCGCGCCGACAGCGTCAAGGAAGTCCGCGGCCGAGGCCTGCTGATCGCCGTCGAACTCCACGCCGAGGCTGGCGGAGCCCGGCGCGTCTGCGAAGCCCTGAAGGCCCGGGGACTCCTCGCCAAGGAGACCCACGACCATACCGTCCGCATCGCCCCGCCGCTGATACTCAACGACGGCGAGGCCGACTGGATCGCCGAACAGTTCGACGCGGTGCTGACCTAGACTAGCTACTTCCCCGCCGTCACCACGGGCAGAGGCTCGCCCCTGCCCTGGCTGATCAGGAAGGCGCGGACATCCTCCACGTCCTGCGGCTTCAGGAACCGCGAGAAGCTGACCATGCCGTTGTGGGCGCGCACGCCCTGCATGACGACCGAGTTGAAGTCGTCCGGCGTGGTGATCATCGGCGAGCGCTTCAGATCCGGCAGCCAGGAGCCTGTGGCGTTGGCGCCGTGGCAGACCTGGCAGTTGTTGTTGAACACGACAAAGCCGTGCTTGGCATCGCCCGTGGTCTTCACCTTGGAGAGGTCGATCTCGGGCTGGGCCGGCAAGACGAAGTCAGGCGCCTTCGCCGTTCCGCCGAGCTTGAAAACCAACAGGCGGCCAGGCAGCCTCGGCCGCGTCGGCAGAAGCGAGGGCGCCGAGACCTGGCCGCCTCCGCCCGCACCCACCATCAGCGCCACGTACTGCTCGCCGTTCAGCTCGTAGGTCATCGGCGGAGCGATCACCCCGTTGCCGGTGGGATAGGCCCACAGCTGCTTCCCGTTGGCTGCGTCGTAAGCATAGAACTGCCCTTCGGCTGCGCCCTGGAAGACCAGGTCGCCACCGGTCGCCAATACGCCGGCGTTCCAGAAATAGGGACGCGGGACGGTCCAGACGGCTTTCTGATTGACGGGGTCCCATGCGATCAGCGAGCCCTTGATCTGCGCCGCCAAAGCCTTGGTTTGCTCGGGCGTCATGGGCGCGGCGTTGGCCAGGAGGTTGACGCCAAGGTTCCAGCCGCCAGGCCTGAAGGTGAAGTTGGGATCGTTCTGGAACGCGAACGGCATCTGCTGGGCGGGGATATAGACCAACCCCGTCTTCGGGCTGAACGCCATCGGGTGCCAGTTGTGGGCGCCCAGTGGGGCGGGCATCTGCAGTTCGACATCCTTGCCGTAGCGGGCCGCCGGGTTCTCGATCGGCCGGCCGGTGTTCATATCGATGCCGGTGGCCCAGGTGACGGGCACGAAGTTCTTGGCCGAGAGCAGCTTCCCGTTGGTCCGGTCGAGCACATAGAAAAAGCCGTTCTTCGGCGCCTGCATCAGCACCTTGTGCGGCGCCCCTGCGATGGTCAGGTCGGCCAGAATCATCGGCTGCACGGCCGAATAGTCCCAGCTCTCGCCGGGGTTAACCTGATAGTGCCAGACGTATTCGCCGGTGTCGGCCTTCACCGCCACGATGGATGAGACGAAGAGGTTGTCGCCCTTGCCGCCCGAGCGCTCCTCCTGGTTCCACGGCGTGCCGTTGTCGACCCCGAAGTAGATCATGTCGAGCGTCGGGTCATAGACGATGGCGTCCCAAACCGTGCCGCCGCCGCCGACCAGCTTCCACTGGCCCTCCGGCCAAGTGACCTGCGCCTTGGCCTTCATCACCTTGTCGGAAGCCGCGCCATCCGCCGCACCTGTCGGGTTGGGGATCGTGTAGAAGCGCCAGACCATCTTGCCGGTCGCAGCGTCGTAGGCGGTGATGTAGCCGCGCACCCCATATTCGGCCCCGGAGTTGCCGATCAGCACCTTGTCCTTCACCACCCGGGGCGCGCCGGTGATCGTGAAGGGCTTGGCCGGGTCCGTGGTCTGGACGGACCAAACAGGTTTTCCGGTCTCGGCGTCGAGTGCGATCAGCCGGCCATCCAGCGTCCCGACGTAAACCTTGCCCTTCCAGATCGCGACGCCGCGATTCACCACATCGCAACAGGCGTCGAAGCCCTTCTTCCCATCGACCTTGGGGTCATAGGACCACTTGGGCTTACCGGTCGCAGCGTCGAAAGCGAACACCTTGGACCAGGCCGTCGTGGTGTAGAGCACGCCGTCGACCATCAGGGGCGTCGCCTCCTGGCCGCGGTCGGTATCGAACTGGGCGTACCAGGCCAGGCCGAGTTTGCCGACGTTGGTCTTGTCGATCTTGGCGAGCGGGCTGAACCGCTGCTCGGAGTAACCTTTGCCGTAGGAGATCCACTCAGTGTTGGAGTCCGCGGCCGCGATTCGCGCGCCGTCGACGTTCGCATGGCCTGCGGGCTTCTGGCAGGCGGCGACGCACGCCGCCAGCAGCAGCGCCAAACCGAGCCTGATCATCCTCATGGTCGCCCTCTCCCTTGGCCTTATGGCTAGGCCATTGGAGGCACTATGCGCGGACTTGGCTTCCGGGCAAGCGGTCCGCCACGTCAACCGGACCGCGCTCGACGAGCCAGGCGATGAAAGCCACGGCCAGATAGCTCAGTAGCGTCACCGCACCCATCTGGACCCCTTCACCGCCCTCCGGCGCACTCAAGGCGTAGATCTGCCGGGCCACGAGGAAGGCCAGGAACAGGGCCGCCGGCCAGACATGGCGTCCGGCCCGCACGCGCCAGCCGGCCCAGAATGCGCCGGCGACGGCTAGCAGTCCTATTTCGATGGCCTGCTCGGCCACCGGATAGTTCCAGAGGCCCAGGCCGACCTTCCCGCCACCGAACCACAACTCCAGGTCTGGCCGATGAACAAGGAGATCGGCAGCCAGTGCGAGAACACCGTCATTCCGACGAACACCGCCGCGCGCCAGGGCCGCCGCATGGCCCAGCGCAGCGCCAAGGCTGCGGCGATTGACCAGGCCAGCGCGCCGGGCAGGCTATGGGTGAAGGCATGTGGTGGAGCACCAGCGGCGAGCCCGGCAGGGTGGGATCGACCCGAGCCTTCTCGACGCCGGCCAGGATCAGCGTGGCCCAGCCCACGTCCAGGAGCTCGCAGCCGACAACGTAGGACCAGAGCGGCGCCCTCGGCTCAGCGGCCTTCGCGGCCAGGGCGGCCGAGTAGTGTCCCACGAACATGAGCGCCCCCGTCAGCGATGCACAGCAGCTTGCCCACGCTCCCGCCGGGCGACTCCGGGCAGGAGCGTGGTTCAGCTATGCGATCCTGCATAGGCCTTGAGGCGGCTACTTCTTGTGCGCCGGGTGCAGCACCGAGACAACCTCAGCCGGTTTGGCCTTCGGTTGCTTCGGCTTTCGTATTTCCTTGTTCGATTTCTTCTGACCCTTGGCCATGGCGGGCTCCTTCGAATTCGCGGTCAGCGAGTGCTGCGACGGTCGTTGAGCATCGGCGTCCTGGGCGCCTGAACAGGCTTGCCGGAAGAGCGCGGATCGGTGAGGTCGCGGCGGTGTGGTGTGATCGTACCCTGGTAGGTCTTCATGGCGGCGTCCTCAATTCCGGCGCCGCGGAGTGCGGCTCGGCGCGCCCGAGCCGCCGCGAACGCGTGGCGGCTGGGCGCGTCGTTCGGTGATGTCGCTTAGATAGCACGCGAGCCGAGCCGGCCGTTCCATTCTTTCAGCTGCGGGCAAACGCCTCGACGCGACGGGCGATCTCCTCGGCGACGGCGTCAAGCTCGGCGTCCCCGATCCGCGCCAACTCCAGCACGCCGAGGCTCGGCCGCGCGCTCTTGGCGGCGGCGCGGCGATAGGCCGGGTCGTAGTGAAGTTCCATAAGCGCCAACGCCAGGGCCTCGAAGTCACCGGCGTCGGCGAGCGCGCCCCAGGCCTGCAGCCGCTTGCGGCCTGGCGGGGTCGGCAGGCGCCGCAGGGCCTCATCAAGCGCCGGACGGTCAAGCGCGATGTCTCGATAGGCCCGCACAAGGTAGGCCGCCCGCGCAGCGGCGGGCGCGGAAAGTTCGATGCGCGGCGCCACGGCCATGGCTTCCCAAAGTGCTGGCGGCACCATCCGTTCGCCAACCTTGCTGGACTCCGCCTCGACGATCAGCGGGCGACGGGGATCGAGCCCATCGAGCATGGTGAGCAGTCGCGACTCGAACATCTTCTGGCTGGGCTGCGAAACGCCGGCCAGACCGCCGAACAGCGACCCTCGGTGGGCGGCGAGGGCCTCCAGATCGAGCACCTGGTGGCCACGTGTCGCGAGCCGCTGCAACACCTCGGTCTTGCCCGAGCCCGTGCAGCCGTCCAGCAGCACCAGCCGCAGCGCCAGCGGCGCATCGTAGAGCCGGGCGGTCACGTGCCGCCGCCAGGTCTTGTAGCCCCCGGCCAGCACGCTCGTGCGCCAACCGACCTGGCTGAGGATCGTCGCCATGGCCTGCGACCGCTGACCGCCGCGCCAGCAATACACCAGCGGCTGGAATGATCCCGGACGGTCGGCGAGCGTGGTCTCCAGGTGGTGAGCGACATTGCGAGCGATGTAGGCTGCGCCGACCCGCCGCGCCTTGAAGCGATTTTCCTGCACATAGATCGTCCCGACCTCGGCGCGCTCGGCGTCGGTCAGTACGGGCAGATTGGTCGCGCCGGGCGCGTGATCTTCGGCGAACTCGGCGGGACTGCGCACGTCGATCACCATGTCGAACCGCGACAAGCTATCGGCGTCGGCCGTCTGGAGGATGTGGATGCCAGACATTAGACTCATCGGCTTGCGGGCGCCGCCGCCCTATAAGGCGAGCTATGACAGCGATCTCGTCCGAAGCCAGCCCCCAAGATGTTCGCCTGACGTCGCTCGCCCACGGCGGCGGCTGCGGATGCAAGCTGGCGCCGGCGGTGCTGCAATCGATCCTTAAGTGCATGCCGGCGACAGCCGCCTTTTCCGACCTGATGGTGGGGACCGCGACATCCGATGACGCGGCCGTCTGGCGCCTGAACGACGCCCAGGCCCTGGTGGCGACCACCGACTTCTTCATGCCCGTCGTCGACGACCCTTTCGACTTCGGGCGGATCGCGGCGGCCAATGCGCTCTCCGACGTCTACGCCATGGGCGGGACCCCGATCCTGGCCCTGGCCATCGTCGGCATGCCGGTCGACAAACTCAGCCCGGACACCATCCGCGCGATCCTGGAGGGCGGCGCCTCGATCTGCGCGGCGGCGGGCGTGCCGGTGGCCGGCGGGCACTCCATCGACAGCGTCGAGCCGATCTACGGCCTGGTGGCCCTGGGCCTCGTCCACCCAGATCGGGTGCTGACCAACCGAACGGCCAAGGCTGGTGACGCCCTGATCCTGACCAAGGCTCTGGGCGTCGGAGTGCTCAGCGCTGCGTTCCGGCAGGGGCGGCTCGACGCAGCGGGCTACAAATCCCTCATCGACTCTACGACCAAACTGAACGCCGTCGGGCGCGAGTTGGGCGACGCCGCTGGCGTGCACGCCGTCACCGATGTGACTGGGTTCGGCCTGCTGGGCCACCTGCTGGAGATTTGCCGCGGTTCGGATCTCTCCGCCGAGATTTCCGCCACCCCCCCGCTGCTGGCCGGCGCCGAAGCCCTGGCGCGCGCCGGCGTCAGGACCGGCGCCTCGGGTCGCAATTGGGCGAGCTACGGCGACGACGTGCATTTGCCCGCCGAGCTACCGGACTGGAAACGCGACCTGCTCACCGATCCGCAGACCAGCGGCGGCCTGTTGATCGCGGTTGCGGCGGAGGAGGCAGACCGCATCCTTGGCCTTGTCCGCGAGCGCGGCTTCGACGCCGCGGCGGTTATCGGTCGGACGATCCCGGGCCCCGCGCAGGTACGGGTAGGCTAGAACGGCGAACTCGCGAACCGGTGACTTGACGCGCGATATTACGATTGTAACGTCAGCGGGAAGTACGGATGTAAAGCCATGGCGCGAATATCAGCCGCAGAAAGCCAGGTCATGGAAGCGGTGTGGCTCAAGGGGCCGCTGTCCGCCGACGAGATCGTCTCCGCCGTCGGCGAGCCGCAGGGATGGGGCGAAGCTACGGTCAAGACGCTGATCAATCGCCTGTTGAAGAAGAGGGCGCTGATTTCGGAGCGCAGCGAGGGCCGTGCGCGCTACCGCCCGCTGGTCACCCGCGAGGAATATGTGCAGGGCGAGAGCCAAGGGCTTCTCGATCGGCTGTTCGGCGGAGAACTTGCGCCCTTGGTCGCCCACTACGCCCGGCACCGCAACCTGTCATCGGATGAGGTGAAGCGCCTGAAGCGCCTGATCGAAGGCCTCGACGATGGCGACTGACCTGCTGGTCGCCATCGTTCACCTGAACCTTGCGGCCGCCGCCGCGATCCTGATCGTGCTGGCCCTGCGTCAGAAGGCGCGGCGACACCTCGGGGCGGAAGTCGCCTACCGGCTATGGGTTTGCGTCCCCATCGCGGCAGCCGCAGCGCTGGCCCCGGCGGCGCCGGCGACCCGCATCTATCCTCCCGGCGACGGACCTCACTTCGATCCGATCTTTGCGGCTACCCAGGCGCTCGATAGCGCGCCCGCCCGGACGCTGTTGGCGGTCTGGCTGTTGGGCGCAGCCATCGGGGGCGTGGTGATTGCACGCCGCCAGCTACGGTTCCTGCGGATGGCGCGGCGCGGCCTCGCGGGCCCGGCCGTCACCGGATTCTTCGTGCCTCGGATCATCATGCCAGCGGCTTCCGACCAACTCTACTCCACCGAGGAGCGTGCGCTGATCCGCGCGCACGAACGCGCCCATATCGATCGTGGGGACCCGCGCACAAATGGCTTCATCGCCCTGGCCCAGTGCCTGCTGTGGTTCAATCCCTTGGCGCATATCGCGGCGCGCGAAGCCAGGTTGGACCAGGAGTTCGCCTGCGACGCCGCTGTGCTCGCGCGCCGCTCGGGCCAGAAGCGTCTCTATGCCGAGACCTTGCTGAAGACTCAGATCGGTGGCGTCGCCACGCCGCTCGGCTGCCACTGGCTCACCGGTCCAGCGCCTCATCCCCTGGAGCAACGCATCAAGGCCCTGCGGCGCCCTTCGCCCGGCTTTCAGCGTCAGGACGCGGGCGCGGTCCTCACGGCCTGCGCCATCGCGCTCGCCGCGTGTGGCGCGTGGAAGGCGCAGCCGGCCGGAATGGCCCAGGGCATGCCGCCCATCCTCGTCCCGGTGGAGGTCGAGCACCACATGCAGGCCATCATCGTTTCGCCGATTTACCGCTAGGGGGCCGGCCTTGACCCGAGTCCTCGGCGGCGGCGGTTACCCGCTCGTTGGGAGCCTGAGGGTATTGGTCCCACTTTTCTTGCTCAGCCTTGCCGCTTGCGACGGCGACGCGAACGCCAGCTCCGCCGTCAACGCGCGGCGAGCGCAGGACACGCCGCAGTTGTGGCTTGTCCAGGTGATCGGCGAGGGGGGCCTCCCGACGGCCCCGACGTTCGTCTGCGCAAGCACGCCTCCGCGCGAAGCGTTCGTGCATACCCTCCAGGTCGAAGGCGCGCCCTGCCGGGACGTCACCCCGCCGCTCATGCGGAAACGCCACTGGGCGCTTCGCTGCCGGGCCAAGGGGAGCCTATTCGCCGTCAGCGACCAGACCCTTGGCGACGTCACCGAGGATTTCCGGCTCGTGTCCATGCTTACTCCGGTGACGCAGCTCTCGGGGGTCGGGCCTTTGCGCCTGGCGCAACGCTTCCGCCATGTCGGTTCCTGCCCGCCCGGCTGGCGGGTAGGTGATCAGGCCAGCCCCGGCCAGCGACCGCGAAGACACAGAAGCTGACGAACCAGACTAAGGCTTGAGGCCCAGTGTCCGCCCCGGCATCCCAGCGGCGTCGAAATAGGTCTCGCCGGAGGCTTCCTGCGCATTGAGCACCGTTGTGAAGCCGTTGGCGGCAGGCTCGGAGCGTTCGACGATCACCCGCGTCTCAGGCGGCGCACCGCCGTCTCTCAACGCCTCGGCCATCACCCGTCCCCTGACGTGACCGTTGTTCGAGAGCTCGAGCCCCAGGACCTGGGCGAGCGTGTTGGCCCAGTCAGCGTTGCTGACGGGCGCCGGGTCCCTGAAGCCGGCTTTGAAGTCCGGACCGACAGCGGCCATGAAATTGTGGGTGTCGGCACGGCTGAAGGCCCCGTGGATTCCCTGCCCCTGCTGTTGTCCGCTGTCGGCCACCTCGACGCCGCAGAGTTCGGGGTCTGCGCAGCCGGTGGAGAAGCTCTTGAACGAGACCACAATCGAGGGCTGCGGCGCACGCGCTGCGCCGATCAGACCGATTTTGCTCATCGGCAGCGCGCCGGGTATCGAGCCCAGCCCGTCGTTGACGAAGATGCCGCCCGTGTAGTCCTGGCCAGTCAGGAATTCGACGATCCGCGGAGCGACCGACCTGGCGTCGGACCCCGTGAGATAGATCAGCGCCGAGCCGCCATTGGGTGCGATGACCACGGACGGTTGCATCGGATCGGCGCCCAGCAGCGCGCCGGTCTTGGGGTAGAAGCCCTTCGCCGGGTCGACGTCAACGCCGGCGGCGTCCCGCAAACGCAGGCCGAGCGCCTTGGCCATGTCAATCGCCATGAAGCCGCTCGGGAGGAAGCCCGGGACCACATCGCGGTAGTGCAGCTTGGCCGCCGCGCTCGTTTCGCTCCGGCGCGACAGGGTGGAAAAGCCATGGTCGGCAGTGACCACGATATCGGTGTCGGCATCGAGCCCCAGATATTTCAGCGCGTCGAGCAGGGCCTGCAGATCATCGGAGGCGTTGCGGATAGCCGCCTTGGACGTCGCGCCGTTGATGCCCGGCTCCAGGACATTGAGACTGTCGCCTTGGTCGTGCTGCGTACCGTCCGGATCTCGCGACCAAAAGACCATAACGAACGGTTTGCCCGCGGCCTTGAACCTGGGGAGCAAGACCTTGGTCGCGACGCCCGCGAACCAGTTCTGCTGTTCGACATTGGCGACCTGCACGCCCGGCATGTTGTAGGCGCCGCCACCGCCGTTCAGACCGCGATCGGGCGCCGCCACCGCCAGGCCAGCCGCCTTCATCGCCGCCGCAACCTCCGACGCCAGCGGAATGCCGGCGCTGCCGTCGCGGCCTCCGGTGGCGTCGTCGATGACGATCGTGCCCAGGCCGTCGCGCGACACGACGTCCTGGATCGCGGTCGGGCCGTGTTTGCCGACCGCTGCGGTCGCATAGCCCTTCGCCCGGGCCGCCTGCAGCAAGGTCGTTTCGCTCAGGTAGTTGCCCGCGTAGCGCTGGTTCAACAGTCGCTGCAGGTCGTCGTCTTCGAGCCCGGCAAGGACCGAGCCGTAGGGCGGCGGAAAGCCCTGGCCGACGTAGATCGTGTTGCCGAAGTCCCCTGTGTCTCCCAGGAGGTGACCCGTGGCGATCGCCGAGGCGTTGGGAGTGGTGACTGTCGGATAGAGCGAGTGGCTGTTCTCGAAGTCGACGCCGTCCGCCCGGACCGCGGCCAGGGCGGGCGCCGAATCCTGCGTCACACTGTGCGACCGAAGGCCGTCGGCCACGAAGATGATCACGTTGCGGGCCGCCGCAGTTCCGGGCGACCAGAGCGCCAGCGAGGCCGCGAACCCTGCCGCCATCGCAGCTAGCCTTGTTTTCCGCATGTCCCGGCGCGCCGCCCCAATCATGACAGCGCCATAGCGTGGGTTCATGACAGTTCGACCGGCCGAATCGGACGGCGCATCGGACGGCGGCCGTTAACGCCTGACTCAGGTCTCCGAAACCCGGCCTTTACGCATGCCCTGTATCAATTCGCGACAACAGGAGCCCTCGTCCCATGAGGCGGGGGCCGGTTTCGGTGGGTGTAGTCAAATGGCCAAAACGGTTCTCGTCGTCGACGACGATCCGACACAGCGTCGGCTGATCCAGGCCGTCCTCGAGCGGAACGGCTTCACGGTTGCGCACGCTGAGAGCGGCGACCAGGCGATCCAGCACCTAGGGCTCGGCGCGCCCGCCGACGTCGTCCTGCTTGACCTTGTCATGCCCGGGATCTCCGGACAGGAAACCCTGGTCGAGATGCGCGCACGCGGCTTCAACCAGCCGGTGATCGTCGTCACCGCCACCGGCGGCATCGATACCGTCGTGCGGGCCATGCAGGCCGGGGCCATGGACTTCTTCGTCAAGCCGGCGGCGCCCGAGCGCATCATGGTCTCGATCCGCAATGCGCTCTCGATGGGTGCGCTGAAGGGCGAGGTCGACCGCCTGAAGAAGCACGCGAGCGGGCGCACGAGCTTCGAGGATCTGATCGGCTCCTCGCCTGCCATGGTGATGGTCAAGCGCCTAGGCGAACGCGCCGCGAAATCGTCGATCCCGATTCTGATCACGGGGCAGAGCGGCGTTGGCAAGGAAGTCATCGCCCGCGCCGTGCATGGCTCATCCGAGCGCGGAGGCAAGCCCTTCGTGGCGGTGAACTGCGGCGCTATCCCCGAGAACCTCGTGGAGTCGATACTGTTCGGGCACGAGAAAGGCAGCTTCACCGGCGCCACCGACAAGCACCTCGGCAAGTTCCTGGAGGCCAATGGGGGTACGCTGTTCCTCGACGAGGTCGGCGAACTGCCGCTCGATATCCAGGTCAAGCTGCTGCGCGCCCTTCAGGAGAGCGAGATCGATGCGGTCGGCGGCAAGCGTCCGATCAAGGTCGATGTGCGCATCGTCTCGGCGACCAACCGCGACCTCTCCCTCGCCGTGAAGGAGGGACGCTTTCGGGAGGACCTCTTTTATCGCCTGAACGTCTTCCCCATCGAGGCCCCTGCGCTGCGCGAGCGTAAGGATGACGTGCCGGCCCTGGTCGACGCCTTCGTGCGCCGCTTCAACGTGGAGGAAGGCAAGTCCGTGGTCGGGGCGACCCCAGAGACCATGGCCTACCTTTCTGCGTTCGATTGGCCCGGCAACGTCCGCCAGCTTGAGAACGCGGTCTACCGCGCGATCGTGCTCGCCGACGCTCCCTATCTCCAGCCGCACGATTTCCCGGCGATCTCGGGTGTCGCCCCGCCGATTCACACGACCGACAGCGGCCCGCCTTCCACTGTGGCGATCACACCGATCGGCGGCCAGTTGATGCCGGACCTGCCCCAGGCGGTGCCGGTGCGCATCCTCGACGAACGCGGGCACCTGCGCACGCTAGAGGAAATCGAGCGCGACCTGATCCAGCTCGCCATTGAGATCTACGCCGGCCACATGAGCGAGGTCGCCCGCCGCCTCGGCATCGGCCGGTCGACCCTCTACCGCAAGGTCCGGGAACAGGGCCTGGAGGACGTGATCAAGGGGGTGAACGATGAAGCCTCCGACGAGGACGACGCTCAAGTCGCCTGACGTCGATTGCGGCGGACTTTTCGCATTCCCGGCAGGCAACCGCCGGCGATCCAGCTAAGGCTCAGGCCTCCCGCGCCGCCGGAAGGGCCGGCGCTTGAGGTCCTTCTTCTCGCCCTTCGCCTTGGCCGTGATCTCTTTGAGCTTCACGGTCTGGAGCGCCGAAAGCGCCTCACCCGGCGCGCCCTTCTCCGGATCGCCAAAGGCGCGGCCGAACGTCTTCAGGCGGTCGGCGACACTGCCCAAGAACTCGCCTTCCCAATCGGAAAGCTTGACGCCGGCGCGCTCGGCCTGACGCCGGGCGCGCTTCAGCGCATTCAGCGCAGCCCGCTTGGCTGCGGCCTTCCGATCCGGTGGCTTTCGGTTCAAATCTCTCCGATCGCCGAGAGGTAGAGGTCGAGGATTGCATCTTCCTCCAGGCGCTTGGCGCGATCCTGTTTGCGAATGCGGACCACCTTGCGGAGGATCTTGACGTCGAAGCCGTTGCCCTTGGCTTCGGCGAACACTTCCTTGATCTGCTCGGCGACCTCGGCCTTTTCCACCTCCAGCCGCTCGATACGTTCGATGATGCTCTTGAGCTGGCCTTGGGCGGCCTGGTTCAGCACATCGGGATGGGCGGAGGCGTCGTCGGCCATGGGAAGACTCTTCAAACTGGAACGGAGGTTGGACCGGACCCTAGCGGGGGCTCCCGCGGCTGTCATCCGCTCCGCCGCCTTTTCCCCGCGAACCTTCGCCGCATGCTAGCCGTTGAGATCTGGCGGCGCGGAGAGCGAGATGTCCGAAAAGACCGAACCCACTCAGGCTGAGGCCGAGGCCGCCGTCCGCACCCTGATCCAGTGGGCCGGCGACAATCCCGACCGCGAGGGTCTCGTCGACACGCCACGTCGGGTGACCCGGGCCTACAAGGAACTGTTTTCGGGCTACGAGGCCGATCCAAGAGCCTACCTCGAGCGCACCTTTGAAGAAGTGGGCGGCTACGACGAACTGGTGATCCTGAAGGACATCAGGGTGGTGAGCTTCTGCGAACACCACATGCTGCCGTTCCTCGGCAAGGCCCATGTGGGCTATTTGCCCAGGAACAGGGTGGTCGGCATCTCGAAGCTGGCCCGCGTCGTGAACGGCTTTGCGCGGCGCCTGCAGATCCAGGAGAAGCTCACCGCCGAAGTCGCCGAAGCTATTCAGGACATCCTCGACCCGAAGGGCGTCGGCGTCGTGGTGGTCTCCGAGCACAGCTGCATGACCATGCGCGGCGTCAACACACCCGGCTCGCGCCTGACCACCAGCCACCTCCTGGGCGTCGTCCGCGACGACCCCAGAACGCGCCAGGAGTTCTTCGAACTGGTCCGCAGCAACGACCACTAAGAAGGTTGGATGAGTATCGCGATGCTCTGCGCGCGCCCCGCGTCCCTCCGATGTGTGGGCCCTCACGCGCCGGAAGGTCAGAGCAAGCCCGCCGCCTCCAGCGCCGGTCGCAGGGCGGCCGGGTCGGTGAAATGGTGGACGTGGAAGCCGAGATCGCGCGCCGCTTTGACGTTGTGCGCGGCGTCATCGACAAACATGAGTTCTTCGGGCGCAAAGCCGAAGCGCTCGCTGGCCAGGCGGAAGATCGCTGGGTCGGGCTTGATGAGGCCTTCCGCCGCCGAGGCGACGACTCCCTTGAGACGGCTGAAGGCCGGGCTCATGGCCATGGTCCGCTCGAGGGTTTCAAGCGACACGTTGGATAGCCCGAATTGCGGCACGCCCTTGGCGTCGAGCGCCTCGATGGCCGCCTCAGTCTCCGCGATCGACCCGGAGAACATCTCCCACCAGCGATCTTTCCAGGCCCAGATTGCGGCTTCGTGCTCGGGATGGCGCGCGGCGAGCGACCCGCAGTTCTCGGCGAAGCTGACGCCGCGATCGGTGGCGATGTGCCAATCGATCGTGCACACCTCCGTCAGGAAGCGGTCACGCTCCGCCGGATCGGGGAAGATTTTCGAGTAGAGCGTACGCGCGTCCCATCGGACGATGACGTTGCCGAAGTCCCAGACGACCGCCCGAGGCATCGGCATCGACGAAAGCGTCAGCCCTGCTTGGCTTTGAAGCGCGGGTTCGTCTTGTTGATGATGTAGACGACGCCCTTGCGGCGCACGAGCTTGCAGTCGCGGTGACGCGTCTTGAGCGACTTGAGCGAGCTTCTGACCTTCATGACCTTGATCTCGGGCGCGCGGACGTAGGCGTCCGGGGTTTCACAGGGAGCGCGCGGATATACGGAAAGGGTCTGCCTAAGTCAACGCCGGCGCGCTTCGTCTTCCGATTGAGCCCGGACTCGACGCTCGTTAGTCTCCTGCGGATGCTTCATCGCCGCGGTTCCCTCCTCGTCCTCCTTCTCCTCCTGGCCGGCTGCGCAAGCCCCGCCGTCAAGCCGCAGGCGCCTCTTCCCGCTGCCCCCCCGAGGCCCGCCATTGAAGCGCCGGCGCCCGCGGCGCCGAGTGAGCCGGCGTTGGTCAGATCCATCCGGCCGCCCACCGCCTCGGGGGATCAGGTCTTCGACGCCTGGGCCGCCGATTTTTATGGAAGGGCGGTGAAAGCCGGAATCTCGCCCCAAATTCTGGACCGTGAGATGGCCGGGCTGACCCCTGATCCGCGGGTCACCGCCCGCGACAGCCGTCAGCCCGAGTTCTCCCTGCCGATTTCCACCTACATCAAAGGCGCGGTGACCGAGGGCCCGATCAACACCGGTCAACGCAAACGCGTCGAGGTCCAGGCGCTGCCGGCTATCGAACAGCGCTACGGAGTCCCGCGCGAGATCCTGATCGCCATCTGGTCGCGGGAGACCGCGTTCGGCGCCATCCAGGGGGATTTCGACGTTATCCGCTCCATGGCCTCTTTGGCCGCGCAGGGCCGCAGGCGTGATTGGGCGGAGGGCGAACTGATCGCCGCCCTGAAGATCATCGCTTCCGGAGAGGCCACGCGCAGCCAGCTCAAGGGCTCATGGGCGGGCGCTATGGGTCAGACCCAATTCACGCCTACCTCGTTTCGTGCGACCGCCGTGGATGGCGATGGCGATGGCCGACGAGACCTTTGGAACTCGCAGGCCGACGCGCTGGCCTCGGCCGCCAATCTCCTGGCGAAGGGCGGCTGGACGCCCGGCCAGGGTTGGGCCCGAGAGGTCGTCGTGCCGCCAGGCTTCGACTTCAGCCTGAGCGAAGGGCCGAAACTGACCCCGGCGCAATGGGCGGAAAAGGGCGTCAAGCGGGCCGACGGCGCGGCCTGGTCCGCCGCCGACCAGGCCGCGCCGGCACAGTTGCTCGCGCCGGCCGGCGCCTCGGGACCGATCTTCCTGCTGCTGCCAAACCACTTCGTGATCCGGAAGTACAATAACTCGGTGGCCTATGCGCTCGCGGTCGGACTGCTCGCGGATCGGATCGCCGGTGGCGCTCCCCTCGTCAGGGCGTGGCCGGCCGAGACGCCCCTGTCCTTGGCCGACCGCATGACCGCGCAGCGGGCGCTCGCAGCCTTGGGCTTTAATCCCGGGACATCGGACGGCGTCGTCGGCATGGGCACCCGCACCGCGCTCCGGGCCTGGCAGAAGGCGCGCGGCATCACCGCTGATGGGTACCTCTCGCCCGCCATGATCGAGAAGCTGAAGAAGGAAGCCGGCGGAGACCTCTAGTGGCGCGCTAAGTCCCGCCCTCGTCGCTCTTTTCGAGGGTCGCAAGGGCGGTGTCGGCGCGCGTGGCCGGCGCCGGATCGGCGTTGCGCAAGGGCCCGCTCAGGAAGGTGTAGGCCAGCATCGCCAGCATCAGCGCCATGTTCAGGAGAAAAGGCGCAGGGTGGTAAGCCCGGTAGAGCGCCATGAATACGGGCGCAAACACCGCATTGATGCCGTTGACGGCGGCAATGGCTCCAGCCACCCGCGCCTGCTCACGCCAGTTCACTGCGAGGGACGATCCTGCGGTGAACCCCGGCCGGGCGAAGCCGAAGCCGAGGCTCGCCACCGCATAACCGGCCACAACCGTCGAATAGTCGTGCGCGACGGCGACCAGCATGTTGCCCAGTGCGGCGCAGGCCACGCCCCAGCGCAGGAGCTGGCGCGGTGTCATTTCGAACATCCGGATCACGCCCCACTGGGCCAGCAACCCCGCCACCGCCCCGAACGCCATCGCAATCGCAATCGGATGCTGCGCGGCCAGCGGTGAAACCCCAAGCTTGTCGATGATCAGGAAGCCGAGGGTCTGCTGCTGCGCGGTCTGGCTGGTCGCGACGATGAAGCCGTAGACGAGGAACGGGACGACACGCGGGTCGCGCCACATCGGTCCCGCCGAAGGCGGCGGCCCTAAGTCCTGAGCCTCGCTCGCCGTCTCAGCCTCCACCTCGGCTCGCCGCACGCTCTCCGGCAGATACCGCCAGACGACGAACAGCATGGCCGCCGCGATCAGAGCGAAGCTGAAGAGCGGCCCTGCCAGCCCGAGCACGGGATAGATGAACACCGGCGCCAGGAACGGTCCGACGACGGTGCCGATCCCAAAGGCGCCGGCAAGCATCGCCATCGACTGTGTGCGCTGATCTCGCGGTGTGTGGTCGGCGACATAGGCCTGGGTCGCTGGGTTCGACGCGGAGCCGAACAGGCCGAAAAGGGAGCGACCCAGAAGAAACAGGATGAAGATGACCAGCGGCGCAGCCATGTGGCGCAGGCCCGCGCTGACCACCAATCCGCACAGCGTCATGGAAATCATGAAGCCGGACAGTCCGACCATCATCAGCGGCTTACGCCCGAACCGGTCCGAGGCGCGCGCCCAGAACGGCGAGGCCACGGCCCACATGATCGCCGAGAGCGAGAAGATCGCCACCACCATTTCGTCGGGTATGCCGATCGAGCGGCCGATCGCGGGCAACACGGAGATCAGCCCGGTGTTTCCCAGCGCAGTGGCCGCCGACACCCCGATAATGATCGCGACCGCCCGTTTCGGGAGGGTGCTCTGTGAAACCTCGGATGCGACGGCGGCAACCATGCTCCGCCGATTAGGCCGTGCGGCGGCGGCGCGCAAACCCCCAGGCGCATCCACTGGCCTGTCCACCCGAAATTAAGCAATAACAGCCAAGGTTCCCGGACCCGCGGGAGACCCAATGTTTCAGATCATCGGCATCGTGCTGCTGTTCGCGCTTGTGTTCGGCAGTTTCATCATTTCCGGCGGGAACATCGGGGTCATCATCGGCGCGCTGCCGCATGAGATGATGGCCATCGGCGGCGCCGGAACCGCCGCCTTCCTGATCTCCAACTCCACCCGGGTTATCAAGTCCGTCGGCAGCGGCATGGGCAAGGTGTTCAAGGGGCCCAAGTGGAAGCCCAGCGACTATCGCGACCTGCTGTCGCTCCTGTTCCTGCTCACCAAGACCATGAAGTCCAAGGGCGTCATCGCTCTGGAAAGCCACATCGAGAACCCCAAGGAGAGCTCGATCTTCTCGCGCTACCCGCGGATCATGACAGACCACTTCGCGGTCGACTTCATCTGCGACACCTTGCGGATGATGACCATGAACCTGGAGGATCCCCACCAGGTCGAAGACGCGATGGAAGCCCAGCTCGAGAAGCACCACCACGAAGCCCTGGCCGCCCCCCACGCCCTGACCAGTCTCGCTGACGCCCTGCCTGCGCTTGGGATCGTGGCGGCCGTACTGGGCGTCATCAAGACCATGGGCGCGATCACCGAGCCCCCTGCTGTGTTGGGCGAGATGATCGGCTCGGCCCTGGTCGGCACTTTCCTGGGCGTGTTCCTGGCTTACGGCTTGGTCGGGCCGATGGCGGTGCGTATGGCGGCGGTCCTCGAGGAGGACGGGTCCTTCTACAAGATCATCCAATCGGTGCTCGTTGCTCACCTGCACGGCAACGCCGCACAGATCTCCGTTGAGATCGGCCGCGGGAATGTGCCCTCCGGCGCGCAACCGAGCTTCCTAGAACTTGAAGAAGCCCTTACGACGATCCCGCCGGAAGGCGCGCCGGCTTGATCCCGCGCCCGCGCCAGGCAGGTCGCGGCGCAAAAATGATCACGAACTCGTGAATTCAGGGATTGCTCTCGCTGCCAAGCTAGGTATTTTTCCCAAGCGCCCAGGCTCGTTGGCCGATTCCCGTGCCGGAACCGGTTCTGCGACGCTTAGTAGGTGTCAGCAACATCTTCGACGTCAGGGATCCTGAATATGAACTCCGAACTCCTCCGCAAGCTGCTCGTCGCCGGCGCCGCCGTCGCTGCTCTCTCCGTGGCCGCTTGCTCCAAGCCGGCTGACAAGGCCGCCGACGCGACCGCCAACACCGCCGCCGTGGCCGCTGACAGCGCCGCGACGAGCGCCAACGCCGCCGCCACCGACGCCGCCGCCGCCGCCGGCGACGCTGGTAAGGCCGCTGACGCCGCCGCCACTGCCGCTGCCCCGGCCGCCGCCGCCGCCGCTGCTCCGGCCGCCGCCGCGCCGGCCGCGCCCGAGAAGAAGTAAGCTTCTCGTCGCGATTGCGATCGAAGGGCCGCCCCTCAAAGGGCGGCCCTTTTTCGTTGCCGGCGCGCTATCCTTGGGGGCGCCACGATCCTCTCCAAGGCGACGATGAGCGACAAGGCCGTCCCCTCCGCCCCCGAAGGACCGCTCGCCTGGAGCGACGACGGCCAGCCGCGTTCGCGGCTCTATGGCGACGTCTATTTCTCCGCTGAAGACGGACTCGCGGAAGCCCGCGCGGTGTTCCTGCAAGGCTGCGGCCTGCCCGAGGCGTGGCAGGGCCGACGCCGCTTCGTGGTCGGCGAGCTCGGCTTCGGGACAGGGCTGAACATCCTGGCGCTGATCGAGCTCTGGGCGCGCACGCGCCCGCCGCAGGGCCAACTGCACATCTTCTCCGTCGAGGCCCACCCGATCACCGCCGATGACGCACGCCGCGCACTCGGCCGCTGGCCGGAACTGGCCGGCCTGTCCCCGCCGCTGCTCGCCCGGTGGCCGGGGCAGGCCCGGGGGCTGCATAGGCTGGAACTGCCGGACCTGGGCGTGATCCTCGATGTGGCCGTGGCGGAGGTCCAGGCCGCGCTGCAGGGCTGGTCCGGCCGCGCGGACGCCTGGTTCCTTGATGGTTTCGCGCCTGCCCTCAACCCCGCCATGTGGCGCGAGGAGGTTCTGGCCCTGGTGGCGGCGCGCTCGGCCCCGGGCGCCGTGGCGGCCACCTTCACGGTCGCAGGCGCGGTTCGCCGCGGGCTCGCGGCGGCGGGCTTCGCCGTGGAGAAGCGGCCGGGCTTCGGACGCAAGCGTGAGCGGCTTTCCGCGCAGCTCCCAGGGGCGCGGCAGGATCGGCGGTCTGTTCGCCGGGTGGCCATCGTCGGCGCCGGCGTCGGCGGCGCAGCGGCGGCGCGAGCGGTCGAGGCGCTGGGCGGCGAGGCGGTGGTCTTCGACGGCGAAGGGCGAGGCGCGGGCGCGTCGGGCAACCCCGCAGCCCTCGTGACGCCCCGGCTGGACGCCGGCCTTGCGACGCCCGCCCAGCTGTTCGCGGAGACCTTTCGACGCAGCGTCGCGTTCTACGAAGACCAGCCCGAGGCCATCATCTCACGCGGCGCCCTGCAACTCGCCGTCCAGCCGCGCGACGCTACACGGTTCGCCAAGGTCGCCGCCTCCGACCTGTTCGCGCGTGGAACCCTGGCGATACTGCCGCCGGGGGAGGCGAGCCACCGGCTGGGCGAGCCGGCGCCTGACGCCCTAGAGCTGCTCGACGGCCTGGTGATCGAGCCGCGTATCACGCTGAACGCCTGGGCGCCGCAGGTTCGGACGGCAGCGGTCCAGCGGATCGAAGACATCGACGGCGTCTGGAGCCTATTCGACGCCGCCGGCGAGACCCTGGCCACCGCAGACGCTGTGATCGTCGCCGCGGGACTGGCGTCCGGCGATCTGATCCCCGGTTTGCCGCTCAGCGCCGTACGCGGACAGGCAAGCTGGACGGCCCTAGACCAGCCGCCGCCGGCCGTGGCGTTCGGCGGCTATGCGATCCCGACCCGCGCCGGGGTGCTGTTCGGCGCCACCCACGACCGCGGCGACGTCGCCCGCGACATCCGACCGGACGATCACCGCCGCAATCTGCAGTCGCTCGCTGAAGGCCTGCCACGCCTCGCAGAACGATTGGCCGCCGCGCCCTTGGAGGGCCGCGCCTCGATCCGCGTCGCGACGCCGGACCGGCTGCCCGTAGCGGGCGAAGCATCCGACTCAGAGGGCCTCTTCGTGCTGGGCGGCTTCGGCGCACGCGGCTTCACCCTGGCCCCCTTGCTGGCGGAGCATGTGGCGGCGCTGGCGATGGGCGCGCCCTCGCCCCTGGCCGCGCCATTGGCCGCAATCGTCTACCCCGCGCGGTTCGCCCACCGCGCCGCCAGGCGCGGTTCATAGGCGGTTCAGCGGGCCCATATAGGCTAGGCCCGGGACAGGTTCGTAAGGACTCGAGTGATGAATGCCCACGTCGCCGCGACCGTAGCGGCCCTTCTGGCGCTAAGCGCGACGGGCGCCGCTGCGGCTGACGCCGCCAAGTCGCGCCCGGCGGGGCGGCAATGCTTCTGGACCCGCAACGCCGACAGCTTCGCAGCCGCGGACAACCGCACCCTGTACGTGAGAGTGGGGGTGCGCCAGGTCTTCGAGTTCGAGATGTTCGGCCCATGCCAGGACATCGACTGGAACCAGCGCATCGCGCTGGTCTCTACCCCTGGCTCCAATATCTGCACCGGCATGGACGCCACGGTGATCAGCCACTCGCCGATCGGCCCGCAACGCTGCGCCGTTCGGGCGGTCCGCAAGCTGACCCCGGAAGAGATCGCCGCTCTCCCGCGCCGCGCCAGGCCGTAAGCGCCCAAAAGAAACGCCGGCGCAAGGCCGGCTTGCTCCCTCAAAAAAGAAGGGGCGCCGGCACATCAGCCGACGCCCCTGGGAAAGCTAGAATTTCTTACGCACGCCCAACTGGATGACGCGCCCGAGGAAGAAGGCGTTGGTGTAGTCGTAGTTGTACTGGCTGCGGGTGAACGGCGGATCGGTGTCCAGGATGTTGATGATCCCGACCGTCAGCGTCGTGTCCCAGGGCAATTGCCCGGTGTAGACGAGGTCGTGGGTGATCTCGTCGTCGGTCTTGAGGCTCGACGTGCCGACCAGGTTGTCCGTCCCGCTCTTGAAGTGGGTCGTCCAGCGCAGGTTATGCGGACCGGAGGTCCACTGGATGTAGCCGTTCGCGCGCCATTTCGGGTAGGAATAGAAGGCGCTTAGCAGCTCCGTCTTGCCGGCCCGATCCAGCGCTGGAGCGATGGTGAAGCCGTCAAGCGTCACCAGAGCGCCGCGCTTGTACTCGATCAGATAGGTCGCATCGGCGCCGAACGTCAGATCGCCGCCGAACAGGGCTTCCGGCCAGAAGTAGGTGCCGTCAAAGTCAAGGCCGGAGGTGTCCACGCTTGGGCCGTTGATCAGGTTGGCCTTCACGGCGAGCAGGTTGGCGGGCGAGCAATCGTCGGTCGCGGGGTTGCCGTCATCCGCAAACGTGAACCGGCTGCGGAACGCGGCCACGTCGCACTTCCAGGTCGACGGAGTCGCGCTCGGGAACATCGTCGAGACCAGCGAGGCGGCCGTCTCGTTGGTCAGCTCGTCCTTGAACTTGAACTTGTAGTAGTCGAGCGTGGCGTGGAAGCGGCTCGTCTGGACGATCGCGCCGACGTTATAGGTGTCCGCCGTCTCGGGCTGCAGGTTCGGGTTGTTGGCCGTATCCACCGGACGATAGAGCGATCCGACGCCCGGCAGGTTGAACTGGGCCAGGCCGCGGACGTTGCCGGGCGTGATCGAGGGCTGCGTCGGCGCGCGGAAGGTCGAACCCGCCGAGCCCCGGAAGGCCAGCCAGTCGAGCGCTTGCCAGCGGATCGAGACCTTGGGGTTGGTCGTCGAGCCGAAATTGCCGCCGTAGTACTCGTAGCGAGCCGCGGCGGAGAGTTCGAGTTTGTCGGTGATCGGCAATTTGACCTCGCCGAAGACCGAGGAGACCGTGCGGTCGACGTCGATTTCCTGCACCGCCGAATAGAAGGTGAAGGCCCCGGTCCCGGAATTGCCGCACCCCGGCAGGCCATCGCCGAAGGGAATGCTGTCGACGCACGGCGTCGCGTTGATGTCGTAGAAGTCCGGAACCGTGATCTGTGTCCGGTCGTAGCGCGCCTGGACGCCGAAGGCCCAGCCGATGGGGCCGCCTCCGATGTCGAAGGGCACCTGGCCGTTGAACACCGCCTCACCCACCGCGAGCTCGGTGTAGGTGTCGCCGGTCAGCTGGAGGTGCAGCCAGTTCAGGAGGGTCGAGCTGTTGTTGCTCGCCGACGGAGCGGCAAACGGGTTGGTCCCTCCCAGTCCCTTGCTGGCTGTGTAGGCGTTGGAGAAGGGATTGAAGTACTCGCATCCGCCGGCGCCGGGCGTGCCGGTGACCGGGTTGCACCCGGGTCCGCCCAAGCCGCGCAGCGCCAGCTGCAGCCGGGTCACGGAGATGTCGGGGCCTGCGCCCGCTTCGCCGTGGTTGACCTGATAGGTCGCCGAAACGCGCCAGCCGATGTCGTCGAAGGTGTGACCGGTCAACGAGCCCGAGACGCGGAAGGCCGTCGCCCGGCGCGCCTGGTGGTCGGCGCCGTCGTCGAACAGCGGATTGCCGCCGTAGCCTTCCGGCCGCCACAGGGTCTGGGAGGCGACCACGCCGTTGGCTGCCGCGTTGGTGCAGATGGAGCCCAGCGCCGGGCAGTTCGCCGGGTTGGCCAGGAAGGCGATCAGGCCCGGGTTGGTATTCGGGACGTAGAACCGCGACTGCTGGTTCAGGCCGACCGCCGGATAGGGCGACGTGCCGCCGCCAGGCGAACCGCCCGAGGCCACGATCGGCGTCGGGAACTGCGTCGTGGACTGCGCCGGCGACACGCGCTCGTTGGGAACGTCGTGGCGGGCCCACAGCACCTCGCCGTGGAAGTTGATGTCGTCGGTGATCTGGAAGTTCAGCTGCCCGTAGATCGAGTAATGGTACTCGTCGTTCACGAGGTTATCGAACTGCGTGAACTGGAATCGGCAGCCGGACGACGGCGCGGCCGCACTGACCAGGACGCCACCCAGCTCCGCGCAGCCGTTGTCGACGAAGGACTGGCTGAACGTTCCGGTCGCCAGTTGGGCTGCGGTCCCGGTCTGGAAGACGCCCGGGTTCGACGCCGTCGACCAGCCGCCGAAGTTGTTCTTGGCGAAGGACTGCAGGGCCCAATCGCGGTCGGTGGTGCGCAGTTCGCTCCGCCGCCGGTAGGTGGCGGTGATCATGGCGTCGCCGCGATCGAACCGCCAGCCGCGGGCGGCGCTGATGTCGTAGTCGCCGCCGGAATCCTTGATGTAGGAATAGTCGGCGTTGAACTCCCATCCCTCCAGGTCGTGTCGGGTGATGAAGTTGACCACGCCGCCGACTGCGTCCGAGCCGTAGGTCGCCGCGGCGCCGTCGCGCAGGATCTCGATCCGGCCGATGGCGATGTTCGGGATGAAATTGATGTCGACCGACTCCAGCGCCACGGCGGCGGGAGACGAGGCCATGCGCTGGCCGTTGAAGAGCACCAGGGTGCGCGCCGAGCCGAAGCCGCGGAGGTTGACCGTGGCGGCGCCGGCCGCCGTCCCGAGGAACCGGTTCGATTCGCCGATCGAGCCCTGAGCCGCGGTGATGGTCTTGATCAGGTTCACCGTCGTCGGGGAGCCCTGCTTCTTCAGGTCGTCCGCGCCGATGACGTTGACGGGCAGCGCCGCGTTCGTGGGCGTGCCGGCGATGTAGGAACCGGTGACGATGACTTCGCTGACCTCGCTTCCGGCGGCGGCGCCGGCCGCGGGGGGCTTGGGGGCTTGGGCGGCCGCCGACTGTGTCACTCCAAATGTGAGAACGACGGCCAGCACGGACCCGCCGCAGAAATATCTGCTTTTCAGCATGAGTGGGCTTCCTCCCCTGGAAGGGCGTCGTCCCCGTCTGATGCGGGGTCGTTCCGCCCGTAACGGAAGGATCATCCGATGTGTATCAGGGCTGGCCTAATTCTTTTCGGAAACGACGCATAAGCGACTACAACGACACGTTGCAGACACAGTCGGCGGGCTCGAGCACTGGCGGCGTACCCGGATTTCTAACACCGGCGCCCGCCGATCGGGCGCGGCAACGGTGCGCGTAGGGGCCGCCTTACGAGCCCTCTCGTCCTAAAGTTTCGCAAGCCCGGACGAGTGACACCGGCGTCAACTTCCGGCGCGTCAGCCTGATCATCCATACTCGAGCTTCGAAAGGCCCCGCTTGTTGCAGAAATGTCTCTGCGAAAAATATCTAGGCGCCGGCGCCCACTAACCGATGAAACCACCACGCTCTGCTTCATAGGCAGAGGGTCGGCTGCGGCGCCGCCAACGCAGAACCGCCGCCGAATCCCAGCTCCGGCGCGCTCCCTCGTTCCTGATCCCGCGCGCTCTAGTACTGCAGCCTAAGGGTCATGCCGTAGGTGCGGGGCAGCCCTAGGAAGGCGTCATACGAGCCGGTCTGGGCGACGGCGTCGAAGCCGACCTGCGTGTAGAACTGGTCGAAGATGTTTTGGCCCCACAGCTCGACCCGCCAGCGCCGATCCTCCGGTCCAACCGCGAGACGAGCGTTCACCAGGGCAAAGCCCGTCTGGTTCTTCACCGGATCGAGGTTCGAGCCGAGTACCGAGGCGGTGCTGTTGAAGTAGTAGGTCTCTGCGTAGGTCACGCCGCCGTTGAGGGTCAGGCCGACGGTGACCTCGCTCTTGGCGCCCAGCGTGAATTCCGGCCTGGTCCCCGGCTTGCCCCTAAGCGCCGTTGGGGGGCAGGCAAGTTGGACGCACCTTGCCGCCCCACCTCAGGCGGTCGCCTTCGGCGGGTATGCGATCCCGACCCGCGCCGGTGTGCTTTTCGGAGCCACCCACGACCGGGACGACGTCGCCTGCGACGTCCGGCCCGATG